>NZ_LMJM01000014.1:236101-335398 GCF_001429005.1 Ensifer sp. Root954
AGGACCGGACGAGACGACACAAAAAGAAGCCCGCCTCATCGAGGCGGGTTTTTTCGTTCTGTCCGTTATCGATCCTACTCGACGCGATAGCGCAGGGTGCCGACTGACCAATGGATTCCGCGCGTGTCGAGATCTTCGGTCCAGTTCTTCTGCAGCCGCGCGATGATCTCGCTCAAGGTCTCGCGCGCATCGACCTCCACCTTGAGGCCCCGCGATATCGGCGCAAGATCGCTCAAGTCGACAGCATCGCTGACGACAAGCGCCACGAAAATGCCGTCGCCCTCGCCCGAGGCCTCGAAATCGAAACCGTAATATTCATCCGGCAAGGTCAGCGGCACGTCCGGCGCCAACGTCGTGATCTTTTGCGCGAACTCGTTCGGGAAAATCTGTGTTGCCTTGCCCTGGCTGTTGACATCGAAAAGCAGGAGATTGCCGGCCGTGTGGCTGTTGACCGTCAGTTTGAAGACTTCGCCGGCCTTCATGGTGGTCGGCTTGTCGATAGAGAGCGTGACATCGCCGGCTTCGCTCTTGCCGATGATATCACCGACGGCATCGATGGGGTTGGCCGCCTGATAGCTCGGCACCGCTGCATTCGGTGCATTGGCGTGCTGATTACCGCCCTGCCCGCTGCCATCCGCATCGCGCTTTTCCGGCACCAGCGCGCTGTCGCCGAGCGCCTCGGGTTTGCCTTCCAACTGCGGGTCGAGATTGCCGCATTGCTCCTGCAAGGCGCAGTAGGAGGCAGATTGCGCCTTTACATATCCAAGAAGCTCGGCGTTGCTCGTCAATCCGTTGCCATTGCCATCGGCAGCGTCGCCGGTCTGGCCGGCGACGAAGGCTGCGGTGAAGACCCCGTGCCGATCCGCTGTCGGTAACCGGACATCGTCCCAGGCGACCTGATAGGGCGCCGCCGCACTCCAGGCGGTCACCCCGGCATCGACGAGCTTCGGCTTGTCGACGAGGGCAAGATCGATCCTAAGGCCGCGGGTCAGCGCTTGCTCGACCGGCTTGGCATCGGGACGCGGGAGAAAGCGGGCGCCGTCGATAGGCTTTTTGATGTCCTCGGACAGCGACCGGGAGATCGTGCCGGAGTGACAGGCGTCGATCACGACCGTCACAGCGCGCCCCTTCAGGCGCTCCAGCACCGCATCGATCTCGTCGTCGAGGACAGCGCCTTGCCAGTCCGTTTCACCGGCGGCAATGTCGGCAGGTGCGATCGCTTCATCCAGCCCATCCGCTTCGTCGCCATCCGCATCCTTCACCTGCAGGCCGTGGCCTGAAAAATAGAGATAGACGCGATCGCCGGGCTTCGTCGCATCGACAAGCCAGCCGTTCATGGATGACAGGATTTCAGCTCTGGTCGCCTGCCCATCCTTCAGCACGCGGATCGAGGCACTGTCGAAGCCGAGCCGTTCCGTGAGCAGCCTTTGCATCGCGACCAGATCGTTCGCCGGCCCGGGCAGGGAAAACTCCGTCGGCAGGTTCTGATAGTTGCCGACCCCGATCAGTAAAGCCCGATCTCCGGCGACCGCAGGCGCAGCCAGCAGCATGAAACACGCAAGGGCGTGAAGGAACGACAGCCGCGATCTGGCGCCCATGCTCATTGGCCCTGACCTCTCGTGTAAAGCGGTTGAACCGCGATCGTACTCTCACTCCCTTCCAGGCGCGTTTCGAGCAAGCGCAGCAAGGCCGCTGCGTCGAGGTCCGAATTGGCAAAGGCGGCCGCGATCGCGTCGACAGGCGCATTGGTCGCGATGACGACCAGATGGTCCGCACCGAAGGGCTTGACCACCTCCAGGTCACGCAGCTTGAAGGCATGGCTTTCGCTGCCGGCAATCTGCACGTCGAGCAGTTGCGCTTCGCCTGTGTTGGCGAGGTTGAAGACCAGCATGTTGGCATAGCCGCCCTGCGGCGCCTCGACGTTCAGGCGGTCGCCGGCAAAGTAGATGTCCTTGACGGGCTTCAGCGAAACGGCTCCCGGGCTCTGCGCCGCAAGTGCTTTCAGAAAATCCACCAGGATGAATTTGTCGACCACGCCCTGGAGCCTTTTGGGCGCGACATGTTCCGCGGCGACGTCCCCGTTCGGCGTATAGAAGACACCGGATGCCGCCTCCCACCGGTAGGGCACGCCGTCGCCACCGATATTGGCAAGATCAGGCATGTCACCGACGACGCTTAATGGCAACTTGCCCGTCCATCCGGTTTCGCGCGGCGACTTCAGTGCATGCTTCGTGCCGCTCACTGTTGGCGCCACGCCGACCTTGGCGCTGCGCGGCAGGGACAGCACGATTTCCTTGTCGGAGCGCGCCAGTTGTGGCGTGAAGTTCGGCACCTGCAGGGCTTCCGACTGCAGCTTGACGTTGGAAAACACGTAGTCTTCGAGTTCGACCCGCGAAATCCGCCCGTCGCCATCGCGATCGGCGGCACCTTCCAATGCACGGGCAAAACTCCAGCTCAGGGCGCCGCGGGGCTCGCCGCCGATCACCACTTCCGGCGTCGGCTGGCTTTCAAGCGATGCGGCGAGGATCGTCACCTGCGACAGCTCTACGTCCCTCACCTTGGCGCCGGACAGCGCCTCCTTGGATGGCGGCGGCAGCTTGGCGCGCACCATCGGCGCCAGCCGCGTCTTGCCGGAGATCGAGCGGTTCATGCCGCCTGAATAACAGCTGTCCGAGACGAACAGGACATAAATGCCCTTGGCTTCCGCCTCCGCGAACCAGGCACTGAGCTCGTTGTCGACGATGATTTCGCTCGCCGTCCCCTCAGCACGCGCCCGGTCGAAGCCCGGCAACTCCAGGAATTCGTCGAGCCCGTCCTCCTCACTGCCGGCGACCAGCTCCGGCATCTGCGCGCCGTGCCCGGCATAGGTGAAGACGATCGTATCGCCGCGCTCAGCGGCCGCCACGAGCTCGACCCAGGCTGCACGGATTGCATCCTTGGTCGCCTGTTCATTGATGAATTGGCGGATCGGGGCGACATCCGCCGCCTTCAGCGCCTGCGTGACGTCTTGCGCATCGCGGACGGCACCATCGAGGCTTACTTCGTGCGGATACTTGTCCACCCCGACGACCAGCGCCGAGGTCGAGGCCATCGCCGGGGCCACCGGCAATGCGAGCAAGCTCATCGCAAGCAGGGTTCTGCACAGCACTGTCATTTCCCCACATCCACATCCACGCGCCGGTCGAGCTGGTGCAACATCTCCTCGCTATAGGCGGTCGGATCATCGGGTTTGAACGGTTCGTCCTCGCCCCTGCCGACGACTGTCCAGGTGCCGGGATAACCGGCGTCGACGAGGTATTGAGCCAACGCTTTTGCACGGGCGAGCGAGAGCGCCATGTTCGCCTCGGGGGTACCTACCGGATCGGTGTGACCGATCAGGGTGATCGCGGCCGGCTTTGCCGACTTCAGGCACTCGAACAGGTCCCTGGCCGACTCGAGGCCTTCGGGCGTAAACTCGGCCGTGCCGAAGACGTAGCGCACCGGCGTCGCCTTCTTCCGGATCGAAACACCGCGATAGGAGAACTTGCAGGCACCGCGCGCGGCGAGCTTGACCGGCTTGGTTGCAGCGAGCCGCATTTCCGAAGCCAGGCGGTCCAGCCGTTCGATATAGGCCTTGTCCGGCGCCATCCAATCGGGCGTCAGTTCCTCGTTTGCCGCATCTTCCAGCGCCTGCTGATAGGAGGTCGCCGCGGCGTCGTAATCCTTGCGCTCGCGCTTGATGTCGCCGAGCGCATCGAGGATCTGCCAGGGGCCGCCGGCGTCGCGGCTTGCGGCCGTCAGTTCCGCTTCGAAGGTTTCAAGCTTCGCGCCTTGCCCCACTGCCGCTGCAACCCGGTTGAAGGTTGCGAGCGCCGCGATGCGCCGGGTGAGCGCGATCTCGGTCGCCGAGCAACCCTTCATGTTTACGGGGTCGGCCGCCACCTTAGTGCCGGCCTCGTCGGCGCGGTTCAGCGCCTCGGAGGCCAGGCGAAGACCGTCGCAGGCCATGACCGGCGCGGTGAAGACCGCCAGAACCGCCGAAGCGAGGAGAAATGCTCGTAGCTGAACCATGACTCGACCATCAATCCTTGATCTCGAACGTCACCATCTGAACACTGCTGGCACCCGCGTCACCCTGCGCCCGCTTGGCCAGGTTGATCGCCAGTCCCCGTGTCGGCGGCAACCGCGACGTCGCGACATATTGGCGTGCCTTCTCCACCGTCAGCTTCTGGTCACCGAGCCCGCCGGCACGGCAGAAGGCCAGCATCGTTTCGGCGGGCGCAGGTGTGTCGAAGGTGAGCGTGCCCGTGCCCGGCTGCGGGATCAGGCGCCGCTCGCCCGGCTTAAGCGTGGTGTTGCCGATCATCACGTCCGGGATGACCTCGACGTTGCCGTTCTCCTCGACATAGAGGATTTGCAGCTCGCAGGCCTGGTTGGCGCTGAGTTCGAAGGAAAGCTCGTCGCCAACCTTCGCCGTCGTCGACTTCACGTTCAGGGCCAGCTCGAGCTTGTGGCCAGTCCCCGCATCCTCCTTGCGATAGTCCGGCACGGCGGCTGCGATCGACTGCGGCCTGTCGTCCACCATCGGCTCGGAACCGGCAATGACGATCGCCGTCGTGTCGAGCGGACGGCGCTGGGTGAGCGGCGCCATCAGCAATGCATATTGTTGCTCGACCTCGTTGCGCGGAATGGTTCCGCCCGCTTCCAGCGTCGTCACCCAGTCGAGCCCGAGGCGCAGGACATCGGTGTTCGTCACCCGCTTGATCGCTTCTGAGAATTGCTTGGGCGTCATGTCAAACTCGGCCGCCAGGGCATCGAAGTCGAGCTCGTCTTCGTACTTGTCGGCAAAGTAGGTGATGAGCTCCGCCTCGCCCGGCGCATGCTTGCTCTGGAGGCCCCCATCAGGCGTCGGCTCGGTGATGCCGAGCACCTTCAACGCGTTGACGAAGCGCTCGCGGTCCTTGCGATAGGTTTCGTCCAGTTCCTCCTGCTTCACATACATGGCAAGCAGCACGTCCTGTTGGTCCTTGCTGAACAGCGTCGACGTCTCGATCTGCTCGCGCAGCTGATCGCGTTTCGAAAGGATGCCATCGGCGTGGCAATCGACACAGGATCGCGCGTTGATGATCTCGACGCCCTTGCCGATCGGGCGCTTGCGGAAGGACACGATGGTGGTCGGCCCGACATCAAGCTGCTTTCCTGCTGACGTCGAGAGGTAGTAGCCCTGCAGGCCGTTCGGCAACGAGAAGATCATTTCGCCGCCGTCGTGCTCGAAGGGCACGAGGCCCGCGTCGAGCGGTGCCAATTCCCGAGGCCCGTGCGGGAAGCGCTTCAGCACCTGCTTGCCGACGTCGCCGCCGAAATCATAGGACTTCCAGTAGTAGCCGCCGAACGGCATGTCGTGCCGTTCGAGCATGCGGTTGTGGTCGGAAACCCCGGACGAGCCGTCGGCGAAACCGGCCCGCAACACATCGCGCCTGCGAATGTTGCCGGCCACGTCGATCTTGAAGCGCTTTTCGAGTTCGGCGATCTCGGTCGGCAACTTCATCAGCCGGTTGTAGATCTCCGGGCGCGCGCCGTTGCTCATGAACCAGTCGACCCGCATGATCGGCAGTTGCGTCGCCGTTTCCTTCGAAAGGGCCGAAAGCGACGCGTCGCTCTCGGGATCAATCCCATAGAAATAGCGCTTGATCAGGAAGTCATAGTCCGCCGCGTCCCATTGCAGTTCGCGCAGATCGACGCGAACCAGCAAGCCATTGGTGCCGTCGACCTCTGTCGGAAGCACCAGCTTTGGCCCGTAGGACAGCGAATTCAGCAGCTTCGTGAAGCCGCCGGCAAGCACGTCCATGCGCTTCATGAAGGTCTGGTCGTCCTCGCAGCCCATCATGCCGTTGTACTGGTCGCGATAGGAAAAGTAGCGCATGTAGGGGCGGTCGAGGGCGCTGACCGTCTCGATGTCCTTCAGCGCCGCATCGACGAACTGGCCATAACCCAACATCGGGCGGGCGCGCGCCGGTTTTGCGGCCACCGCCTGCGGCAGGCTCTTTTCGTTCAGTGCGTTGATCCAGTCTTCCAGCACCTTGATCTCTTCGGCAGAGGGGCGCTTGCCAAGCGGCATGCGGCCGCTGACGACAGTCGCGTAGAGCCGTGACTTCGAGGCATCTCCGGGGGTCACGAAGTTTGCGTCGGCGGCAATCGAGGCGAGTTCGCCCGCCGGGTAGCTCCCCTGCGAACTTTCGCCCGGCCCGTGACAGTTGCGGCAGTATCTGCCGATGAAGGCATCTGCCTGCTGCGCCAGCGCCGCATTGCCGCCGCCCAGCGCTTCAGTCGCCGTATTCTCCTTGCAGACGGCCGTGACCGACTGCGCCACCGGCGCGGGGGCCTTCACTTCACGATCGGCAAGGAAGGCATAGATCGCGCGGCGATCGTCGTCAGAAAGAACGCTCAGTCCCTTGGCTATACGCCGCATCACCGGATCGCTGATCGGCGCGCCCGAGAGCTTCTTGCCTTCCTCAATCAGGCCCCTGGTGAAAACGTCGGGCGAGGCAAGACCGGCCATCTTCGTCTTGCTGATGTCGGGCGCGACCGCGCCGCTCAAATCCTTTTCGCCCTCATAGGCGCGCTCCAGGTCGAGCCCATAGGTTGTGGTGCGCGGTGTGTGGCAATCGCCGCAGCCGCCGACATTCTCGACCAGATAGCGGCCGCGCTCGGCTTGCGTCTCCTCGCGCGGCTGGTAGGCCGGCACCGTGAAGTGGCTGCGCTTCCAGAGCGTGATCGTCGTCTGGCGACTGAACGGAAAAGCAATCTCATCCTCTTTCGACACTGCATCCGCCTCGGGCAACGTCTCGATATAGGCTTTGATGTCGAGCGCATCCTCCGGCTTCATGCCGCCATAGGAGGTGTAGGGCATAACCGGATAGAGGTTGTTGCCCTCCCGATCGAGACCGACCAGAACCGCATTCAGAAACTGCGCATTGGTCCAGCCGCCGATGCCATTGGCGTGCGGCGAAATGTTCGGCCCATAGAAGGTGCCGATCGCCGTCTTCATCTCCATGCCGCCGGAGAGCAGTTCGGTGTTGTCGCCGGAGCCGTGGCAGGCGCCGCAGCCTGCGGCGTTGAACATGTATTTGCCGTTGTCGACATTGGCCTTGTAGGTGGAGAAGGCATCCTCAGCGAAGGCATCGCGCGCCGAGGCACCCGCGGGACAGAGCGAGACTGCGACCAGCGCCGCGAATGAAACGGCCCAATATCCGCTGCCAAGACCGGACAATGACGAGGCGCCTTCTCGCTTTCTCTGCAGACCGCGCATGAAACCCACTCCCTAAAACAATAGAATCGCTACTGAAATCCGCTGCACTATCGAAACTGAAATCGCTCGAATTCAACCCGCTTCGGCCGCTTGCCGAGATCTTTCAGGCCCTTGACGATCGCCTCCCTGAGAGGTGGCGGGCCGCAAAACCAGAGATCGGCTTCCGCCGGATCGATCGCGCTGCCGTTCGCGAGTTTGGCCGCATCCAGGCGCCCGTCCACGGAGGAATCGTGCAGGACAAAAGTGAAGTTGCCGAGCTTTCCGGCCTGCCCCTCGAAGGTCTCCAGCCCGATCGCCTCGCGCCGGTCGCGCACGCAATAGACCATGTGGATGTCCTGCCCCTCGTCGCCATTGAGATGCCGCGCCATCGCCAGGAACGGTGTAACGCCGATGCCGCCGGCGAGCCAGATCTGCTTCTTGCCGCCACGGCGGTGGTTGAAGCGGCCATAGCCACCCTCGAGCTTCAACCGGTCGCCGACAGCGATTCCGTCGCGCAGGGCCTGGGTGTAGTCGCCAAGCGGCTTGATCGCGAAGCGCACGACCCCGTCGGGCTCGATACCAGCGATCGTAAACGGATGCGGCTCGCGCAGCCCAGGCTTCAGCACCCGCAGAAAACCGAACTGCCCGGGCTTGGCGCGCAAGGCACGGCGCAGCGGCCGCGCCGCAATCACCGTCGCCCCGTCCTCCCGGGCGACATCGAAGACTTCGTAGCCGCGGGTTCGGAGCCAGGGCAGCAGCTGGGTATAGGTGTAGCTCAGGATGCCAAGTGCTGCGAAGGCGTTGAGGTAGACCGCCAGAAGCGCGGTACCGTCATAGGGGCGCTTGATGAACATCTGATGGAAGGCGACCATCACGAAGAGCAGGCCAATGAAGCGGTGCGTGTAGCGCCACAGATGGTAGGGGATCTCGATCTTCGTCCGCGGTATGATCTTGACGATACTGAGAACGAGCAGCACGACGAAACCGTAGAAGGCATATTTGCCGGCGGATGCAGCAAGCTGGTTCAGACCGCTCGTCAGCGCCAGGCCCTTGAAGTCTGGTCTCAGGAAATAGTGCACGAGGATGAGGCACAGCACCGAGATGCCTATCCTGCGATGAAAATGATAGACACGGTCGAGCCCCCCGAAGAGAGCCTCGACGAACGGCGGGCGCGCGGCCATGAACTGCGCGACCGCCATGCCGACAAAGGCCGCCGACGACGCCATCAGCGAGAATGTCGTCAATGCATTGGTGTGACTGACTGCGGGTACGGCCAGCAGCGCCGCAAATGCCATCAAGGACCAGACCAGAAACGCGCCCACTTGCATCTTGCGCCCCTCAACGCCGATGGCTGACGGTTGTTGCCTTGCCTTGTGCCTGTTGCCTTCGACCCCTAGCGACCAAGGAAACATGCAACCAGGTTCTTGCCGCAACGGCCCACGCGCCTCTTTCACGCGGGGGCCTTTGTTGGGAGAGTGGCAAGCACCTCCCGGTTCGTCAACACGATTCCTATTGGAAACGTCCTATGAGGTTGGTTTATTCATGCCTTTGAAATTCGTATTTTTTAAGCATTCGCTTATTTTAGTGCCCACACGGGCAAACCACCCCCTTTGACCTGCTCAAATCCAGGCAATCGACGCGCTTGCCTGGTTGCAGGAAATCGTGCAAGCTACTGATATATCAGAACCAAAGGAACGGCATGTCACCGCAATCCCAGGCTCACCTCGCCTATCTCGCGCTCGAACGCCTGATCGTCACTCTGAAGCTCGAGCCCGGCGCCCTGGTCACCGAGAAACAGTTGATCGAACTTGCCGGGCTCGGGCGAACACCGGTTCGCGAGGCGATCCAGAAGCTGGCGTGGCAGGGTCTCATGGATATCCGTCCCCGTGTCGGCTTGCAAATCACCACGATCCGGCCGGACGACCAGGTGCATGTCATGCAGACGCGCCAGAAGCTGGAGCCGCTTGCCGCCGCCCTCGTCGCAACGCACGCAGGCGCCGAGGAGCGAAGCGCGATGAAAGCTTGCGGTGCGGAGATGGCCACCTGTCTTGATGCGGGCGAAATGGAGGGTTTTCTCGTCGCCGACAAGGTGTTCGACGAACTGATGGAAGAAGCCTGCCCCAACCGGTTCCTGACCGCAGCACTTGCCCCGCTGCAGACACATGCGCGCCGCATCTGGTTTGCTTCGTCCTCGCCTGAAAAGATGGCCGGATCGGTCCGCCGCCATGTCACGGTGATCGATGCGATCGAGCGGGCCGACGCTGAAGGCGCGTCGGCCGCGATGGCGGACCTGATGAGCTATCTATCAGACGCCTGAAGAAACCTTGCCTGCACGAGAAGAAACAACGGCAAGCGATTGCTTTCACGGTTGTTTCTTCAACACACTTCAGGCCGTCGGCATCATGCTGCCGGTCTTCAGCCGGCGCACATGCCAGTCGAAAGCCTCTTCCAGAATATGCGGGGTCTGTCCGCCACGGGTGGCGACCGCACGATTGAAGTAATCCGACAAAAGCTCCCGATAGGCCGGGTGGCAGCAGTTTTCGATGATGACGGGTGCGCGCTCCCGCGGCGCCAGGCCGCGCAGATCTGCAAGACCATGCTCGGTCACCAGAATATCGACGTCGTGCTCCGTGTGGTCGACATGGGACACCATCGGCACGACAGACGATATCGCCCCGCCCTTGGCAACCGACTTGGCGACGAAGATCGACAGGAAGGCGTTGCGGGCGAAATCGCCGGAGCCGCCGATACCGTTCATCATGTCGGTACCGCCGACATGGGTCGAGTTGACGTTGCCGTAGATATCGAATTCGAGCGCCGTGTTGATGCCGATGACACCGAGGCGCCGAATGATCTCCGGATGATTGCTCACCTCCTGCGGCCGCAGCACCAGCTTGTCCTTGTAGGCGCGGATGTTGCGGAACACGCGATCAGCCCAGGCGCTGGAAAGCGTCATCGACGAGGCCGAGGCGAAGCTCAGCTTGCCGGCCTCGAAAAGCTCGAACGTACTGTCTTGCAGCACCTCGCTATACATACGCAGATCATGGAACGGACTGTCGACCAGGCCGCTCAGCACCGAATTGGCGATGACGCCGATGCCCGCCTGCAGCGGGTTGAGAGTCATGTCGAGGCGGCCCTTGCGCACCTCCTCCTGCAAGAAGGCGATCAGGTGGCCGGCGATCGCCGTCGTCTCCGCATCCGGCGGAGAGATCCGTGCGGCGCTGTCCTCTTTCTCGGTGACGACGATTGCGACGATCTTTTCCGGATCGACAGGAATGTAGGGCGAGCCCGCACGGCTATCGCAGGCAACGACCGGGATCGGCGTGCGGCTCGGTCGCTTCGCCGGAATGAAGATATCGTGCAGGCCTTCGAGTTCGGGACTGTGGCTGAGATTGAGCTCGACGATCACCTTCTTCGCCAGGATCGCGAAGCTTGCCGAATTGCCGACCGATGTCGACGGAACGATGCCGCCGTCTTCGGTGATCGCCACCGCCTCGACCACCGCATAGTCGATCGGGCTGATCTGGCCGGACCGCAACTGCTCGACGGTTTCCGAGAGGTGCTGATCGATGAACATCACCTCGCCGCGGTTGATCGCCGCTCGCAGAACCGGGTCCGACTGGAACGGCAGGCGCCGGGCAAGAACACCGGCCTCTGTCAGCGTCTTGTCGATGTCATGACCGAGCGAGGCGCCCGTCATCAGCGTGATGCGAAACTTCTCCCGTGCGGCCCGTTCGGCCATGGCAAGCGGCACGGCCTTCGCGTCACCGGCCTTGGTGAAGCCGCTCATGCCGATGGTCATGCCGTCCTTGATCAGCCCGGCCGCCTCTTCCGGCGTAGCGATGCGATCACGCAGCGATTTGCAGCGGATCCTGGCTTCCAGGTCGGTTGGCGGAACATGACTCATCGGGCACTCCCAGAAATGGCCCACGAGGCTCATATCAGGACGGCGCGGGCTTGGTTCGTCGTGCGCTTATTTTCGCATGTCTGCGTGCGCACGCTATGAAGATTTGCAGGAGCACGATAGCCGCTCGGACCGCAGGGCGGTACGCAGAATGGGCAAGGCGGAACTACCGCCGACGCATAGCTCGATGGCATTTCGCCTTAAACGACGAGGGGCGCACCCTTGGCGCGCCCCTCGAACGATAAACTGCACAAAAAAGGGTCAGCCGACGAAGGCGCGTTCGATCACGAATTCGGCCGGCTTGTTGTTGGCACCTTCGGTGAGACCAGCGGCCTCGAGGATTTCCTTGGTGTCCTTCAGCATCGCGGTCGAGCCGCAGATCATGCCGCGATCGACCGCCGGATCGAGCGGCGGCAGGCCGAGATCGGAGAAGAACTTGCCGTTTACCATCAGGTCGGTAATGCGGCCCTTGAACGGGAAGTCTTCGCGGGTCACCGTCGCGTAGTGGCGCAGCTTGTCCCCGACAATCTCGTTCAGGAACTCGTGGTTCCGGATTTCCTCGACGAGATCGAAGCCGTATTTCAGTTCGGCAACATCGCGGCAGGTATGGGTGAGGATCACTTCCTCGAACTTTTCATAGGTCTCGGGATCGCGGATCAGGCTTGCGAAGGGCGCAATGCCGGTGCCGGTCGAGAACATGTAGAGACGGCGCCCGGGAACGAGCGCGTCGAGCACCAGCGTACCGGTTGGCTTCTTGCGCATCAGCACCTTGTCGCCCGGCTTGATCCCCTGCAGGTGCGAGGTCAGCGGGCCATCCGGCACCTTGATCGAGAAGAACTCGAGTTCTTCGTCCCAGGCGGGGCTAGCGATCGAATAGGCGCGATAGACCGGCTTGTCGCCGACCATCAGGCCGATCATCGCGAATTCGCCCGAGCGGAAGCGGAATTCGGCAGGGCGGGTCATGCGGAAGCGGAAGAGCCGATCCGTATAGTGTTCAACGCTGGTCACCGTCTCGACGTAGACGCCTGCCGGTGCCTGGATCGCGAAATCTTCCGTTTTTGCCGGAGCATTCATCTTAGCTACAAGTCCTGTAAATGATGACCCTGTCTATCAACAATAAGCCGATATTCCAAGCTGCGCCTTGTTGAAAGGAAATCTCTTCCAAATATAGTCGCTTTTGGGGATTTCGGCGTGCTTCACACTGTCGCGGCCAACCCTACCCTATGACACCCGGCGCCAGCTATAGGATTTAGCATCAGTCGAAGGCTTGGCGGTCGGCTGGTAGTGCACAGCAATGCCCGGCAGGCGTCCTTCGGACAAACGCTTCAGCGCTGTCGCATTGCTGACAGCGAAGCTTTCGACGCCACAGCGCAGCATCAGCGGGATCTGGTCGATCAGCACGTCGCCGACCGCCCTCACCTCGCCGGTAAAACCAAGCCGCGCGCGCAGCAGCGACGCATGGCTGAAGGCGCGGCCGTCATTGAACGCCGGGAACGCGACGGCTACCAGCGCAAGGCGATCAAGGTGTGGTGCGAGCTTCGTCACGTCGTCTGCCGGCGCGATGACCACGCCAAGACCGGTTTCGTCGCTGTCTGCAACCTTGGCCAGGAACGCGTCGAGACCGACGATCGCCTTCTCGTTCGAGCCTGCCTTGGTTTCCTCCGTCTCGATGACCCAGGGATCATCGCCCACGAAACCGGTTTCCTTCCAGATTTTCGTCATTTCCGTTCCTCAGCGCCTCAGGCAGCTTCCTGCGCGCTGCCGTAGAGCGCATCCTTGAAGGGTTGGGGGCCGACGCGGCGATAGGCCTCGAGGAAGGTCTCTTGACCGTCGCGGCGCAGTCCCAAGTAGGTGTCGACGATGGTCTCGACGGCGTCGGTCACCTTCTCGGGTTCGAAGCCGCGGCCGATGATCTCGCCGATCGAGGTGTTCTCGTCGCCGGAGCCACCAAGCGTAATCTGATAGAGTTCCGCACCCTTCTTTTCAACGCCAAGCAGCCCGATATGGCCGACATGGTGATGACCGCAGGCATTGATGCAGCCGGAGATCTTGATCTTCAACTCACCGATCTCGGCCTGACGCTCGGGCGAACCGAAGCGGGTCGAAATTTCCTGCGCCACGGGGATGGAGCGCGCATTGGCAAGTGCGCAGTAGTCCAGCCCAGGACAGGCGATGATATCCGTGATCAGGCCGGCATTGGCAGTGGCAAGACCTGAGGCGACCAGCGCGCGGTAGACCGGCTCGAGATCGGCCAGCGCCACATGCGGCAGGATCAGGTTCTGTTCGTGGCTGACTCGGATTTCGTCGAAGGCGTATTCCTCGGCAATATCGGCAACGGCATCCATCTGCGCGTCGCTGGCGTCGCCCGGAATGCCGCCGATCGGCTTCAGCGAGATCGTCACCATGCCGTAGTCCGGGTGCTTGTGCGGCTGCACATTCTGCTGCACCCAACGGGCAAACTCGGGATCGGTCTTCTTCCAGCGCGCGAGGCTCTCCCAGCCTTCAGCACGGTTTTCGAGGGCCGGTGGCGCAAAATAGGTGGAGATCGCCTGGATGTCGGTCTCCGGCAGCTTCAGCTCGGTGTCCTTGAGGGCCGCGAACTCGACTTCGACCTGACGCGACAATTCTTCGGCGCCGGTCTCGTGTACGAGGATCTTGATGCGGGCCTTGTACTTGTTGTCGCGGCGGCCGTGCAGGTTGTACACGCGCATGATCGCCGTCGTGTAGGACAACAGGTCCTCCTCCGGCAGGAAGTCGCGGATCTTCTTGGCGATCATCGGCGTGCGGCCCTGACCACCGCCGACATAGACGGCAAAGCCGATGCGGCCGTTTTCGTCCTTCTTCAGGTGCAGACCGATATCATGGACCTGGATTGCGGCGCGGTCGCGCTCAGCGCCAGTGACGGCGATCTTGAACTTGCGCGGCAGGAACGAGAATTCCGGATGTACGCTCGACCACTGTCTCAAGATCTCGGCGTAAGGCCTTGGGTCTGCGACCTCATCGGCGGCCGCGCCGGCAAAGTGATCGGCGGTCACATTGCGAATGCAGTTGCCCGAGGTCTGGAGCGCATGCATCTCGACGCTTGCGAGCTCTTGCAAGATATCCGGCGTGTCGGACAGACGCGGCCAGTTGTACTGGATGTTCTGGCGCGTGGTGAAGTGGCCGTAGCCGCGGTCATATTTGCGCGCGATATGGGCGAGCATGCGCATCTGGCGGCTCGACAGCGTGCCATAGGGAATGGCGACGCGCAGCATATAGGCGTGAAGCTGCAGGTAGACGCCGTTCATCAGGCGCAGCGGCTTGAAGGCGTCTTCGGCAAGCTCGCCACTCAGTCGCCGCTCGACCTGATCGCGGAACTGTTCGACGCGGGAGGAAACGAAGGCGTGGTCGAATTCATCGTAACGGTACATCGGGTATCGGTTCCTCAGGCAGCGTGTTTCGGGCCGGAAAGGCCATTGTAGCCGGCAGCGTAGGGGATCGAGGGGCCTTCAGCGCGGATGCGCTCGCGCATGCGTAGCGGGCGAAGTGTGCCGTTGATCTCTTCGACGTCGACGACGTTGGCATCGACGACCTTGTTGTCATCGAACGCCCGCTTGCCGGTGGCTTCGAGCGCCGTCACGGCCTCGGCGTGGCGAGCGATGAAGGCATCCTGAAGCTGCTCGACCCAGTTGCCCGCGGCATCCAGCCAGACGGAAATGCCGTCCGAAAGTCGATTTGCCGTCAAAACCTTGCTCACCATGACCTCTTCCTCAGTTCAAAATCTGTTCGTCGCGCCCGAAAGCGGCTTCAATGTTTTTCTTCTCGCCACGCGCCTTGCCTGCGACGAGCGGTTCGGACCGCTCGAAATTGGCGCCGGCGACGGCTTCGCCGATTATGACCATCACCGGACCTGCAAGCTCGCTGCGGTTTTCAAGATCCGGAAGGTCCTTCAGCGTGCCGTGCAGCAGACGACGATCGGCGCGGCTGGCATTCTCGATAACGGCAACCGTCGTTTCCGGCGGAAGACCTGCCTGCATCAGACGACCGGCGACCGACGCCGCAACAGTGCGCCCCATGTAGACGGCGATCGTTGCGCCCGAGACGGCAAGCCGCGCCCAATCGGGCAGGACTTCGCCGGTCAGATCGTGGCCGGTCGTAAAGACCAGCGAGGAGGCAACACCGCGAAGCGTCAGCGGCAGTTCAAAATCGGCCGCCGCGGCGAAGGCCGAAGTGATACCCGGGACGATCTCGTAGCTGATACCGGCTTCGCGCATCGCCGCCATCTCTTCGCCGGCGCGGCCATAAACCAAAGGATCTCCGGACTTCAGACGGACGACGCGCTTGCCTTCGGCAGCCAGCGTCACCAGCAGCTGGTTGATCTCGTCTTGGTACTTGGTGTGGCAGCCCTTGCGCTTGCCGACCGACAGGCGCTCGGCGTCACGACGACCCATATCAACGATCGTCTGCGGCACCAGCGCATCATAAACGATCGCATCGGCTTCCATCATCACGCGCTGGGCGCGGAGCGTCAGCAGGTCTTCAGCGCCTGGACCGGCACCGACGAGCCAGACATGGCCCCTCGCCTTCTCGGGCGCATCGAGCAGACGCGAAGCCTCACGGCGGGCAGCAGCCAGATCGCCGCCGGCGACCTTGTCTGCCACCGGCCCCTGGAAAAACCGGCGCCAGAACATGCGGCGGGCAACGCCGCGCGGCACCAGGCGATCGACGGCCTCGCGATAGCTCGCGGCAAGCGAAGCAACGACGCCGAGCGAGGGGGACAGCAGCTGATCTATCTGCGCACGGATCATCTGCGCCAGAACGGGTCCTGCCCCTTCGGTCCCGATGGCGACTGCAACGGGGGCACGGTTCACGAGCGCCGGCGTGAAGAAGTCGCAGAAGTCGGGCTGGTCGACGGCATTTGCCGGGATCTTGCGTTCACGCGCTGCACGGACGATGCGCTGATCCTCGACGGCATTGCCGGTGGCGGCAAAAACGAGAATAGCGCCGTCGAGCTGCTCGGGTGCGAAGGCGGCCGCGACATGTTCGATCCCACGGTCACGAAGGTATTGTGCGAACTCCGCTTCCGGCGCGTCGGCGAAGACGACGATCGACGCTTCGGTGTTCAGCAGCAGCCGCACCTTGGCAAAGGCTTCGTCGCCATTGCCGAAAACCGCCACGCGCTTTTGCGCGACGCGAAAGAATGCGGGGAAAACGGCGAGCTGCTGCGACATGGTCTTGCGGTCATTCCTTCTACAGGCTGCGGCGAATATCCCTTATGGCGCACGACAATTGAAGGAACAGAAATTTCAATGCCTTTCCAGGCACGTATTGTTTTGCTCGGCGGTGCACCATTTTGAGCAAATATCTCCGAGCCTGTTCAATCGCCGACCTGGGCGCGGCCATTGCGCCGCATGGGTAACCTCCGTTAAATGCCGTCAACGACCTGCCGGAGGCCCAAGACATGACAAAACCCGAACTCGCCGAACGGCTTTTGACCGTCATCGAGCAGGATATCCTGCCGCTTACCGAAAAGGGTGTTGCCGCCGGCAACAAGGTCTTCGGCGCCGCGATCCTGCGCAAGTCCGATCTGTCGCTGGTGCTTGCCGAAACCAACAACGAGACGGAAAATCCGCTCTGGCACGGCGAAGTGCACACGCTGAAGCGTTTCTACGAGATGGTGGACAAGCCTGATACCCGCGACCTCATCTTTCTCTCGACGCACGAGCCCTGCTCCATGTGCCTTTCGGCCATCACCTGGGCCGGCTTCGACAATTTCTATTACTTCTTCAGCCACGAGGATTCGCGCGACGCCTTTGCGATCCCGCACGACCTGAAGATCCTGAAAGAGGTCTTCCGGCTGGAACCGGGTGGCTACGCGCAAGACAACGCCTTCTGGCACTCGGCCTCGATTGCTGCACTCTCGAAAGACGCCGATGCCGAAACCCGCGATCGGCTTTCCGCCCAGGATGCCCGCATCCGCGCCCGCTACCAGAGCCTTTCCGACAGCTACCAGTCGGGCAAGGACGACAACGCCATTCCGCTGAACTGAGATCCATGGAACCTTCACGCGACATAACGCGCCTGCTCGACATCATGGCGGCGCTCCGCCAGCCCGAGACCGGCTGCCCCTGGGACATCGTCCAGACCTTCGAGACCATCAAGCCCTATACGATCGAAGAGGCCTATGAGGTTGCCGACGCCATTGAGCGCGGCGACATGCACGACCTCTGCGACGAGCTCGGCGACCTGCTGCTGCAGGTGGTCTTCCACGCCCGTATGGCCGAAGAGGCCGGCGACTTCGCTTTCGGCGACGTCGTTGAGGCGGTGACCCGCAAGATGATCCGCCGGCACCCGCATGTCTTTGCCCGATCCGACGCCGATACGCCCGAGGCGGTGAAGCTGCAATGGGATGAGATCAAGCAGGCCGAAAAGGCCGAGCGGCAAGAAAAGCGCGCCAAGCGCGGCCTCGCGCCTGATGCAGCCGCAAACCATTTGGGCTCGGTGCAGCGCTCATTTCCGGCGCTCGTAGAAGCCCTGAAGCTGCAGGAGCGCGCCGCAAAAGTCGGCTTCGACTGGTCGGAGCCGGAACCGATCCTCGACAAGATCGAGGAGGAAATCGGCGAGTTGCGCCAGGCTCTGCGAGAAAAGGACCGCGCCAAAGTCAGCGACGAACTGGGCGACCTGATCTTTGCCGTGGTGAACATCGGGCGCCATGTCGGCACCGATCCGGAGATGGCGCTTCGCGGCACCAACACCAAATTCCGCCGCCGCTTCGCCCATATCGAGCGGGAACTCGGCGCGGCCGGCGAGACGCTGGATGAGGCAACGCTGGAGCGGATGGAAGAGCTCTGGCAGGCAGCCAAGGCGATCGAGCGACAGCTGGGCTAGAACGAGCGGGACGCGTGCCCGCCAGCGTGCCCTTTCCCAAAGCTGAGGCCGACAGCGGCTAGCCGCCAACCCCGGGAAAGCTATGGCTTACCAGTCTTCCTCGACGGGCTTCGGCCCGTTTCCGAGGCGACGCTCCAGCTCGGAGGCCTCGTTCTCGGTCAACCTGAGATCAAGGCTCACCCGCCCATCTTCCAGGTCCTCGCGACCGTCGACGATCGCGTGCTGGTAGACCCAGGGCAGAAGCTGCAGCTGATCGATGCCGAGAACGACAGTGCATTCCGTCAGGACGCCGGAAAGACGACGGCCGATTTCGGCGAGTAGTTCGTCGACGCCGTCACCGGTGATCGCGGAAACGGCAACCGTGTTGTTGGACGTCGCCGCTTTGCCGCGCAATGCCTCGCGTGATTCGTCATCCAACCGGTCGATCTTGTTCCAGACCTCGATCAGGCGCTCGGAGGCTTCCTTCTCGTCGATGCCGAGATCGGACAGGATTCTGAGAACGTCGCTTGCTTGTGCCTGGTTGTCCGGGTCCGAGAGGTCGCGGACATGCAGGATCAGATCCGCCTCCAGCACCTCTTCCAGCGTCGCGCGAAACGCGGCGACGAGATGGGTCGGCAGGTCGGAAATGAAGCCGACAGTGTCGGAGAGGATGACCATCCGGCCATGCGGCAGCTTCAGTCGCCGAAGCGTCGGGTCGAGCGTCGCAAACAGCATATCCTCGGCCAGAACGCCTGCCCCGGTCATGCGGTTGAACAGCGTCGACTTGCCGGCATTGGTGTAGCCGACGAGGGCGACGATCGGGTGCGGTACCTTCTTGCGCTTGGAGCGATGCAACTGCCGTGTGCGGCGCACCTGCTCCAACTCGCGCTCGAGCTTGACGATGCGATCCTGCAGCAAGCGCCGGTCCGCTTCGATCTGGGTTTCACCCGGACCGCCCATGAAGCCGCCACCGCCGCGCTGGCGCTCAAGGTGGGTCCAGCTTCGGACCAGGCGGCCCTTCTGATAGTTGAGATGCGCGAGATCGACCTGCAGCGTGCCTTCCTTGGTGGAGGCGCGGCGGCCGAAGATTTCGAGAATGAGGCCCGTACGGTCGATGACCTTGGCGTTCCATTCCTTCTCGAGATTGCGCTGTTGCACCGGCGTCAGCGGATGGTCGACGATGACAAGACCAGCATCGAGCTCGACGAGGATGTGGCCAATCTCTTCGATCTTGCCGGTACCAAGCAAGGTGCCCGGCTTCGGCTGCGCCACCGGAACGATGGCGCCATGCACGACCTCAAGATCGATCGCCATGGCGAGACCGGTCGCCTCTTCGAGGCGACTTTCGTCCGAGCGCGTCGTGGTGGTCGAGAGCATATCTGCGGACTGCCGTCCGGTCTTTTTCAAGACCGGAACGATGACAACCGCGCGCATGTCGTCGCGGAGCTTCTCGAGCTCCGGAATGATCGACGACAATTTTGAATCACGTTTGGTAATGTGCCTAACGTCCCGTCAGGATGCAGCTTCTTCGTTCTCGAACATCTGCAGCGGCTGGCCGGGCATGATGGTCGAGATCGCGTGCTTGTAGACCAGTTGCGAGTGGCCGTCGCGACGCAGCAGGACGCAGAAGTTGTCGAACGAGGTCACAACGCCGGTAAGCTTGACGCCGTTGATGAGAAAAATTGTCAAGGAAATCTTTTGCTTGCGGACCGTATTGAGAAAGAGATCCTGCAAGTTTTGAGAACGTTCCGCCATCGCGCCGCTTCTTTCTTATTTGCCGGCGTTTTGCGCCGGTGCATTTTTGTCAAATTCAGCAATCAGAGGCGCCACAAGTACCTTCCCCGACACCTCTTCAGAGTTGGTATCAAATCAATGTCTTTTCCGCAACGCCGAAAAAGGCTTCGCGAATATTCTGTGCTATGCTTCCTGGATGGCCGTTGCCGATCGGCTTGCCGTCGATCGAAACGACCGGAAAACAGATGCTGGTGGCGGCCGTAATAAAGACTTCGCGCGCCGCGAGCATCTCATCGACCGAGAACGCCCTCTCCTCGATTTTAAGCCCAAGCGGCACCGCCACATCCATCAAGGTGGTGCGGGTGATTCCCTTGAGGATGCCGTGTTCTGCCGGTCGTGTGCGCAGGTTTCCGTCGCGATCGACAATCCAGACATTGGTCGCTGCGCCTTCCTTCACCGTGCCGTCGGCATCGACGAAGATCGCCTCCTGTGCGCCTTCCTCCTTGGCCTTCTGGCGCGCCAGCACGTTAGGCAGAAGCCCGACCGACTTGATGTCGACACGATCCCAACGGTTTTCCGGCACCGTGATCGCCGCAATGCCATGGGTCGCCTTCCTGGCAATGGCTGCAGCGTCGGTGCGCTTCGCCGTCACCACGATCGACGGGCGTGTTTCCGTTACGGGAAAGACGTGATCGCGGCGCGCCACGCCGCGCGTGACCTGCATGTAGAACAGGCCGTTTCTCACCCGGTTGCGCCGGATGACTTCGCGGATCACGTGGACGAGCGCGGCCCTTGTCATCGGCCAGTCGATGCGCAGTTCGCTGAGCGAGCGGCCGAGGCGATCGAGATGACGGGTGAGATCGACGATATAGCCGTGACGCACCTCGCAGACCTCGTAGACGCCGTCCGCAAACTGATAGCCGCGGTCCTCGATATGGACGTTGGCGTCCGCGTGCGGCACGTAGGCGCCGTTGACATAGGCAATTCGGGACATCGTCTCGACCTTAGAAATACTGAATGCTGACGCGGAACAATTGCTCGACATGGCGCACCGCATCGGCGGTGGCAAAGAGCACGACGCGGTCCTTCGCCTTGATCCGGGTGGCGCCATCGGGGCGGATGAACGTCTTGTCGCGATAGAGCGCGCCGATGCGGATTCCGTCGGGAAGTTCGAGGTCGCGCAGGGCCTTGCCGACGAGCGGGGACGTTTCCAGAGCCTCGGCCTCGATCACCTCGGCCATGCCCTTCTGCACCGCATAGACCGAGCGGATGCGGCCCTTGCGGACATGCTGCAGCACGCGCGAAATGGTCACCGCGCGCGGGTTCACATAGGCGTCGACGCCGGCAGTCGCGGCAAAATCCTGGTAGGACGGTTCGTTGATGAGGACGAGTGTGGACTTTGCACCCAGGTGTTTCGCCATCATGCTGCCGAGGATGTTGATCTGGTCGTTGTTCGTGAGCGCCACGACGAGATCGGCGTCCTGGACATCGGCCTGCGCGAGGATCCGCTGGTCCATGGCCGACCCGTTGAGGACGACCGTGCTGCTCAGCTTGTCGGCCATCATCACCGCGCGGTCGCGATCGCTCTCGATCAGCTTCACCCGCGTGCGCGGCTGGTGTTCCTCGATCGTCTTGGCGACGAAATAGCCGACATTGCCGCCGCCGAAAATGATGATGCGCCGCGCCTCCTGCTCTTCGTGGCCGAAGAGCGTCAGCGTGCGCCGCGCATGATCCCGATCGCAAACGACATAGGCGATATCGCCCGCCTGCAACTGGTCGTCGGAATGGGGCACGATCACCTTGCCGTTGCGGAAAATGCCGGTGACGGTCGCAAGCAGGTCAGGAAACAGTTCGCTCAACTGTTGCAGCGGCGTGCCGACGACGGGACAATCTTCCAGGCACTCGAAGGCGACCATGGCGATGCGGTCATCGGCGAAACGCACGACGTCGATCGCGCCAGGAAAGGAAATGCGCCGCAGCACGAGCCGCCCGACCTCGACTTCGGGCGAGATGGTGACGTCGATCGGCACGTTCTCGCGCGAAAACAGGTTCGCATACTCAGGCGCGAGATAGCTCTGCGCCCGAATGCGCGCAACCTTCGTCGGCACGTTGAAGATCGCGTGCGCCACTTCACAGGCGACGATGTTGACTTCGTCGGACAGCGTGACCGCAATCAGCATGTCGGCCTGGTCAGCACCCGCCTTGGCGAGCACATCCGGATGCGCGCCATGGCCGACGTAACCGCGCACGTCGAGGCTCTCGGTGATGTTGGCGATGAGCGCCGCCGACGTATCGATCACCGAAACGTCGTTGTCTTCCTGCGCCAGTCGCTCAGCAATGCCGTAACCGACCTGCCCCGCGCCACAAATGACTACCTTCATGTCGTTCTTTCACATGCGAGCGCGGGCGGGCTGGCCGGAAATTCCGGTTCAGACGCCCAGCGACTTCAGCTTCCGATGCAGCGCCGACCGCTCCATACCGACGAACTCCGCCGTGCGCGAAATATTGCCGCCGAATCGGTTGATCTGCGCGATCAGATAATCACGTTCGAACATTTCGCGAGCCTCGCGCAACGGCAAGGTCATGATATGCTGGTCGCCCTGGGCCGAAATCTTCGGCAGGGTGTCACCCACTTCGGTTGGGAGCATGTCGGCCGAGATCGGCGTATCCGGACCGTCGCTGCGGGCAAGGATCATCAGCCGCTCGATGTTGTTGCGAAGCTGGCGGATGTTGCCCGGCCAGTCATGCGCCTGCAGCACCGCCAGCGCGTCGTCGCCAATCTTGCGCGGACGGATGCCCGCCTGCTCGCTGACCTGGCGCATGAACATGTCGACGAGGAACGGAATGTCTTCGCGCCGCTCGGCGAGTGCCGGAACACGAACCGGAATGACCGCCAGCCGGTGGAACAGGTCTTCGCGGAACAGGCCCTCGGAGATCATGTTTTCGAGATTGTAGGCCGTCGAAGAGATGATCCGGACGTCGACCTTCACGCGCTTGGTGCCGCCGACACGCTCGAACTGCTGGTCGACGAGCACGCGCAGGATCTTGTTTTGCGTCTCGCGCGGCATTTCGCCGATCTCGTCGAGATAAAGGATGCCGCCATGGGCTTCCTCGAGCGCGCCCGTGCGGCGCGGCTGGCCCGGCGTGCCCTCGGTCCCGAAGAGCGCGATTTCCATTCGGTCCGGCGTGATCGCCGCTGCGTTCAGCGCCACGAAGGGGCCCGTCGATCGCGTCGACTTGCGGTGGATCATACGCGCGACCAGTTCCTTACCGGAACCCGAGGGCCCCTGGATCATGATGCGGCTGTTGGTCGGCGCGACCTTTTCGACCGTCTGGCGAAGCTGCGAGACGGCAACGGACGTGCCGATCAGCTCGACCGGATCGCCGGACTTCTTCTTCAGCTCCGAGACTTCGCGCCTGAGCTTGGAATTTTCCAGCGCCCGTTCGGCGATCAGGATCAGACGGTCGGCCTTGAAGGGCTTCTCGATGAAATCATAGGCGCCGCGCTTGATGGCGTTGACCGCGGTCTCGATGTTGCCGTGACCGGAAATCATGACAACCGGAAGATCCGGGTGCCGCCCCTTGATCTCGTCGAGCAGCGCCAGGCCGTCGAGGCGGCTTCCCTGCATCCAGATGTCGAGGAAGACCAGCCGCGGCACGCGATCGCTGATCGCCGCCAGCGCGCTGTCGCTGTCGAAGGCGGTGCGCGTTTCGTGCCCCTCGTCGGACAGGATACCCGACACGATCTCGCGGATATCTTCCTCATCGTCCACAACCAGAATATCAGCGGCCATCGCTCGCACCCTTATCCTTCAAACTCTCTTCGCCCCCGGTTTCTCCGGCAGGCGGCAGGATCACGCGGATCATCGCCCCGACACCGCCGTCGTATTCGGCAGGCGCGTCGTGCAATTCCAATTGTCCGCCATGGTCCTCGATGATCTTCTTGACGATGGCGAGACCCAGGCCCGTGCCCTTCTCGCGCATCGTCATGTATGGCTCCAGAATACGGTGCCGGTTTTCCGTGGGCAGGCCCTTGCCGTTGTCGATGATATCGACGACGAACTGGCCGGTCGCCGCATCGGTTCGCGCACGCGCCACGACGACAGGCTGGCCGCGGACCGCATCTGCCGGCACCGCCTCGATCGATTCCACGGCATTCTTGACGATGTTGCCGAAGGCCTGACCGAGCATGCGCCCGTCGAACGAGCCCTCAAGCGGCTCCTCGCCGAGATCGCGCACGAAGTTGATGTGGTTGTTGCCCATTTCGCGCAGGAACACTGCATCCTTCAGGATCGCGCGAAGATCCGCCCGTTCCTTTGTCGGCTTCGGCATGCGCGCGAAGGCCGAGAACTCGTCCACCATGCGTCCGATGTCCTCCACCTGGCGCACGATGGTGTCCGTGCACTGGTCGAACACGGCTTTGTCGTCCTGATTGATCTGTTTGCCGTAGCGCCGCTTCAGGCGCTCGGCGGAAAGCTGGATCGGCGTCAGCGGGTTCTTGATCTCGTGGGCGATGCGGCGCGCCACGTCCGCCCAGGCGGTCGAGCGCTGGGCGATGACGAGATCGGTGATGTCGTCGATGGTGATGACGTAGGATTCGTTCGCCTCGCCGCCCTCTTCGCGCGTCACCTGAACGTTCAGCGTGCGCTCGGTTCCGCCGCGCATAACGTTGATCTGCTTGCGGTAATCGTTGCGATGGCGCCCTTCGGCCTCGACCAGGACCTCCTCGATCTCGGGCGCGATCTGCCTGAGATCGGCACCGAGAAGATCCGGCGCGGCCTTCTTCAGGAAATCTTCGGACGACGGATTGGCAATGGTGATCTGGCGGTCACGACCGACACCGATGACAGCCGCGGTCACGCCCGACAGAACCGCCTCGATGAAGCGGCGGCGGTGGTCGACTTCGTCCTTGGCCTCCAGGATCTGCTCCTGCTGGCTGCGGATCTCAGAAACCATCTTGTTGAAGGTTCGTGACAGATTACCGACGTCGCCATCGACGGCGCGCACCGGCACGACGACATCGAGATTGCCGGAAGCGACGCTGTCGGCGGCACCGATCAGCTGGCGGATGGGCCGGACAATCCGGTCAGCGACTGCGATCGCGGTCCAGATCGCGGCAAGCAGTACGATGAGGGCAAAGCCGAGATAGAGGACGCCGAAGGCGATCTGGGTGAAGGTTCGCCCGGCCTCGAGCATCTTGTACTCGGCGGTGTTCTCCTCCATCAGCCGGAGCGAGCGCATCACCTCCGGATCGACGTTGCGAACCGTGTAGAGGAAGGTGCCCGGGATGTCGTCGAGCGGGATGACCGCGCCGACAAGGTTGGTAATCCCCGGCGGGATCAGAGTCGGCTGGCCAGAGACGGAACTCTTCAACGCATCCGGCGGGATCGCCGGCAGCGGCCGATCGGTCGAGATGTTGGCCTGCACGATGGGGCTGCCGTCGGCACGCACAAGAAAGGCGCCCAGCATACCGCGTCCGCGCGCCTGGCGGGTCATCAGCTCGGCAAAGCCCGTGCGGTCGAGGCTGTAGAGCTGACGGTTGCGCTCGAGGTCGTTCGCCATCGACACGGTCTGGCCCTGGAGATAGCTGGCATTCTCGAGCACATAGGCCTGCGCCACGTTGATCGAGGAGCGGACGATCGCCTGGGTTCGGAGCGAAAACCAGCGGTCAAGGCCGACATCGAGCGTGATGCTGGCAAAGATCGCGACGAGAACCGCCGGCGTGATCGCCACGATTGAAAACAGCGCGACGATGCGCACGTGCAGTCGCGCTGCGGCACGGCCTTTGTGGCGGGCGCGCAGGAGACGCAGGATTTCACGGGCGATCAGATAGATGAGGCCGACGACGAAGAGGCTGTTGATCGCCGCACAGGCGATGACGATATTTCGTTCGAGCTTGATTGGCGTCAGGCCGAGAAGCACGAGCAGGGAAACGGTCGCACAGATCAGCGCGCCGGTTGCCAACATCAGGCCCGGCAGGGCAAAGGAGCCACGGCGATCCTGCGCCGCCAGTCCCTCATCTGTGCCCAGCGGCAAGGCCATTGCGTCCACCATGAAAAGCGTTCCCCCAACCGTCGCCGGCCGGCGACGGCATCTCTTGCTTGCATTCTCGGGTCAAAGGTTGACCTCACCACCCAGATGGGCTGCCGCGCTGCACCCCCGTCAATCGATTGGGTCAAATCGATTGAACAGGACGGCAACGACGCGCGATTCGGCGGCCGTTATCCGTTCAAGCAACGCATTGTGGCGAAAATGCAACGGTGGGTGCGACCAAGTCAAGCGCTGCGTGAGCTGCGATAGACCGAAACACCGAGCTCGCGGATCTTCTTGCGCAGCGTGTTGCGGTTAAGGCCGAGCAGATCGGCCGCCTTGATCTGGTTGCCGCGGGTGGCGGTGAGCGCTGCGAGGATCAGCGGATACTCCATTTCCGCAAGTACCCGGTCGTAAAGGCCGGCCGGAGGCAAGGCCTCGCCAAAGGTTGCGAAATACTGGCGCATATTTTCCTCGACCGCCTGCGAAATCGTCAGCGAGCCCGGACGCGCCGCCGCCTTCTCGATCGGGCTATCCGGGATCTCGGAGCGAAGCTCGTTTTCGATGATCTCGCGGCTGATGACATCCTGTGGATAAAGTGCCGTCAGGCGCCGCACCAGGTTCTCCAGCTCGCGAACGTTGCCCGGCCAGGGGTGCGCCTTCATCAGCTCCAGCGCCTCATGGTCGAAGCGCTTGACGTCCAAGCCTTCCTTTTCCGCTTGCTGGACGAAGTGGCGCACGAGGTCCGGAATGTCCTCGGCACGGTCGCGCAGCGGCGGCAACCGCAGCGGCACGACGTTCAGACGATAGTAGAGGTCTTCGCGGAACAGGCCCTGATTGATCGACTGCTTCAGGTCCTTGTTGGTTGCCGCGACAATACGCACGTCGGAGCGGATCGGCGTGCGTCCGCCGACGGTCGTATATTCCCCCTGCTGCAAGACGCGTAGAAGACGCGTCTGCGCGTCCATCGGCATGTCGCCGATTTCGTCGAGGAAGAGCGTTCCGCCTTCGGCCTGCTCGAAGCGGCCGGTCGAGCGCATCTGCGCACCGGTAAAGGCGCCCTTCTCGTGGCCGAACAGTTCCGATTCGATCAGGTCGCGCGGGATCGCCGCCATGTTGATGGCCACGAAAGGGCCGTTGCGGCGCTTGCCATAGTCGTGCAGCGCGCGGGCAACAAGCTCCTTGCCGGTGCCGGACTCGCCCGTGATCATCAGGGTCAGGTCGGTCTGCATCAGGCGCGCCAGCACCCGGTAGATTTCCTGCATCGCAGCCGAGCGGCCGACCAGCGGCATGCCATCCTGGGTGTCGTCGTCGAGCTTTGCCGGCCGGCGCTTCGGCTCCGACAGCGCCCGGCCGATGATGCCGATCAACTCGGTCAGGTCGAAAGGCTTCGGCAGATAGTCGTAGGCGCCCTTCTCCGAGGCCTTGATCGCCGTCATGAATGTGTTCTGGGCGCTCATGACCAGCACCGGCAGGTCGGGGCGCGCCTTCTTGATGCGCGGGAGAAGATCGAAGGCGTTTTCGTCCGGCATCACCACGTCGGTCACGACCAGATCGCCATCGCCCGCCGCAATCCAGCGCCACAGCGTCGCCGCGTTGGAGGTGATGCGGACATCGTATCCGGCGCGGCTGAGCGCCTGGTTCAGCACGGTGCGAATGGCGGCATCGTCATCCGCGACGAGGATCGTGGCACCGGTCATGCAAGGTTTCCTTTTGTCATCGGCATGTCGTCGTCATCCGCGGCCTGGCCCTTGGAGGCAGGCATCAGCACGCGGAAGGTGGTGCGGTTCTGCTGGCTGTCGCATTCGACGATCCCGCCATGGCCGCCGATGATCTTGGCAACCAGAGCGAGACCCAGGCCTGAACCATTGGTCTTGGTGGTGATGAAGGGGTCAAACAAGAGCGGCAGCAGGTCCTGAGGGACGCCTGGGCCATTGTCGTGCACGCAGAATTCCAGCGGCAGCGAGATCTTCTCGCGCGTCCCGGCAACCGACAGGCGAATGCCCGGCCGGTAGGCGGTCGTCAGCAGGATTTCGCCGTCGTGGCGTTCGCCGATCGCTTCGGCCGCATTCTTGATCAGGTTCAGGAACACCTGAACCAGCTGATCGCGGTTGGCATAGACGGGCGGCAGCGACGGATCGTAGTGCTCCGCGAACTTGATGTGGCGGGCGAAGCCGGCCTTGGCGATCGCCTTCACGTGGTCGAGCACCGAATGGATGTTCAGCGGCACGCGATCGACGGGGCGCTCGTCGGAAAACACCTCCATGCGATCGACCAGCGAAACGATGCGGTCGGTCTCGTCGCAGATCAGCCGCGTCAGCGCGCGGTCCTCGTCGTTGGCGGAGGTCTCCAGCAGTTGCGCCGCACCGCGGATGCCTGAGAGTGGGTTCTTGATTTCATGCGCCAGCATCGAGGCGAGACCGGTCACCGAACGGGCAGCGCCGCGATGCGTCAGCTGCCGGTCGATCTTGTCGGCCATCGAACGCTCCTGGAAGACCACGACGACCGCACCCGGCTCGGACAGTACAGGGGCGACATAGAGATCGACCAGCTTGTCGGCCCCAAGGCGCGGCGAACTCAGGTCGACGCGATACTCGTTGACCGGCGCCTTGCGCTCGCGCACCTGCTCGATCAGCGTCAGCAGCGGACTACCAAAGGGAATGAAGGCGCTGATGTCATGGCGCGCCAGGTGGTTGGCGCTGGCGCCGAAAAACGATTCGGCCTCCCAGTTGGCAAAGGCGACGAGACCCTTGGCATCCACCATGATCACCGGGTTCTGGATGGCGTTCAGAACCGCCATCGACAGACCGTTGGCGACGGCATCCGGCATGCTCGGTTTCTCGGTCATGCGGCAATTCCTTCTTCGACCGCCTCGCCTTCCGGCTTACTCGAGGCGGCGTCGAGCATCGCCGCACGGGCCCTGTCACGGACGAAACGGGCATCGGTCGATGTCAGGATTGCGGCCTTTTCCGGCCCCGCCATGTCGGGGGCAGCGCGATCGAGATACCAGGCGACATGCTTGCGGGCATGCCGGAGGCCGACCTCAACGCCATAGAATTCGAGCATCATCTCGTAGTGCTCAGCAAAGATATCGGCGACCTCCGCCGGTGACGGATGCGTGACCGCCCCGGCGAGAAGCCCGACGTGCCACGGGCGCCCCTGCGAGGACCGGCCGGCCATGACGGCGTCCGCGCCCGATCGGCGGAGAATCTCTTCCGCATCGGCGACCGTCTCCACGTCACCATTGGCGACCAGCGGCACGGTGACGACCTCGCGGACCAATCGGATCGCATCCCAATCCGCCTTACCGTTGTAGAACTGCATGCGCGTGCGGCCGTGCACGGTAATCGCCTTCACGCCCGCCTCTTCGGCGCGCTTGGCAATCAGCGGCGCATTGATCGAGTTTTCATCCCAGCCGAGCCGCATCTTCAGCGTCACGGGCACATCGACGGCGTTGACGGTTGCCTCGACCAGCGACAGCGCGTGATCGGGATCGCGCATCAGCGCCGAGCCGGAATAGCCGCCCGTCACCTTCTTTGCCGGGCAGCCCATATTGATGTCGATGATGTCGGCGCCATTGTCGGCAGCGATCTTCGCGGCCTCCGCCATCCAGTGGGCCTCACGGCCCGCAAGCTGGACGATGTGCGGCTTGATCCCGGAGTTCTTCAGCCGCGCCCAGGATTCCTGGGCATTGCCGACCAGTTCACGGCTCGCCACCATTTCGGTCACGACGAAACCCGCACCGAAGCGCCAGGCAAGCCGCCGGAATGGGAGATCGGTGACGCCGGACATCGGCGCGAGCGCAACTCGGTTGCGGATTTCGATGGATCCGATGCGAAGCGGAGACGAAAGAGCCGGAATTGGCAAATGCATATCTTTCAGGCACATGTTGTTCCTGCACTATTTTTAGACATTGTTCTCGGACTTGCCAAGCGATTTCGGCGCGCCGCGCAAAATTCTAAGCTCAGCTGGCAAAGCACGACCCTTCGCGGTACATCACGGCGAAGATCGGCGAATGCGGGACCTCATACAGAAAATGCAGCCTCAAGAACAGTTCAAGTGCGGCGTGGTTATCGTCGCGGCAGGACGCGGCGAACGCGCCGGGCAATCCGCCGAGGGCCCGAAGCAGTACCGAACCATCGGCGACCGCCCCGTTATCGCCCATACGCTTGACACTTTCGCGACATGGCCGGGCGCCGGTCCGATCGTCGTCGTCATCCATCCGGACGACGAGGCGTTGTTCGACGCTGCATGCAAGCGCTCCGTGGCCAGCGACGTGATCATCGTCCACGGTGGCGCGACCCGGCAGATATCGGTGCTCGCCGGCCTCGAAGCCCTGGCCGACATCGGCGCGCGCCGCGTGATGATCCACGATGCGGTGCGCCCCTTTGCCGATCACGCGCTGCTGTCGCGGTGCGCTGCGGCATTGAGTGAGGACGTCAGGGCCGTACTGCCGGCGGTCGCCGTCGCAGACACGCTGAAGCGTGCCGGCAAGGATGGCATGGTCACGGAAACCGTGCCGCGCGACGGCCTCTACGGCGCACAGACGCCACAGACATTCGATCTCCAGGCCATTCTTGCCGCTCACCGGGAGGCGGCGAGAAGCGGCCGCACGGATTTTACCGACGACGCGTCGATCGCTGAATGGGCCGGCCTCAAGGTCGTGCTCGTCGAAGGCGCCGTCGACAACGTCAAGCTTACGCTGAAAAGGGATATCGCCATGGCCGACGAGAAACTCAATCGGATTGCCCTGCCCGATGTGCGCACCGGCAACGGCTACGACGTGCACCAGCTCGTGGAGGGCGACGGCGTCACGCTCTGTGGCGTCTTCATTGCGCACACCAAGAAACTTTCCGGCCATTCCGATGCCGACGTGGCGCTGCATGCGCTCACCGACGCGCTGCTCGCCACCTGTGGCGCCGGCGACATCGGCGATCATTTCCCGCCGTCCGATCCGCAATGGAAGGGCGCGCCGTCTCGCATTTTCCTGGAGCACGCGGCCAAAATCGTGCGCGAGCGCGGCGGCATCATCACCAATGCAGACGTTTCGCTGATCGCCGAAGCGCCGAAGGTCGGGCCGCACCGCCTGACGATGCGCGAAAATCTCTCGGACATGCTGGGGATTTCACTCGACCGGTGCTCGGTCAAGGCAACGACCAACGAACGCCTTGGTTTCGTCGGCCGCGACGAAGGCATCGCCGCGATCGCCACGGCGACGGTCGTCTATGGGAACCTTTCGTGATGTGGTCCGCCGACATCGAAGTCAAAGCCGGTGAGATCATCGCGCAGTTCACGGCAAATGGCCGCAAGGTCGCGACCGCCGAATCCTGCACTGGTGGCCTGATCGCCGGTGCGCTGACCGAGATCTCCGGTTCGTCCGCAGTCCTCGACCGCGGCTTCGTCACCTATTCCAACGAGGCAAAGGTCGCAATGCTCGGCGTCGAGACGGCGACGCTCGTCGCCCATGGTGCCGTCTCGCGGCAGACGGCGATCGAGATGGCACAGGGCGCAATCGCGCATTCGGCGGCTGACTTCGCCGTTGCCGTCACCGGCATCGCCGGGCCGAGCGGTGGTTCGGCTGAAAAGCCTGTCGGCCTTGTGCATCTCGCTGCGGCAGGGCGAAACGGCGCGCTGCTGCATCGCGAGATGCGCTACGGCGATATCGGCCGCAGCAACATAAGGCTTGCGACCATCCGCACCGCACTCGATCTGCTCACGCAGATCGCTCAGGCCGAATAGATGCTGTCGGCGCGCTTTTCGAAGGCGTCGGAGAACATGCGGAAGGCACGGTCGAACATCGAGCCCATCAAGGCCCCGAGGATGCGGCTCTTGAACTCGTAGTCGATGTCGAAGTGCACGATCGACTGCCCCTCGCCCGAAGGCTCGAAGCGCCAGCGGTTGTCGAGATATTTGAACGGCCCGTCGATGTATTTGACGTCGATCGTCCGCTCTGCCTTGTTCAGCAGCACCTGCGTCGTGAAGGTCTCGCGGATCGCCTTGTAACCGACGGTCATATCGGCAAGCAGAAGCACTTTTCCATCGCGCTCCTTGCGCGAGCGTACCGTCAGCGCCTCACAGAGCGGCAGGAACTGCGGATACTGTTCGACGTCGGCAACGAGGTCGAACATCTGGTCTGCGGTGTGCTTGACGACGTGGTTGGTTTCGAAATGCGGCATAAAGGGGAGTTAAGCGGGAGAACCGAGAAGATCAAGGAGCCTGCGCATCTGGCGCCGCGATTTCAACTGCAGAACTGGCACGTCAGGGCCGTGCTTCGCCAGACCTGCGACGATGTGCGGCGTAAACTTCTGCTCAAACGTCCAGATGAACTGAAGGAAATCCCAATCGACCTTTTCGATGCAGCCCGGCGCCATCTCCGGGCGGGTGCGGCCGAAATGTTTCAGCCAGCGGGTGACGACGCCCCATATGCAGACAAGCCGCGGCATGCGCACCCAGATCACGATGTCGCTTCTCGGCACCCGGATATCGAATGTGGACGGACCGGTGCCATCCATGACCCAGCGATCGGCGGCGATCCTCTCGACAATGCGCTGGCGCTGCTCCGCCCGGTCACGCTCTGCCCAACCCGGCAACCACCGGATATCGCGATCGATCGAGATGTAGGTCAACTGGAACTGACGGGCGAGCTTCTGTGAAAGCGTTGACTTGCCGCCGCCGGAGCATCCGACCACGAGGATGCGCCTGGCCCTGCGAATATGGTCGGCGGCAACGGCATCGTCGACATAGTTGACGATTGCCGGTTTTGACGGCAGGTCCATGGAAACTCCCGCGGAACTCGGGAACAAGTAAACCCAATGCGAAACTCCGGCTCGGGGCCGGAGTTTCGGTATTTTTTTGAGCGGCCGAGCCGTCAGCCTGCCACGGCCGCCAGCTTCTTTTCGCGGGCTGCACGCAGCCGCGCAAAGTCGTCGCCGGCGTGGTGCGACGAGCGCGTCAGCGGGCTCGACGACACCATCAGGAAGCCCTTGGTGTAGGCGACAGTCTCGTAGGACTTGAACTCCTCGGGCGTGACGAACGCTTCGACCTTGTGGTGCTTGCGCGTCGGCTGCAGGTATTGGCCGATCGTCAGGAAGTCGACATCGGCGGTCCTCAGGTCGTCCATCAACTGCAGCACTTCGTTGCGCTCTTCGCCGAGGCCGACCATGATGCCGGACTTGGTGAACATGGTCGGGTCCAGTTCCTTCACGCGCTGCAGCAGGCGGACGGAGTGGAAGTAGCGCGCACCGGGGCGGACCGTCAGGTAGTTGCCGGGAACCGTTTCCATATTGTGGTTGAAGACGTCGGGCTTGGCGGCAACGACGCGCTCCAGAGCGCCCGGCTTCTTCAGGAAGTCCGGCGTCAGGATCTCGATGGTCGTCGTCGGCGAGGCCTCGCGGATCGCCCAGATGACCTTCTCGAAATGTTCGGCGCCGCCATCTTCCAGATCGTCACGGTCGACCGAAGTGATGACGACGTGGCTGAGGCCCATCTGCTTGACGGCCTTGGCGATGTTGGCCGGCTCTTCCATGTCGAGCGCATTCGGCTTCCCGGTCGCGACGTTGCAGAAGGCGCAGGCGCGGGTACAGATCTCGCCCATGATCATGAACGTGGCGTGCTTCTTGTCCCAGCATTCGCCGATGTTCGGGCAACCGGCTTCCTCGCACACGGTCACGAGCTTGTGCGAACGCACCAGCTCGCGCGTCTCCTGGTAGCCCTTGGACATCGGCGCCTTGACGCGGATCCACTCCGGCTTGCGCATCACTTCCGTGTCGGGCTTGTGGGCCTTTTCCGGGTGGCGGACGCGTTGCGCCCGGTCAGAGACGGCATCGAACACCGTTACCATACTGTCTTCCTCGTCGCGGCGGATCCGGCATCAGGCCGGATGACCCATTTTCGCTCTATATAGACGGCCCGACCGGAAATGTCAGGCCGTCTATTTTCGAAGCCCGACGGAAGCGCAGATGGCCCGACGGACTATCGTTTCACGACCCGACCAGCGGCGATCAACAGGCATGCGCCGATGAAGCCGATGATCAGGTAGGCGACCCAGCCGGCATAGGCCATGCCGAAGGCCGCCAGGACGAAATTCAGCACCACCGCACCGATGATGCCGAGCACTATGTTCATGATCAGCCCCATGCTGCTGCCCATGAACTTCTCCGCGAGCCACCCGGCCAAACCGCCGACGATGATCGCAGCCAAAATACCGACGCCGTTCACGCTCATTTTGGTCTCCGTGCATTGAAAATGCGCCCATTATCAATGCCAAAGCTACACCAAAAGCGCCGGCGCCGAAACCATCAGGCGTTGAGCGCGCGGCCGTAGGCGTCGAGCACGCTTTCCTTCATCGTCTCGGAGATCGTCGGATGCGGGAAGATCGTGTGCATCAGATCTTCTTCGGTCGTCTCGAGGTTCATCGCGACGACGAAGCCCTGGATCAGTTCGGTGACTTCCGCACCGACCATGTGGGCGCCCAAGAGTTCGCCGGTCTTCTTGTCGAAGATCGTCTTGACCATGCCCTGGTCCTCGCCGAGCGCGATCGCCTTGCCGTTGGCAACGAAGGGGAAACGGCCGACGCGGATGTCGCGTCCGAGTTCCTTGGCCTTGGCTTCCGTAAGGCCGACGGAGGCGACCTGCGGGTGGCAATAGGTGCAGCCCGGGATCTTCAGCTTGTCCATCGGGTGGACGTTCGGCAGGCCAGCGATCTTTTCGACGCAGATGACGGCCTCATGCTCGGCCTTGTGGGCGAGCATCGGCGGTCCGGCGACGTCGCCGATCGCGTAGACGCCGGGAACGTTGGTCTTGCCGTAGCCGTCGATGACGATGCAGCCGCGGTCGGTCTTGACCCCGAGCGTTTCGAGGCCGAGGTTCTCGATGTTGCCCTGAACGCCGACGGCCGAGATCATGCGGTCAGCGGTGATCTTCTCGACCTTGCCGTCCTTCATCTCGACATGGGCGGTGATCGAGTTGGCAGCCTTCTCGACCTTCGTCACCTTGGCCTGGAGATGGATCTTCATGCCTTGCTTTTCGAACTGCTTCTTGGCGATGTTCGAAATCTCGGCATCTTCGACCGGCATCACGTTCGGCATCACTTCGACGACCGTCACGTCCACACCCATGGTGCGGTAGAAGGAGGCGAATTCGATGCCGATCGCGCCCGAGCCCATGACCAGCAGCGACTTCGGCATTTCCTCAGGCTTCATCGCCTCGAAGTAGGTCCAGATCAGCTTGCCATCGGGCTCGATGCCCGGCAGCGCGCGTGGGCGGGCGCCGGTCGCGATGATGATATGCTTGGCGGTGTAGGTGCCCTCGCCCTTGGTGTTCTTCGGCAGCGGCGCCTGCGGCTGGACGACCGGCTTCGTCGACTTGCCGACGACGATTTCGCCGGGCTTCGTGAGCTTGGCTTCACCCCAGATCACATCGACCTTGTTCTTCTTCATCAGGAAGCCGACGCCGCCATTCATGCGCTCGGCAATGCCGCGCGAGCGTGCAACGATCGCCTTCAGGTCCGGCGTCACGGTGCCTTCGATCTTGATGCCATAGCTGCCCGGGTGCTGGGCGTAGTGCAGAACTTCGGCGGAGCGCAGCAGCGCCTTGGTCGGGATGCAGCCCCAGTTGGAGCAGATGCCGGCCAGGTGCTCGCGCTCGACGACCGCGGTCTTGAGACCCAACTGTGCCGCACGAATGGCGGCGATATAGCCCCCCGGACCCGAACCGATGACGATGACGTCGTAATTCTCAGCCATGTGTTTCCTGCCTTTGTCTCAAGCGACCTTGCGGGTGAAGAGCACCCAGTCGTGTTTCTTGCTTTCCTCAAAGAGCGGAACCGCCTCGGCGCGCGCTGCCTCGCCGAAACCGTTTGCCCTGTATAGTGCCTGAGCCCAGCCGTTGTGGCTCTCGGTGATCAGGCTCACCGGCGCCGATCCGGCGCGTTCGAATTCCTTTGCCAGAAGCGCCTTGCCGATCCCCCGGCCGCGCTGATGGCGATAGACGCCCAGGCTCTCTATGAACCAGTGCCCGACGATTTGCCGCTGCAGCGCCAGCAGGGGCTCGAGAACCGGGTGCCCGGCAACAATCTCAGCCGCTTCCGGCCCGACCCCATAGCCGAGCGACAGTCCGGCAACCTCGTCATCGACCTCGGCAACCAGCGCATCACGCCAGTTCCCCGGACCCGGCTCTTCGCGCAGCTTGTTGCGCCCGCGCTCAAAAGCCGTATCCGTCACCCCATGCTGGACGGCGCCGTACCAGAGCCAGGAGGCAAAGCCATGCGCGGCGATATCGACGAGGATGGCGAGTTCCGCCGCCTCACGTCTTTCGGCCGGACGTATGGTGACGCCCCCGACCATTCTCAGACCCCGAGCATCATCCGCACGACCGGTTCCAGACCCCGGCCTATCGCACGCGTGTTTTCCGCATCGAGATGCACGCCATCGAGCGGCGTCGTCACCGCCACAGATCCGGCATCGAAGAAGCCGCAATCGAGTTCGTCGGCGAGATCGCGGTAAAGGGGCGCCAGCATCGAAGACTGCTCGATGCCGCCTGCGAACATTGCGGCAAAGCCGGCGTCGGCGGTTTCGCAAAGCACCGGCGGCGACACGATCAGGATCTCCGGGCCGTCCTCACTCTCAACCGGCCAATCGTGCCGGCGCACCAGATTGACCAGCCGCTCGACGCCCTTGACGGCGCCGAAGGCGGTTCCGTGGATCACCGGCTTCATGTCATTTGCGCCGAGAAGAAGAATGATGAGATCGAGCGGCGCGTGGCTGTGCAGCAGCGTCGGCAGCACCTTCGCACCATTGCGGTCGCAATCGGCGAGGTGATCGTCGTAGGCGGTCGTGCGGCCGTTCAGCCCCTCGGCGATGACCTGGACGTCCGGCCCCAACGCCTTCTGCAAGACACTCGGCCAGCGATCGGCAAGCGCATGTCGACCGCCATCGGTGGCATCGTAGCCCCAGGTCAGACTGTCGCCATAGCAGAGAACTGTTTTCATCGTCCGGGCCCGCCTTCGACTGCGCGAAAAGGAACGGACCGGCCCGAAGGCCGGTCCTCATCCAACTCAGACCAGCATGCCCATCGGGTTTTCGATGTAGCGCTTGAAGGCACCGAGCAGTTCGGCACCGAGCGCGCCATCGACGCAGCGATGGTCGGTCGAAAGCGTGACGGTCATGACGTTGGCGATGACCATCTGCTTGTTCTTGACGACGACGCGCTCCTCGCCGGCACCGACCGCGAGGATCGTGGCATGCGGCGGGTTGACGACGGCGGCGAAGTTCTTGACGCCCATCATGCCCATGTTGGAGACGGCAGTCGTGCCGCCCTGGTATTCTTCGGGCTTCAGCTTGCGGTCCTTGGCACGCTGGCCGAGGTCCTTCATCTCGTTGGAGATGGCCGACAGGCTCTTCAGTTCCGCCTGGCGGATGATCGGGGTGATCAGGCCGCCCGGGATCGACACGGCAACGCCGACATCGGCGTGCTTGTGCTTGACCATGTTGCTCTCGGTCCACGAGACGTTCGCGTTCGGAACATCGCGCAGTGCCAGCGCCAGAGCCTTGATGACCATGTCGTTGACGGAAAGCTTGTAGACCGGCTTGCCACCCTGCTCGGGAGCCGCTGCGTTGAGCTGCGCACGCAGTGCCAGCAGCGCGTCGAGTTCGCAGTCCACCGACACGTAGAAGTGCGGGATCGTCTGCTTGGATTCGACGAGACGCTTGGCGATCGTCTTGCGCATGCCGTCATGCGGCAGGAGTTCGTAGGAACCTGGCTCGAACAGCTTGAGAACGGCGTCTTCCGACATGCCCTTGGCAAGCGGTGCGGCTGCAGGAGCAGCAGCGCCGGCGGCCGGTGCGGCGGCGGACTTGGCAGCGCCACCGGAGACGGCGGCTTCGACGTCCTTCTTGACGACGCGGCCATGAGGACCGGTGCCGGCAACTGCCGACAGGTCAATGCCCGCGTCCTTTGCCAGGCGGCGTGCGAGCGGCGAGGAGAAGACGCGTGCGCCGCCCTCGGCCTTGGCCGGCTGGGCTGCAGCCGGTGCAGCGGCAGGAGCCGCAGCCGGAGCGCTCGGCGCTGCCGGTGCAGGCGCTTCGGCCTTGGCGGCGGGTGCCGGTGCTGCCGCGCCGTTGCCGCCCTTGGCGGCGGCGGCGACATCCTCGCCATCGGCGGCGAGAACGGCGATCAGCGCATTGACCTTGACGCCATCGGTGCCGGCGGGAACGACGATCTTGGCAACGGTGCCTTCGTCGACGGCCTCGACTTCCATCGTCGCCTTGTCGGTCTCGATCTCGGCAATCACGTCACCGGACTTGACCTTGTCGCCTTCCTTGACGAGCCACTTGGCCAGATTGCCTTCTTCCATCGTCGGCGAGAGGGCAGGCATTGTGATGTTGATAGGCATCGAAGGGCCCTCCCCTTATTTGTAGCAAACGGCTTTCACCGCATCGACAACCTCTGCGACGTTCGGAAGCGCGAGCTTCTCGAGGTTCGCGGCGTAAGGCATCGGCACATCCTTGCCGGCGATCGTCAGGATCGGGGCGTCAAGGTAGTCGAAGGCCTGCTGCATGACGCGGGTTGCGATCTCGGTGCCGACGGAAGACTGCGGGTAGCCTTCTTCGACGGTGACGAGGCGGCCGGTCTTCTTGACGGATTCGATGACCGTCGGCAGATCCATCGGACGGATGGTGCGCAGGTCGATCAGTTCGACATCGATGCCCTGGGCTTCGAGTTCGGCAACCGCCTTGACGGCGTAGGTCATGCCGATACCGAAGGAAACGATCGTTGCGTCCTTGCCGACCTTGTGGATACGGGCCTTGCCGATCGGCAGCACGAAATCGTCAAGCTTCGGCACTTCGAAGGAGTGACCGTAAAGGATTTCGTTTTCGAGGAAGATGACCGGGTTCGGATCGCGGATCGCCGCCTTCAGCAGGCCCTTGGCGTCGGCTGCCGTGTAGGGCATGACCACCTTGAGGCCAGGGATGTGGCTGTACCAGGCGGCGTAGCACTGCGAGTGCTGCGCGGCCACGCGGGCAGCCGCACCGCTCGGGCCGCGGAACACGATCGGCGCGCCCATCTGGCCGCCGGACATGTAGAGCGTCTTGGCGGCGGAGTTGATGATCTGGTCGATCGCCTGCATGGCGAAGTTGAAGGTCATGAACTCGACGATCGGGCGCAGCCCGGTCATGGCAGCGCCGACGCCGACGCCGGCAAAGCCGTGCTCGGTGATCGGTGTGTCGATGACGCGACGGGCGCCGAATTCCTGCAGCAGGCCCTGGGTAATCTTGTAGGCGCCCTGATATTCGGCGACCTCTTCACCCATGACGAAGACGTCGTCGCTGGCGCGCATTTCTTCGGCCATGGCGTCGCGAAGTGCTTCGCGAACGGTCATCGTCACCATTTCGGTGCCGGCAGGGATCGCCGGATCAGCAGCGACTTCGACCTTCGGCTGGGCTGCAACCGGAGCCGGCGCGGAAGCGGCCGGCGCTTCAGCAGCGGCTGCCTTCGGCGCTTCGGCCTTCGGAGCGGCGATGTCGCCAGCGCCTTCGCCGTCCTGCAGCAGCACGGCGATCGGGGTGTTGACCTTGACGCCTTCGGTGCCGGCAGCAATCAAGAGCTTGCCGATCGTGCCTTCATCGACGGCTTCGACTTCCATCGTTGCCTTATCGGTCTCGATTTCGGCAATGACGTCGCCGGAGGACACCTTGTCGCCCTCGTTCTTCAGCCATTTCGAGAGCGTGCCTTCCTCCATGGTCGGGGAAAGGGCGGGCATAAGAATTTCTACTGGCATGTTTGTCCCTCCCCGGATCAAAGCAGGATGTCGGTGTAGAGCTCGGATGCATCCGGCTCCGGATCGGCCTGGGCAAAATCGGCGCTGTCGGCAACGATGTCACGGACTTCCTTGTCGATCTGCTTCAGCTCATCCTCGTTCGCCCAACCCTTTTCGGTCAGACGCGCCTTCACCTGCTCGATCGGGTCATGCTCCGAGCGCATCTTCTGCACTTCGTCCTTCGAGCGGTACTTCGCCGGGTCGGACATCGAGTGACCGCGGTAGCGATAGGTCTGCATCTCAAGGATGATCGGACCCTTGCCCGAGCGGCAATGCTCGACCGCCTCGTCGCCGGCGGCCTTGACCGCGCGCACGTCCATGCCGTCGACCTGGAAGCCCGGAATGTTGAAGGAGACGCCACGCTGCGAGAAGTCGGTCTGTGCCGAAGCCCGCGAAACGGAAGTACCCATGGCGTAGCGGTTGTTCTCGATCACGTAGATCACCGGCAGCTTCCAGAGCTGCGCCATGTTGAAGCTTTCGTAGACCTGGCCCTGGTTGGCAGCGCCGTCACCGAAATAGGCAACGGACACATTGTCGTTGCCGCGATAGCGGTTGGCAAAAGCAAGACCGGTGCCGAGCGACACCTGGGCGCCGACGATGCCGTGGCCGCCATAGAAGTGCTTTTCCTTGGAGAACATGTGCATCGAGCCGCCCTTCCCCTTGGAAAGACCGCTGCGACGACCGGTGAGTTCGGCCATGACGCCGCGGGCGCTCATGCCGCAGGCCAGCATGTGGCCATGATCACGGTAGGCGGTGATGACCTGGTCGCCTTCCTTCAGCGCCATCTGCATGCCGACGACAACGGCTTCCTGGCCGATGTAGAGGTGACAGAAGCCGCCGATGAAGCCCATGCCATAGAGCTGGCCGGCCTTTTCCTCGAAACGCCGGATCAGCAGCATCTCGCGGTAGGCACTCAGATCTTCCTGTTTGGAGAAGTCGGCGAACGTGCCGCCGTTGAAGTCTTTCTTCGCCGGCTTTGCGGCACTCTTGCGGCTGGAAACGGACGCGGATTTTCGCGGAGCCATTCGTTCCTCCCAATGGTTAGCCTTTTGCGGTTACCATAGGGAAAGAAAGCAGACACAGCAATGCCATATTTGCATGGCTCGCATTCCGTACAAATGATTGATTTTACTTCACAAATTCCAATTAACTGAATTCAGGTTAATTTGCGGCACGGTGGAAAATAACGATCTCGTCACTTCGCGACATGTTCAGCGCGAGGCGAGCCTTTTCATCCAGCATGTCCCGTTCCAGCGACCCATCACTCATCAGCTGAACCTCCTTTTCGAGGATCATTCGCTGCTTCGTGAGCTTATCCAGCCGCGCCTGCCGCTCGACGATCTGACGATCGAATTGCTCGGTCGCCTTCAGGCCATAGCCGCCGTGAATGGAATGATAGCCGAAGTAGGAGAGAAAGGCGACCGCGATCAGCGGCATCACCAGCCGACCCAGTTTCCGTTTCTTATGATGCCGTGTCCACATGCATTCCCGCCCTGATACGCAGTACGGCAATCAGATTAGCGTCGATTGATTAACCGACCGTTGACCATGAACGGCAGGAAAATAGAAACCCGCCCACACGGGGCCGTGTGGGCGGGCTCAGTCTTCAGACAAAAATCAGGCGGCGATCAGCCACGCAGGATCGAGCGGCCGGCGTACTTGGCCTGCACGCCGAGCTGCTCTTCGATGCGGATCAGCTGATTGTACTTGGCGAGCCGGTCCGAACGGGCGAGCGAGCCGGTCTTGATCTGGCCGCAGTTGGTGGCAACCGCGAGATCGGCGATCGTCGCATCTTCGGTTTCGCCCGAGCGGTGCGACATGACGGCGGTGTAGCGCGCCTTGTGCGCGGTCTCGACGGCGTCGAGCGTTTCCGACAGCGAACCGATCTGGTTGACCTTGACGAGGATCGAGTTGGCAACGCCCATCTTGATGCCGTCCCGCAGGCGCGCAGAGTTGGTGACGAACAGGTCGTCGCCGACGAGCTGGCACTTGTTGCCGATGAGGTCGGTCACAGCCTTCCAGCCGTCCCAGTCGTCTTCGGCCATGCCGTCTTCGATCGAGAAGATCGGGTACTTGGCGGCGAGTTCCGCCAGGTATTCAGCCATGGCACCCGGCTCCAGCGTGCGGCCTTCGCCCTCGAGCACATACTTGCCGTCCTTGAAGAATTCGGTTGCGGCGCAATCGAGCGCGATGAACATGTCTTCGCCCGGCTTGTAGCCAGCCTTCTCGATCGACTTCATGATGAAGTCGAGCGCTGCCGGAGCGGACGCGAGACCCGGCGCGAAGCCGCCTTCGTCGCCGACATTGGTGTTGTGGCCGTCGGCTGCAAGCTGCTTCTTCAGCGTGTGGAACACTTCCGAGCCCATGCGAACCGCATCACGCATCGTGTCAGCGCCAACCGGAACGATCATGAACTCCTGGAAGTCGATCGGGTTGTCGGCGTGCGCGCCACCGTTGATGATGTTCATCATCGGAACCGGGAGCACGTGGGCGTTCGGACCACCGACGTAACGGTAGAGCGGCAGGCCGGCAGCTTCGGCGGCAGCCTTGGAAACGGCAAGCGAAACGCCGAGAATGGCGTTGGCGCCGAGGCGCGACTTGTTCGCCGTGCCGTCGAGCTCGATCATGGTCTTGTCGATCTGGATCTGGTTCTCGGCATCGAGACCGCCGATCGCTTCGAAGATCTCGCCGTTGACGGCTTCGACGGCACGTTCGACGCCCTTGCCGAGGTAACGCGTACCACCATCGCGCAGCTCAACAGCCTCATGGGCACCGGTCGAGGCGCCCGACGGGACTGCCGCGCGGCCGAAGCTTCCGTCTTCCAGGTACACGTCGACCTCGACGGTCGGGTTGCCGCGGCTGTCCAGAATTTCTCGGCCGATGATGTCGATGATTGCAGTCATGATCTCTTCCCTGTTGAGGACGGTGGGTGGTCGGGGCCTGTCATACGCCAAGGCCTCGAAATTACAATGGCGCGCAATATGCAAAAACAACCGCGCCATTGCGGTTCATGAAAATTTCACGAAGCGTCGCGCGGGTCTCAGCCCTTGGCGATCGCGTCGAAAGCCAGCAGCTTTTCGAGCAGCCGCGGCATGTCCTTCAGATGCACCATGTTCGGGCCGTCCGAGGGCGCGTTGTCCGGGTCTTCGTGCGTCTCGACGAACACACCTGCGACGCCAACCGCCACGGCCGCACGCGCCAGGGTCTCGACGAATTCTCGTTGACCGCCCGAAGAGCCGCCCTGCCCGCCCGGCTGCTGAACCGAATGGGTCGCATCAAAGACGACCGGCGCGCCGAGCGAAGCCATGATCGGCAGCGAGCGCATGTCGGAGACCAGCGTGTTGTAGCCGAAGGAAGCGCCACGCTCGCAGAGCATGACATTGGGGTTGCCGCTCTCGGTGAACTTCGCCAACACGTTCTTCATGTCCCAGGGCGCCAGGAACTGGCCCTTCTTGACGTTGATCGCGCGGCCGGTCTTGGCGGCTGCGACCAGAAGATCGGTCTGGCGCGACAGGAAGGCCGGGATCTGCAGGATATCGACCGTCGGCGCGACCAGAGCACATTGCTCTTCGGTGTGCACGTCGGTCAGAACCGGAAAGCCGAATTCCCTTTTCAGGTCGGCGAAGATTTCCATCGCCTTGTCGAGACCGATGCCACGCTTGCCCGAAAGCGAGGTGCGGTTGGCCTTGTCGAAGGAGGACTTGTAGACGAGGCCGAGGCCGAGCTTGTTGCAGAGTTCTGAGAGCGCGCCCGCCATCATGAAGGCGTGTTCACGGCTCTCCATCTGGCAGGGGCCGGCGATCAGCGACAACTTCTCGGTCTGTGCGAAGGCGACCTGACGGGCGCCCTCACCGACAACGACTCTGGCATTGGTTTTCATCATCAAGCTCCAAACGCGAAGATCACCCCTTGCCCCGGCATTTCGGGGACAATGAGGCGCCCGCCCATTTCTGCAAATTCGATATCGTTCTCGGCAAAGAGCGCCCGCGTTGCCTCGAGATCGGCAACACGGAAGACGACCGCCCGTCCGCGAAGGCCCCGTTCGGCACCGCGCACCGAGCGACCGAAGAAGGCTTCCATGCCGGCGGCGTTCAGCACCGAGATCTTGGCGTTGGTGGTCGCGACGTCCATGCCGAAGGAATGCGCCGAAACCTCGCGCTCATCGACCGCTTCCTGCAGCAGATACTGGAAATCAGTCGGATTGGCTTCCGACAGCACCACTTCGCTTATGCCGATCACGCCGTTGTCGTGTCGCTCCAGCGCCGCCCGGTCGGTCGGGAGTGCGCGAACGCGCTGACAATTGAAAAGAAAGAGATCCGGCGCGCGCAGGTCCGCCGCAAAGGCAAGACGGAACGAGCCCAGTCCTTCGCGGCCATCGGGCAGCTTCATCGGCCGGGAAAACTCCAGCATGTCGCCGCCGGAGATGCCCCGCGCCCGAAAACGGATGTGGTCGCTCGCCGCATCCTCGGTGCCGAAGACCAGCGCCGAGAGGCCTTCCGGTCCCTGGCGGAAACGAAACGCCTGATCACGCGCCACAAAGGCGTTGCCGTCGAGTGCCGCCGCCTCGCACTCCTCGCGGGACGCTATGGCTAGCGGTTCGAGATAGGTGCCGTCGGCAAAGAAGACGCAGGCATTTTCGGTGCCGAAGGGATGGCGGGCATCGTCGGCGACGGTGAAGCCGAGATTGGAAAGCCGACGCCGCGCCTGGGTAAGCGTATCCACCGGCAGCACGAGGTGATCGAGCGGGCGGGTGGTGCGCTTGGAGAGGCTCATGGCGTGTTCCCTGATGGTTCGCCGCTGTTTGCAACTTTTGGCCGGCGAATGCAAGCCGGGTCACCGCCAGGGACCGGATCGGCCATCCGGCTTCGGGCCGTTGCCGCAAAAGTGAACCGTCCGCGGCCGGCTGCGCCCACCGCGGATTATGCCTGTCAGCGGGACACGAACCGCCGGAAGGTCAGTAGTAGCCCGGCGCCGTCGTGGCGTTCGCCGTGTTCCCCGCACCGAGACCGGGGGCGAACGTCTGGGGCTGCGTGTAGGATGTATTGGTCGAGGACGTCGAGGCACAACCCGAAAGCCCCAGCACGGCGACCGCCAAAGGCACGAACAACAAAGCGATGAAGCGCATACGGATTGACCCCTTTCCAGTTTCGCTGACGAACAGCAAAGTACGAAACCGATGCGTTGGCGAGTACGTAACAGTAACGCGAGGTAAAAAGGCGCTGCGGAAGCCGGGATCAACAACCGCAGCGCCTTCCGGCCGCTGCGATTGCCCTCGTTGCGTGCGAGCTTGCGGGCCCGAACAGAGCGCCGGGCCTGCCGCATCAGGGATGAAGATCGCTCTTGATGGCAAAGGTGGCGATGAAGGTCGGCACGAACCTGTCGATCAGGAAACGAGCCGACGGCTGCCAATCCTCGTGAAAGCCGGCCAACAGGAAACCGGCCTGCAGCTGCCCCTCGATCTGCGCAGAAAGGCTGTGTCCGAAGACCAGGGCCTCGCCCCGATCGACCTTGGCCTGCACGACATCGGGCGCGAGATGCTCCACCTCGGCAAAGGGGAGCCGGTAAGCCGGGCGGATAAGGCCCTTTTCCGCATGGGCCGGATCGCGGTCGCCGACGAAAACGATCGGATTGTAGAAGCTCGAAAGCAGCCGACCGCCGGTCTTCAGCACCCGGTGGCACTCCCGCCAGACCGGCTGGATGTCGGGAACATAGAGGTTCGAGATCGGATGAAAGACGATGTCGAAGGTTTCGTCCGCAAAGGTCGCGAGGTCCCGCATGTCGCCCTGCACGGTCAAAAGCGACAGCCCTTCGCGTTCGGCGACGCGCCGATCCTCTTCGAGCTGTCCCTCGGAGAGGTCGAAGACCGTAACGTCCGCACCGGCGGCGGCCAGGATCGGCGCCTGCTGCCCGCCGGCGGACGCCAGGCAGAGGATCTTCTTGCCCTTGACGTCGGGCAACCAGCCCACAGGCAGATCGCCGGGCGTCAGCCGCGCCCGCCACTGCCCTTTGCGGGCGTCGGCGATCAACTCGCGTGTGACCGGGCGGGACCATTCGCAGTCCTGGCTTGCCTGCCTGTCCCACGCCTGGCGATTGTGATCGATGATATCGAGATTGGAGGAGGAAATGTCTTGCATGTTCGGTCCCTGGAAACTTTGTCCTGATGTGACCGCTCACGAAGGCGAATGGAGATCGCAGGCAGAAATGCCCTAGCGTTCGTCCGTCGATGCGGATCGCAGCAATGCCATCGTCCATCCTCTTCGCAAGCGAAGTTGAGGCGATTCGGTTTTCACCGGGCATTACTGGCGCATTGGACGACGCTCCCCTTACTGGAAGCCGCAAGCTAGCGGCTAGGTTGCGGATGGTCAACGCGAACGGGGGCCAACGGCTGCGACGTGCCGCCGCAATGGTTTCTCCGGCATGGTGTCGACGAACGAATATCCGGCATGGTCTGCGCGTTATCATGTTGCGCATGATTTCAACCGCTTGAGAAGCCGTCACAATTGCGTAAAATTCGTCATTGCAGCCTGGAGTTATGCCGGGCAGCGGGCTGAGGGGCAGCATTTGATTATTGAGTCGCAAGACAAGAAACGCATCCGGGCACGGCCGAGTCACGCCAAAGGGCGCTTCGGCACACTGGCTCGGCTCCCAACCGGGCACAAAACCACATGATGCGCGAGATGATGGCCAAGCTGGCTTCCATCGCCATCATGATGTTTGCGCGGGCGCTGACGGCGGCGCGCGCCATCTGGCATGAGACCGGCCTGCCGCCGAAGCAGAGCATCTATTTCGCCAACCACTCCAGCCACGGCGATTTCGTGCTGATCTGGGCGGTCTTGCCGCCCTGGCTCAGGGAACGCGCGCGGCCGGTCGCAGGTGCCGAATACTGGCTGAAATCGAAGCTTTCGACCTTTATCGGCCGCGACGTCTTCGACGCGGTGCTGATCGAGCGCGACCCGGAAGCGCGCACGCAGGACCCGGTCGAGCAGATGACGGCCGTGCTCAACGACGGATCGTCGCTCATTCTCTTTCCCGAGGGAACGCGCAACCAGACCGAAGCGCGACTGCTGCCGTTCAAGAGCGGGCTCTATCACCTCGCCTGCAAGCGCCCGGACGTGGCGCTGGTTCCCGTCTGGATCAACAATCTCAACCGCGTCATGCCCAAGGGGGAGTTCGTGCCGATCCCGCTCATCTGCACCGTCAACTTCGGCGAACCGATGCGCCTCAAGGCGCAGGAGACGAAGGAAGAGTTTATCGCTCGCGCCGAGACCGCCCTGCTTTCGCTCGCGCCTTCATCGACGGATGACGGCGCATGAGCGCGGCCAGCCTGGACATGCTCAAGCTGCTCTTCGGCGTCGGCGGCGTTCTCGTGCTGGCGTCAAGCGTCGGCTACATGCTCAAGCAGAAGCTGTCGCCTGACGGGTCGAACGGCTCGATCGAGAACCTCAACGCCCGCATCAAGGCGTGGTGGGCAATGGTAGTGCTGATCGCCATCGCCTTCGTTGCCGGACGGGTCGGCGTGCTCCTGCTCTTTGCCTTCTGCTCGTTTGCGGCGCTGCGCGAGTTCATCACGCTCATCAACACGCGGCGCGGCGACCACTGGGCGATCGCCGGCGCCTTCTTCGTCGTCCTGCCGATCAACTACTTCCTGCTCTGGGCCGAGCAATACGGCATCTATTCGATCTTCGTGCCGGTCTACGCCTTCCTGCTAATGCCGATCGTCGCGGTTCTTCGCGGCGACACCCGCGACTTCCTGGTCCGGATCTCCGAGGTGCAATGGGCGCTGATGATCTGCGTCTTCTGCGCCTCGCACGTGCCGGCGCTGCTAACGCTGCAGATTCCGGGCTATGAGGGACGCAACGTGCTTCTCATCGCCTTCCTCGTCATCGTCGTTCAGTCGAGCGACGTGCTGCAATATGTCTGGGGCAAGCTCTTCGGCAAAACCAAGATCGCGCCAACCCTTTCGCCGTCGAAAACGGTCGAGGGTTTCGTCGGCGGCGTTGCGAGCGCAACGCTGATCGGCGCCTCGCTCTGGTGGATTACCCCGTTCACCCCGGCGCAAGCCGCGTTGATGTCGCTCATCATAACCCTGATGGGATTCTTCGGCGGGCTCGTCATGTCGGCGATCAAGCGGGACCGCGGCGTCAAGGACTGGGGCCATCTGATCGAAGGCCATGGCGGGCTGATCGACCGGCTCGATTCCGTCGTCTTCTCCGCGCCGATCTTCTTCCACCTGACGCGCTACTGGTGGTCGCTGACATGAGCGCGAAACTGAAGGGGCTGGCATCAAGCGGGGTCGTACATGTGGCCTTCGCCTTTTTCGCCATGGGCGGCTGGGCGCTTTTCGCCAACCGCCATCACCCCATGCCCAAGCCGCTTGTTGCCGGCCTCGTCCAGGGAACGCTTTCGGCGCTGCTTACCCTCTACCTCAAGACGGCGATCGATGCGCTTTCCAGGCGGTTCAACGGCGCCAGGCGCCTGGTTCTGCCACCGCTCTTCGCGTGCCTCGGCTCGTCTGCAATTCTGATCGCGATCCACGCCACCAGCGGCACGCCCGAGATCCTGAAAACGATTGCGCTGCCGCTCACGGTTTCGACCACCTACGCCGCCATCTACAACTATTCCATCAGCCGAGGCGAACATGACCGAGACCGGTGACCGCAGGCCGCTCGCGAGCCGCAACACCCGCTGGGCGCAGGCCACCGCGCGCCGCCTGGCATCGATGAACCTCACGCCAAACCGGATCTCGCAGGCAAGCATGCTGGCGGCCGCCCTTGCCGGCCTTTCCTTCTGGCTCACGGGCGAAAGCGAGGACGGCGTAAGGGCGAGCCTGTTCATCGCCGCCGCGCTCTTCTGCCAGTTGCGCCTGCTCTGCAACCTTTTCGATGGCATGGTCGCCGTCGAGGGTGGCAAGGGCGAGGCCGATGGTCCCTTCTGGAACGAGTTTCCCGATCGCATCGCCGACATCTTCATCTTCGTCGGCGCCGGATTTGCCATCGGCGTGCCGGCTCTCGGTTTTGCCGCGGCCACCTTCGGCGTGCTGACCGCCTATGTGCGCGAGCTCGGCCGTGCCAATGGAGCGCCGGGCGACTTCTCCGGCCCGATGGCCAAACAACACCGCATGGCGACGATGGCGCTGGCCGCCGTGGTGTCCGCCTTCGAAGGCCTCTGGCTCGGCGATGGCGAACTGCTGTGGATCGCGCTCCTTGCGATCTCGACTGGGGCTGTGCTTACGGCCCTTCTGCGCGCCCGTCGCCAGATTGCCTGGCTTCGGCAAAACGCTCCCCACAAAGGCTAAACACCCGCTTCACGCACCATGAACGAGGCCGCCGCAACATCGCGCGGCCCTCTTGACGTATGTCCATGCCAATTATTAGATTGATTAGTCTATTTATTAAATGCCACGCGTGTCGACGATGAACGAATGCTCGCGCGCACCAAGATCGGCGGCGATCAGGTCATGGTCGCTGCCTCATGAAAGCAAACTTTTTCAATCGGTTACGGCGCAAATTTATAGCGCCTCCCGTAACGGAGAACACGAATGAGTACCCCAGACCGCATCGACGACGTCGATGCATTGCGCGGCTTTGCGTTGCTCGGCATCCTCCTTGTCAACATCATGGCCTTCGCCTCCGCCTTCTACGGGCTGGAAATTTCCGACCCCGCCTTCGGCGGCATCCTCGATCGCAGCGTGCATTTCGTGATCGCCCTGTTCTTCGAAATGAAATTCTACCTGCTCTTCTCGTTCCTGTTCGGCTACAGCTTCACCCTGCAGATGCGTTCGGCGGAAAAATCCGGCGAGGCCTTCGTTCCCAGGCTCCTGCGCCGACAGATGGGCCTCTGGCTGATCGGGCTTGCCCATGCGGTCCTGCTTTTCCATGGCGATATTCTCACCACCTACGCGGTGCTTGGCATCGTCCTCCTGATGCTCAGAAACCGCAGCGATGGGGCCCTCTTCCGCCTGGCGAAATGGCTCGTCCTTATCCTTGCAGTGGTCTGGGGCACACTCGGCATCCTCATCACGCTGGATCCGGTACCGCTCGATCGGTCTGCCATTCTTTCCGCCGCGGAGGCGGCCGAGCTTGCCTTCCAAGGCGACTGGCAAGCCGTCATCGGTCAGCACCTGACGGAGCTCAACTCGGTCTGGATCATCCTCGTCCTGCTGCAAGCGCCGTGCGCGCTGGCGATGTTCCTGCTCGGCCTGATCGCCGGGCGTCGCAAGACCTTGGCGCGGCCGGAGGAGAACACGGCGTTGTTCCAGCGCCTCGTTCGTACCGGTCTCTGGATCGGCCTGCCTGGCGCCGTCATCTATGCCTATGTCAGCGTCGAGATGCCCGAATCGCCAATCGCGGTCATCGCGCTTTCGATCGGGCTCGCCACCGGCCCGCTTCTCACCGGCGCCTATGTCGGCGCCATGATGCTGCTCTTCGGATCCGAAACCGGCCACAGCCTGCGCAACCTGCTGGCGCCTGCCGGCCGCATGGCGTTGTCCAACTATCTGCTGCAGTCGCTGATCGCGGCGCTGATCTTCCATGGTCACGGCCTTGGTCTCATCGGCCAGGTCGCGCCTTTGGCAAGCGTGCTGATCGCGCTTGCGATCTTTGCCGCCCAGCTCTTCATCAGCCACTGGTGGATGGCCCGTTTCGCCTATGGCCCGCTCGAATGGATCCTGCGCTTCATCACCATCGGCCGCGTGCCGCAGTGGCGCCGCCCGGCGGAGGCGCGCTGACGGACACCAGCCAATTCCCGCAACCAATGCTGCCCGGCGCCTTCGGCGCTGGGCATTTTCGCTTCCTGGCTTGAGACGCAGTTCGGCACTATTTCGCTTTGACTCTAATTAGATGTTTGTCTAAATATAGAGACAACAAGCGAGCGGAGACGATGCGGATCAACAGGGTTTTCGAAGCGCTTTCTCATCCCGTGCGGCGGCAGATCCTGGCACTGTTGAAGGCCGGGCCGATGAGCGCCGGCGAACTCGCCGAGCATTTCGACCTGACCAAGCCGACGCTTTCCGTGCATTTCAACAAGCTGCGCGAGGCAGAACTCGTCGCGGTCGAGCGGCGCGGCACGAGCCTCATCTACCACCTCAACATGTCCATTCTCGAAGAGGCGCTCGGCGGTCTCCTCAGCACAAGGGATCAAGCACCATGACCTTGCTTTTGCGTTCCCCGATCGCGCTGGTCGCTGGCGGCATACTTTTTTCCGCGACGCTCGTCGGCTATCTCGCAATCCCCGCCGAAGCGCTGCTTCCGATCCATTGGGGTGTTGACGGCACGGCCGATGCCTTCTGGCCGCGCGACCGGGCGCTGGCGCTGGCGCCTGTGGCGGTCGCCGTGCTTGCCGCATTCTCGTTCGCCGTCGGTCGGATCGCACCACAGGCCGAGCTTCAGGCGGGCCGGCATATCGCCGAAGTCACCCTCCCCGCGATCCTCGCGCTCTTTGCCGCCATTCAAACTGTGATCGTGCTGATCGGGCTTGGCGTCGACCTCTCGATGACGCGCGTGATCGCCTTCGGCCTCGGACTTCTGTCGATCGTCGTCGGCAACGTCCTGCCGAAATCGCAGCCGAACGGCCTTGCCGGCATTCGGCTACCGTGGACGCTCGCCGATAACGCCAACTGGCGGGCAACGCACCGGCTTGCGGGCCTGCTGATGGTCTGCGCCGGTATCACCCTGGCGCTGCTGGCCCTCGTCATGAGCACCGGTCCAGCGCTTGCCGCAGCGACGATCGCCGCGCTGCTGCTGCCGGTCGCAATTGCAACGCTCTATAGCTACCACATCGCCCGTCGCAGTTAGTGGCTCCAGGCGTCGCAGCTCGGCCGCAGCGCAACGGCAGAAATGAAAAAGGCCGGTCTTGCGACCGGCCTTTTGCTTGTCTTTCCTGTGCGCCTCAAACGAGACGCGACTGTTCCAGTGCAGCTTCGATGAAGCTTGCAAACAGCGGATGCGGATCGAGCGGACGCGACTTCAGTTCCGGGTGGTACTGAACGCCGATGAACCACGGATGATCCGGATACTCGACCGTCTCCGGCAGGATGCCGTCCGGCGACATGCCCGAAAACACCAGACCGCAGGACTCAAGCCGATCCTTGTAGTCAACGTTGACTTCGTAGCGGTGGCGGTGACGCTCAAAGATCTCGGTCGAACCGTAGATCTCGGCAATCTTGGTGTCGGCCTTCAACGATGCGCGATAGGCGCCAAGCCGCATCGTGCCACCGAGATCACCCGATGCGGAACGCTTCTCGAGTTCGTTGCCCTTCACCCACTCGGTCATCAGACCAACGACCGGTTCCTTGGTCGGACCGAACTCGGTGGAGGACGCCTTCTCGATGCCGGCGAGGTTGCGGGCAGCTTCAACGACAGCCATCTGCATGCCGAAGCAGATGCCGAAATACGGCACCTTGCGTTCGCGGGCAAAGCGCGCCGCGTTGATCTTGCCCTCGGAACCGCGTTCGCCGAAACCGCCGGGAACGAGGATGCCGTGTACCTTTTCAAGGTAGGGCGCTGCGTCTTCCTTCTCGAAGACTTCCGATTCGATCCACTCGAGCTTGACCTTCACCCGGTTGGCGATGCCACCATGGTAAAGCGCTTCGATCAGCGATTTGTAGGCATCCTTGAGGCCGGTGTACTTGCCGACGATCGCGATCGTGACTTCGCCTTCCGGCGTGCGGATGCGATCGGCAACCCGTTCCCAGGCGTCCATGCGCGGCTTCGGCGCCGGCTCGATGCCGAAGGCTGCCAGCACTTCGTTGTCGAGGCCTTCCTTGTGGTAGGCGATCGGAACGTCGTAGATCGAGGCAACGTCCAGCGCCTGGATGACTGCCGACTGGCGGACGTTACAGAAGAGCGAGAGCTTGCGACGCTCGGCCTCCGGAATTTCGCGGTCCGCACGAACGAGGAGGATATCAGGGTGGATGCCGAGTGCCTGCAGTTCCTTGACGGAATGCTGCGTCGGCTTGGTCTTCAGTTCGCCGGCTGCCGGGATATAGGGCATCAGAGTGAGATGGACGTAGACGGCGGTGCCACGCGGCAGGTCGTTGCCGAGCTGGCGGATCGCCTCCATGAACGGCATCGCTTCGATGTCGCCGACGGTGCCGCCGATTTCGCACAGCACGAAGTCGTAGTCGTCGTTGCCTTCGGTAACGAAGTTCTTGATTTCGTTGGTAACGTGCGGGATCACCTGAACGGTTGCGCCGAGATAGTCGCCGCGACGTTCCTTGTCGATGATGTTCTTATAGATCCGGCCCGTGGTGATGTTGTCGGTCTTCGTCGCCGAACGCCCTGTGAAGCGTTCATAGTGGCCGAGATCGAGATCGGTCTCCGCGCCATCGTCGGTTACGAAAACCTCACCGTGCTGGGTCGGGCTCATGGTGCCCGGGTCAACGTTGAGATAGGGGTCGAGCTTGCGCAGTCTCACCCGGTAGCCACGCGCCTGCAGCAGTGCTCCGAGAGCCGCTGCAGCGATGCCTTTTCCGAGGGAGGAAACCACGCCGCCTGTGATGAATACATATCGCGCCATGGGAGTCACCGGATACCTTTTAACAAATGATTCCGCCACCGAAAAATTCATGTTCCAGAACTTTTCGTCTCGGGATGGAGGCAGATTTCACACAAAACAAAACCGGCGGATGAAACATCCGCCGGCGGGTTCTTCAGAATTGCGACCTTATTGGCCGCTGGGAACTTGCGATCCCGTATTGCTGTTGGCGCCAGCGGCGGGCGCCGGGGTCGTTGCGCCGCCGGCCGGGGCTTCGCCCGTCGTTGCCGGTGCGGTCGTCGAGGGAACGCCATTGTCGGCCGGAGCGGCGTTGCCGGTTGCCGGCTGCTGTCCAGTCGCACCGCCAGCCGGAGCCGGAGCGCCACCACCGAGCGAATTGAGAACGCCACCGCCGTTCGAGCTGGTGCCCGGGATACGGTCGAGGATGTCGGTCGCCTGCGGCTGGTAACGCGCGAGAATGCCCATGCCGAGCGCCAGGACGAAGAAGAGCGCGGCAAGGATCGCCGTCGTGCGGGTCAGCGCATTGGCCGTGCCGCGCGCGGACATGAAGCCCGAGCCGCCGCCGATGCCCAGGCCACCGCCTTCGGAACGCTGAATGAGTACGACGCCGATCAGGGCGACGACGACCATGAGATAGATGACGAGTAGTACGGTCTGCATCAGCTTCCAGTCCTGCCCTTGGGGCACACGAATCAAACCCTGCGCAAACTCGGCATGGCCGGGCGCAATTTTCGCGCCTCTTTATACCATGCCGTGCGCCATTCCAAGCCCCTGCCCGGTAACCCGGGCGATCAGGCCGTCAATTCTTCATAAGCCCGGTAGATGGCGAGGAAGTCTTCGGCTTTCAAGCTTGCACCACCGATCAGTGCGCCGTCGACATTGGCAACGCCCATCAATTCCTTCGCATTGGACGGCTTCACCGAGCCGCCATAGAGGATGCGCATCTTGGCGCCGGCGTCGGCAAAGCGTGCGACCAGCTCCTTGCGCATGAAGGCGTGGGCTTCCTCGACGTCCGTAGCCGTCGGCGTCAAGCCGGTGCCAATCGCCCAGACGGGCTCATAGGCAATCACGGTGTTTTCCGCGGTTGCTGCATCCGGCAGGCTTTCGGCCAGCTGACGCTTCAAAACATCGAGCGTCTTGCCGGCCTTGCGCTCATCACCGGTCTCGCCGATGCAGACGATCGCGACGAGTTCGGCCGAATGGGCCGCTTCCGTCTTTGCGCGTACCAGCGCATCGCTTTCGGCATGATCGGTGCGGCGCTCGGAATGGCCGACAATGACGTGGGTGCCGAAGCAATCGGCGATCATCTCGGCGGAAAGGTCGCCGGTGTGGGCGCCCGACTGCTTCTGGTGGCAGTCCTGCGCGCCGATCAGCAGCGGGCTGTCGTCGCAAAGCGCCGTCGCCACGTAGAGCAACGTTGCCGGCGGGCAGATCAACGTTTCGACCTTGGCGGAAAGTTCGCCCTTGACCCCTTCGGCCATCGCCTTGATCTGATCGAGCGAAGCGCGGGTTCCGTTCATCTTCCAGTTGCCGGCGACGAGCGGGCGGATATCGGGCGTCATGCTATTTCCTCCGGGTACTTTTCTCCGGAAGCGGCCTAGCAAATGCAGCCGGCAAATAAAAGCACCACCGGCGATTATTCATGGGCCGCGGGGCCGGTTGCCCTGCCCCGCCGTCAGGCGTTGCGCGTCGCCAGCATCATGACGAAGGACGCCCTGCCTTCTCGCGATATTCCGCCGTCGATCCGACCTTTGCGGCCACAATCGCATACATCAGCGGCAGGCTCGGCATGGTCGCCGGCGGCGCCATGCGCCCGCCGCCAAGGTCGCGCATGCCTTCAAACGCCACCCAGCCGTTGGCATAGGGGTATTCCTTCAGGACTTCCATCCGGAGCCCGGCGTCGATCAGTGCCTGCACAACATCGGCGATACCCCAGTTGAACTCGAAGGACGGGTGCGGATTGGTGAATCCCACCACGCCCTCCTGATAGCCTCCATGGGCAAGGCCTGCGCCCGAGTCGGCGACATAGTCACCGACGCCCGCTTCCGCGACCGGGTCTTTGGGCGCGTAGTCGTAGTGTGGCTTCCAGCCCTGATCGAAAACCATCGCAAAGGGATGGAATTCAACGAAGGCGAAACGCCCGCCGGGCTTCAGCACATCGGCAATGCCACGCGCCCAGACACCGAGGTCCGATAGCCAGCAAATGGTACCATAGGAAGCAAAGACGCGATCGAACCGGCGGCCGGCCTTGCGGGCGTCGTCGAACCAGCCGAACAGGTCGGACCGCTCGAAGGCGGCTGCGATGCCGCTTTCCGCCGAAAGCCCTGTGGCAAAGGCGATCGCCTCGTCCGAGATATCGACGCCGGTCACGTTCGCGCCGCGCCGCGCCAGGCTCAGGCTATCCTGGCCGGAATTGCATTGCAGATGGAGGACGTCGAGACCAGCGATATCGCCCAGCAACTCGATCTCTTCCGGATAGAGCGTGGAGCCGCCGGCGCGGAAGAAAGCGGCCTGGTCGCCCTTGTGACTGTTGTGCGCGACGGTCGCGGCATTCCACGAGAGGCGATTGGCCTCGTGAAGATCTATACTCATGTTCCAACTCTTGAACATCTGGGAGAGACACGGGAGGTTTTTCCCCGTATCCCGGCGCCCTTAGAATTTCAGCACAGCCTCAAGCTCGTCATCATAGTACTCGCCCGTCGGCTTGAAGCCGAGGCCTTGGTAAAAGCCCTCGGGGCTGCCAGGGCCCTGTCCGTAACTCGTGTAGAGTTCATGCAGGCCCCGCGCCTTCAGATCGCGCAAGACAAGGGCAATCGCCTGCTTGCCATACCCTTTGCCCTGGAAAGGTCGGGCGATCATGAAGCGCCAGAGATAGACACCCGGGCAATCGATGCCGTCATCCCAGTCGGATCCTTCGTGCAGCATGATGAAGCCAATGAGCGTCTCATCGGCATAGACCGCACGGAACCAGGCATTCTCGGAAAAATGCGCCTCGGCGATCGAGGTGCCGTTGTCCGCCACCATGTTGCGCTGTTCGTCGCTCAGCGTCTCGCTGAGTTCGCAGACGTCGCAGACGGTCAAGGCTGATATGCGCCGAAGGGTAATTTCGGCATCTGATGGCAATACGGTTTCACTCATGGGAAACTCCTTAGAAAAATCAAAATGTTAAAAAAGGGCCCGAACCAGAACGGCGGACCTCGAATCACCCGTTAAAGGGGCAATCGGCGGATAAAATGAAATCATGGCGAGAAAACGCCAAAGTCAGAACTGCCGGTATCTCGCCAGATTCCGGCACCGCTGTTACTAGGCTATACGCCCGCCTTCACTTCGGGCGGCCGGCCGTCGGCTGATTGCCCCCGTTCTCCAAGCCGGCGATCGCCGCGTGAACGTCGGCTTCAGCATCCTCGTCGAACTGCTCGAAGATCGCGTCGCCGATCAGGGCGTGAACCTCGCGGAGATAGGGTGCTGCCGCCTCGCCTTCGCCGAGCGCCAGATAAGCGCGCGCGATCGAAAGCGACGAAAGCGGCTGGCGCCGCGCGAGCGTCCACTCACGGGCAAGCAGGGAGACGGCAATGCTCTCCCGATGGTGCCCGGCATCGCAAAGGGCGGCGCCGTAGCCGCTCTTGACCCAATAATACATGTCCGTAAAAGCGAGGTGGACATCGGCTATGTTGGATGCCAGACGCCAGGCGTCGACCGCTTCGCCATAGTTGCCTTCGGTTCCAAGCCGGATGCCCGCGCGGCCGTGTTCGTAGGCTTCCCGCTCGTGCGGGTTCATTGGTGTCGTTTTCTTCTTTGTCATGTACGCCAGTCCACATGCTCCCAGGAACAACCCCTCCGTGTCCCCTCCACCAGCAAATGGACCATAGCTTGCCGAGATCAACAAGATCTCAGTGCAATTTTATGGTATTCTAGGCGAATAAAAGCACGAACTCATGAGTCTTACCGCAGTCGCCGAGCCAATAGCGGCCGGGCGAGCGACCATGGGGTCGAACATGCTGCGCAACGACAAAGCCGGTTTTGGGTGGATCACCATCGTCCTTCACTGGGCGATTGCGGCATTGATCCTCACCCTACTCGGCCTCGGCTTCATCATGCGGCGAACGCCCGTCGATCCGGCGCTGCAGTTTTCGCTTTACCAATGGCACAAGTCGCTCGGTTTCACCGCACTCGGTCTGGCGACAATCCGCGCGCTCTGGCACCTGGTCGAGGTTCGTCCGCGTCCGCCGGCCGGCCTCAACGCGCTCGAGCGCCGTGCAGCCAGCGCCACCCATGTGGTGCTCATCCTCCTCGCGCTCGCCGTTCCGCTTGCCGGCTGGGCGGTGGCCTCGACATCGACGCTGAACATACCGAGCTTCTATTTCAACTGGATCGTCATCCCCCACCTGCCGATGGCGAAATCGGAAGCGGCCGAAGACCTCTGGACGCTCGTCCATATGACGCTCGCCTATCTCCTGCTCTGCTTCGTCGCGCTTCACGTCCTGGCCGCCCTCTACCATCACTTCGCACGCCGCGACGACGTCCTCGTCCGCATGCTTCAGACCGGATCACGCCAACGCGCTTCCTCCCAAGCGGCTGGTTCGGATCCGGTTATCGCCGGAAGGAAGAAACCATGACACTGCACTCGCAATCACCAACAAAGGCCATTGCCTTCACGCTGCTGCTGGCGCTCGGGAGCATTCCGTCGCCCGCCACGGCAGCCGCGCCGGACCTTGCCGATGCTGCCGGCAACTACGGGATCACGCCGGCTTCGCGTATCCATTTCACCGTTGCGCAAGCGGGCGGCGGCGGCATTGTCGGCGATTTCGCCAAGTTTTCCGGCAATTTCCGCATCGACCGAAATGATGTCGGCCATTCGACGGTCGAATTCACGCTTTACCCGGAGAGCGTGAAAACCGGAGAAAAGCGGATCGAGGACTTCCTGAAGTCGAGCGCCGTCTTCGATACCGCAAACTTCAGCACCGTCACATTCCATTCGACGACCGTGAAACAGACCGGACCGGACACGGCCGCGGTCGAGGGAACGCTGACGGCGCGCGGCACGTCGCGAAAGGAGCGCTTCTCGGTAACGCTGCTTGACTGGAACCGCGGCTCGATCGCCTTCAACATCCGCGGCAATATCCACCGATCACCCTACGGCATGGATGTCGGCACGCCGATCTATTCCAACGTCGTCGAGTTCGACATGAACATCAAAGGGCAGAGGCGCTGAACGCCCCTGCCCTTTGCAAGTCGATAGGCTTCTCGATCAACCGATCTGGCTGCCGACGAAATCCTTGACGATCCGCACGATGCCGCGGCCGAGCAGGTCGTCGAGGGCGGCGATGAACTGGTCGACATGAGCGCGCTCGCAGATCAGCGGCGGTTCGAGCCGGATGACGTTGCGATTGTATTCGGTGAAGGCCACCAGCACGTCGTAGTCACGCAGGAGCAGCGCGCCGATGAAGCCGGAGAGCGAGCCTTTGAGCTTGTCGTCGAGCATCGAGACAACAGGACGCAGCACCATAGGCAGCGTCTGGCTGAAGTCCTGGAATTCCAGGCCGACCATCAAGCCCTTGCCGCGGACGTCCTTGATGATCTTCGGATACTTCTCTTTCAGCGCCTGCAGACGCTCGAGCAGATAGTCGCCGCTGTCGGCGGCGCGGTCGATCAGGTGCTCGTCGTAAAGCACATTGATGCCTTCAATCGCCGTGACGCAGGCCTCGCCCATGCCGCCGAACGTGGCCATCGCATGGATCATGGCGGTCTTCGGCGTGCCGTAAGCCTTCATGTAGACCTCACGGCGGGCAATCATCGCGCCGACGGCGGCCTTGCCGGCGCCGAGCGACTTGGCGAGCGCCGTCACGTCAGGCACGACGCCGTAATGCTCGAAGGCATAGAAGCGGCCGGAGCGGCCATAGCCGCACTGCACTTCGTCGGCGACCCAGAGCACGCCGTATTTGTCGCAGAGCGCACGCAGCTTCTGCCAGTACTCCGCCGGTGCCTGGATGATGCCGCCGCCGCCCTGAATGGTTTCGAGCACGATGACGCCGATTTCCGGGTCGGACTTGAAGGCATTCTCCACCGCGTCGATATCGGCAAAGGGCACGCGCACTGTGTTGTCCGTGATCTTGAAGTCGGCGCGGTAAAGCTGGCCATCGGTGATGGCGAGCACGCCCTTGGTCTTGCCGTGGAAGGAATTCTCCGCATAGACGACCTTCGGCCGCTTCAGGCCGGCGGCACGTTCGGCAAGCTTGACGGCAGCCTCCATGGCCTCCGAACCGGAAGAGCCGAGGAACACCATGTCGAGATCACCCGGTGAGCAGGCCGCGATGTTCTTCGCCAGCGCCGCCGCATATTGCGACATGAAGGCGATCGCGATCTCGTGGCGCTTTTCGTCCTGGAATTTCTGTCGGGCTCCCAGAATGCGCGGATGGTTGTGGCCGAAGGCGAGCGAGCCGAATCCGCCGAAGAAATCGAGGATCTGGCGGCCATTCTGGTCGGTGTAGAACATACCCTCGGCGCTCTCGATCTTCACCTTGTGGAAACCGAGCAGCTTCATGAAGTGGAGCTGGCCCGGGTTCAGGTGTTCCTTGAACGCGGAGGTGATGTCGCCGATCGACATGGCTTTCGCCTGTTCGACGGTGATGAGATCGGGCTTGGCGACGCCACCGTCGAGCGACGGCGCGGCAACGGCGATACGGTTCGGTCTGTCCAGCATGATCTTTCCCCTCATTCGGCCGGCACGGCGGCAGCTGCAGGAACTGCGGCGCCCATCTTCTTGGCCCGATATTCGTCATAGGCGGCAATCAGCATGTCGCCATCGTTGTATTCCGCGCGCCAGCCAAGCTCGCGCTTCAGCTTGCCGGTTTCGCGCACGCACATTTCGTCGGCGATCAGGTACTGTTCCGGGTCCATGATCGGCTTGTTGATCAGGTCGAAGAAAGCCAGCGTCTGCTTGACCGCTAAGGCCGGCGTCGGCAGCAGGAACGACTTCGAGCCGGCATGCTTGATCAGGTTGCCGAGCAGGTCGCGCACGGACGGCGGATTGTCGGAGCCGAGGTTGTAGGCTTCGTTCGGCACGCCGCCCTTCCAGGCAAGGCGCGCAGCTTCGGCGCAATCGAAGACCGAGATGAACTGGTAGGGCACCTTGCCCGAGCCGATCATCGGCACCGGCAGGTTCAGGTCGATCAGCTTGAACAATTTCTCGAGGATGCCGAGACGGCCGGGACCGATGATCAGGCGCGGGCGGAAGATCGAAATGTTCATGCCCTGCTTGCGCCACTGCATGGCCAGCTGCTCGGTTGCCCATTTCGACTTGCCATATTCGCCGAGCGGCTTTGCCGGATGGGTCTCGGTTTGCGGCGACTGGACGGTGTGGCCATAGATCATGTCGGTGGTGAACTGCACCAGGCGTGATGCGTCGGCGGCATCCATCGCCTTCATGATGTTTTCGGCACCGTAATAATTGACGGGCCAGAAGAACTCCCAGCGCTTGGCGCGGACCTGCAACGGTGACAGCATCTTCGCCGCCATGTTGTAGATCATGTCGTCGGCGCCGATGCCGACCTTTTGGACGGCTTCCAGATCGGTGACGTCGCAATGGACGAAGCGGACGCGGCCGTAGTGCGGCAGGTCGGACTTGACGATATCGGCGACAACGACGTCCTCGCCTTCCTTGACGAGGCGTTCCGCCAAATGACGGCCAACGAAGCCGTCGCCACCAAAGATGATGTGTTTCATGACTTGCTCCCGAATTCTGCGGTGCTCACCCCGGCGGCATCAGCCGTTTTCTCGTCGGCGCTGGATGAGATGCCCGACTGGGCGATAAGAACGGTTCCGGCGCAGATCAGCGCGATGCCGGCGATACGCCAGGCATTGAGGTCTTCGCGAAAGACGAAATAGGCGAAGACAGCAACGAGAACGTAAGCGAGGCTCAGGAACGGATAGGCAAAGGAAAGCTCGACCTTCGACAGCACATAAAGATGCGACGCCATCGAGATGACGAAGGTCGCAAGACCGGCAAAGACCCATGGGTTGAAGACGATCTGAAACAGCCGGACGATCGCGGTTTCGGCAGTCATCGAAATCGGTCCGAGCGTCATCATGCCCTGCTTCAGCATCAGCTGAGCGGCGGCGTTGGTGAGCACGGTAAAGAGAATGAATGGAATATATTTCATAGTTTTACTCCCAGTCCCGAAACTCTACTTACGGGCAAGAGACGGATATTCCGTGAAGTTTGCGCATTTAATTGAATAAAATTGTCTGCATTCTCATTCTGGCAAAGCCAGAGCCGTGCGTTTCCAGAAGTTCGAAACCAGCGCAGGGTCGCGCAACGTTTCGATCTTTCTCCAGAAAGGAAAAGATTTTTCAAAGACTTGCGGGCTCATGCGGGCATCCTTGTACGGATTGATCGCACCGCCGGCCTCGATTACGATGCGATCGAGCGCATCGAGCAGCTTTACTGTCCGTTCACCTTGATTGGCGAAGTCCAGCGTCAAAGTAAAACCGGGACGCGGGAAGGACAGGATGCCCCGGGAGCCGATGTCGCCGAAACGCTTCAGGATCGTCAGAAACGACGCATGGCCGGCCTGGCGGGCGGTTTCCATGAGCTTGGCCGTGATCTCCGGTGCGTTTTCCGCGGGATAGACGCTCTGATGCTGGTAGAGCCCGCGCGGGCCATAGAGCCGGTTCCAGGCGCCGATCGCATCCAGCGGATAGAAATAGGACGTCCAGGGAACGGTCGTCACCGTCTCGCCCGGCTTCACCTTCCGGAAGTAATACTCGTTGAAGCCTTTGAGCGTTGCCTGGTTGAGGAGGTTGAACGGCGGCGAAAACGGCACGGACAGCTTTAATCCCTTGGGGATGTCGGGCAGTTCGCAGGAACCATCGGCATGATCACCGGCGAGCAGCACCCCCCTGCCCATTCGAGATCCCTTTGCGAGCTGGTCGATCCAGGCGACGGAGTATTCATGCTCGGCATCGACGCCGTCGACGAGGGCAAAATATTGGTCCAGGTTTTCGAAACGGATCGCGTGCTGCTGCACATGCGGCGACGGCACCTTCATCAACCGGATATCCACGGTGAGAATCAGCCCGGTCAGACCCATGCCGCCGATGGTCGCGGCGTAGAGTTCCGGGTTTTCGACCGGCGAGCAGGCCAGCCGTTCGCCGGTCGAGCGCAGCAGCGTGAAACGCGTCACGTGATTGCCGAAGGTGCCGCGCGCGTGATGGTTCTTGCCGTGCACGTCGTTGGCGACCGCGCCGCCGACGGTGACAAACGCCGTGCCAGGCGTCACCGGCAGGAAGAAGCGATACTCGATCGCCCGTTCCAGCACCTGGCGCAGCGTCACCCCCGCCTCGCAGGTCATCATGCCGGTGCCGGGATCGAAGGCGAGTATTCGGCCGTGAAGGTTGCTTTCGATCAGCGTACCGCGATCGTTGTGGCAGCTGTCGCCGTAGCTGCGTCCGTTGCCGAAAGGCAGATAGCCTTCGGCCTCAAGGCTGCCGAGCCGGTCTTCATAGTCGTCAGGCGAAATTCCAGGCCGCACGCGATTGTCGATGCGGCCCCAGCTTTCATGGTCTTGCAGGGTCATTGCGGCCCGATGGCTCCAAATAGGATCAGCAGCGCGCCGATCAGCATGGTCAGTTGGCTGCGCCAGTCGCGCATGATGAAGACGACCGGATCCTCATGCAGCATGCCGCGGCGTGCAAGCATCCAGATGCGCAGCAACATATAGAGCACCAGCGGGCAGAGTGGCCACAACGCCCAGGGCGTGGTGTACATCTCCTGCAGTTCCTTGCTGTGCACGTAGAGCGCCAGAACCAGGGCCGAGGTGAAGGCGGAGGCAACGCCGGCCTGGCCGACCATCTCGAAGTCGACAGCGAGATAGCCACGCCCCGGCACGTTGCCACCGTCCTTGTCCTCGAATTCGTGCAGCTCGACGTAACGCTTCACCAGCGCGAGGCTCAGGAAGAAGAAGATCGCAAAGGACACCAGCCAGAAGGACAGTTCCGTGCCGGTCGCGGCCGCACCAGCGACGATGCGTGTGGTGTAGAGGCCGGCGAGCGTGAACACGTCGACGAGCAGCTTGCGCTTCAGCACGAAGGTATAGGCCGTCGTCGCGCAGGCGTAGAAGGCGAGCACCCCGGCAAACTTCCAGGGCAACAGAAGGGTCAGCGCCACGGACGCGATGATGAGGCAGCCTGCAAGCACCAGCGCTGTCGGCACGGACATCTGGCCGCTCGCGAGCGGCCGGTAACGTTTCTTCGCATGGCGGCGATCGTTGGCAAGGTCCGAGAGATCGTTGATGACGTAGACGGCGGATGCGAGGAAGCTGAAGGCAAAGAAGGCGATGATGACGCTGACGATCGCATCGAAATGCAGCACCTCGTGGTTGAGGATCATCGGCACGCCGATGAGCACGTTTTTCGCCCATTGATGCACGCGGATCGACTTCAGCGGCGCAAGCACGCTGACCTTGCCGGTATCGAGCCGTTCGGCATCATGGGTGCGACGCCATTTTTCCGCGGCCGCATCGGGCGAGACCACGATCGCGCGGCGTGCCACCTCAAAGACGGCGATATCGTCACGGCTGTTGCCCATGTAGTCGAAGGCGCCGTCGCCGTACCGCTCTACCAGCGCCCGGCGCTTGTTGCTGCTCGTCAGGTTGAGCGCGTCGGTCGAATGCATGACCGAGGAGAACATGCCGACATGGGCGGCAATGTCTTTTGCGACGGACGGTGCTGCGCCGGTGACGAGCACGAGTTCTCGCCCGCTCTTCTTTTCCTCCATGAGCCGGTCGATGACGGCCTGCCGATAAGGCCAGTCTTCCGCACGGCGGCCGGATCTAAGGGCCACTTCGTGCTTCAGGCGTGCCTTACCTTTTGCCAGCCAGACCAGCATCGGAAACAGCATCAGCGGATTGCGCAGCAGGATGATCGCCGCCCCTTCCCACAGGGTGTCGGCGGCCAGCAAAGTGCCGTCAAGATCCACACACAGCGGAATGTGCCGTGTCTCGGTTCGCGCGTCCATGAAGTCCATCCCAGCCATAGTTGCCGGTATCATCACGACTTCAACTTTCCAGAGTGGAAACGTAGGCCTTGGTTTCGCTCGCAAATTGGCGGGCTGGTTAACAAATCCACAGCAGCAGGGCGACGCCTATCGCCTGTCGCGTGAACGAAGATTCACACGCTAGGCCTTAGGCTCTTGTTTTGATGCATGTCGCTGCCGCAAAACCGCTGCACACTTTTGCGCGACATGCATTAGCGGCTGCCGATCCAGTTCAGCGCATCGCGCCAGTCGGTCATGCGCACTGGCGTTCCGTGCGAGCCGGTTTCGAAAAGCACGAAGCGCGTCGGATAGCCCTTGGCCTTGAGAGAGCGATAGAGCGCCTTCTGGCCTTCGGCGGGATAGACGCTGTCACGGCTTCCATGGCTGAAGAACATCGGCAGCTTCGCCTTGTAGGCGGCACTTTTCGTGAAGTCCGGATCACTGACGCCGCCCATGACCATCATGCCGGAGAGTGCTGCGACGGCGGAGGCGTCGCGAGAGACACCCCAGCAGATGAAGCTTCCCATCGAGGCGCAGGCGAGCACGACCGGACGGCCTCCGGAACGTTCGGACGCGTATCGAACCAGGCCGGCGATATCGGCGGCACCTGCCGTATCGAAGGACCGGACGCTCGGGGCGTAATAGACGCCGCCATTTGCGACGGCGAGGTTCTTCAGCCGGTTGAAGTTTCCACCGAAGGAAAAGTCGTTGGCACCGAGCCGACGGTCGCCGCCGCGGCCATGGATGAAGATGACCGAGAAGCCGGCGCCGCGATCGGGGCCGACACGGGTCACGTCGAGCGCGCGGCCACCGATATCGAGCGTTTCATTGGCCTGCTCGTTCTTCACGCCAAGCGACACATAGGCGCGCTTCACCCGGCGTTCGGGGATTTCGTCGCGTTCGTTGATATCCCGCAGTTCCTGGTAGTCGATCGTCAGATCGTCACCGCCATCCTCCTGGCCAAGCACCTTGGCATAGGAGAACAGATCGTCCTTGTAGGGCTTGAGCGTCTGCGCCTCTGCCGGCGAGGCGGCAATTGCCAAGGCCAGGGCGAACAGGCAGGCACGAAACGGAAAAACAACTGTGGACACGGCCAAATGACGGGCTCCCTCTTTCGCCGCAAGCCTTGCCATTGGCCGCACCGCAAAGCAACACTTGGCCCGAAACACGGCCGTTCGTGCGAAAAATCATCGGCGGCCGGCGCCAGAAATTCTCCTTTTGTTCGCGTATCCTGTGAGAGTCTGGCAGAATTCAGGTGATTCGACCGCCGGGGGATGGCGGCAGAGCCTGGGGCTTGCTATGGCCTCTGGCATTCCCGAACGACAGGAACGATCCGAACGGCCCCATGGACGACAACAGCGACCTCTTCTCAATGCCCGAGCAACCGAAGGCCGTACAGCCGAGCGCCAAGCCGGCCGTGGCTGCAGCCCCCATCGCGCGCGAAGAGCCGCGCCCTGCCCCGAAAGGCAGCGATGGCAGCGATTACGATGCGTCGGCGATCGAGGTGCTCGAGGGCCTTGAGCCGGTCCGTCGTCGTCCGGGCATGTATATCGGCGGCACCGACGAGAAGGCGCTCCACCATCTCTTTGCCGAAGTCATCGACAACTCGATGGACGAAGCGGTCGCCGGCCATGCGAACTTCATCGAGGTCCATCTCGACGCGGACGGGTTCCTGACGGTCACCGACAACGGCCGCGGCATCCCGGTCGAAAACCATCCGAAATTCCCCGGCAAGTCGACGCTCGAAGTCGTCATGACGGTGCTCCATGCCGGCGGCAAGTTCGATGGCAAGGCCTACGAGACCTCGGGCGGTCTGCACGGCGTCGGCGTTTCCGTCGTCAACGCGCTCTCCGACGCGCTCGAAGTCGAGGTCGCCCGCAATCGCAAGCTCTATCGCCAGCGCTTCTCCCGAGGCATTCCGCAGGGCGGGCTCGAGGAACTCGGCGACGTGCACAATCGCCGCGGCACGCGCGTCCGCTTCCATCCGGACCCGGATATTTTCGGACCGCACGCGCATTTCGAGCCCGGCCGGCTTTTCCGCATGGCGCGCTCGAAAGCCTATCTCTTCGGTGGCGTCGAGATCCGCTGGTCCTGCGATCCGTCATTGCTGCAGGAAGGTTCGGAGATCCCGGACAAGGCCGTCTTTCACTTCCCTGGCGGCCTGAAGGACTATCTGGCGGCGACGCTCGGCAAGGAATTCACCGTTACCCGCGAGATCTTTGCCGGCAAATCGGAGAAGGCCAACGGTCACGGTTCACTCGAATGGGCGGTCACTTGGTATGGCGGCGACCAGCAGGTTCATTCCTACTGCAACACGATTCCGACGCCTGAGGGCGGTACGCACGAGGCGGGCTTCCGCATCGCGCTGACCAAGGGACTGAAGAACTATGCCGAGCTGAAGCAGAACAAGCGTGCAGCGCTCATCACCACGGATGACGTGATGATCTCGGCCGCCGGAATGCTGTCGGTGTTCATCCGCGAACCGGAATTCGTCGGCCAGACCAAGGACAAACTAGCGACCGTCGAAGCACAACGCATCGTCGAAAATGCGCTGCGTGACCCCTTCGACCACTACCTTACCGACAATCCGGCCGAGGCCGACAAGCTGCTCGACTGGGTGGTCGAGCGCGCCGAGGAGCGCGTGCGCCGGCGCAAGGAAAAGGAAGTCAACCGCAAGACGGCCGTGCGCAAGCTGCGCCTGCCAGGCAAGCTTGCCGACTGCTCGCAGAACACCGCTGAAGGCGCCGAACTCTTCATCGTCGAAGGGGACTCAGCAGGCGGCTCGGCGAAGCAGGCGCGCAACCGCGCCAACCAGGCGATCCTGCCCTTGCGCGGCAAGATCCTCAACGTGGCGAGCGCCGGTCGCGAAAAGCTCGGCGCCAACCAGCAGATTGCCGACCTCATCCAGGCGCTTGGCTGCGGCACCCGCAGCAAGTACCGGGAAGAGGATCTGCGCTACGAGCGCATCGTCGTCATGACCGACGCCGACGTCGACGGCGCACATATCGCCTCGCTGCTGATCACCTTCTTCTATCAGGAGATGCCCGAACTGATCCGCGGCGGTCACCTCTATCTCGCCGTGCCGCCGCTCTATCGCATCAGCCAGGGCGCAAGGACGCTCTATGCCCGCGACGACGCGCACCGCGAGGAGCTGATGCGCACCGAGTTTGCCGGTCGCGGCAAGGTCGAGATCGGCCGCTTCAAAGGTCTCGGCGAGATGCTGCCGGCGCAGCTCAAGGAAACGACGATGGATCCGAAGTTCCGCACGCTGCTCAAGGTCGAGATCGACGATGTCGATTTCGAGGGCACGCGCGAAGCGGTCGACAACCTGATGGGCACGAAGGCGGATGCCCGCTTCCGCTTCATCCAGGAGCGCGCTGTCTTTGCGGACAACCTGGACATCTGAGCCGGCTTTTTGCCGGCAAGCAGGATCACAATAATCCATACAGAAACGGCGGCTCACAGGCCGCCGTTTCTGTATTCAGGGTTTGAAGGCTGCTCGAGCTTACGCAACGTGAACGGGCTTCTCCATGAAGAGGCTCAGCGGATCCGGCTGATACTCCCCGAACGGCGGGCGCTCGACGTAGCCGGCCGCCTTGTAAAGGCCGATCGCTTCGGGCTGATAGATGCCTGTTTCGAGGCGGATTGCCACCAGTCCGAGTTGCGCCGCGCGCGACTCCAGCGCCTGCAGCAACAACTTGCCGACCCTCAGCCCCCTCGCCCCGGGATCGACGAACATGCGCTTGATTTCCGCCGTCCCGTCACCGGCATCGACCAGAGCGCAGCAGCCGACGATATCGCCGTCACGCCGTGCGACGAAGAACGATGTCTCCGGCTTTTCCAGGCTCGACAGATCGACCATGTGATTGCTCTCGGCGGGGTAGAGCGAGGCGGCGTGGGCGTCGGAGAGTTCCAGGAGACGCAGAACTTCAGCTTGGCGCGGCGTCTCCTGGGCTATGATTACGGCAGGCAATCGAGTCGTCCTTTTCATTCAGGCGTGGTTTTGCGCCAAGCTACCGCTGCACGTCGGCCGGACCAATACGTCAAATGGCGCAGGCTCGCGTGCCTCACCATCAATCCGCCTAACAGGCTGAAACAATTTGTTCCGCGCTGCCGGCAACATCGCCCTATTTCGAGGAGAATCATGCAGGCATAGGTTGATCCACCACAACCTGCAAAGACGATGGGAATGCGATGCAAGCGGCGCTGATAGTCATGACCATTCTCGGCTGCGACCACGACGTCAGCCAATGCCAGTACATCTCGACGGTCAACGGCAGCTGGCCATCGATCGCGCAGTGCGACACGGCTTCGAACGCGCAACTGCCGAGGTTTTCCAATGCGAACTATCCGGTCGTCGTTGCGGTATGCGAGAGCTCGGCGCCCAGCGTCGCCGAAATCCCCGCGCCGCCACCCGGCGCCCAGCAGAACCAGGCGCTGCCCGTTCCGGCAGCGGAGCCGGAACCCGAGCAAGGATTGCCGAAACGCACGCTGGCTCTCCTGTCGGGCGCCATCCCCGATCGGGAGAAGCTGAAGACCATCGTCACGAAGCCGGTGCGCTATGTCGAAGATGGCTATTCCTGGGTCGCGCGCCGCTTTACCGACTGACGCGCCAAGCACGCCTCAGACGAGGCCGGCCGAAATCAGGCTGTTCGCCGAGACCACGACGGCCTCTTCGGCAGAGCGCGGCTGCCCCCGAGAACACGGCGCGCCTTTTCGTTGGAAATGCGGGGGTCATGCCCGAGTTCGCGCACGATGAGGCGCAGGCCCGCATCGAAGGGGGCGGCAAGCCCTGCCAGCCAATTGGGCAGCACGAACCTCGGAAGCCTGCCCGCATGTTCAGGGAACCTGCGCCGGAGGATGGCCGTGATATCCGCAAGGGAAAGCGCCTCTCCCGCAATCAGGAAACGCTCGCCTGCCGCTGCGGCGACGCTTAAGGCCTGCACATGCGCATCCGCCACGTCGCGGACGTCGACAACCGGCACGGCGAACTTCGGCAAGGCGGGATAGTTCCCCTTGAGCAGGTTTCGCACCACGGCGACGGATGTGCCGATCTCATGGCCAAGAACCGCCCGAGGACCATTCCGGGATTGATGACCACAAGCTCCAGGCCGCTGTCAGCCGCATAGTCCCAGGCCGCGCGTTCGGCGAAGGTCTTGGAGCGGTAGTAGGGTGTCGCAAGCGATGACTGCGGATCGGTCCAATCGTCCTCCGTAAACGGCGCGCGCCCTGCCCCGTAGATGACCGCGGCGACCGACGACGTGAGCACGACGCGTTTGGCACCGGCCGCATGGGCTGCCCTGAGCACACGCAGCGTGCCGTCACGGGCCGGCCCGATCAGGTCATCTTCATTGGCAGGCAAGCGAGCCGGAAATGGCGAGGCGATGTGGGCGACGTAAGAAACCTCGGCAAAGGCCTCAGCCCAGCCCCGCTCCTTCAGGAGATCCGCCTCTCCAAACGTCAGACGCGCGGCATCCGTACCACCGGCCGCGCGAATGGATCGCTCGATCTCCTCGGCGCGCCCGAGCGCGCGAACCGTGCCGTGCACAGGATAACCTTCGCGCAGCAAGGCGAGCGCGACGTGCCGTCCGACAAAACCGCCGATTCCGGTCACGGCAACGGTCGCGGTCCTCGCGTTCATGGGTCCATTCCTCGCTAAAACGGGTCGCGATCAGGCGGCCTGGCGTGCAGCAAGTTCCGCGTAGTCACGGGCCGACTGGCGCTCCTCGGCGAATGCCAGGCGCTCGAGCAAATCGATCATCGCTGCGTCGGTCGGCGATGTTGCCCGTCCACGTCGCAGGCGCACGAGCAGTTCGGCCGAGACCGTCGCGTGGCCGCCGATTGAACCCGGCCCGTCCTGACGCCACAGGAGGACCGCTGTCGCAAACGTCTCGCTGACGTCGCGGCCGAGCCCGGCGCTTTCGAACAGGGCACGGATCGAGTGGACGCGCCCACCGGACAGGATGGAGCGCACGCGTTTTTCGCTGACGCCGGAGAGGTCGACGATTGCGGCCGAGAAAAACTCTGCACGGCCGGTCACGAGCGCATGCAGCAGGAAGGCGGGCGTCAGGCGGCCGGTCTCGCGCAGATGCGTGACGAGGTCCGGCAGCTCCTCGACGGCTGTCGTTCCAACCATGCCGACGGCAGCGATATCGCAGGCTTCACGGGTGACCCGCTGCACGCGACCTTCTCCAATCGTCACCTGTACGAGGCCGAAGGCGGCAAGTGCTGCACCGACTTCTTCGACAAGCGCGTGGCGGGCGGCACTCGGCAGGTCGTCGCGCGCAAGAAGCAGGTCACGAACCGAAGCCGAATGGCCAAGACGCTCGGCAATGCGCTTCAGCGAACGGCGCGACAGAAGAGCGCCGGGGTTTTCGAGCAGGATCAGCATTTCGTCTTCGTCGCCGATTTCGGCGATCGCAGCGGCGACCCCGCGCGAAACGAAACTGCGCGCCGCGATCAGCGCGCGGGTCTCCAGCGTTCCCCGAGCCGCGAGGTCGACCAGGTCGTCGTCGGTCAGGACGGGAGAATGCGAAACGACGAGATAGGCAATTTCAGGCTGGTCCCCTGCAAGACCAAGAATGATGGCGCGCGGCACGGAAGAGCAACCGCAAAGGACTTCGGCCAAGGCAAGGCGAACTTTGGGCGACGGATCGTCCAGCAGAAAGGTCATCGCCATCTCGGCGGCGCGACGATCGAGGCCATTCAGTTGCGCATCGACATAGGCGCGGCCGAGCGCGCTGGCGGCGCGAATGCGTTCGCCTGTTCTCGCCGTTTCCACCCAGCGAAGAAATGCTTGTATGATCACCTACGCCCCACTAGACCACGCCAATGCCACCGATGTTCTGAGCCTAGCGAGCAAAGGTTTAAGATTGGTTCACCATGTCTGTTAACCGCCTCCAAACCATAAGGCCGCTGCTGTTTGCGGACGACGACGCGCTTAGCCTGGACGTGAGCGTTCTCAACACATTGGCTGGGCTGATCCTGACTGCCGGCCTCGGCCGCGAAACGCGTCTTGGCCTCGCCCGGATGGAAGGACGCGATCTCGCGCTGCTCGCCTGTGTGGAACCGGTCGGGCTGCTCCATGAAGACGACGTACACTGGCTGCTTGATAGCGGCATCGATGGCGTCGTGCTTACCGGATGCCGCGGCCGCGCGGACATACAGAAGCTCGACGTGATGCTGCGGGTTGCCGAAGCAAGGATTGGCCTTCCAGCCAATCGCACCCGGATTTACGCCGAATACGGCGCAGCACCCGAAGGCCTGCTGTCGCCGCACACACTGGCGGGGTGCTCGCAGCGACTGGAAGGATTGATCTTCAACGGCTCGGCGCTGGCAAAGGCAGTCGGCTGCAAGGAGCCGGCGAGTGCCGCGCATCAGGGCGTGGCCGCGCCCGTGCTCGCGGGTCGCGCCAATGTGGTGCTAAGGGCCCACGAGGCCGGCATCCGCGCCTATGAGGTGCTGCCGCCCACCGCCGATGCGGCAGCCACACGCTGGGCGCTTTCACAAAGCAGGAACGACGGATTCGCTTCGGTCGTCTGCCGCTCGCCCGAGCAAGCAGTCATCGCCGGCAGCGTATGACGCCCAGCCGGCGCGGTAACCGTCAGCGCGTCGGGCGGGTCATCTGGAAGACGTCACCGCCGTCGCAATAGTCCATGTAGCCGAGGCGGGCGAGCGGCTTGACCGTCGCCATGTCGAAACGGCCATCGCGGATCGCGTCTTCGCGAATGTGGATGCCGACGACCTGGCCGATGACGACGTAGTTGTCGGACAATGCACCATCCAGATCCTTGGGCTGGAACATCTCGGTCATCCGGCATTCGAGCGCGGCATAGGCTTCACCGACGAACGGCGCCCCAACCAGCGCGCCGTCGACCGGCGTCAATCCGGCGATCTCGAATTCGCTCTCGCCATGCGGCGCCGGGATCGACGTCTTGTTGATGGCGGCCGCCAGGTCACGGCTGGCGAAGCTCGCCGTGAACTCGCCGGTTGCCTCGATGTTGCGAACCGAATCCTTATAGCCGCTCGATGAAAACATCACGAGCTTCGGCCGGTCGCTGATGGCATTGAAGAAGGAATAGGGCGCGAGGTTCAGCGCGCCCTCGGCCGACCGCGTGCCAATCCAACCGATCGGCCGCGGCGAAACAATCGCCTTGAAAGGATCATGCGGCAGACCGTGACTGTTCGAGGTCGTATCGTAAAACATCAGGCTTCCTCGCCAACCCAGGTGACGATCTCGGCCAGCTCCGGCCGCGGCCGCTCCGTCGGTGGCACCATGGCGGTACCGATATGGATGAAGCCGGCAATTTTCTCGCCCGGCTTCACGCCCAGCAGCGGATAGGCGCGCTCGTCGAAAGCATACCACTCGGTCAGCCAGTTGGATGCGTAACCGAGGGCGTTGGCGGCCATCAGCAGGTTGAGGCAGACGGCACCAGCGGACATGACCTGTTCCCATTCCGGGATCTTGAAATGCGGCGCGGCGGTGCTGACGACGGCAACGACCACAGGCGCACGCGACAGGCGGGTTTCCTCCACCTTGATCATCTCTTCCGACAGATCCGGCTTCAGCTCAAGCGCCATTGCCTTCAGCTTGGCGCTGATGCGTACCCTCTCCTCGCCGCGATAGACGATGAAGCGCCAGGGCGCGAGTTTGCCGTGGTCCGGCACGCGCGAAGCAAGCTTCAGCATTTCCTCGACCTCGGCCTTGCCGGGACCGGGACCTCCCATCTGGAAAGCGGGGATGGAGCGACGGGACGTCAGGTAGTCGACGAGCTTAATTTCGGTTTTCATGTCAGATGAATTCCACTAATTTGCCGCCCCACAGGCAGCCACGAAAATGCCATACCGGCGTCCCAAGTGGAGTCACTCAGTCAGGAAGTCAACTGTTCTCATGCGTGCACTCTCTCGTATTTTCCTTCAGACCGGTCTTGCGATCCTTGTCGCCGGCACCGCTACGGGAAATGTGTTCGCAGAGGATGCGACCCAGGCGTTTGAAAGTTTCCCCTCGATCGCCGGCCCGCGCAAGATGCCGAAGCTGACGGGCTTCAGCCCGATGACATCGGATCCGCTGGCGGACGGCACGCTGAAGGATATCAAGCTCGAGGCGCTGCTGACCGAAAAAGGCGGCCCAGTGGAGGCTGGGCTCACCTGGCGTGTGTTCAGCCCGATCCCCGGAAGCGACGGCAAGCTGCCGCTTCTCGCAACGTCGGAAGGCGGCTCGACAGCGTTCAATCTGGTGCCGGGCGAATATTTCGTCAATGTCTCCTTCGGACGCGCCTCGGCCACGCGCAAGGTCCGCGTGCCGGAGCAAGGTGCGCTCGACAAGCAGGTGCTGGTGCTTGATGCCGGCGGCATGAAGCTCAATGCCGTCTCCGGCAGCGACGTGCGCATCCCACCGGCCGAACTCAGCTTCGACGTCTATTCCGCCGACACCAAGAGCGACGGCGAACGGGCGCTCATTGTCGAGGACGTCAAGCCGAACACGGTGGTCCGGCTGGGTGCCGGAACCTATCACGTGACCTCCAGCTATGGCGGCACGACCAACGCCTCGACCGCGGCAGACATCCAGGTCGAAGCGGGCAAGCTGACCGAAGCAACCATGCAGCACCGCGCCGCCAAGCTCACGCTCAAGCTGGTTTCGGAACCGGGCGGCGAAGCGATCGCCAACACCGCCTGGACGATCCTCACCTCCGCCGGCGATACGGTGAGCGAAGCCAACGGCGCCTTCCCGACGCAGGTTCTGCTCGAAGGCAGCTATTCCGCCGTGGCGCGCTACAAGGACAAGATCTACGAGCGCGACTTCACCGTGAAGGCCGGCGTCAACATGGACGTGGAAGTGCTGCTCAGCAGCGGCGGCAACAATGCGAACACCAATGCGAGCGTTGTGTCGGAAGCACAGGACTGAGCTTCGACGTGACGGAACGCAGTTGACCTAACGTCAGCCTGCCCGTCGCATGAACCGCCGACGCGGCGGCGCCATGGAAAAGACCGCTTCATAGATGCGCGCCAAAAGGTCCTTGCGATCACCACAGGCACCGAGATCTTCGGGCGTGAGAACGCCGCCGATGCGCGCCGCGATCGTCGTTCCCGACAGACGCCGGAATTCGCGGATCAAGAGCGACAGTCTCAGCGTCAGTGAAATCTTGCTCGCCAGATGGAAGAACGGCCCGTTCTGTCCTTCGAAGTAGATCGGGATCACGCTCGCCCGCGCCGCCTGAATGAGCTTTGCCGGAAAGATCTTCCACGGCAGGTCCTCGGCCCGGCCGAAACCCTTCGGCGCGGTCGCCACGCCGCCGGCCGGGAAGATGACGATGGTCACGCCTTCCTTGAGCAGTCGCAGCGCCTCATGGCGCGTCGCCATGTTGACCGCTAGCGCCTCCTTCGTCTCTTCGAACGATACCGGCAGCGAGTAAGGCGCCATTTCCGGCACCTTCAGCAGTTCGTTGTTGATGAGGACGCGGAAGGGACGGCCGAGCTGTTCGGCAAGCGCCAGCACGGCGATGCCGTCGCCGATGCCGAAAGGATGATTGGCAATGATGACGATCGGCGTATCGGGCAGGTTCCGCGGCGGCCACTCGCCTTTTGTCTGCAGCGTCACATCGATGAGCTGCAACATCTCCCCGAAGACGCGCTCGCTCTTGCCGACGATGTCGGACCGCCAGCGCGTATAAAGCTTGGCATAGCGGTTGCGGCCCGACAGGCCTTCCATGGAGCGAATGAACCAGCGCTTCAGGCGCCGGTCGTTCTCATTGGCGTAGGACAGCTCTTTGAACTGCACGGAAATCTCCGATGGATACGATCTTATCCGGATATTCCGCTAATATGACAGTTTGCTGACAAAGCAAGTGCTCGGGGTCTCAACCCCGAGCTTTCTTTTCTGCCTTGCGCTTGAGATCCGGCGCCATGGCTTCGAGCGCAAGCGATGCAATCGCCTCGTCGAGCGACATGGCGGTCTGGGCCTGCGAGCCCAGACGGCGGATGTTGACCGAGCGCTCTTCGGCTTCGCGCTTGCCGCAGACCACGATGACCGGAACCTTCGTGACCGAATGTTCGCGGACCTTGTAGTTGATCTTCTCGTTGCGGAAGTCGGTCTCTACAGTCAGCCCTGCGTCACGCAGGAGTTCGGCAACCTCGCGACCGTAGTCGTCGGCTTCCGAAGTGATCGTCGCGACGACGACCTGCAGCGGCGAAACCCAGAGCGGCATGTGGCCGGCGAAGTTCTCGATCAGGATGCCGAGGAAGCGTTCCATCGAGCCGCAGATCGCGCGGTGGATCATCACCGGCTGACGCTTTTCGGATTCCTTGTCGATGTAGAAGGCACCGAAACGCTCCGGCAGGTTGAAGTCGACCTGGGTCGTGCCGCACTGCCATTCGCGACCGATCGCGTCCTTCAGCGTGTACTCGAACTTCGGACCGTAGAAGGCGCCCTCGCCCGGCAGAATGCCGGTCTTGATTCGGCCTTCCGACTGCGCCTCGATCGTCTTCAAGACGTCCGTCATCACGCTTTCGGCGCGATCCCAGAGCTCGTCGGAACCGACGCGCTTGTCCGGACGGGTGGAGAGCTTGACCACGACTTCCTTGAAGCCGAAGTCCTCGTAGACCGAGAGGATGAGGTCGTTGATGCGCAGGCATTCTTCCGCCATCTGCTCGTCAGTGCAGAAGACATGCGCGTCGTCCTGGGTGAAGCCGCGCACGCGCATCAGCCCGTGCAGGGCGCCCGACGGCTCGTAGCGATGAACGTTGCCGAACTCGGCGAGGCGCACCGGCAGTTCGCGATAGGACTTCAGGCCATGCTTGAAGATCTGGATATGGCCCGGGCAGTTCATCGGCTTCAGCGCAAAGATGCGCTCGTCGTCGGTCTCGTCACCGGCAACGGTCACCTTGAACATGTTGTCCCGGTACCAGCCCCAGTGACCCGAGGTTTCCCAGAGCGACTTGTCGAGCACCTGCGGCGCGTTGACTTCCTGATAGGTGTTGGCGAGCCGGCGACGCATATAGGCAACCAGCGTCTGGAACATGCGCCAGCCCTTGCCATGCCAGAAGACGACGCCCGGGCCTTCTTCCTGGAAATGGAACAGGTCCATTTCGCGGCCGAGGCGACGGTGGTCGCGCTTTTCGGCTTCAGCGAGCACGTGCAGGTACTGGTCGAGCTCTTCCTGGGTGTGCCAGGCGGTGCCGTAAATGCGGGTCAGCATCGCGTTGTTGCTGTCGCCGCGCCAATAGGCGCCGGCCACCTTCATCAGCTTGAAGGCGGTGCCGATCTGGCCGGTCGAGGCCATGTGCGGGCCGCGGCAAAGATCGAACCAGTCGCCCTGATAGTAGATCTTGAGATCCTGCCCTTCGGGGATCGCGTCGACGAGTTCGACCTTGTAGGCCTCGCCCTTGTCGGCAAACACCTGGCGGGCCTTATCGCGCGACCAGACTTCCTTGGTGAAAGGCTTGTTGCGGGCGATGATCTCCTTCATCCGCTTTTCAATGAGCGGCAGGTCGTCGGGCGTGAAGGGCTCGTTGCGGGCAAAGTCGTAATAGAAGCCGTTGTCGATGACCGGGCCGATGGTCACCTGCGTTCCCGGCCACAGTTCCTGAACGGCCTCCGCCATCACGTGCGCGGCATCGTGGCGGATCAGTTCGAGCGAGCGCTTGTCGTCACGAACGACGATTTCGAGGCGACCATTGGTCACCGGATCGGACAGATCGCGCAGCTCGTCGTCGAGCGTGATCGCAACCGCCTTCTTGGCGAGCGACTTCGAAATCGATTCTGCCACGTCGCGGCCGGTCGTGCCGAAGGGATATTCGCGCACCGAGCCATCAGGAAATGTAAGGGAAACAGGATTCGACATAGTGATCTCCTATCCAGTCCCGCCAACGAATGCGGGTGGTATGGTTGACCGGCAAGGCCGGTGAATTGACGATACAGCGTCGCATCCGTCAGACGCGCAGAGATCGCTGTAGTGCTTTGGATTGCTGCGTGTTTTTCCCCGAGCCGGAGGACGACCCGCGGAAACACGCCGTAGCCTGATAAAGGGTTTTCGAAAGTGAGTAAAGGCAAAGGCTGCGGCGGACGCTAGCTGCGCAGCATCTCGCAAAGCCCCTTCACGGTGTTCCAGTTGCGGAACGTCCCGATGCCCAGCCGCTTGGTGGTCATGGCGCCGAGCAGCTTCGATTCGCTCGCCTTGCCCGGGAAATGCACCCAGAGATCGCCATCGACGATCGCCAGCCGCTCGCCGGCGGTGCAGTAGCGCCGAAGCCCTTCGAGCGCCGCTTCCGTCAAAGGTTCGCGCATCACCCGGACATGAACCTGCGTCGCGTCCGCCTCGCCCTCCTTATGGAAGGGATTGGCTGCGGCAAGCGTCTGCCAATCGGCGCCCGACCGGACAAGAATGTCGACGTGCCGGCCAAACGTCTCGGCAAAGGCCTTCTCAAGCGGCATTTCGAGGTTCCGAGTGGACGTTTGTCCGGTCTGAAACACCAGATTACCCGTTGCGACCAACGTCCGCGGCGCTTGATAGCCGAGCCCTTCCGCCATCTTCTTGAGGTCAGCCATGACGACCCGGCGGCCAGGCCCGAGAACGATGCTGTAAAGCAAGGCGACGTAGCTGTTCATCATTCCCCTTGTTAGGCGCGCCAGAAATCCGCTGCGCCCGCCGGCAGCCGGGCGAGCACCCGGTCGAGTTTCGCCTCGTCGATGTTGCGACGCAAGGCGCCAGCGACGTCTGCAATGGCGCTGTCCGGGGAAATATTGTGATCCGGGCGCAGCGCCTGTACCTCGCGGGTCATGGCGATACGACCCGAAAACGGGAGCCGCGGCTCTTCAAGGTCCCACTCGGCAACGAAGATCGCCCGGATGACAGGCGGCAGGATGTCGGCAAACAGAATGGCATCCTCGATATCGAGCCGGCGCCGAAACGTCTGCAGTACCGCCTGGACCATCGTATAGGCCTGGTTCGTCGTCTGCAGCCCGGCCAAGTCGCGGGCATCGAGAAGGAAGCGCTCGAAGTCTAAGGAAGCCTGACGATACTCCATCGGCATAGGCATGGCGGTCATCCAATCTTCGGCCGCGGCCGCCAAAAGCGCCACGGCGCGTACCATACGAGGCGCGGTTCAAGCCGCTCCGGCACGGGATCGAAACCATGCGTTCCGCCCGGCCCGCAGCGCGCCACGCGAAACAGCGTCATCCAGCCTCCGGCCCAGAAGCCATGGCGGGCAATCGCCTCATAGCCATATTCCGAACAGGTCGGCAGGTGTCGGCACGAATTGCCGATAAAGCTCGAAAGCGTGAGCTGATAGGCGCGGATGAGCGCCATGCCTAAGAGCCGCCCGGGGGTCTTGCGAAAGGGACCCGACCAGTTTCGGCCACGGACCGCTGACGCTGCCTTTTCATGTGCAGCGTGCCGGCAATTCGGTTCGCCGCACATCTCAGACGGCCGCGAGCAGTCGCCTGGCCTCGATCTGCTCGATGGCATCGACGACCGCATCGAAGGTTAGCATGGTCGATGCGTGGCGCGCCTTGTAGTCCTTCACCGGACGCAGGAAGCGCATGTCCTCGAAACGGCCCGAAGGCCCCTCACCGTCCGCTTTCAACATAGCCAGCATGTCTTCGCGCGCCTGGCGGATCTCCTCAGCACCGGCGCCGACGACATGGCGCGCCATGATCGAGGACGACGCCTGGCCGAGCGCGCAGGCTTTGACGTCATGGGCAAAATCGGTGACGACGTCGCCATCCATCTTCAGCCAGATATGCACCTTGGAGCCGCACAGCTTGGAATGCGCCGTCGCGTCCGCATCGGCATCGCCGAGCGTCCCGATACGGGGAATGTTGCCGGCGAATTCGAGAATTCGGCTGTTGTAGATGTCATCCATCATTTGACGCGATCCGACTGATTTTTCGCGGTTTTGAGTGATCGACGCATGATTTTCTCCGGTAGACGGGAAAAAAGCACGACGCGACACGCTCCGCCTCTTTCATCTCTGTGGCACCATACTATATGCTATGTCGTGTTGGGGCGACAGTTCCGCAAGAGGAACAATGTCGCCTGTTGTTTGGGAAACCGTGCCGGAAGGTCCAGTGCACTGCTAAGCCAGGACCGGAAAGCCCCGGAGCCCGCCAACGGAACCCAAGCCTGCAGGGTTAGGCGAATGGCCAGTGGCGAGTTGTCCGAAAGATAAAACGTCAAGCAATCCCGTATTGCTAAAAGAGGCCATTATGGATGCCATAGTGAAGAATTTTCCTGTGCTCGACGATGCGAGCGGCCGCCCCACCCAGAAGGAGGCCGAGGAAGCGGTGCGCGTTCTTTTGCGCTGGGCTGGCGAAGACCCGCAGCGCGAGGGGCTTTTGGATACGCCCGCGCGCGTGGCCAAGTCCTACCGCGAGCTTTTCAGCGGTTACGATCTGGCTGCCGAAGACGTGCTTGGCCGCACCTTCGAGGAGGTTGCCGGCTACGACGATATGGTGCTCGTCAAGGACATCCCGTTCTATTCGCATTGCGAGCACCACATGGTGCCTATCATCGGCAAGGCACATGTCGCCTACCTGCCGAACGGGCGCGTGCTCGGCCTGTCGAAGATCGCCCGCGTGGTCGATATTTACGGCCGCCGACTGCAGACGCAGGAATCGATGACGGCGCAGATCGCCAGGGCGATCGACGAATCGCTCGCCCCGCGTGGCGTTGCCGTGATGATCGAAGCCGAGCATATGTGCATGGCGATGCGCGGCGTGCAGAAGCAAGGCTCGACAACGCTGACGACCACATTTACGGGTACCTTCCAGACGGAACCGGCCGAGCAGGCGCGGTTCATGACGATGATCAGGGGCTTCAAGTAAGGCTCCGACAGACGGAGCCTTTCCATGACGCTCACCTTCGACGCTCCCTCCTCAGACAAGGCCGAACTGGAAACCGGTCCGGCCTTCACTCCCCGTTTTGATGAAAAGGGGCTGATCACCGCCGTCGTCACCGACGTCAGGGACGGCGAGTTGCTGATGGTCGCCCACATGAACGCGGAGGCCCTGGCCCTGACGATCGAGACCGGCGTGGCCCACTACTACAGCCGCTCGCGCAAGAGCCTCTGGAAGAAGGGCGAAAGCTCCGGGAACCTGCAGACAGTCAAGGAAATCCGCACCGATTGCGACCAGGATGCGATCTGGCTGAAGGTTTCCGTCGCCGGCCACGACGCGACCTGCCATACCGGCCGCCGCTCCTGTTTCTACCGCACCGTCGGCACCGAAGACGGCAAGGCCTCGGTCAAAATCACCGACGACCACAGGCACTTCGACCCCGCCGAGATCTATGATAAAAATTAAGCATCGCGCATCTTTTTGGCGCGGGTGCATGCTATATTTATATTTTGGAAACCAACCGGGCGCCTAATCCTTAAGCAGGGATGCGGCGCAATCGGAACGATCTCGTTCCAAACTGTATTGCAAACTGTATCCAATGTTTATCGGTCGTGCCGCAATCGTCGGTGGGATCGGTGATATACCTTAGACAAAGGTGCCAGTCTTTCAGCAATGAAGCGGACAAGGCCAGCACCGGCGCCGGCTTGGCGGAGCCTCCCCAGGACGCGCGCATGAAATTGCCTCTCTCCAGGATCAATCCCGACCCCTGGAAGTTTAGTCAGCGATGAATTGCCACAGCGACCTTCGCGCATTCTCATCGACGTGTCGCGCTGCGGAGTATTCGGCGGTGTTGGAGGTGCCGGATGTTGAATTGGACGTTTACGCGTAACAATCAGATTACGGATCTGTCCGGACCGGACGGAACATCGATTTCGACAACGCCACCTGAACCGGCGCCACCTCCGCAAAAACCGAAGATCGCAATCGCGCTTGGCGGCGGTGCCGCGCGCGGCTGGGCCCATATCGGCGTGCTGCGCGCGCTCGACGAAGAAGGCATCGAAGTCGGCATGATCGCCGGCACCTCGATCGGCGCGCTCGTCGGTGGCTGCTATCTTGCCGGCAAGCTCGACGAACTCGAAGCCTTCGCCCGCTCCCTCACCGTACGCCGGATCGCCGGCCTGCTTGATTTCGCCATCGGCGGCGGCGGCCTTTTCGGCGGCCTGCGGCTCACCAAGCGCATGCAGGAGCATCTGGAAGGCCTCAGCATCGAAGGCCTCGACAGGCCGTTCATTGCTGTTGCAACGGAAGTTCACAGCGGCCACGAGGTGTGGCTTGAAAAGGGATCGCTGATCACCGCGATCCGCGCCTCCTACGCCCTGCCCGGCATCTTCGAGCCGATTAAGGCGAATGGACGCTTGCTGATCGATGGCGCGCTCGTCAATCCGGTTCCGGTTTCGGTGTGCCGCGCCCATGAGCAGCAACTCGTCGTCGCGGTGAACCTCAACTACGATCTCTATGGCCGCTCGGCCGTCGTCAAACACAGCGCCGGCGCTGAATCCCTGGATGCGCCCGCCAAGGAAGCGCCGCACCAGTCGCGCCTCGGTATGACCAGCGTCATGGTCCAGGCCTTCAACATCATTCAGGATCGGATTTCCCGCGCCCGGCTTGCCGGCGACCCGCCGGACCTGGCGCTGCACCCGAAACTCAACGACATCGGTCTTTCGGAATTCCATCGCGCGGGCGAAGCCATCGATCGTGGCTACCACGAGGCAAAAGCGAGGCTGGTTGAAATTCGCCGCATGCAGGAAGTGCTCGTTCGCTGACGGAGCGTGCCCGACATGAAAGCCGCGATACGCAGCGGCGCACTTTGCCGGTCGCCCAGGGTGCATCCTGAACACACGGGTGCTTCGCGGCTCCCAGGGGATTAAGAGGGCGGCGCAATGCCGCCCTTTTCTCTCAGCCGGCGATATAGGCCTTGATCTGTTCGGTCTCGTGCTCGATGGCGCGGATGTGATGCTTGATCACGTCACCGATCGAGACGATGCCGGCAAGCTGGCCGTTCCTTTCCACCGGCAGGTGACGGGCCCTGAGCTTGCTCATCATTTCCATCAGGGTCTGAACCGACATGTCCTCGGTGCAGCAATAGACATTCTGCCACATGACCGCTGCCACCGGCCTTTCGAGACAGGTCGAACCCTGCTTGGCAATCGCCGCGACGATGTCGCGCTCGGTGAGGATGCCTGCGATCTGATCGTCCGCGTCGAGGATGACGACCGCACCGATATGATTGTCACGCAAGAGGATGGCAGCCTGTTGGACTGTCATCTGAGGGCCGACCGTTACGACATTCCGGCCCTTTTCATCGAGTATGGCTTTTACTGACATGCGCACATCTCCCGTTGCGACAACACCGGGTCGGCAGGGATAGGTCCAGCCATCTCACGTGCGGTACGGTCGGGCGATGGAACCTGTACCCTGGCCGCTTGCGAAAGCCGTCTCGCGTGCTCCTCAGACGCGGATGGCATTCGATTCCCGGCCTACACGGGTCGCCCAGTCTTTGGATCACGGGCGACCGTAACAAATGGTGCGCCAGCGCCTTGGGGAAATCAAGCGCTCACAAGCGCCGTCCGCCGATCTTTCGCTCCGTCAGTCACGCGGATCGAAAAGGCTGAAGAGCAGAAAGCCGAAGAGGAAGCCGCCGATATGCGCTTCCCAGGCGACACTGCCCGCTCCGCCGGGGGTAAACATGCCAAGGCCGATCAGGAAATTGGTCAGGAACCAGATACCGGCGAAGACCACGACCGAGCGGTTGGCCAGCGCCTCACCGACGTCGAGCCGGCGATTGAGATGGGCAAACTGCCGGCTGATGCGTCCGCTCGGCGAGAAGACGAAGCGCGCGGCAGCCCCCATGAATCCCGACACCACGCCGGAAGCGCCGACGACGACGATCATTTCCCCCCAGTGAAACGCCGTATGCAGCGCGACTGCGGCCGCCGCCGACAGGCACCAGAACACGGCGAGACGCCCCATGCCGATCCGTCGCACGACCGGCGCACCGAAGGCCACCATCCAGAAGATGTTGAAGATCAGATGCTCCCAGCTTCCATGCAGGAAGGAATAGGTGACGGGGCTCCACAGCCAGGCAAGCCCCTGCTCGGCCAATGGGTGATCGTAGCGGGCCGGGAGAAAGGCGAAGTTGAAGATGATCTCCTGATCGATCGCCGGCGGCAGCACGTAGGTTCGCAGAACATGGATTGCGATCAGAAACAGCAGGATGAAAGTCAGCCCCGCCGGCAGATTGAAGGCCGGCTCGCGCGCCGGGCTCGCGGCGCTGTCGCGCTCTGCTTCCGGTGGCGTCGCCGTCTGATCTCGTTCCATGGTTGCTGTATTCTCCTCTCAATGCGGCCCACACATTCCTGTGCGATCGCGGCGATGGCATGGCATCACCGGAATTAGGACTGGAGTTGGGGCGACCAGCCATAAGCAAACAAAAAAAGACCGTCCAGCAAAAACTGAACGGTCGCCAAGCTCAGATCCGAGCTCCAGTTCAAGTGCCGAAGACAACGCTTCGTAAAGTGATGTCCTCCCCTGCCAGTTGCGGCGGCGCACTGCAACGGAAACCGTTTGTTAACCTTAATTTCCGGCTGGCACGGTTTTCGCTCCTTAATCCTCAGAACCGAAATGCATGGCCGAAGATGTCTCGAACCGGGACACAACGGGCCGCAGGAATGGAATGAAAGAAGCGATGCGCAGCAATACGACGACGGAGCTTTTCCGATACTGGAACACCATTCGCGGGAAACGCGAGCTTCCGCGCCGCGACGAGCTTGAACCTTCCGACATCAGAACGCTGCTGCCGAACCTGTTCATTCTCGAGCGCGACCGCAATGCCGGCATCTCGTTTCGCCTGGCGGGAACCCAGGTGTGCGCCCTCTTCGGGCAGGAGCTGCGCGGGCGGCAATTCGGCATGCTCTGGCTCGGCAGCCAGGCGGCGAAAACGCAGCGCATCACCGGCCAGGTCATGACGCACCGTGTGCCGCTCGTGCTTTCGGCCAAGGGCCGTACCGCCGACGCGCGGGAAGTCGATATCGAAACCCTGCTTTTGCCGCTTGCCTCCAGCGAAGGCGAAAGTGACCGGGTCCTTGGCGCCCTCTCACCTCTTTCCCGCCCGTATTGGTTGCATGCAACCTCAATCGAATGTCTCGATGCGACGGGCATGAAGGTTCTTGACCCTGATCGGACCGCTGTTTTTCGCGACGAGGAAACCGAACGACAGAGCGATGCCTTTGCGAAATCGCCTGCCACCGGCGCATTTTCGCGCGAATTCCGCCAGTTCGGGCATCTCCGCATCCTCGAGGGCGGGCGCCGCGATTGATCGCGCCCACTGTCCCGAGATGATGTCAGGGACCAACCGGAGGACGAACCTTCTATTAACTTGAAAAGGCTAAGCTCCGCCAGCCAAGCTATGTCGCCACAGAGTCATCATGTTCTCGTTTCAGCACGCACAGAATACCGCTCCGAAACCGCACCACGAAGGTGCGTTCCAGCGCGTTTCCGTGAATCTGGCGGGGCGGCTGATGCTTGCCAATCGTGACGAGTTCGAGTGCACCGCCATCGACATGTCGCCCGGCGACGTCCTGCTTTCCTCGCCGGCCCAGCCGCGCGCGGGCGAACGCATCATCGCCTATGTCGATCACGTCGGTCGCCTCGAAGGCACGGTGTCTCGCATCGCCGATGGCGCTTTCGTCATCCAGCTCAACGCGACCGAGCGCAAGCGCGAGAAGCTCGCGGCCCAGCTCACCTGGATCGCCAACAAGCATGAGCTCGGCCTGCCCGAAGACCGCCGCCACGATCGCCTTGCGCCGCGCAAAACGGTAACCGAATTGACGCTCGACACCGGCGAGAAGTTCCCGTGCCGCATCATCGACCTTTCGCTGTCCGGTGCTGCCGTCGACATCGAGAACCGCCCGCCGATCGGAACCGCCATCCTCCTGGGAAATATGAAGGGCCGGATCGTCCGTCACTTCCAGGAAGGCTGCGCCATCGAGTTCTTGGGCATCCAGTCCCGTGAGGCACTGACCGAATTCCTCTAACGGCGCGCCTGCGCCGTCCTTCGGCTACCCGCCTTGCATTGAGCAACGCTCCTAGCCCCCATCTCCCGAACTGTCCTTCAGACATAAAACCGTCTTCGTGCTTCTTTTGTGCGGCAAAGAACCCCCGCTCCCACATCGCTCCGCTCGGCTACGCCCGAGAGAACGCGCTAAAGGCGTGCTCGCTTAGGCCCTACGTCCCCGAGCCCGAAGACACACGATGATCGGTGGCAACCGGAGCGGTATTCGCGAGCAGAAGCGCGCCGCATCCGCGCCTGGATCATTTCGAGACAAGTCCGGCGCCGCGATCAAAATGCTCTCGTCGTCCGCAAATATTTTTCCGGTGGAATTCAAGCGAAAACGCATATTTCAAGTCAAAACTCTCCTGAAGTGGCAAGTACAGACGCTGCAAAGACGCATCTCCTGCCGTGGCCGCGCCGCAGTTTTTGCACCGCCCAGTCGCTCGTTTCCCGCATAACCAAGCAAATACAGCGGGTTAAATGCTTAACAAATTACGTCTCCACCAGCGGGCGGAGCTAAAATCGATAAAATTTGATTCAAATTCGGTTCAAATACAAATAAAATTCTATTCTTGTTTTATTCTTATACGACTTTCATTTGTACTTGTTTTTAGCTCGCAAGTTCGCGAGCGATAAAAACGTCTGTGCCATTGTCGAACCATAACGGGGAGACAATCATGCTCAAGACAATCACCAAGCTGATCGCGGTTGCGGTCCTTTTCACCGGCGGCCTTTTCGGCACGGCTCAGGCGCTTCCGGCCAACATGGTCGTGACCGGCTCCACCAACCCGCCGATCGGCCACTACGAGTTCTGCAAGATCTATGCGTCGGAGTGCACCTCCAACGGCAAGGATGGCGGCCCGATGGTGCTGACCCGCGAAGGCTGGCAGAAAATTCTCGAGATCAACTACGACGTCAACCAGGCGATCACTCCGATGACCGACATGGAAATCCATGGCGTCGAAGAGAAGTGGTCCTATCCGGAAACCGTCGGCGATTGTGAAGACTACGTCCTCCTGAAGCGCCGCAAGCTGATCGAAAACGGCTTCTCCGCATCCGACCTGCTGATCACCGTCGTGCTGCAGCCGAATGGCGACGGCCATGCCGTCCTCACCGTTCGCACCGACCGCGGCGACTTCATCCTCGACAACATGCGCAACAAGGTGCTGCTGTGGTCGGATACCGAATACACCTACCTCAAGCGCCAATCGACCGAGCATTCCGGCCGCTGGGTCAAGCTTCAGGACGGCCGCACCGTTGCCGTCGGTAGCGTTCGCACACAGTAAGATCTGAAACACAGGCGAGCCGCCACCCGGCGGACGTCTCCCAACGGGCCTCGGTCAGTCCATTTTCCCCGTCCAGACCGAGCCTCGGCCGGTTCCGTGTCCCTCGGAACCGGCCGTTTTTTTATGCGGCCTTGTCTCCCCGGACGCACGCAGGCATAGGGCATTCATCGAAAGTTAACCGTCTTCGACCAGCGTCGGGCAAGCGGCGTCCGCCACACTTCGGTCCGCCGCCAACCAAGGGCTCGACACTCGACTTGGGCGCGGCCAACGCGACGGGACGGCCACCATGAGCAACGCTCCAAACGGGATAGACGAACCGGAACTCCGGCCGCTGCTGTCGGCCCGCTTCATCTACCGGGTGACGGCGGTCGTTGTTGTGCTCGCAGCCCTGACGGCGGCAATCGCGTTCGCGGGAAGATGGTTCGGCGAAAACCTGGCGCTGGCCGGTCACACCGCCAGCAGGGAGCCCTACGATATCTTCATCGGACAGGATCATCTGCGGCTGCCGGCGAACATGATCCGCTTCGAGGCCCAACGTGCCACCTCGATCGTCGGGCGTGTCGATGTCTACCTGACATGGCCCGGCCTTGAAGGTTACAGCGACGAAAATCGCGACCTCTTCAACGACGTCGACGCGCCTGAAAATCTGATCTTCCTGCAGATTTCGCAAAGCACGATGTCCCGCGACATGTCGGGTCGGGTGGAGCCGATCTACAAGCAGGTCTTCGACGGCACTCCATCCCCCGGGCCGAACGGACTGCTTTTACATGCGACCAAAGCTGCCTCCAGCTACGCAGGCGAAGTCTTTTATACTGCGGAGCGGACAGGCCAGGCGCCCTACGTGGTGCGCTGTCTGAAATCCGATGCGCAAACCATATCGACCAGCGCCGACTGCCAGCGCGACATTCATGCCGGCAAGGACCTCGTCGTGCTCTACCGCTTCGCCAATAAACTGTTGCCGCAATGGAAGGAAATCGACCACGCGATTACAGCTTTCATCAAAAGCCGAATCGTGCCCTGATTTCGTCCAACTGATGTGGTGCAGGCAGGCACCGCATCATTGCGCTACACCGGAATTGTCTTTGTACGAATGCGTCCGATTCCGGAAACCAATCATTCATCATAAACCGATTGGTAACGCTATGCCGATACTGTCTCGAGAACGGTCGTTCCCGGAGGCGGCGTCCGGACAACCCCATGACATGAGAATAAAGAGCAGCGTAGTGTCCCAAACCGGTTTTTTTGATCTCGCGAAGCGCCCGTTCGGCGCTCTTTCAAAGATGGTAAAGCGGGTCGTCCTGGCAGGCACCATTGCCTCGGTCGCCTTTGTGTTGCCCGGCTTTGCGGCGTCGACCTACGCCAATCCCAAATATTCGGGCATCGTCGTCGATGCCAAGACCGGCAAGGTCCTCTATGGCGAGGATGCCGACGAATTGCGCTATCCGGCGTCTCTCACCAAGATGATGACGCTCTACCTCACCTTCGAGGCGCTCGAAGCCGGTCGGATCAGCAAGTCCACGCAGATTCCCTTCTCGAAAAATGCGTCCGCGGAACCCCCGTCGAAGCTCGGCGTGCGCGCCGGCCAGTCGATCACCGTCGAACAGGCGATCCTTTCGCTCGTTACACGGTCGGCCAACGATGCCTCCACGGCACTTGGCGAGTATCTCGGCGGCTCCGAGCAACGCTTCGCCCGCATGATGACGAACAAGGCGCGCGCGCTCGGCATGACGCGCACGACGTACCGCAACGCCAACGGCCTGCCAAATCCGGAACAGCGCACGACCGCACGCGACCAGGCCCGCCTCGGGCTCGCGCTTCGCCAGCATTTCCCGCAGTATTACGACTACTTCTCCACGCGCAGCTTCCGCTTCGGCAAGCAGACCATCGGCAACCACAACCGCCTGCTCGGCAATGTGCGCGGCGTCGACGGCATCAAGACCGGCTACACGCGCGCTTCCGGCTTCAACCTCGTGACCTCGGCCCAGCTCGACGGCCGTAGCATCGTCGCCGTCGTCATGGGCGGCACCTCGGGCGCCAGCCGCGATGCACAGATGCGCCGCCTGGTCGCGAAGTACATGCCGGACGCATCGCGTCGCGGCAACGGCAACCTGATTGCCGAGACGAAGCCGACCCCCGTTCCGGCCGAAGAGACCCAGGTTGCAGCCGCAGCGCCCGTTGCCGAGACGCCGGTCGTCGCAGCCGTCGCCACTGGCCATGACTTGCCCAACACCGGTCCCGTTCCGGATTTCCGCTACAACGGCGAAAGCGCCAGCAGCGTGCAGATGGCCTATGCCGGCAACAAGCGTGCATCGGACAACCCTGTCCTTTCTCCGAAAATCGTTCCCAACACGCTCGACGCGCAGAGCCTGAAGCTTCGCCAGCCTGCGACCGCAGCGATGGTCGACACCCAGATCACCAATTCCGTGCCGAAGAAGGCAGAGGCTGTTGCCAAGGCAGAGCCTGCTGAAGTCGCAAAGGCCGAGCCGATGCCGGCGCAGCCGCAGGGCTGGGTGATCCAGATCGGTGCCACTCCGGACAAGGATCAGGCCATGACGCTGCTCGGCAACGCCAAGGACAAGGGTGGCAAGGCACTGCGCAACGCGCAGCCGTTCACCGTCGCCTTCGGCCAGGTATACCGCGCCCGCTTCGGCGGCTTCGATGACCAGAATTCGGCAGTCAACGCCTGCAAGGCCTTGAAGAAGAAAGGCATCTCCTGCTGGGCCAGCCAGCAGTAACGACGAAATTTGGCGGCCGGATGTGTTTGTTTTCCGGCCGCCTTCCTCGGATTTGTACAGCGTAACGAGGTTAAACATGGCAATGAACGAGAACGTTCCGGGTGTCACCCCGCTGCCGGGGCGACGGGCTAAACCGTCGCGCATCAATCTGCACCCCCTGCACGAGGCGGCCATGCGCATCGCCGATCTCGGCCTCAATCGATCAAAGGCCAAGACACGCGATCTCGTCGGCATGCTTTTGACGCACGGAGCTCGAGCCTGGCGCTCGACCCAGCCGCGCGCGGGCATCCACCTTCACGTGACGGCGCCAAACCGGCGCCATCCGCTGAAGATGCGGATCACCTGAACATTCACAGTTCGAAAGGCGGCCACGGCCGCCTTTTTGCTTTCTGGCTGGATGATGGTGCGGCCTCGGTAGGACCGTTTCGCGCGCGCAGAAGAGTGCGAAAGCAGGCGACACCTTCAAGGACGCGTTGGTTGCCGCTCGATTGCCAAGAGCTCAGCAAAATGCCCGCGGCATAGGACTTCTAGAGAAGCCCGAGTTCGGCCAGTTCGCGCCGCAGTTCGAGCGGCATCTCGGAGCCGCCGCCCGATAGCGACGCCAGGTCGCGCGGGGCGTCCTTGTCGGTCAGGTAACGCCATCCCTGAAACGCGCGACGCGGCTGCAGTTCGGTTTCGATCACTTCCGGGCCCAGCAGCAGATTACAACGGCCGATACCTTCGCCGTCGGTAAAGGTCTCGATGCCGATGAGCGGCTGGCGCGCCTGCACGCTGCCCTTGATCACCCAGTAGAGCGAGCCGCCTTCCAGCAACTCCTCCACGCGTTTGGGCACCATGCGCGTCGTGTGGAACGAATGCGGCTCGAGGCCGGCGGCCATGGCCGCCATCGCCTTGCGCGAAACCCATTCGCGCAGGTCCTCGATCGATTCCGCTCCGACGCAAAGCTTTATGAGATGTAGAGACATGGCTTTTTTTGAACACCCGTCCGGCCGTTGCGGTCAAGCGGCCAGACGTCGTTCATCCACAATCACCGCAATACGTCCGGTCGATATACCGGCGTCTGGGCTTCGAGAGGCTTGAAAGCCTCAACATTCGACAACGTTGACCGCAAGACCGCCAGTCGATGTTTCCTTGTACTTCTCGTTCATGTCGACGCCCGTCTGCCGCATCGTCTCGATGCAGGCGTCGAGCGGCACGAAATGCTTGCCGTCACCTTTGAGCGCCAGAGAAGCGGCCGTCACCGCCTTGACCGCGCCAAGCGCATTGCGCTCGATGCAGGGCACCTGCACGAGGCCGGCCACAGGATCGCAGGTCATGCCGAGGTGATGTTCGAGTGCAATCTCGGCGGCATTTTCGATCTGCTCGGGGGTACCGCCCATAACGGCAGCAAGGCCCGCCGCCGCCATCGCGGACGCCGAGCCGACTTCGCCCTGACAGCCGACCTCAGCGCCGGAAATCGAGGCGTTGTGCTTGATGATGCCGCCGATCGCGGCAGCCGTCAGCAGATAGTCGCGAATGCCTTCCTGGTCGGCGTCGTCATGGAAATGCATGTAGTAGCGGATCGTCGCCGGCACCACGCCTGCGGCACCGTTGGTGGGCGAAGTGACGACGCGGCCGCCGGCGGCATTTTCCTCGTTGACCGCCATTGCGTAGACGCTCAGCCAATCGTTGGCGAGCAGAGGATTGGCCTTGTTGGAACGCCACTCCTCCTGCAGCTTGTCGTGGATCGAGCGGGCGCGGCGGCGAACCTTCAAGCCGCCGGGCATGATGCCGTCCTGGCTCAAGCCCCGGTCGATGCAATTGCTCATGGCGCCCCAGATGCGGTCGAGCCCGGCGTTCAGCTCGTCCGGCGACATCGTCGCCTCTTCGTTCGCCCGCTTCATCTGCGCAATCGTCAAGCCGGAGCGCGCAGACATGTCCAGCATTTCCTGGGCCGAGGAGAACGGGAACGGCACCTTGACGCCCGTCGCTTTGTTCTTCGAGGCGCGCATGGCCTCAAGTTCCGTGTCGGTCACGACGAAGCCGCCGCCGATCGAATAGTAGATCCGCTTCAACAGCAGCCGGCCGTCACGGTCGAAGGCAGAAAACGACATGCCGTTGGCATGGCCGGGCAACGGCACCTTCTTGTCGAAGACCAGATCGGTCTTCGGCTGGAATTCGTAGGACGGATGACCCGGCGGTGTAATGCGGCCCGTGCGTTCGACCTCATCGATGAGGGCATCCATACGATCCGGATCGACGAGATCCGGGCGTTCGCCAACGAGTCCGAGGATCACCGCCCTGCCCGTTCCGTGGCCGATGCCGGTGTGGGCGAGCGAACCGTGCAGGCTCACCTTGATCGCCGCAACGGAGGCATGGGACGGACGTGGCCAGTCGTCGGAAAGGATGAGATCGAGAAAGCGATTGGCGGCCGACATCGGCCCCATCGTATGCGAGCTCGAAGGCCCGATACCAATCTTGAACACGTCGAAGACGGAAAGAAACATAAGCTGCCTGCCCCGGAGACTGACCCGCGACGCACGGGCATGATCGCCCGGCACCGCATTCACGATTGCCTCGATACCACGCTTCGAAGTCTATGCGAACCGGCGTGATACCCTCTTATTTGCTGGTGGATTTTACGCCTTGATCGGTGCCGATTTAAGGAGATCCGCAAGCAGATATAGGAACGAAGCCTAAGCGATCCCATAGCAGGCCGTCAGGCGGTCAACCGACATTCGATCCCGTCCGTGCGACATTGACCTCCCGCAAGGGCTCCGGGTAGCGCCACTGGTTGCCTGGAATCAAAAACGGCGCGGCTTTTGGGAAGCCGCGCCGTCAATCAGTGGACTTTTCTAGATACTAGATATCAAAGGCCGCCGAAAAGATAAGCAAGAACAAGAACGCCAGCGAAACCAGCCACGGCGCGTGCAGTTACGCCCCAGCAAGACTTCTGAATTGTATTGTCCATGATGTCTCCGAAAACACTCTCAACGGCCGCGGGCAGCACAGTGGGCGCCCGCGTCTGGGGCCATGCATATTGAAGAAAGCGTAAATGCGCAATGGGGGAATGTGGCGGAAAGGTGTCAAGCCCGTGCGACCGAACACAGGATCCTGGTGAAAACCGCACAAATGGTCGGTACGGCCGGGAAGAAATTCCGCCGCAATTTCATCACAGTAGTTGACGCGTCGCGGATTCCGACGCCACCCCGGCCACCTTGCAATTTCCAAAAGCCATGCCAAAAACACGTGTATGACCTTCGAAGATTACATAGCGCTTGTCGTGTTTATCCTGCTTTGGGCGGGTTTCAGCTGGGCGACCGATGGCACGCGCGGCTTCAAACGCGTGAGTCTTACGCGCCTCATGAACGAGCATCGCGGCCGCTGGATCCGCAATTCCCTCAACCGAGACCTGAAGATGATCGATACGCAGATCATCGCGGGGCTCCAGGCCGGCACCGCTTTCTTCGCTTCAACGACCATCTTCGCGCTCGGCGGCTGCTTCGCACTGCTCGGCGCTACCGAACAGGCGCAGATGATCTTTGCCGACATGCCCTATGTCTTCCATGGCGGGCGCACGGCGTTCGAGCTGAAGGTCGGCGGCCTCACCTGCCTCTTCGGCTACTCCTTCTTCAAGTTCGGCTGGTCCTACCGGCTGTTCAACTATTGCTCGATCCTGATGGGTGGCATCCCGATGACCGCCGACATGCAGCGGGATCGACATGCGGCGGAAAAGGCGGCCGAACGGGCGATCCGCATGAACGTGCTTGCCGCCAAGCACTTCAACGCCGGTCTCCGGGCGATCTTTCTTTCGATCGGCTATCTCGGCTGGTTCATCAGCCCCTACGTGTTCGTGGCGCTCACCGTCTTCGTCATCTTCGTCTTGACCCGCAGACAGTTCTTCTCGGAAGCGCGTTCCGCGCTCCTCAAGGACGCAACACCCTGACAGTCCGCGCAACCGGCGCGCCGGACGGCTGCGGATCGCAGCCGCGGCGTTCCATCAGCAATCAAGGACGCGTGCCTGGCGCAAGCCAGGCCTGCCACTCTTCCTCACGCCAACAGGATGGCGAATGCCCATGTCCGATATCCATGTGACCGCACCGGCAGCAGAGACCCCGGCGAAACCGACAGGCAGGCGGCTCGCCTTCATCGATGTCGCGCGCGGCGTGGCGCTGCTTGCCATGGCGACCTATCACTTCGTCTGGGACCTCGAGTTCTTCGGCTATGTCGCAGCAGGCACGGCCGGCACCGGCGGCTGGAAGATTTTTGCGCGGCTAATTGCCAGCAGCTTCCTGTTTCTTGCCGGCTACAGCCTCGTGCTCGGACAATGGCCGACGATCCGCATCAATGCGTTCCTGCGCCGTTTCGCCAAGATCGCCGGCGCCGCAGCGCTGATCACGATTGCCACCTATTTTGCCTTCCCGGACACCTTCATCTTTTTCGGCATCCTGCATGCGATCGCCGCGGCAAGCCTGATCGGTCTGATATTCCTCAGGCTTCCTGCCGTCGTTTCGTTCGCCGCAGCCGCCGCGGCCATCGCGGCACCCTTCTATCTGCGCTCGCCGATCTTCGATGCGCCTTGGCTTTGGTGGGTCGGTCTGTCCGAGACGCTGCCACGGTCCAACGACTACGTGCCGCTGTTGCCGTGGCTCGGGCCGTTTCTGCTCGGCCTTGGTGCCGCCAAGCTCTTCCACGCGCGGCTGGTATCCGCGCTTGCAAGCCGGCCCTCCACAGATGGCAAGGGGCGGCTGTGGATGACGCCCCTCGTCTTCGGCAGCCGTCACAGTCTGGCCATATACCTCATTCACCAGCCCGTGCTCATCGGACTGGTCTATCTCTTCTCGCTGATCTCTCCGCCGACACTGCCGGATCCCAAGGAAGCCTACCGCAGCAATTGCGTTGCGGCCTGCAACCAGGGAAATCCTGCCGTGCCGTGCGACAGCTTCTGCGGCTGTACCCTCGACCGTCTGGTGGAACAGAACCTGTTCGACAGCCTGAACAGGGGAGAGATCAACGTCAGCAGCGATGAACGCATTGCGCGAATCGCGCAGCAATGCACAATGAACGTGCAATCAGGGGACTAGGACATGAATGCCTATCGTGCCAAGCCGCTGAACTTCCCATGGCCGGCCCTTCTCTACGGGGTCGCCACTCTTGCGGCGCTTCTACTGGCGCGACATTTTCCCATTCCGGTGGCACATGGCCACGGCTGGTTTCCCTGGATCAGCGGCGGCGCCCTGATTATCGTTGCGATCTGGCTGGCCCTCTGGGCCGTCAAAACGCTGCTCGATCGGCATACGGCGGTCATGCCCTACCGATCAGCCACATGCCTGGTCACCTACGGTCCGTTCCGCTTCACGCGCAATCCGATCTATCTCGGCTACACCTTGATGATGATCGGCTTTGGGCTGGCGACGCTCAATCCGTGGTTCTTCATCATGGCGATTGCAGCCGTGATGCTGACCACACTCTTTGCCATCCGCAATGAAGAGCGGCACCTGCTGTCGCGCTTCGGTTTCGAATTCGAGCGCTACTGCCGGCATACCAGCCGTTGGATCTGAGCGCCGGCAGGGATACACGCAGCAAAAAGGGCAGCGCGAACGCTACCCTTCGAAAATTCCAGACATAAACCAGCGACCCTTCAGGTGCCGACGCCGATTTCGGCCAAACGCGTCAGGCACGCTTCCTCGACATTGTCGAGTTCCGTCAGCGTATCGTCGATGTCCTTGCGCTTCTGGCGCAGCTCTTCGCGCTTTTCCTCGACGCGCGACATCAGCAGCTGAAGCTGGCCGAGCTCGCCGGGAGGGTCCTTGTAGACCTGAATGATTTCACGGATCTCGGCGATGGTGAAGCCGATGCGGCGCCCTCGCAGAATCTCCTGAATGAGCCGCCGGTCGGCCGGCCGGAACAGGCGCGTGCGACCACGGCGCTCCGGATGGATGAGGCCCTCGTCCTCATAGAAACGCAGCGTTCGCGTGGAAATGCCGAATTCCCGCGTCAATTCGGTGATGCTATAGTATTTATCCACGCTGCCATTCCATGTGTTCCTGGGCATGCACTATCGTTGACCTTGACGTAAAAGTCAAACAACGCGCCACGTTACGTGACATGGAACCACCAAGTGGCGATGCCGAGAAAGCTGAAGAAGCCGGTGATATCGGTAATGGCCGTCACGAAGACGGCGGAAGAGACCGCCGGGTCGGCGCCGAAGCGATCGAGGCAGAGCGGCACGAGGATGCCGCCAAGGGCCGCAGCCATCATGTTGATCAGCATCGCAGTTGCGATGATGCCGCCGATGTTCGGGTCCTGAAACCAGAGACCGGCAAGAAGCCCTATCAGCGTGCCGAAGATCATGCCGTTGAGCAGTCCAACGCCGGCTTCACGCCGGATGATGCGCGGCGCGTTGTGAATGTCGAGACCCCGTGTTGCGAGCGCGCGCACGGTAACGGTCATCGTCTGCGAACCGGCATTGCCGCCCATGCCCGCAACGATCGGCATCAGGATGGCGAGAGCCACGATCTGCTGGATCGTCGCGTCGAAGAGGCCGATGACCGAAGCGGAGATGCAGGCGGTCATCGAATTGATGAACAGCCAGGGCACGCGCGAGCGCGATGCCTCCCCGACGGAGTCCGAGAGTTCTTCGTCGCCGACGCCGCTCAGGCGCAGCAAGTCTTCCTCGGCTTCTTCCTGAATGACGTCGACGACGTCATCGATGGTGAGCACGCCCACAAGCCTGCCATTGTCATCGACGACGGCCGCAGAAAGAAGGTCGTATTGCTCGAATAGCTGGGCCGCCTCTTCCTGGTCCATCTCGGCCGGAATGGCATGGCTCGTATCGTGCATGATCGCATCGACCTTGACCGAACGCTTGGTTCGGAGGATGCGGTCGAGGTCCATGGCGCCGAGCAGCTTGAAGGTCGGGTCGATCACGAAGATCTGCGTGAAACTCTCCGGCAGGTCCTCGTCTTCGCGCATATAGTCGATCGTCTGGCCGACGGTCCAGAATGGCGGCACCGCCACGAACTCGGTCTGCATGCGCCGGCCGGCCGTGCTTTCGGGGTAATCCAGCGAGCGGCGCAGGCGAACCCGTTCGGTAAACGGCAGCTTCGCCAGGATCTCGTCCTGGTCTTCCTGGTCCAGGTCTTCCAGAATGTAGACCGCATCGTCCGAATCCATCTCGCCGATGGCCTCGGCGATCTGTTCGTTCGGCATGTGCTCGACGATATCGAGACGGATCGCTTCGTCGACCTCCGTCAGTGCCGAAAGGTCGAATTCCTTGCCGAGCAGCGAAACCAGCGCCAGGCGCTGATCGGGCTGGATCGCCTCGAGCAGGTCACCCATTTCCGACGAGTGCAGGCCGGCAACGTGCTGGCGCAGATAGATCGTATCGCGGTCGGCGATTGCCGCGCCGACATGCATGAGAAAATCAGAGCGGATAGAACCGTCGTCGGCATAAATGTCCGAGCCGTCAAAGGCCTTGACGTCTTCTGAGCCGCGGTCTTCGTCGCCAGTATTGCTCATGCGCGCCCTCGAAACGATTTGCTGCTTCCCGGCCGTCCGCCTCGCGAGCCGGAAAGAATGCGTCCACTGACGTTTGCCTCACCCTCATCCGCCGCCATGGGCGGGAATTCTGGCCTTACAGCCTGCTAGCGCAAAGCCCTGCCGAGGTCCACAGCACAGATACCACCGGGCGCGCCGCAACAACAGATTTATTCAAGCTGTTGCAAATACATGAAAAACCGGCTGCTTCTCGACACAGTCGACATCGACTGCGCGATCGGCTAGCACTTCAGTCGAGATATCGGAGGCGCAACACCCATTTGGCGCCGCCAAGGAAGATCTGATGGCCATTCGCCCCATTGTCCGCTTTCCCAACCCGCTGCTGACGCGGAAGGCGGAGACGATCACCCGCTTCGACGCGGCATTAGAGGCGCTGGCCGCGGACCTTCTCGACACGATGCGGGGCGCCCCCGGCGTCGGTATTACCGCGCCGCATATCGGCATCCTGGAGCGCGTGACGGTGATCGAGCTCGACCGCGAAAGCGGCGCCAGGACCTTCGTCAATCCGGAGGTCATCTGGTATAGCGACGAGAAGGCGACCCATACGGAAGGCAGCGTCTCGATGCCGGGCATCCTGGAAGAGGTCGAGCGCCCCCGCGCCGTTCGCGTCCGCTACCAGACGCTTGGCGGCGAGACGATCGACGAGGAAGCCGACGGCTTCATGGCCACCTGCCTGCAGCACGAAATCGACCAGCTCGACGGCATCTTCTGGACACAACGGCTCTCGCGCCTGAAGCGCGACCGCGCCATCAAGAAGTTCGAAAAGCTGACCAGGGAGCAGGCGCGCGGCTAGCGCACCGATTCCCTGCTCGCAACATCACGTCATAATCACCAAGGACCGAACCATGAAACCGACCTATCTCGCCCTCATCGGCCTCCTCGCGCTCGCCGGCTGCAACAGCGCCCAGCAAGATCTCGAGCCCCTGCCCCAGAGCCTGACCTATGGCGAGAACGCGGCCAACAGGAAGACACAGGCCTCACCGGGCGCCATGATCCAGAACCGCTTCATGTATGAAGGCCAGATGGTCTACGAGACCTACGAGGTTCAGCCCGACCGCACCTACAAGCTCGTCCGCCGCCGCATGGACCAGAGCGGACCTGCCGGCAACAACTGACACGGATCAGGGCGTACGGGCGCAGCGACCTCTGTCGCCCGTCGCCGCTATGTATTTCGAGCCGCGTACACCGCCGTTTCGAAATCGAGATAGCTCCCGAACGAAGCGGGATCGGCAAAGGGCAGTATTTGTGTCGCCCACAGGCCACCGAGACCGTTTTGGCGGTCTATCCAGTAGTAGAGGTTCGCAAGCCCCGCCCAGGCTAACGCACCGGCTGGCCGCCCCGTCGGTGCTGCTTCATCGTTGATCATGAAGCTTATCCCCCAGGACTTGGGCATGCCGGGGAAAAATTCGGCGTCGTGCGACAGGCTTTTTATCACCCCCGGAAGCTTCTTGATCTTCCTTTCTCCGAGGCCGTTCCTTGCCGCCATTTCGACGGTTTCGGCCTTCAGGACGCGACCGCCGGGTGACATCCCGTCGTTGAGCCACATGCGGATAAATTTGGCGTAGTCGACGGCCGTCGAATAGAGACCGTGCCCGCCCATCTGGACCTCCGGGGCCTGCGGGAGCCTGAAATCAGGCAACGGCGACAAACGTCCGGCATCGTCCCTTTGGTGCAAGGTAACCACGCGGGATGTCATGGATGCGGTCATTGCAAAGCCGGTGTCCTCCATACCAAGCGGCTGGAGGATGCGTTCCGCCATCACAGCGCCAAGCCGCTTGCCGGTGATGCCCTCCACGACCTGCCCGGCCCAGTCCAGGCTGCTCCCATATTCCCAGTCGTCGCCGGGATCGAAGAGCAAAGGCGTCCGGATGGATGCATGGGACGCGGTGATCACGCTCGGCTGTCCATGTTGCCGCGCCAACCGGGCATAGGTCTCGTTGAAAAAATCGTAGCCAAAACCGGCCGTGTGCAGGAGCAGCATGCGCGTGGTGATGTCCCGTTTGGGCGGGCGGAGTTTCGGATTCCCCGCGAGGTCAAACCCCTCGATCACCTGCAGCGTGCCGATTTCGGGCGCGTATTGCCTGGCGGGAGCGTCGAGATCGAGCTTGCCCTCCTCGACCAATTGCAGGCAGACCGTCGCCGTGATCGCCTTCGTCATCGAGAAGATCGCAAAGACGCTGTCGATGGTCATATCCGTCGCGCCAGCCAAAGAGCGCTTTCCGGTGGCGCCCGCGTAAAAATTGCCATGGCGATCCGTGGCGATTGCGACAACGCCTGGCACGCCATCGGCGGAAGCGACCGCGGCATTGAGGATTGCATCGGCAGCAGTCTTGAGATCGCCGGACAAAGGAACCTCCCGCACAGCCAAGGCTTCGACACGCGTGGCGGTCGTGCCACCCTTCACGTTGAACCGCCGCGCAAATCTTAACATCAAAGGGCGGCCCAAGCCATTTTCTAACGGCTGTGGAAAAAGAGTGCCGTCGGCCAACTCAGCGCGAAACGAGCGAGACTCAGATTGCCAGAAGGCAACACGATGCCGCCGATCAGGGCGTGCCAGAACGGGGAAGCTAAACATGGATTTGAAACAAAAAACCGGCCGAAGCCGGGTATTTGGTGCGGTCGAGAAGACTCGAACTTCCACGGGTTGCCCCACAGCGACCTCAACGCTGCGC
>NZ_LMJM01000014.1:335449-335872 GCF_001429005.1 Ensifer sp. Root954
GCGCGGCTGCATGTAGCAAAAGCCCCTTGAGTGCACAAGGGATGGCTGTGGACAAATTAAACGATGGCGACGGACGGGAGGGCATTCACAGCGCGGCGCGAAAAGACGGCTTTCGGCGCGCGCATTTCAGACCAGCGAACGAAGAACCTCCCCGACGCCTTTCGAGGCTCGCTCTCGCCACGACGGGATCGTCGGCAATTCGTTCGGCATTCGCGCGCAAGATGAGCGACGGCCGCCACCCCTATTCGAACGCATGATATGGACTGGAAGACAAAGGGATGCGCCGGTTGCGCCCGGGCAGAAGGCCTAATTGGCTAACACCAGGATTAAAAACAAAAAACCCGGCCGAAGCCGGGTTTTTTTGGTGCGGTCGAGAAGACTCGAACTTCCACGGGTTGCCCCACAGCGACCTCAACGCTGCGC
>NZ_LMJM01000014.1:335915-338567 GCF_001429005.1 Ensifer sp. Root954
ACGGGGCTGCATGTAGCAAAAGCCCCTGGGGGGCACAAGGGGATCACGACAGAATTTTGACGGGAAATGAAACTATTTCAACAGCCCGCCCAAGGAGCCCCGGAAACGCTGGACTCTTGCCTCGCGCCATCCCATGTACAGGCTCTAAAAAACAGGAATGCCGAGCGAATGCAGCGTGAAAATCTGAGCCAGGACATGTTTGCCCCTCCGGAATCACCCCCGGTTCGCTGGCGGATTGCCTCCGAACTGGTCGATTATCCGCAGGCCGTCGAGCTGATGGAGCAGGAAGCCGCGGCGATTGCCGCCGGCACCGCAGATGAACTGGTCTGGCTCGTCGAGCATCCGCCGCTCTATACGGCCGGCACCAGTGCCGACGCCGCCGATCTCGTCATGCCCGACCGTTTTCCGGTTTTTGCCACCGGCCGCGGCGGCGAATACACCTATCACGGCCCGGGCCAGCGCGTCGTTTACGTCATGCTCGACCTCAAGCGCAGGAAGCAGGACGTACGCGCTTTCGTCGCGGCACTCGAAAGCGTCGTCATCTCCACGCTCGATTCGATGAACGTTCGGGGCGAGCGGCGTGAAGACCGGGTCGGTGTCTGGGTGCGGCGCCCGGAAAAGCCTGCCCTGCCCGACGGCTCCATGTCGGAAGACAAGATCGCCGCGATCGGCATCCGCCTGCGCAAATGGGTGAGTTTCCATGGCTTTGCGCTCAACGTCGACCCGGATCTCGACCATTTCGGCGGCATCGTGCCCTGCGGCATTCGCGGTTATGGCGTCACCAGCCTCGTCGATCTCGGCCTGCCCGTAATGATGCCGGACGTGGACATCCGCTTGCGCGAGGCCTTCGAGACCGTGTTCGGTCCGACGCGGAACGACGCGCCGTAAGCCCGTTCAACTTGCCGTTCGACGTCCAGCCTGCCGCTCACGCCAGATGATGAAGAGGCCCGAGCCAACGATGATGGCGATACCAAGCCATTTGGAGAGCGACGGAAAGTCTCCGAAGATGAGATAACCGAGCGCCGTCGCCGTGACGATCTCGAAATAATGAAACGGTGCGAGCAGCGAGACGGGTGCCGCCCGGAACGCCTTGACCACCAGCAGATGGCCGTAGCCGGACAGCGCGCCAAGCACGATCACGAGCATCCAGCCAAGCGGCGACTTCGGCAGCGACGGCACGAAATCGGCGCTGCCCATGCCGTTGCCGATCAGGATCACCAGCGCCATCGTCAATGTGCCGCCGATGCCGGCAATTGTCTGCATCGTTAGCGGCGAGTCGCCGGTACCGACAGCACGGTTGAGGAGCAGGTAGCAGGCAAAGACGAAGGCGCAGGCAACCGGCAACAGCGCGGTCAGGCCGAAAGCGGCAAAGCTCGGCTGGATGACGATCATCGCTCCACCGAAACCGACGACAATGGCGAGCCAGCGCCGCCAGCCCACTCTTTCCTTGAGGAACACCGCCGAAAGACAGGTCAGGATGAAGGGCTCGACGAAATAGATGGCGAAGGTGTCGGCAAGCGGCATGTACTTCACCGATATGAAGAAGAACAAGGCCGCGGTCGCCAGCAGTACACCGCGCAGCAGATTGGCCCAGGGCCGCTTTGGCCTCAGCGCCCGCAGGCCACCGGCGCCAAGCAGCATAGGTAGCGTCGCTACCAGTTGGAAGAAGAAGCGGTAAAAGGTCACCTGCCCCGGCGACATGCCCTCATAGACGGCCATGTATTTCGCAATCACGTCCATGCCCGGCAGGATGACCATGGCAAAGAGCATGATGGCGACGCCCTGCATCACCGTGTCGGTGTGGTCGGTGGTCGCAGTTCGGGCGTCTGTCATGGGGCAAGCTCCTGTGGCCGCCGCACATTAGAGCCTACGCGTTGGTTTTCAACGGCCGAGGATGCGACGGAGAAAGAACTATCCGCGCCCTAGCCGCAATTGACGGTGTTTTTGGCGCTTCGGGGTGGTCCCTCGCCGCCCAAATGCCTATAAGCTCAGGACAATCTTCCGCCCCGGATCCAAAGGTCGGCCGTCGGCCCCCATGGTTCGGGACCTTTGAACGTGACCGTGGCAAAGGAGATGTCCATGCGCTTGTCCACCGAAACGATGATTGCCCGCCTGCGCGACACCAGCGACGGTGATACGCTGGGAGGACGCATCTGGAGGGCGCGCGACGCCGCAAATCTCAGCGCCAAGGAACTGGCCGATCAACTCGGCGTGCGCACGGAGACGATCGCGGCCTGGGAACGGGATCGGGCCGAACCCCGCACAAACCGGCTGTTCATGCTTGCAGGCGTACTCGGCGTCACCCCGGCCTGGCTGATCGCCGGGCTCGGCCGCGCGCCGGATGCCGACGCAATCGACGAGAAGGACGGCCTGCGCGAGCAGCTCGCCCTCGTCAAGAAGCTGCACGAACAGACCGGCAAGGCGATTGCCGCTCTTGAGATGGAACTCAATCGCGTTCAACAGAACATTCGATAACCTATTGCGATTCCACTTAGGGCCGCCGTTCTGGCGGCCCGACGTCATTTCAGTCCAAGGAGAAAATAGATGGATGTACGCGCCGCCGTTGCCGTTCAGGCAGGCAAGCCGCTCGAGGTCATGACGGTTCAGCTCGAAGGCCCGCGGGCCGGCGAAGTGCTGATCGAGGTCAAGGCC
>NZ_LMJM01000014.1:338610-338969 GCF_001429005.1 Ensifer sp. Root954
ACAGGCATCTGCCACACCGACGATTTCACCCTGTCCGGCGCCGATCCGGAAGGCCTGTTCCCGGCGATCCTCGGCCATGAAGGCGCCGGCATCGTCGTCGACGTCGGCCCGGGTGTGACCTCGGTGAAGAAGGGCGACCACGTCATCCCGCTCTACACGCCCGAGTGCCGCTCCTGCCCGTCGTGTCTGTCGCGCAAGACCAATCTGTGCACCGCGATCCGCTCGACACAAGGCCAAGGCCTGATGCCCGACGGCACCTCGCGCTTCTCGATCGGCAAGGACAAGATCCACCACTACATGGGCTGCTCGACCTTCGCCAACTACACGGTGCTGCCGGAGATCGCGGTTGCCAAGGTCAA
>NZ_LMJM01000015.1:0-69672 GCF_001429005.1 Ensifer sp. Root954
GCCGCCCTCGTCAGTGATCGGGCTTATAGACCCCCATCCTCACAGACGTCAACAGGGATTTTCGGAAAAAATGACAGATTTCTGACAAAGCCCACAAACGCAGGGCTTTGCGCCCCCAAAAAAGTTTTACCCCCTCCCCCGGGCCTGTGGAGACACAATTTGGCCCTACCTTTTTCACAATCGGCCTATCTAAGCGAAAACGAAGATGCGTCGCGGATGCGGGCGCGCGGACAGGCTTGGGATATATAGGATATCGCCCTTGCAGCTCCGCGCGTGATTTGACTCCGCCGCGTGAAAGATGCACACCTTCGCGCAACGTATCGCAGGCAAGAATACGGTTTAGAGAAATCGGGGACCCTCAGTTCGGCATGATCACCGACAAGAACATGGTCAGGTCGCTTGGCGACCAGCCACCGATCCTGGCGCATGGCCGGCGCGCGCCCGACAGGCGCGAGATTTCGCTGCGCTGGCTATCCGGCACCTTCCTGACGGGGATCACCTCGAGCCTTCTGATGGGTGTCGCGCTCTTTGCAGCGCTTGACGGACGCCAGCAGCTGGCAATCCCGGCCGAAGCCTATGCCGCACTCGATGCCGGTTCGAATGGCGACGAGCAAGCGATCGCCGTTCGCGGCGGCCGCATCCTGTCGCCAAAGCTCGTTGCCAAGCCGGCCGACAAGACGATCATGGAAGTCTCGACGATGACCCATGACGGCGAGAAGGAAGTGGTGCGCAAACAGCCCTTCGTTCACGTAAAGATGGCGCTCGCCGCCAATCATCAGGCCTCGGAAAGCTACCCGGACTTCGATCCTCTGGCGATCTTCTCGACGGAAGAGGCCGAGGAAGAATCCCCCGTTTCGCGAACCGGCACGCTTTACGGCTCGAACGTCGATTCCGAAGTGGCGCTGAAAACCGTCGACTTCCCGCTGCGCGGCGGCCCCACCTTCGACAGTTCGATGTCGCTAGAAGAGGTCGAGGAAAATGTCCGCACCAACGGCTCTGTCCTGACCGAGGGCAGCACCCAGGTCGCCTCGCTCTATTATGTCGATCCGCAGCGCTTCGCCTCGGAGAGTGACGGGCTCGATCTTCTCCAGGGCCTGACCGCGCGCATCGTCGAGCAGAACAAGAGTGACGCCGCCTACGAGACGATCGACGAAGAAACCACCGAATACGCCGACGACATCATTCCGGTGCGGCGCCAGACCGACATCGCGACAGTCATGAGCAGTGCCGGCTACACCAAGGCGCAGGCCGAGGACGCCGCCAGCTATCTCGGCCAGGCGCTCGGCGCCAGCGAGCTTTCCGAAGGCGATGTCCTGCGCATCGGCATCATCCAGAACGGCGAGACGCAGAAGGGCCAGGACGCACGCATCGTGCGGGCCACGATCTATTCGCGCAACCGGCATGTGCTGACGATGGCGGTCGATGACAAGGGCCGCTTCGTCCCCGGCGCCGAGCCACCGAGGCTCGACGCGGTCGCCACCGCCTTCGACGACAACGGCGCGCCGGTCATGACCAGCAGCCACGACCTGCCGCGGGTCTATGACGGCATCTACCGTGCGGCACTTTCCTACGGCATGAACGCCGACATGGTCGGCCTCGTCGTCAAGCTGCTCGCCAGCAATGTCGATTTCCAGGCGCAGCTAAAGCCGACGGATTCTCTTGAAGCCTTCTTCTCCGTGACCGACGAACGCGGCATGGCGACGGAGGAATCCGAGCTCCTCTATGTTCGCGCCAAATTCGGCGATGCTGTTACCGCCTTCTACCGGTTCCAGGATCCGAGCGACAACACGATCGACTATTTCGACCAGGACGGCAAAAGCATCCGCCAGTTCCTGCTGCGCAATCCCGTGCCGAATGGCCATTTCCGTTCGGGCTTCGGCATGCGCCGGCACCCGATCCTCGGTTTCTCGCGCATGCACACCGGCGTCGACTGGGCAGCCCCGCGCGGCACACCGATCATCGCCGCCGGCGGCGGTGTCGTCGAAAAGGCCGGCTGGGATTCCGGCGGCTATGGCAACCAGACGCTGATCCGCCATGCCAACGGCTACGTGTCCTCCTACAACCACCAGAGCGCGATCGCCAAAAACGTCAAGGTCGGCAACAAGGTCGTTCAGGGCCAGGTGATCGGCTGGGTCGGAACGACCGGCCTTTCGACCGGACCGCACCTGCACTACGAGCTGATCGTCAACGGCAACAAGGTCGATCCCTTGCGCATCCGACTGCCCGGCGGCAAGTCGCTTTCTGGCGACGCGCTGGCGAAGTTCGAGAAGGAACGCGACCGCATCGACGAATTGCTGAACAAGGACGGCACGGGCGCAGAGGTCGCGAGCAACTAACCGCTCCCCTCCCCTGGTCGAAAATCGGCACAAACAGAAAGGCCGCCCCGAAGGGCGGCCTCTTGATTTGTGCGCTGCTGGACTTAGGCGGCTTCCTTGTCCGGCCCCGCCCCACGCTTGAAGTTGAGGCGGTCCGAGCCCGAAAGCACCTTGACGGTCGAACCATCAGGGAACTCACCCTGCAGGATCTTCTCGGCGAGCGGATCCTGCACGAACTTCTGGATCGCCCGCTTCAGCGGACGGGCGCCGTAGGCCGGGTCGTAGCCCTTGTCGGCCAGGAACGCGCGGGCATCGTCGTCGAGTTCCAGCGTGATCTTGCGCTCGGCAAGCAGCTTGCGCAGCCTTTCGAGCTGGATATCGACGATCGCCCCCATCTCCGACCGACGCAGCCGGTGGAACAGGATGATCTCGTCGACGCGGTTCAGGAACTCCGGCCGGAAGGCGGACTTCACCACCTCCATCACCTGGTCGCGAACCGCATCACTGTCCTCATTTTCGCCAAGCCCGACCAGATACTCCGCGCCGAGGTTCGAGGTCATGATGATCATCGTGTTGCGGAAGTCGACAGTGCGACCCTGACCATCGGTCAGGCGGCCGTCGTCGAGCACCTGCAGCAGCACGTTGAAGACATCCGGATGCGCCTTCTCGATCTCATCGAACAGCACGACCTGATAGGGCCGGCGCCGAACGGCTTCGGTCAACGCACCGCCTTCCTCATAGCCGACATAGCCCGGAGGCGCACCGATCAGCCGGGCGACGGAGTGCTTCTCCATATATTCCGACATGTCGACACGCAGCAACGCGGTCTCGTCGTCGAAGAGGAACCGGGCAAGCGCCTTGGTCAGCTCCGTCTTGCCGACGCCGGTCGGGCCCAGGAAGATGAACGAGCCGATCGGCCGGTTCGGATCCTGGAGACCCGCACGGGCACGCCGGACGGCACGGGAAACTGCCTGCACGGCGTCACCCTGGCCGACGACCCACTTCGCCAATTCGTCTTCCATGCGAAGCAGCTTGTCGCGTTCGCCTTCCAGCATCTTGTCGACCGGAATGCCCGTCCAGCGCGAAACGACATGCGCGATGTTGTCGGGGGTCACGACCTCCTGCACCATCGGGTTGGCATTGGCGTTCTCCTGGCTTTCGGCGTCCGAGAGCTCCTTTTCGAGCTTTGGAATGACACCGTAGGTCAGTTCGCCGGCACGCTGGAACTCACCCTTGCGCTGGACGATCGCCAGCTCGTTGCGAGCTTCGTCGAGCTGCTTCTTGAGATCGGCGGCACGCCCGAGCTTCTGCTTTTCCGCCTGCCAGCGGGCCGTCAGCGCGGATGCCTGCTCTTCGAGCGAAACAAGATCAAGCTCGAGCTTCTCGAGCCGATCCTTCGACGAGACATCCGTTTCCTTCTTCAGGGCCTCGCGCTCGATCTTCAGCTGGATGATGCGACGATCGAGCTCGTCGAGCTCCTCGGGCTTGGAATCCACCTGCATGCGCAGCCGCGACGCGGCTTCGTCCATCAGGTCGATCGCCTTGTCCGGCAGGAAGCGGTCGGTGATGTAGCGGTTCGAAAGGGTCGCGGCGGCAACCAGCGCCGAATCCGAAATCCGGACCTTGTGGTGCTGCTCGTACTTTTCCTTCAGACCGCGCAGGATCGAGATCGTGTCTTCGACCGTCGGCTCCTCGACCATGACCGGCTGGAAGCGACGGGCAAGGGCCGCGTCCTTTTCGACATGCTTGCGGTACTCGTCGAGCGTGGTCGCACCGACGCAATGCAGCTCGCCGCGCGCCAGCGCCGGCTTCAACAGGTTGGAGGCGTCCATGGCGCCATCGGCCTTGCCGGCCCCGACCAGCGTGTGCATCTCGTCGATGAACAGGATGATCTCGCCGTTTTCGGCCTGCACCTCGTTGAGCACGGCCTTCAGCCGCTCCTCGAACTCGCCGCGGAACTTCGCACCGGCAATCAGCGCGCCCAGGTCGAGCGCCATCAGCCGCTTGTCCTTGAGGCTTTCCGGCACGTCACCATTGACGATGCGCAGTGCCAGGCCCTCGGCGATCGCGGTCTTGCCGACGCCGGGCTCACCGATCAGAACCGGGTTGTTCTTGGTGCGGCGCGACAGCACCTGGATGGTGCGGCGGATCTCGTCGTCGCGGCCGATGACCGGGTCGAGCTTGCCTTCTCGCGCGTCGGCCGTCAGGTCGCGCGCGTATTTCTTCAGGCTGTCGAAGCCCTGTTCGGCAGTGGCGCTGTCGGCGGTGCGGCCCTTGCGGATGTCGTTGATCACCTGATTGAGCTTGGTCGGCGTGACGCCGGCCTTCTTCAGGATGTCAGCAGTGGCCGCAGAGCTTTCGATCGCCAGCGCCAGCAACAGGCGCTCGACGGTGACGAAGCTGTCGCCAGCCTTCTTGGCTGCGTCTTCGGCGCTCGAAAACACCCGCGCAAGCGGCTGCGACAGATAGACGGAACCGTTGCCGCCGGAAACCTTGGGAAGCTTTGCAAGCGCTGCGTCATTGCCGGCGCGCGCTTCACGGGCATCACCACCGGCCCGCTCGATCAGCGAGGCGGCCATGCCTTGGTCGTCATCGAGCAGTACCTTCAGCACATGCTCCGGCGTGAACTGCTGGTGTCCTTGCGCCAGCGCATAGGTCTGCGCCGACTGCAGAAAACCGCGCACGCGCTCGGAATATTTTTCGATATTCATACTCTACCTCCATAGCCCGGCAGGCCCATCATGGCACCCGTCGGTGTTTCAGGATCAGGCTCCCGCATTCGGCAAGCCTGTCAGTGTGGCGCGATCCCCGCTTTGCGTCGGATCAACGCGTCCGAAGCGAATATGGGGCAGCGATTTTGGAAATTAAAGAGCCTCCCGGCGCTCGTGAGACGGAAATCTGCAACCACGAGGCGGCCGCGCACCGAAAGGGTAACGCGGCCGCGGGATCGTCTATGCCGCGGGGGTCCGCTCGGCGAAGGACGCGCCGAATTCCTTCATCCGCCGCACATAGTAGGCCGGCTCGATCAGGACCTCCGGCAGATAGAGGCCCGGCGCCGGGGCGGCCCCTCCTTCAAGGCCGAGCATGCGCTCGACCGCAAGGGCGACGCCAAGCGCCGTCAGTGGGGCCTGGCCCTGAGGGTGCACGATCTCATAGCGACGGTCGACCAGTTCGCCGTGTTTGTCGCGGCCCTTGATATCGATGGCGATCTCCGTCGAGAACGGTTCGCCGCGCCGCCTGCTCGCGGACACGCTATAGGCAAGATCCAGGCGGATATCGCTGGCGTTGGTACGGGCCGAAAGCGCCATGACGTCGAAGGGCGAATAGGCGGTCGCTTCGAGTTCGACGCCGTCAACGCTTCTGAAGCGCGCCTTGGAATCCTCGCCGCCGGCCCAGTGGAACTTGCCATCCGCGACGGTCAAAGCGGCGGGCGCAAGGCCGGTGATGCGGTTGTAATCCGCAAGTGCTGCCGGCCCACCCATGTCCTCTTCGTCGAGCAAGACGCCGATGCGGATCGTGTCGATCGCCTCATAGGCTTTGGCAAAATCGAGGATCGGGAAGATCGCGGCGCCGGCGAGCCAGTGGCTGGCGAGCAGGATCGGCGCACTGTCCGGCGCGTGGATATACTGCGCCATCTCCGGACCGACCTCGAAGGTGCCGCTCGATAGGCTGATATAGGGAATGCCGTGGCGCTGGGCGTAACGCATCGAACTCAGCTTTTCGTCTTTCAGGAAGATGACGACGGCGCTGAAGCGGGGCGCATCGCCAAGGCCGAGATCCGGGCGACTGAGGTCGACGCTGACCCCGACCGCGCCGCCAACCTCACGTGCGACCGCCTCGGCCCTGCCAAGATCGCGGCCACCGATCGCGATCGGCAACGTCGGGTGCAGACGACGAATGATCCTTGCGGCCTGCGACCCGACGACACCGGAACCACCGACAATCAAAACGGGCAGAAACTTGCTCGACATCTTCCTATCTCCTAAACGAGAGGTAAGCGGCACCTACCGAACTTACCATTAGTAACTTACTATTGGTAAGTAAGATGCCGAATACCACTTTCAAGAGGCATGGGCCGACGCGAAAAGAGGATTGTGATCGATGAGCCGGACGAAAGGCCGAAAGCTTGCGAAGCCCGAGCGGCGCGCCCAGCTGCTCGAGACCGCCAGGGAGATCCTGCGCGAACGGGGCGCCGACGCGCTGACGCTTGGCCATCTCGCCGAAAGCGCTGGCGTCAGCAAGCCGATCGCCTATGAACATTTCGGCACGCGCGAGGGGCTCTTGATCGCGCTCTCCCAGGAAATCGAAGACCGGCACACGGAAAAACTGAAGGTCGCGCTGAAGAGTGCATTAAATCGGCTCGAAGCGGTCGCCGATATCATCAGTTCCGTCTACATCAACTGTGCTGTCGAAAGCGGCGAGGAATGGCAGGCGATCTCCGGCGCGCTGCGCGGCAATGCGGACATGATCGCCACGCAGCAACAGCAGGCTGACGATTACGTCGCCATGATCAAGGCAGCCCTCTCTCCTTTCTCGGAAGTCCCCGAGGACGATCTGAGGCTTCGCTGCACGGGTATCGCCGGCGCGGCCGAGGCGATCGGCCGCGAACTGATCCGCGGGCGCACAAACGAGACCGCTGCGAGCAGCAACCTAACTGCACTCATCATCGACAGTGCCAAAAGCTGACCAGTGCAACTGGCTGATCAGCGTTTGCCGTGCAAAGAAAAACCCGGCCGCGATGGGCCGGGTTTTTGATGCCTGCACCGGGCAGGCTGACTAAAGCGACTTCGCTTACTCGGAAGCAGCCAGAGCCGGCGCTTCCGGAGCGTCATCGCCTGACGGCTGAGCCTCGTCGGCAGCACCTTCCTGGGCGCTGCGGCGGGGACGGCGCGGACGCGGCGCGTTGCGGCGGCGCGTTGCGGCACGGCCGGAAGCGGCAGGAGCTTCTTCTTCCATCGCAACTTCGGCCGGCGTGCCTTCGATCACCGGCTGCGGGCCGGTACCGTCGATGACAACGGGCTGCGGCTCGGCAACAGGCGTTACGGCTGCGGCACCCGAAGCCGGCATGTCGTCGGCGTAGCCCTGATCCAGATCGTCCTGGTCCTGGTCGGCTGCGTCGTGGCCGCGGAAGTCCTGACGGTCGTCACGCTGGAAACGATCCTGCATCTGCGCCTGCGCGGCAGCAATGATGCGGTTGTAGTGTTCGGCGTGCTGCAGGTAATTTTCCGCCATGACCCGGTCGCCGGAGCTCTGGGCGTCGCGCGCAAGTGCAGAGTACTTCTCGGCGATGTGCTGGGCCGTACCGCGAATCTTCACATCCGGACCGGAGCTGTCGTAGGTCCGCGTCAGCGGATTCGAGCCCTTGCGGTTGTGATTGTTGTTGCTTCCATTGTTGTTGTTATTGTTGTTGTTATTTCGCCCGCGGCCGCGCTTGTTTTGCTGTCCTGGCCTCATAGTACATTCACCCGAATTCTCTTGATAATGATGATCATGTGGTTTCGTCTTCCGGCCGGATCCGCCCGACAGAGCACGCACCGTTGCGCTCGCACAATGGCGGCTTCGGCGCCGACTGACGTCAAATTAACAGGTACCCGCACAAGGCACGTGTTGAACCCTAGCAACTCTTTCTTGAGAGCAATCCCCGTGGCCAGGTCATACCGGAACGAATCTTAGGTCCATGACCTTCTGCCCAGTGCGCGGGCAAACTAGCCCGCTTCCTCTGGGATTCCAAGCCCTTTCTTTGCCTCTGCAAGAAAGAAGATGCGCCAGTGCAGCATTTTTTCAACGGTTTGTGTCGCGTTCGAAGATCAGGACGCGGTCATTGCCGCCGAGATCCTTCGCCTCTTCACGCAGACGGAATTTTTCGGCGTAAAACAACGCCGTTACCGCCTCTTTCTGGTCGAAACCGATTTCCAAGCCTATCACGCCGTTTGTCTCAAGATGATGACCAGCTTGAGAAGCGATGGCGCGATAGGCATCTAGCCCATCTTCTCCGCCATCAAGCGCTGCGACCGGGTCGTGAAGTCTCACCTCCGGCTCAAGCTCTTCGACCACACTGGACCGGATATACGGCGGATTTGAGACGATAACGTCGTAACGACCGTCCACCTTTTCGTACCAGTTGCTGAGCAACGGCCGAAAGCGATCCGCAAGTCCGAGAGCGACGGCATTTGCCGTCGCCGTTGCCAGCGCGTCTCCGGATATATCGGTAGCCGTGCCCCTGGCTTCAAGAACCTCAGACAGAAGCGCGAGACAAATCGCGCCCGTGCCGGTCCCGAGATCGATGATCTCGCAACCTCCCTTTCGCGCGACCACCGCGCGCAGATAGGGGATCATGCGGTCGACCAAGGTCTCGGTGTCCGGGCGCGGCTCCAGGGTTTCCTTCGACAGCCTCAGCGGCAGACCGAAAAACTCGCGTTCACCGAGGATGCGATAGACCGGCTCGCGCGCCAGCCGGCGCGCAACCGCCGCCCGGATCCGCTGGGCATCCTCATCCGAAACCGGGTCCCTGCCCCGCGACACGACCGCGCTCAACGACAGGTCGAGCAGGCCCGAGATGAGGTGCCGGACGTCGAGCGCCGCATGCTCGATGCCGCCCGCCTGCAGGCGATCGCGACTTTCGGCAACCAGGCTCGCGAGCGTCTCGGCCATCTCTTAGCCCCGCTGCTCGCCGAGCTGCGCCAGCTGGCTCGCCTGGTAGTCGGCAAGCAGCGCATCGACGACTTCGTCGATCTCGCCCATCATCATCCGGTCGAGCTTGTATAGCGTCAGGTTGATGCGGTGGTCGGTAAGGCGTCCCTGCGGGAAATTGTAGGTGCGGATGCGTTCGGAGCGGTCGCCCGATCCCACCTGGCTCTTACGGTCGGCCGAGCGTTCGCTGTCGGCGCGCTGGCGCTCCATGTCGTAGAGGCGCGAGCGCAGCACCTGCATCGCTTTCGCACGATTCTGGTGCTGCGACTTTTCCGAGCTGGTGACGACAAGCCCGGTCGGCAGGTGGGTGATGCGCACGGCCGAGTCCGTCGTGTTGACGTGCTGTCCGCCGGCGCCCGACGAGCGCATCGTGTCGATGCGGATATCCTCGGGCCGGATCTCGATATCGATGTCTTCGGCCTCGGGCAGCACTGCGACGGTTGCCGCCGAGGTGTGAATGCGACCGCTCGCCTCCGTCTCCGGCACGCGCTGTACGCGGTGCACACCAGATTCGAACTTCAGCCGCGCGAACACGCCGCGCCCGGAAACTGTAGCGATGATTTCCTTGAAACCGCCGGCTTCGCCTTCGCTCGACGACAGCACTTCGACCTTCCACCCCTTGCCCGCCGCATAACGCTCGTACATCCGGAACAGGTCGCCGGCAAACAGCGCCGCCTCGGAACCACCGGTTCCGGCGCGGATTTCAAGGATCGCGCTCTTTTCGTCGGCTGCATCCTTCGGCAGGAGCAGGATCTGGATCTCCTGTTCCAGCTGTTCGATCGCGTCGACGACCTCGGGCTTTTCCATTTCGGCGAGATCACGCATCTCGCGGTCGGTCGATTTGTCGGCGAGCATGGCGGTGATGTCGGCAAGCTCCGCCGTCGCCTTTTCGTAGGCGCGGATCTTCGTCACCACCGGCTGCAGTTCGGAATACTCCGAGGCGAGCTTGACGTAGACGTCCGCGGCCGGGCCGGCGGACATGCGCGCCTCGATTTCACCGAACCGCCGTTCCAGTTCGCGCATCTTTTCAACGGGAAGCTTTGCCAAGTCTCACTCCAATGCGTCTCGCCCCGGCCGGATCAGCTCCGGACGAGGGTTGCGACGCGTCACTTCAATCTAAACCGGAATGCCGTTTTCCGCGGCGAAATCCACCAGCATCTGGCGAACGGGCGTCTGATCTCGCGTGTCGTCCAGTGCAGCGTTGAGCAGTGCGCCGAGCTTGGACGCGTCAAGCGCCAGAAGCATCGCCTTGATCGGTCCGACGGCCGTCGGCGACATCGACACCGAACGGAAGCCAAGACCCAGCAGCGCCATGGCCGAGAGCGGCTTGCTCGCCATCTCGCCGCAGAGCGTCACCGGCGTATCGTGCCGGTCGCCGGCGCGCACGATATCACGCAGGATCCTGAGGAACGGGCGCCCGAGCACGTCGAAACGATCGGACACGCGGGCATTGCCGCGGTCGACGGCCATCGCGAACTGGAAGAGGTCGTTGGAGCCGACCGAGACGAAGTCCACCTCGGTCATCAGCTCGTCGAGCTGCCAGAGCAGCGCCGGCACTTCCAGCATGGCGCCGAATTGCAGCTTGCGCGGCAACTGTTCGCCGAGCTTCGACTGCCGCTCGATTTCCTTCTGCAGGAGGTCGCGCGCGATCCTGAGTTCGGAGACCTCGGTGACCATCGGCAGCATCAGCTTGAGCTCGGCACCGGCCGCCGCCCGCAGCATCGCGCGGAGCTGGGTGCGCAGCAGACCCGGCCGGTCGAGCGAAAGCCGGATGGCACGCCAGCCGAGCGCCGGGTTTTCCTCTTCCGCAGCGCGGAAATAGGGAACCACCTTGTCGCCGCCAATATCGAGTGTGCGGAAGGTTACGGGCTTGCCGCCCGTCTGCTTCAGCACGCTGCGGTAGAAGGCTTCCTGTTCCTCCGCCTTCGGCATGGTCGAGGCGATCATGAACTGGAGTTCGGTGCGGAAGAGGCCGATACCTTCGGCACCCGCCTCGTTCAGATGCGGAAGGTCGACCAAGAGGCCGGCATTCATCTGCAACGTGATACGTGTCCCGTCCCGGGTCAGCGGTTCGACGTCCTTCAGCGCGCGGAACTGTGCCTGACGCCGCGCCCGGAAGCGAACCTTTTCCTCATAGGCGCGCTGCAGGTCGGCGAGCGGCCGCAGATGCACCTTGGCGTCATCGCCATCGATGATGATCGCGTCGCGGTTTTCCGCAAGCGCCACGGCACCGGTCGCCTGGCCGATCACAGGAATGCCCATGGCGCGGGCAACGATCACCACGTGGCTGGTGACGGCACCCTCTTCGAGCACCAGGCCGCGCACATTTTCGCGCGGATAGTCGAGCAGCTCGGCAGCGCCCATGGCGCGCGCGACGATCACCGCATCGTTCGGGAAGTCGCTCGCCGAAAGCTTGGCGCCGTAGCCCGAGAGCTGGCGCAGCAAGCGGTTGGCGAGATCGTCAAAATCATGCATGCGCTCGCGCAGATAAGGGTCCGTCAGGCGGATCATGCGCGCTTTGGTTTCGCTCTGCACACGCTCGACGGCGGCTTCCGCCGTCAGGCCGTTGCGGATCGCTTCTTCGAGCTTGCGCACCCAGCCGCGGTCATGCGCGAACATGCGGTAGGTCTCGAGCACGGCTCGATGCTCGCCCTCCATCGACACCTCGCGGCGCGACAGCATGTCGTCGATCGAGATGCGCAGCGACCCGAGTGCCTCGGCAAGCCGCTGCAACTCCTGGTCGGTATCCTCGTTGAGGAGATTGGTGACGACGATCCTTGGTTCGTGCAGGACGACATAGCCAAGGCCGATGCCTTCGCCGTAGCTGTTGCCGTCGATCGAGACGGGACGCGAGAGATCGAGTTCGAGCCCTGGCTTGGTGATCTTCTTGAGCTCGCCGGTTGCCACCATCTCGGCGAGAACCATGGCGGTCGTTTCGAGCGCCTCGACCTCGTCCTCGCGATAGTTGCGCATCGCCTTGTTCTGGACGACGAGAACGCCGAGCGCGCGCCCTGTGCGCAGGATCGGCACGCCGAGGAAGGAATGATAGATCTCTTCGCCGGTCTCCGGCAGGTAGGTAAAGGCCGGGTGAGACTGGGCGTCGGACAGATTGAGCGGCCGGGCCGAAGCGGCGATGGTGCCGACGAGGCCCTGCCCCATCTTCAACTGCGCCAGGTGAACGGCGGCCTTGTTCAGACCTTCGGTCGCATAGAGTTCGAGCACGCCGTCGGAGCGCAGCACGTAGACCGAACACACTTCCGCGACCATATTCTGCGCGATCTGGCGCACGATACGGTCAAGGCGCTCCTGCGGCTCCAGCGGTTCCGCCATCAACTCGCGCAACCGCTTGAGGAGAACGCGCGGACCTGCGGAAAGGTCTCTCATCGCGTGGGGTCTCCCGAAATAGAGGGGACGGCAGCAAAGGGGATGCGCGGCCAAGTCGCCGCGAATCCCAAATCGGTCGTCTGTCGATTAACTCTTATCGAGACCGTAAGCGGAATGCAAAGTGCGAACCGCCAATTCCGCATAGGGTCCATCGATCAGGATCGAAATCTTGATCTCGGAAGTGGTGATCGCCTTGATGTTGATGCCCTTGTCGGCAAGCGCACGGAAGGCCGACGCTGCAACACCGGCGTGGCTGCGCATGCCGATACCGATGACCGATACCTTGACGAGGCCGGCTTCGGACTGGACGACGTCGTAACCGATCTTGTCCTTGTTGTCGCCGAGCACCTTCAGTGCCTTGTCGACATCGCCGGAGGGAACCGTGAAGGTCATGTCGGTTTTCGAACCGTCCTCGGAGATGTTCTGGACAATCATATCGACGTTGATATGGGCTTCAGCCAGCGGGCCGAAAATCGCGGCGGAGACGCCCGGCCGGTCGGCGAGACGGCGCAGCGAAATCTGGGCTTCATCCTTGGCATAGGCAATGCCGGTTACGACTTCCTGTTCCACGATCTCATCCTCATCACAAATCAGCGTACCGGGCGGATTGAGAAGGTCACCCATGCCCGGCGCATCGGGATCTTCGAAAGACGAACGCACGAAGGTGCGGACCTTGTGCACCATGGCAAGCTCCACCGAGCGCACCTGCAGCACCTTGGCGCCGAGCGATGCCATTTCCAGCATTTCCTCGAACGCGATCTTCTTCAGACGCCGCGCCTTCGGCTCGATGCGCGGGTCGGTGGTGTAGACGCCATCGACGTCGGTGTAGATGTCGCAACGGTCGGCCTTGACGCCGGCGGCGATCGCAACCGCCGAGGTGTCGGAGCCGCCGCGGCCGAGCGTGGCGACGCGGTTGTCGGGCCCAAGCCCCTGGAAGCCGGCGATGACGGCGACCTGGCCCTCGCCCATGCGGCGGATGAGCTCGGCACCGTCGATGTCGAGAATGCGGGCAGCGCCGTGGGCGTTGTCGGTGCGGATCGGGACCTGCCAGCCCTGCCACGAGCGGGCGTTGATGCCCATCGACTGCAGCGCGATGGCGAGAAGACCGGAGGTCACCTGTTCGCCGGACGCGACGATCGCGTCGTATTCGCGCGCATCGTAGAAGGGCGAGTTGGCGCCGGTTGCCTTCGGCATGTTCTGCACCCAGCCGACCAGCTCATTGGTCTTGCCGGACATCGCGGAAACGACGACGGCAACTTCGTGGCCGGCATCGACCTCGCGTTTCACATGGCGGGCAACATTGTGGATGCGTTCCAAATCAGCGACGGACGTCCCGCCGAATTTCATCACGATGCGTGCCATGTGCCTCTACCGGTACCCAAATTGCGCGCGCTTGCGCGCGTGACAGGAAAGCCCCCCGCCGGCGCCCGACGGTCAAAAAGCTTGGGAGACTTCTCGCACATCGGCAGTCACCGCTTCGGGGAGCGGAAAGTCGCGGCGTCTCTTAGCGGATCAGGGGCCTGCGCGCAATGGCAGGGCGGCAGGAATAAGGCTCTATACGCACGGTGGGGAAACGTGCGCGGTCGCGGTTTGCGCCACTTGAAATTGCGGCAGCGCCGGCTAGGCTGCCAACGGACGCTTGAGGGGGCAGACATGCAAGCACATCGCATACCCGCAACCGCACGAATGATGGCCCGCTGTGCCGTCGCGCTTTCCGTGACGCTCTTGTGTTCGACACCGTCGAACGGCGCCGATTTCGACCAGGCGCGCATGGCGCCGCAAGGCGACTGGACGGTGATCGTCAGCCCCTATGTCTGGGCGGCGAGCCTCAAGGGGGACGCATCGCTTGCCGGCTTCGATACCGATGTCGACGTGCCCTTCAAAGACACGCTCGACCATCTCGACCTGGCGCTGATGGGCAACATCGAGCTGACCAACGGCCAATGGGGTGTCTATTTCGACGGCCAGGACGTCCGTACCAGCCAGGATGAGGAGCTGCTCAGCCATGAGATCGGCCTCGACATCAAGATGACGACGCTGGCCTTCGGCGCGTTCTATCAGGTCTATGAGCAGGAACTCGGCGGCAACACCGTCTTCGGCAAGCCCCGGACGCTGTCAATCGAGCCGACGATCGGTCTGCGCTGGACGAAGCTCGAGGCGGACGTGTCCGTGGCCGGCTTCAACACGAGCAAGAGCGCCGACTGGACCGACCCCTTCGTCGGCCTGCGGCTCAACGCCGATCTCGGCGAGCGCTGGAACCTCGTCGCCGAGGCCGATGTCGGCGGCTTCGATGTCGGCTCAAAGCTCAGCGTCAACGCCCAGGCCTATCTCGGATACCGGACCGAAATGCTTGGCCAGCCGACAATTTTGCGCGCCGGGTACCGGTTGCTCTATCAGGATTACGAAAGCGACGACTTCACGGGCGCGAACAAGTTCCGCTGGGACGTGAACCAGCACGGCCCGGTGATCGGCTTTTCCATGTTGTTTTAGAACCTTGGCCTGCTTCAACGCTCAAGGACCGACTGGCGGATACCCAGCATACGCTTTGCCCGCGAAGGAGAATGGTATGACGTTCATCGTAAAGCCGGCCGTCCGATCGGTCACATCCGCACTTGCCGCCCTTCTCATGCTCGGTCAGACGACGGCGGAAGCCTGCACCCGCCTCGTCTATCTCGGCCCCGATGACAACATCATCACTGCCCGATCGATGGACTGGAAGAGCGACGTCGCGACCAACCTCTGGGTCCTGCCGCGCGGCATCGAGCGCAACGGTCAGGCAGGGCCGAACTCGTTCAAATGGACGGCGAAGTATGGAAGCGTCGTGGCCACCGGCTATGATGTCTCGACCACCGACGGCGTCAACGAGGCCGGCCTCAATGCCAATCTCCTGTGGCTGGTCGAATCCGAGTACCCTGACTTCAATGACAAATCGAAGCCGGGCCTGACGATCGCCGCCTGGGCGCAATATGTGCTCGACAGCTTCGCCACTGTCGAGGATGCGGTGAAGGCGCTTGAGAAAGAACCGTTCACGATCGTCACCGACAACGTACCGGGTGAGAACCGGCTGACGACGCTGCACCTTTCGATCTCGGACAAGACCGGCGACAGCGCAATCGTCGAGTATATCGGCGGCAAGCAGGTGATCCATCACGGTCGCCCGTATCAGGTGATGACCAATTCGCCTGTCTTCGACCAGCAACTGGCCCTGAACGCCTACTGGAAGCAGATCGGCGGCACGGTGATGCTGCCGGGCACGAACCGCGCGGCCGATCGTTTCGCGCGCGCCTCGTTCTACGTCAACGCCGTTCCGAAGGACGAGAACCCCGACCGTGCGCTGGCCAGCGTCTTCAGCGTCATTCGCAATGTCTCGGTTCCCTATGGGCTCAACACGCCGGAGGAACCGAACATTTCCTCGACCCGCTGGCGCACCGTGGTCGATCACAAGCGCAAGCTCTATTTCTTCGAGTCGGCGCTGACCCCGAACACCTTCTGGGTCGACCTGAAGAAGATCGATTTTACCAAGGAGACCGGCAAGGTGATGAAGCTCGATCTCGGCGAAAATCAGGATCACACCTATTCGGGCGACGCGACCGGCGACTTCAAGCAGGCCGAACCGTTCAAGTTCCTCGGGTTGCAGATGTGAGCACACCGGCTCGGGGCCGGCGCGAAGCCATTGAAAATTGCGCGCGACGGTGTTATTGACGCTGCCGCAAGTTCAAATTCGAGAAAGGGGGGCTGCACGTGATGACATTTTTCCGGCACCACCGCCAGCGTGGCCCCGTCCAAGCCCTGCAGATGCGTTTGCAGGGCTGACCAGACATCCTTTCGCGAAGATCGCGAGCCTATTCCTGGTCTGCCCAGAGTGATGCAGTGCGGAACCGTTTCGGTTTGAACGCCTGCATCGTCTTCCAATACCGAGCCGATGCGGCCCGAGCACAGCATGTCTGTGTTGCGGGCTCGACCATCCGAATCCCCGGCCTGAAGTGCCGCCCCGGATGATCCGCCGTCGCTCGTGCAGTCCAGAGAACGACCATGGCCTTGATCAATATCCGCAACCTCGGCGTCAGCCTGAGCGCACCGCTTTTCTCCAGTCTTAGCCTGTCCGTCGCATCCGGTGATCGTATCGGCATCGTCGCTGCCAACGGCCGCGGCAAGTCGACCCTGCTGAGATCAATCGCCGGCAGCTTTGATCCGACCGCCGGCGAAATTACCCGCTCGCGCGGGCTGACGGTCGGTCACGTCGAGCAGAACGTGCCTGCGTCGCTTTTACCTCTCTCCTTCCACGACGCCGTTCTTTCGGCCCTCCCGGCCGACCAGGCGGAAAACGAAAGCTGGCGCGTCGATATCGTGCTCGATTCCCTCGATGTACCGGAGGTTCTGCGGGCTCGCGCCGTGTCGGAGTTGAGCGGCGGCTGGCAGCGGCTGATGCTGCTTGCCCGCGTCTGGGTCAGCGAGCCAGACGCGCTGCTGCTGGACGAGCCGACCAACCATCTCGACCTCGCCAAGATCGGCCGGCTGGAGGCCTGGCTGAATGCGCTGCCACGCGACGTGCCGGTGCTGGTTGCCAGCCACGACCGCGCCTTCCTGGACGCAACCACCAACCGCACGCTGTTCCTGAGGCCAGAGCAATCGCCGATCTTCGCGCTCCCCTATTCGCGGGCGCGCGCCGCTCTCGATGAGGTGGACGCATCGGAGGAGCGGCGTTACCAGCGCGACATGAAGGTGGCGCAGCAACTGCGTCGCCAGGCCGCCAAGCTCAACAATATCGGCATCAACTCCGGAAGCGACCTGCTCACGATAAAGACGAAGCAACTGAAGCAGCGCGCAGAACGGCTGGAGGATGCGGCAAAGCCCGCGCATCAGGAACGTTCCGCCGGCGCGATCCGGCTCGCCAATCGAGGCACCCATGCCAAGATCCTGGTGACGCTCGACGACGTCCAGGTCGAAACGCCCGACGGCACCCCGCTTTTCCGCACCGGCAAGCGCTGGATCTGCCAGGGCGACCGCATCGTGCTGCTTGGCGAAAACGGCGCCGGCAAGACCCGGCTCGTCAACCTGATCCGCACGGCGATCGAGGAGCCCTCCCGCGCGCCGGAGACGCTGAAGGCAACACCCTCGCTGGTGCTCGGCTACAGCGACCAGGCGCTTGCCGGCCTGTCGGACGAGGAGACGCCGCTTGCCGCGCTGTCCCGCCGCTTCTCGCTCGGCGACCAGCGCGCCCGTAGCCTGCTCGTCGGTGTCGGCGTCGGCATCGACATGCAGGAAAAGGCGATCGGCCGGCTGTCGGGCGGCCAGAAGGCGCGTCTTGCCATGCTGGTGCTGCGCTTGAAAGAGCCCAATTTCTACCTGCTCGACGAACCGACCAACCACCTGGACATCGAGGGCCAGGAAGCGCTCGAAACGGAGCTGTTGAGAAACGAGACGAGCTGCCTGCTCGTCTCCCACGACCGCAGCTTCGTGCGCAATGTCGGCGACCGCTTCTGGCTGATTGAGAAGCGCCGCCTCGTCGAGGTCGAGGATCCCGAGGACTTCTTCGCCTCGGCGGCGGCAGGCGACGTCGGCTGACATAAAGCGCAATCATCGCATTTGTGACGCCCGCAACAAGCGGGCGTCACAAATGCCAACATCATCAGGCGGGCGGCCGCGCAATCAGGCATGCGACTTCGCCGCTGTCAAATATCTGCGCCGACAGTGCCTCGACCAGCCAGCGGTGGCGAAGGGCCGCCGCCGCGAGCCGCGCGCCAACGTCGTCCGCCCCCGTGGACGGCTCGTCATGAAAAAGAAAAAGACGTCCCTCAGGCTTCAACAGCTGCGCCAGCGCCGCAAACTCTCGAGCGGGATCGCCCCGCGTGAACACGCCGACGCGCATGGCGAACGCCTTGTCGAAGCGACGGCCACCGAGATCGAACGAGCTAAGCTCCGCAACCCGCAAGGTCGCCCGGCCTGCAGCAACATGTTCAGCATTTCTGCGTGCTGCCGCCGCGATCATCACAGCCGAGCGGTCGATAGCGACAATCTCCCCTTCGTCGAGCCGATCGCAAACCTTCGTCACGGCAATGCCATGGCCGCAACCGACTTCGAGCAGATGATCGGACGGCTGCGGCGCGATGACGCCGACCGCCCAGTCGATCCTGTTCAAGCCCATGTGGATTCCTCCCCTCGCCAGCGCAGAAACTAGCACGCGGAAGAGCCGCAGCGCCAACCAGTCCGATGCAACAATAAAACCACTTGCAAAACAATATCAGATTTGCCACCCTTTCCGTGACAGGCATGCCGCAACGGGAGAGATACAATGCGCAAGGTCATCATGTGGGACATGGTTAGCGTCGACGGCTTCTTCGAAGCACCGGGGCACGACATCGAGTGGTTCGTCTTCGAGGACGAGCTCGCCGCCTATATCGGCGAAACGCAGCTCGAGGCCGACACCCTGCTTTTCGGCCGCGTGACCTATGAAATGATGGCGGGCTACTGGCCATCCGCCGAAGGCGACATCGCGACCTTCATGAACGGCGTCGAGAAATTCGTCTTCTCGCGCACGCTGACCTCCGCCGATTGGGCCGGCACGACGCTCGTAACCGGCGACGCTGCAAGCGAAGTCGAACGACTGAAGGCGCTGGATGGCGGCACGATCTTCGTTTTCGGCAGCGCCGACTTCGCGAGCGAACTGATCGAGAAGGGCCTCGTCGACGAATATCGCCTCGGCATCAATCCGGTGCTGCTCGGCGAGGGTGTGCCGCTGTTCAAACCAGGGCTGAAGCGGACGAAACTCAAACTGACCCACACACGCCCTCTGACGTCCGGCGTGGTTATCCTGCACTACCAGCCAGAAGCGGACGCCTAGCAGGACGGGCGCCACGCACGCGTGTGCGCCGATCTGGCCCAGCGCCGCCTCTTGACTTCCTTGTCCGATCGTCCGACTTCACTGCTGCACAAGTCCCTAAATCGGGATCGATTTAAGGATAGAATTTTGCAGCACTTTAAAGTGCTACAGCGTCCTTAGCGCGCCTTGAAAGACGCGCGGCGCTGTCGGGACGATGCAAGGAGACGGCGACATGAGCGAGACCGCACGCACGACGATTGACCAGAGCGAGGTTGACCGCTTTTCCGCCATGGCCGCGGAGTGGTGGGATCCGACCGGCAAGTTCCGGCCGCTGCACAAGTTCAATCCCGTTCGCCTCGCCTATATCCGCGACAAGGTGGCCGAGCATTTCGGCCGTGATCCAAGGGGCCCGCAGCCGCTCAAAGGTCTGCGGCTGCTCGATATCGGTTGCGGCGGCGGCCTCCTGTCGGAGCCGATGGCACGCATGGGCGCCGATGTTCTCGGCGCCGACGCCTCCGAAAAGAACATCGGCATCGCCAAGACGCACGCGGCCGGAAGCGGTGTGGCGGTCGACTATCGCGCCGTGACCGCCGAAGCCCTTGCCGAAGCCGGCGAGAGCTTCGACATCGTGCTCAACATGGAAGTGGTCGAGCATGTCGCCGATGTCGATTTCTTCATGACCACCTGCGCCCATATGGTTCGCCCCGGCGGTCTGATGTTCGTCGCCACCATCAACCGCACCATGAAGGCAGCGGCGCTTGCCATCTTCGCAGCCGAGAACGTCTTGCGCTGGCTGCCGCGCGGTACGCACCAGTATGAAAAACTGGTGCGCCCGGAGGAACTGGAAAAGCCGCTCGTGGCCAACGGCCTCGAAGTGACCGAGCGGACCGGCGTCTTCTTCAATCCGCTTTCCAATCAGTGGAACCTGTCCAAGGACATGGACGTCAACTACATGATCGTCGCCAAGCGGCCGCTATGAGCAGCTGTCGGCGGCCTCAGCCAGCCTGCCGACGCTCCTGCCACTCGCGCTTCAGCAGCGCATAGACGTATTCGTCGCCCCAGACATCGTTGAAACGGTCGTTCTCGATCAGATGCGCTTCGCGGCGCATGCCGAGACGCTCGACGACGCCGACGGACCCCTTGTTGAGGGCATCAAGCCGGGCAAAGATCCGGTGAAACTTCAGCGTCGAAAAGCCGAGATCAAGCAACGCCCGCATCGCTTCCGTAGCGTAGCCCTTGCCGGCAAAGTCGGGATTGAAGATGTAGCCGGTCTCCGCCTGTTCCGCCGCACTGCTTGCGAGCTTCAGCAGGACTTCGCCGATCAGTACACCATCCTCGCGGCGCTCGACGGCAAACACCGCGACGTCCCCATCGTCAACGAGCTTTGGCGCCGAAGCCTTGGCGAATTTTGTCCGCGCTGCCGTTTCGTCGAGCGGGTGCTGATAGAGATAATGGTAGACCTCCGGCAGGCGGTGATAGGCAAAGAATGCCGGAAAATCGCCAGGCGCGAAGGGCCGGATAACGAGGCGATCAGTGGAAATGTGAACATCGGACAATGCCATTGGCTGGAAAACTCCCATTGCAAAGCTGCGAGATGGGAGCCAAGGCATTGTATTTAAAGGGCGGGAACCAAAGTTTAGACGCGCAGATGCGAAAGTGCCCCGCGTCAGTTGACCTCGTCGGGCAAGATCGGCAGCGGCGCGACCGCGATCCCTTCCTCGAGCAACGCCACGGCCTCTTCCGCCGTCGCCTTGCCGATCAGCCCGCGCTCTTCCGCCTCGCCGTAGTGGATCTTGCGGGCTTCCTCGGGAAAGCGCTCGCCGACATCCTCGGCGTTCTCGCGTACGGACTTCACCAGCTCGCGGATCTTGGCGACCGTTTCCTTCTGCGCCTGGTCCATGATCACCGCCCGCGTCGCCTCCTTCTTGCGCGCGGTCGCAACCGAGGGCGCCATCAGTTGCTTGGCAACGGAGGTCGAGTTGCAGCTCGGACAGGAGACCAGCTTGCGCTCGACCTGGCGGTCGAAATCGTCACTCGACGAGAACCAGCCCTCGAAATCGTGGCCGTTGTCGCAGGAAAGGGTGTAGCGGATCAAGCGGCAACGCCTCCCTTCCCGGTCGGCGCTACTTCATCGAGCACGAAGCTACGGGCATTCTTCAAGTTCGGTATCTTGGCGCGCGCCGCGTGCACGGCGGCGACATCGATGTCGGCAAGCACAACCGCCTCGCCCGTAGGGCCAGCCGAAGCGAGCACGCGCCCCCAGGGATCGACGATCATAGAATGGCCGAACGTCTCACGCCCATCCTCATGCGTGCCCCCTTGCGCGGCGGCAATGACGAAGAGGCCGTTCTCGATCGCGCGGGCGCGAAGCAGGATTTCCCAGTGCGCCTCGCCCGTCTGCCGCGTGAAGGCGGCGGGCACCGACATGATCTCGGCGCCGGCAACGGCCTGTTGCCGGAAAAGCTCCGGGAAGCGCACGTCGTAGCAAATGGAAAAGCCAAGTTTGCCGAAGTCGAGTTCGGCCAGGCGCGCAATGCTGCCCGGCTGATAGGCGGCACTTTCCCGCCAGCTCTCGCCGTTGTCGAGATCGACGTCGAACATATGGATCTTGTCATAGTCACAGATCTTTTGGCCATTCGGGCCAAACAGCAGGCCGCGATTGGCGATCTTGCCGCCGGCAAGCGCGATCGGCGTCGAGCCGACATGGAGGTAGACGCCAAGTTCGCCGGCAAGCTGAGCTGCCGCCGCGGCAATAAGATCGTTGGCCTCGTCCTTCAGGATCGCGCGCAGCGCCGCCCGGTCCCGCTGCAGCGCCCCGGTCATTTCCGGAGTCTGGATATAGGTCGCGCCCTGGGCTGCCGCTTCGCGCGCGAGCCGCACCATCGTCTCCGCATTCTTGCGCGGATCGACGCCGGAACACATCTGAATGGCTGCGGCCTTGAAAGTCATCTCGTCCAACTCCTAAGCGCTCACCGCAGATAAACGGGACGTCGCCTCATGCAAGGGTACGGTGCCTCAGGCAGCCAGCATCGCGTCGAGTTTGCCGGCGCGTTCCAGCGCGTGCAGGTCGTCGCAGCCCCCGACATGAATGTCGTTGATGAAGATCTGCGGGAACGTCGTCCCACCGTGCGACTTGTCGATCATCACCTGCCGAACGTTCGGATCATAGGTGGCATCGTGCTCGAGGAAGGAAACGCCCTTGGTTTCCAGGAGTTTCTTTGCGGCCGAGCAATAGCCGCAGAACTGACGCGTATAAATGACCACCGAAGCCATGATCCTGAGCCGCTCCTTTGCCGGCGACCGTGCCGGACATCTGATTGTCATATAAGACCGGATACGGCTCTTGCAAAGGTCAAAACCGTGACCGACCCGGCTCCCGCCCGCTTCAGCGCACGGGTCGCTGCGGCAACGGTTGCGCCGGTCGTATATACATCGTCGACGAGAACCACGCTTTTCCCACTGAGACCCGCCCTGCCGCTTTCCGAGACGGCGAAGGCGCCGCGGACGTTCTCCTCGCGGGCGCGCAATCCCAAGCGTACCTGCGGGCTCGTGCGCCGGATGCGCCTCAAGATGTCGGGCTGATACGGACGACCGGAGAGCTGCGCAATGGCTCGCGCCAATTCCGCCGACTGATTGAACCGCCGCTTCCACAGCCGGAAGGCATGCAGCGGCACGGGGATGATCGCGTCGGCGGAAGCGACGGCACCGTCGCTCGCCCGGATCATCCATGTCGCCATCATCGGCGCGAGATCCGTGCGGTCGCGATATTTCAGCCCGTGGACCAGATCGCGGCAACGCCTTCATGGATCGCCACCGACCTTAACCGATCGAATGCAGGCGGATTGGCGATCGCCTCCGGTGACACCGCTCCGGCGCCGTGATCGACCGAAAACGGCATGCCGAGAATATCGCAATAGGGCCGTTCGATCAGCGGCAGCGTCGCCCAGCAGGAGGCGCAGACCGCGCGATGATCGCCGACCAGCCGGCCGCAACCGCAACAGACAGGTGGAAAGACGAGATCGACAAGCCCCAGTCCGAACCGTCTCAGCATGCCCGCACGCCACGCCTGCGGAATACGCAACCTCTCCCATGCCATGCGGTTGACTTTGTGCCTCCGAAGGTCTCTTTGCTGCCCATCGCGGAGAGACTATCGTGGAAAAAATCTTTGACCAGAGCCTCGTCGAGGCGCACCGGGCAAGGGCGCTCAGAAACGCCGATCCGAAGGCCGGTTTCCTTCTCGACATCGTTGCCGAAGAGCTCGCCGAGCGTGTCGGCGTGGTCGAGCGTCATTTTGATCGCGCACTCGAACTTCACGGCTATACCGGAGAAACGGCCCGCCAACTGATGGCGACCGGCAAGATCGACGCCATCGAGCGCGTCGAGACCGACGCCCGCTTCAGCTCGACCGAGGCGCCGGTGACGATCGCCTCGCTCGAGGAAGTTCCGGCCGAACCGGAAAGCGTCAACCTGATCGTCTCGCCGCTGTCCCTGCATCTGACCAACGATACACCGGGCGCCTTCATCCAGGTGCGGCGGGCGCTAAAGCCCGATGGGTTGTTCCTCGCCGCCATCCCGGGCAGCGGCACGCTGCAGGAGCTGCGCGAAGCGCTTCTGGCTGCAGAGGCCGAGCTGACCGGCGGCGCCAGCCCGCGCGTCATTCCCTTCGCCGATGTCCGTGACGTCGGCGCTCTGCTCCAACGCGCCGGGTTCGCACTGCCGGTCACCGACACTGAAACCTACACGGTGCGCTACGATTCGCTGTTCGCGCTGATCCGCGACCTGCGCGCCATGGGTATGACCAGCCCGCTTTCGGCGCGCAGCCGCACGCCCGTTTCCAGGCGGTTCTTCCTCAGGGCTGCGGAAATTTACGCGGAGCGCTTCTCCGATCCGGACGGCCGCGTTCGCGCTACCTTCTCCATCATCTATCTGTCCGGCTGGGCGCCGCACGAAAGCCAGCAGAAGCCGCTGAAGCCGGGTTCAGCAAAGCAACGGCTTTCGGCAGCGCTTGGCACGAAGGAGCAGCCGCTCTAGGGCGGCATCCACCCCAGATCCGGTTTTAGTGCTTATGCGCTCGGGAACGCTGCGGCGAGCGAGTCGTAGACGTAGGTCAGGGCGTTGCCGATCTGGTTGGCCCCGAAGATTAAGCTGAGGGAGACGAGGGCGGCGATCAGCGCATACTCGATGGCGATGCCGCCGTCCGTGCCACCAAACAAGCGTCTAAGCGTTTCCATGCGTCCCCAGCCAGATTTGTGTTCAATCCGAATCGGACGCCAGCGCCAAACGGGCCGATGGCGTTCGCCTCAGCAGCCGCTCTTGCGGCCGTCGGCATCGATAATGCAAACCGCTCCGGGCATTTCCTGAAGGACGCTGCGCCGAACCGTGTAGCGCTTGGTGGTCCCCTTCGAAGGGATGGAGCCGGTGGAAATGTTGTCGTAATCGACGGGCGTGTTCGCCATGATGCGCTTGTCGGTCTTGGATGACAGCATGGGCGTCAGGATCAGCGTCAGCGCGATCACCGCCGTTCCGAACAACAGCGACAGATTGAGCACACCTGTCCGGCGGGACTGATTATTCATCAGATCCTTTTCCTGAACCGTGTTCCAGAAATCGTCGTCCACCATCCCAGCCTCACAAACGCGCAAAATACGGCGAACGCAAGCGCCCTTCCCAAGCTTGGTTCCACCGCACTGCCTGAAATCGATACGCCGTTGCCAACGATACGTACCAAAACTGAATTGGAGCTATCTTTGCGCCAGGGAGATAAACGATCGATTAATAATCAATCAGATTTCGGGTAGGTTCAGAGCAAATCCATAAGAAACGGGATAAGCGGTTCGTCTGCCGGCGGCATCGGAAAATCGCGCAGGGCCTTTGGCCGGACCCACTTGATCGCCTGGCCTTCCCGCCCGATCGCAACCCCTTCATAGCGGCGGCAGACATAGAGCGGCATCAGCAGATGGAAGTCGTCATAGGTGTGGCTGGCGAAGGTGAGCGGCGCCAGGCATGCGACCTTGGTGCGGATGCCGAGTTCTTCCTCAAGCTCGCGGATCAGGGTTTCCTCCGGCGTCTCGCCGGCTTCAACCTTGCCGCCCGGAAACTCCCATAGGCCGGCAAGCGATTTCCCCTCCGGCCGCTGCGCGAGCAGGATGCGACCATCGGAATCGACAAGCGCGCAGGCCGCGACAAGCACGATCTTCTTTCCGTTGGCATCCATGGCCTCAAGCTCCCGGCGTTCGATAGATGTAGCTGTAAACCTCGGAGAAACCGGCGCCGCGATAAAGCGCCATAGCCGCGCTGTTATCCGCTTCCACCTGCAGCCAGGCCTTCTTGGCTCCGCGCAGACGCGCCCAGCGCAGGCAGACGTCGAGCATCGCCTTGCCGACGCCCCGGCCACGGACCCGCTCGTCCACGGCAAACTGCATGATGCCGGCAAGATCGTTGTCCTGGACGACGAGCGCCACGGCCGTCGGCCCCATCTCGGCATCCTCGAACAGGAAGAGGCCACTCTCCGGCTTGATCGCGTTGATGATTTCGGCCAGCGCCGCCTTGCGCTTCGGATCGCTCTTCGCAATCCCGATGCAGGCGTCGACGAACCGGCCGACGTCCTTGATCGGCAGGTGATCGATGCCGTCACCGAACTCGCGCTCGACCAGGTCGACGCTCATGACCAGGCTGCGGCTGAACGCATTCCAGCCCTCGGCATCCATATGGGCGACAAGCTGCGGCGGCGTCAGCGGCGTCTGGCGCACAGTCAGCGGCCGGCCGTAGTCGGCAAAGCGCCGGGCAGCCTTTTCGAGACGGACCGGGATGTCGCGATAGTCGGACGGATCAAGCGGATTGACGGAATTCAGCCGCTTGGAATCATGGCCTGCATTGAGCCGGATCAGCCAGCTGCCATCATATTGCACGGACGCTGCCGGCCAGGCGCGGAAACCCACGGCCTCGAGACGGCGCACGTTTGGAAGATCCACCATTGCCACTTCCCCAGCTTCGGCCTGTGCCTTGCCCGCCACGGGCCGAATATCATTCGATGTCATCTTGCTACCTCTACGGCCTGGCGCGCCAGGCCGCTCACCATCACATAACCGGTGCCTCAGCTCCGGTAATCGCCGTTGATCTCGACATATTCCTTCGTCAGGTCGCAGGTATAGACAGTGGCCCGACCGGAACCGAGGCCGATTTCGACGCGGATCGTGATGTCCTCTTCCTTCATCACGGCCGTGGCCGCGGCTTCAGAATAGGTGGGATCGCGCTCCCCCTCGACGGCGACGCGCACGTCGCCGAACCAGATCGCCAGCCGGTCGCGCTCGGCCATTTCTCCGGACTTGCCGACGGCCATGACCACGCGGCCCCAGTTGGCGTCTTCACCGGCGACCGCCGTCTTGACGAGCGGCGAATTGGCGATCGAAAGCGCGATGCGCTTGGCGGCCGCATCATTCTCGGCGCCTTCGACAGTCACCTCGACCATCTTGCGAGCGCCTTCGCCGTCGCGCACGACCTGGAGCGCGAGATCGCGCAAAAGGTCGTTCAGTGCGGCGCGGAAGGCATTAAGACGCGGGTCGGTCGCATCGGAGATTGCCGGCTGGCCGTCGGCCGATGCCGCGCCCGTAGCGAACAGCATCAGCGTATCGGACGTCGAAGTGTCGCTGTCGACCGTGACCGAGTTGAAGGTCGGGCCGACGCCGGCCGAAAGCAGGGCCTGCAGCGCCGAAGGCGCAATGTCGGCATCTGTGACCACGAAGGAGAGCATCGTCGCCATGTCGGGCGCGATCATGCCGGCGCCCTTGGAGATGCCGTTGATCGTCACCTTGACGCCGTCGATTTCGGCGCTGCGTGTCGCTACCTTCGGATAGGTATCCGTCGTCATGATCGCCTTGGCGGCTTCGAACCAGAAGTCCTCCTTGCCGGCAACAGCCAGATCGTCGAGCACGCCGGCAAACTTGGTCGCGTCCAAAGGCTCGCCGATGACGCCGGTCGACGCCAGGAAGACTTCGCTCTCCGCGCAGCCGACAGCCTTTGCCGCCGACTTTGCCGTCAGTTCCGTCGCCTCGCGGCCCTTCTTGCCGGTGAAGGCATTGGCGTTGCCGGAGTTGACGACGACAGCGCGCGCGACACCGCCGGCAAGGTTCTTGCGGCAGAAATCGACAGGGGCCGAAGGGCACTTGGAACGGGTGAAGACACCGGCCACGACGGCCGGCCGGTCGAACACCATCATCAGCACGTCGGTGCGGTTCTTGTACTTGATGCCGGCGGCTGCGGTCGCCATGCGGACGCCGCGCACGGAGGGCATTTCGGCAAAGGTTTTCGGAGCGAGCGGAGAAACGGAGCCGGACATGGGAAACCTGCTGTGACGTGTTGGAGCCAAAGCACTTCCAAAAGAGCCTGGCGGCCTTCAGGAAATGCCTAAGAACAAGGATCCGGAGCGGTCTATAACCGAAACGGCTCCAGATCCATCTTGCGACAAATGCCCGAACGGTTTTCACCGCCGGGCATCGACAAAAAGCGGTGACGACAGGCCCCGCCAGTGGCAGGGCCCGCCGATCGAATTACTTGGCTTGTTGCGCTTCCTGCGCCTTGTTGGCCTCGTCATAGGCCTGCTTCAGCGCCGGGTCGGAAATTTCGACGCCTGCATCCTTCTTGGCGGCGGCAAGCAGCTCGACATACTTGTCACGCATGACAAGCTGACGAACCTGCTGCTCGACCTGCTCGAGCGGCGGCGGGGCCTGCGGGCGCTTGTCTTCGACCAGGATTACGTGGAAGCCGAACTGCGTCTTGACCGGGGTCTTGGTGTAGGCGCCCTTCTCGAGAGCGAAGGCAGCCGTTTCGAATTCCGGCACCATGCGGCCCTTGGTGAAGTAACCGAGGTCGCCGCCGTCGTTCTTGTTCGGATCGGTGGACTTCGCCTTGGCAAGCTCGACGAAGCTCTTGCCAGCGTCGAGTTCCTTGATGATTTCCTTGGCTTCGTCTTCCGTCTTGACCAGGATATGGCGGGCCTTCACTTCGTCCTGAACCGGAATGGCCGCGACTTCCTTGTCGTAGCGTGCCTTCACCTCTTCCTTGGTGATGGCGTCGACGACATGCTTCTTGAAGTAGGCGTTGTGAAGTTCGCGCTCGGTGAGGTACGCGACGCGCTGCTTGAAAGTGGCGTCGTCCTGCAGGCCTTCCTTCTCGGCCGTGGCGGAAAGAAGCTTAACGTCGATGATCGCCGACAGTGCTGCGGCGCGCTTCTGCTCTTCCGGCATCTGCTGCAGCTGCGGGTCGAGACCACCCAGAGCAAGATTGAGTTCGGACTGACGCACGTCCTCGCCGCCAACCTTGGCGACCACCGGATCGGCGTCTTCCGCCCGCGCGCCACCATGTACGGCCATCGCCGCAACCAGTGCCACGGCGGCCAGGGTTTTCAACTTGGTCATGCTCACTAACCTTTCACATTGGCCTTCGGCGCAATTGCCTGCAGCTTGTAGCGGCTGCACAACACCAGAATGTGGCGGTTCTGTAGCCGTCCGGCAGTGCAATTGCGTTGACATAATTCGACCCCCCTCTTATCTGTCACGCAACCTCGCGTCCAGAACAGTTTCCGGGCGTTTCACGGCATTGCGCGGTTTTCGCGGCGCGGCCATGAGACCCAAGGCAACAAAAATGAAAGGACCATTCGTATGGTCAGTCTCGGCGGCCTAGCCCGCAAGTTGTTTGGCTCCTCCAACGATCGCCGCGTGCGTGGCTACAAGGCACGGGTGGACGCCATCAACGCACTTGAAGCCGACATGAAGGCTTTGTCGGATGAGGCGCTCGCCGGCAAGACGGTGGAATTCCGCAAGCAGCTGGAAGAAGGCAAGACGCTCGACGACCTTCTGGTTCCGGCCTTTGCGGTCGCCCGCGAGGCGGCCCGCCGCGTGCTCGGCTTGCGCCCGTTCGACGTCCAGCTCATCGGCGGCATGATCCTGCACGAGCGCGCCATCGCCGAAATGAAGACCGGTGAAGGCAAGACCCTCGTCGCGACGCTTCCGGTCTACCTCAACGCGCTTGCGAGCAAGGGCGTGCACGTCGTTACCGTCAACGACTACCTCGCCCAGCGCGACGCCGGCACCATGGACCGCATCTATAGCTTCCTCGGCATGACCACGGGCGTCATCGTCCACGGCCTGACCGACGAGCAGCGCAAAGCCGCCTATGCCTGCGACATCACTTATGCCACCAACAACGAGCTCGGCTTCGACTATCTGCGCGACAACATGAAGTACGAGCGCGGACAGATGGTCCAGCGCGGCCACTTCTTCGCCATCGTCGACGAAGTGGACTCGATCCTCGTCGACGAAGCGCGCACGCCGCTGATCATCTCCGGCCCGCTCGACGACCGCTCGGATCTCTACAACACGATCAACGAATTCATTCCGCTGCTTTCGGCTGAGGACTACGAGATCGACGAGAAGCAGCGCTCGGCCAACTTCTCCGAAGAAGGCACCGAGAAGCTCGAAAACCTGCTGCGCGAGGCGGGCCTGCTCAAGGGTGAATCGCTCTACGACATCGAAAACGTCGCAATCGTCCACCACGTCAACAATGCGCTCAAGGCCCACAAGCTGTTCCAGCGCGACAAGGACTACATCGTTCGCAACGGCGAGATCGTCATCATCGACGAATTCACCGGCCGCATGATGCCGGGCCGCCGTTATTCGGAAGGCCAGCACCAGGCGCTCGAAGCCAAGGAAAAGGTGCAGATCCAGCCAGAGAACCAGACGCTCGCATCGATCACCTTCCAGAACTACTTCCGCATGTACTCCAAGCTCGGCGGCATGACCGGTACGGCCTCCACCGAAGCGGAAGAATTCGGCAACATCTACGGCCTGGAAGTCGTTGAAGTTCCGACCAATCTGCCGATCAAGCGTATCGACGAGGATGACGAGGTCTACCGTACGCAGGGCGAAAAGCTGAACGCCATCATCGACGAGATCAAGTCGGCGCACGAGCGCGGCCAGCCGATGCTGGTCGGCACGACGTCGATCGAAAAGTCCGAGCAGTTGGCCGATCTTCTGAAGAAGTCCGGCTTTGCCAACTTCCAGGTTCTCAACGCCCGCTACCACGAGCAGGAAGCCTTCATCGTCGCCCAGGCAGGCGTGCCCGGCGCCGTCACGATCGCCACCAACATGGCCGGTCGCGGCACGGACATCCAGCTCGGCGGCAACGTCGACATGCGCATCCAGCAGGAGCTCTCGGAAGTCGAGCCCGGCCCCGAGCGCGAACAGCGCGAACAGGCGATCCGCGCCGAAGTGCAGCAGCTGAAGGAAAAAGCGCTGGCCGCCGGCGGGCTTTACGTTCTGGCTACCGAGCGCCACGAAAGCCGCCGCATCGACAACCAGCTTCGCGGCCGTTCCGGCCGTCAGGGCGACCCGGGTCGATCGAAGTTCTACCTGTCGCTCCAGGACGACCTGATGCGCATCTTCGGCTCCGACCGCATGGACGGTATGCTGCAGAAGCTGGGCCTCAAGGAAGGCGAGTCGATCATCCATCCGTGGATCAACAAGGCTCTCGAACGCGCCCAGAAGAAGGTTGAAGCCCGCAACTTCGATATCCGCAAGAACCTTCTGAAGTACGACGACGTTCTCAACGATCAGCGCAAGGTGATCTTCGAGCAGCGCATCGAGCTGATGGATGCCGAAAGCGTCACCGAAACCGTGACCGACATGCGCACCGAAGTCGTCGAAGACATGGTCAGCAAGCGCATTCCCGAGAAGGCCTATGCCGAGCAGTGGGACGTCGCCGGTCTCAAGGCCGACGTGCAGCAATACCTCAATCTCGACCTGCCGATCACCGAATGGGCTGCCGAGGAAGGCATCGACGAAGCCGATATTCTCGAGCGCGTCATGACCGCTGCCGAAAAGGAAGCCGCCGACCGTGCCGAACGCTTCGGTCCGGAGATCATGCAGTATGTCGAACGCTCGGTCGTGCTGCAGACGCTCGACCATCTGTGGCGCGAGCACATCGTCAACCTCGATCACCTGCGTTCGGTCATCGGCTTCCGCGGCTACGCCCAGCGCGATCCGCTGCAGGAATACAAGTCCGAAGCCTTCGAGCTGTTCCAGGCCCTGCTCGGCAACCTGCGCCAGGCCGTGACCGCACAGCTCATGCGCGTCGAGCTGGTGCGCGAAGCAGCCGAAGCGCCGCAGCCGGCTCCGCCTGTCATGCATGGCCACCATATCGATCCGCTCACCGGCGAGGACGATTTCGGCGACGGCACGCTGCTGGCCGCCCCGCCAGTGCAGCGAGACGCAACCAACCCATTGTCCTGGGGCAAGGTCTCGCGTAACGAGCTCTGCCCCTGCGGTTCGGGCAAGAAGTACAAGCACTGCCACGGCATCTACGAGGCATAAGCCAGCCGCGGAATGCAGGTACTGTCTGCGCCCCCTGCCCTTCAGAAATGCCGCCTCCGGGCGGCATTTTCGTTTCCTGGAGCCTGTTTGCTAGCGATCGCTCGCCCTGGCGTGGGCGATCAGGTTTTCGAGCGCGCGAATGCCGGTTGCTGTTGATGGCGGCGGCCGAGCGTGGCGTTGATACGGAGTGCGAGATCTTGCGCGTCGGAAGCTTTCAGGTCCTCCAGCCGCTCGATGCCGATCTCCTGGAGATCGCCGACCATGCGCGGCCAATCGATTTCGCCTGCATAATCCGCTGCCGCTCGCTGTCCTCAATCGGCATGGTTGCCCCCATTCCTTACAACCGCGCTGCACCCTTTGTTAACGCTGTTCTGGCAGTACTGAAACCCTGTATTGCGTAATCTCAGGGTGTTCTCGTGTTCATGGCGGTATGTCAAACGGCCGGACGAATGCTGCCGTCGGCACTGAGACACCGCCTGTCCGCAATAATCGCCGGGCTTCTCCCCATCCTGACCAGTTCGGACGCCAAGAACGCCGCGCGCCGCATGGCGCTCGTCGCCTTTTCGGTTCGCATCGTCAGCGCCGCCATCGCCTTTCTGTCGCAGATCATCCTCGCGCGGCTGATGGGCGAGTTCGAATATGGCATCTTCGTCTTCGTCTGGGTGCTGGTCATCCTGTTCGGCAGCCTCTCCTGCGTCGGCTTCCACTCGGTCGTCATCCGCTTCCTGCCGGAATACCAGGCATCGGCGGCCATGGACGAAATCCGCGGCGTGACGACGACGGTGCGCATCTTCGCACTTTCCTCCGCCACCACGGTCGCCGTCCTCGGCCTTGCCGGCCTCTGGTTCTTTTCCAGGCACATCGAGGCCTATTACCTTGTGCCCCTCTATCTCGGCCTCTTCACCCTGCCGATGATCTCGCTGGGCGACGTCATGGACGGAACGGCGCGTGCCCATGGCTGGCCGATTGCCGCGATGAGCCCCACCTTCATCATCCGGCCGCTGCTCGTGCTCGTTTTCATGGTGCTCGCCGTCACCGCAGGCGCGCCCCACACCGCGCAAACCGCCATGATGGCAGCCATGGCCGCGGCCTATGTCACCAGTGTCTCGCAGTTTCTCGCGCTCACCTACCGTCTTCGCTCGCGCTATGTTCCGGGACCGCGACGCATCGAGCTTCGCCGTTGGCTCAAGGTCTCGATCCCCGTCTTCCTGGTCGATGGCTTCGGCTTCCTGCTGACCAATTCCGATGTGGTGATCGTCGGCCTCTACCTGGAGCCGGACGACGTCGCGATCTATTTCGCTGCCGCCAAGACCATGGCGCTTGTGCATTTCGTCATGTTCGCGGTCAAGGCAGCCGCGGGCCCGCGCGTCTCCAACGCGATGGCCCGCGATCCCGGCCATATCCCCGGCATCGCGATCGAAAGCGCCCGCTGGGCCTTCTGGCCGTCGCTTCTGGTCGGCGCGCTGGTGCTACTGGCAGGGCCGTTCCTGCTTTCGCTCTTCGGCCCGGCCTTCGTCACCGGGCTGCCGCTGATGATGGTGCTTTTCGCGGGCATCCTCGCCAAGGCTTTCGTCGGCCCGGCCGAAACGCTGTTGACGATGGCCGGCCAGCAGACGCTGTGCGTGATCCTCTACGCCGGCGCGCTGGTGGTCAACATCGCACTCAACCTCAGCCTCATCCCTCTTTTCGGACTGAACGGTGCTGCTTTTGCAACCGCTGGTGCTATGTTCGTAGAGGCGATGCTGCTGCACCTCGCCGTCCGGCGTACCTTCGGCTTTGCACTCTTTGCCTTCGCAAGAGCGCGGGCCGGCAATGAAAACAACGGGGCTGTCCATCCATGATCGGCAATACCAATCTTCCGAGCGATGCAAACAGCCGGGCCGCACGGGTTCTCGGCGGTCTGGCGCAGGACGGCGAAAGCGGACCGACCGCAGAGCATCTGATCGAGGTCGGACGTCCCGGACGGCATCTTGCCATCTATCCGGCAAGGGCCGGCTACGAGTTGCAGCGCGAACTCGACTTTCTGTCGAACCGGGCGCTGGAGCCGAACGTCTTCTTCACCGGACGCTTCCTGGCGCCGGCCATGCCACGCCTGGAAGAGCGAGTCATCCGGCTCGCGATCATGCGCGACAACGACGAGCGCCGCAGCCGGCTGCGTTTCCTGATGCCGTTCTCGATCGAAAAGCCCGGCTTCTCGATCGGCGCGCCGATCATTCGCGCCTGGTCGAACCCGTTCGGACCACTGGGCGTGCCACTGCTCGACGCCGAGGATGCGGCCGAGACCATCGACAACCTGTTCGAAGCCTTTGCCGCGCCGGCAACCGGGCTGCCCTCGATCCTGGTGCTGCCCGACATGCGGCTCAACGGCAAGGTCGCCCGCCTCACCCGCGCCGTCGCCATCGGCCGCAACCTGCCTCTGACGGTGACCGACACCTTCAGCCGGCCGATGCTCGAAAGCCTGCTCGACGGCCCGACCTACCTGCGCAAGGCAATCAGCCCGGCGCATTTCCGCGAACTGCGGCGGCAGTGGAACAATCTCGAAAAAGAGGGCGAGCTCGTCTATTCGGTCGCCCGTCAGCCCGCCGACGTCCGCCTGCGCATGGAGGAATTCCTGGCGCTGGAAGCATCCGGCTGGAAGGGCAAGGCGCGCAGCGCCATGGTGCTCGACCGCTTCCGGGCCGCCTTTGCCCGCGAGGCGATCACCAATCTGGCCGACGGCGACAGCGTGCGCATCCACACGCTCGATCTCGACGGCAAGGCGATCGCCTCGATGGTCGTCTTCCTGATGTCGGGCGAGGCCTATACCTGGAAGACGGCCTATGACGAGCGCTATGCCAGGTTCTCGCCGGGCAAACTGCTTCTCGCCGAACTGACGGAATGGCATCTCGACGACGCCAACATCGCCCGCTCCGATTCCTGCGCGGTGCCGGACCACCCGATCATGAGCCGTTTCTGGCAGGAGCGCGAAGACATGGGCACGATGGTGATCGGCCTGCAGCAGACCCGAGACCGCGAAGTGCGCCAGGTGGCAGCCCAGCTCCACCTCTATCGCAACACCCGCAACATGGCGCGGATCCTGCGCGACAAAATCAAGGCGCTTGCCGGACGCTAGAGCGGGATGAGGAACAAGGGTGCGCCGTTTTCCGCCCGCATCCTGCTCCGGCCAATTCAAATCAATCGCGCGGCGGCCGAGGGACTACGACGCTTCGGAAACCTCGATCGCCCCGCGCGCTTCCGCCGCCGCCTCCTCGCGCAGGAACCGTCTGATCACCTTGCCCGAGGTCGTCAGCGGCAGGCTGTCGACGAAGGCGATCTCGCGCGGATACTCGTGCATCGAGAGCCGGGTCTTCACCCACTCGCGGATGGAGGTTGCCACACGCGCGTCGCCAACGACGCCCGGCCGTAGCACGACATAGGCCTTGACGATCTCGGTGCGCACCGGATCGGGCTTGCCGACAGCGGCGGCCAATTGCACGTCCGGATGGCCGGCGAGGCAATCCTCGATCTCGCCCGGGCCGATGCGATAGCCCGACGAGGTGATGACGTCGTCGTCACGCCCGAAGAAGGTGAAATAGCCCTCCTCGTCCATCACGCCCTGATCGCCTGTCGTCATCCAGTCGCCGATGAACTTCTTCTCCGTCGCCGCCGCGTTGCCCCAGTAGCCGAGGAACATCACCGGGTCCGGCCGCTTCACCGCCACCTGCCCGACGCTGCCGGCCGGCAGTTCGCGGCCTTCGCCGTCGATGATCGCCACCCGGTGGCCGGGTGCGGCCTTGCCCATCGACCCCGGCTTGACGACGCCGAGATCGGCGGCTGACGAAATGACGATGTTGCACTCGGTCTGGCCGTAGAACTCGCTGACCTCGAGACCGAGCGCCGCCTTTGCCCATTCATAGGTCTCGCGGCCGAGGGACTCGCCAGCCGAGCCGATGGTTCGGAGATTAAGCCGATAGCGCTCGCGCGGATTCTCGACCGCCTTCATCAGCCTGAGCGCCGTCGGCGGAATGAAGGCATTGCGCACGTCCATTTCTTCCAGGATGCGAAAGGCGGTATGCGGGTCGAACTTCTGCGCCGGCGACGACACGACGGGTACGCCGTGCAGCAGCGACGGTAACAGCGCGTTGAGCAGCCCTCCCGCCCAGGCCCAGTCGGCCGGCGTCCACATGCGGTCACCCGGCTGCGGCAGGAAGTGATGGTGAAACTCGAAGCCCGGCAGATGGCCGAGCAGCACCCGGTGCCCGTGCAGTGCCCCCTTCGGCGGCCCTGTCGTGCCTGACGTATAGATCATCAAGGCCGGATCGTCGGGGCCGGTATCGGCCGCAACAAAGCCAGAGGGATCACCCGACGCCAAGTCAGAGAAGACAATCGTGCCCGGACGCGGCTGATCATCCGCCAGCACCACCAGCCGCAAGTCAGGCAGCCGCTCACGGATCGCCGCGATGCGTTCATAGCCAAAGCCGTTGGTGATGACAGCCGCCACGCCGGCGTCGCGCAGCCGGTATTCGAGCGCCTCGACGCCGAAGAGCAGTGCCAGCGGCAGCGCGATGGCACCGTGCTTATAGATCGCTGCATGGGCAATCGCCGTCTCGAACCCCTGCGGCAACAGGATCGCCACCCGTTCGCCGGGCATGATACCCTCCCGCGTCAGCCCCTTGGCAAAGGCCGAGGATTGCCGGGCGAATTGACGATAGGTCAGCGATTGATGCGCACCGCCAGGATCGAAATGCTGGAGACAGACACGCTCCGGCGCCCGCTCAGCCCAGGCGTCGCTGACGGCAACGCCGATGTTGAACTTTTCCGGAATCTGCCAGCGGAAGGCGCGGTAGAGTTCGTCGTAGGTCTCTATTCTCGGTAACATGACGCTGCCATGACAGTTTTGTGCTGCAGCGCAACTAACACCTTCGCAAGCGACAGTTCAATGACTGCGGCGGCGTTCAGGCATGTCGGACTATAGATGTGAAGAAAGTGTATGTGGTGGTGCCCCATGCCGAAGCAAGGTAATGGCCTCAAATCAACGGCTTGCCGCCGTGTGAGACAAATGGCTGGATGCAATTTCATTATGTTTTTCATGGTCCATGTCTCACTGCTCGACCCCAGGTTTGAATGGTAGTGCTGGCCCGTCTCACGGCATCCCCCCGTTTTTCGATCCACCGATCCGTCTCGTAGCTTTTGCCGCGCGTGTCTCGCTCGCCGCGCGTCATTCGGCCTTGCAGCAGCCCACTTGTAGTCCCTGAGGGAACGGACGCCGAAAGAAACCCTTCGCCGTACTATCAATTTCCGTTGACATGGTGGGTTGCCGTACTCAACTAGTGCTTGAGGAAGAACCCATAAAATTAGCCAGTCATTGGAGAGTGATGGTGGACAGATTTGCATATCCGGATGACCACAAAGAGAGCGTCTTGGAAGACTTGCAAGGCGCTGAACTGCCGGGTGGATGGAAAGTGACCCAGCGCCTGTCACGGAAATCCTTTCAATCCGGATCCTGCTTCTCGGTCGGATACATCGCCGAGAAAGGCAATGAACGAGCCTTCATGAAGGCGTTTGATTTCTGGGATGCGCTCAAAAAAGATGACCCGATTGCTGCCCTCAATGAGCTCACCCAAACGTACCTTTTCGAGCGTGAACTGCTCGAAATGTGTGGGGCAGCGAAGATGACGAAGGTTGTAAGGGCCATCTCCAACGGGACAGTTGCGGACGCCCGCGCGCCTCTAGGCAGCATCTTCTATCTTCTATTTGAACTTGCAGACGGTGACGTGCGGACGCAACTCGTAGAGCAAAAGAGAGATTTTGCTTGGCGTATGCGGTCTCTCCATCATATCGGGGTTGCGCTACAACAGCTTCATCAAAGGGGAATATACCACCAAGACCTAAAGCCATCTAACGTTCTCGTATTCACTGACGAGTCGAAGCTTGGCGATCTCGGTCGCGCGCATTGTGTAAACAAGGCGGCTCCTCACGATGCAGCTCAAATACCTGGCGCTTTTCGCTATGCTCCACCGGAGTTGCTGTATGGATCACCAATGTCGGATGCGCTAGCTCAGAAGCGGTCGAATGATCTTTATCTGTTTGGATCTATGATGTGCTTCTTTGTATCCGGCATGCCTGTGACTCCGTTTCTGCTAACCAAATTAGACCAGCAGTACCGACCGTTTATCAGCCACGGCGGATGGCGCGGTTTCTATCGTGATGCTCTTCCTTTTCTTATCGTCTCGTATGAGGATGTAATTTCCGATGTACGAGATGTCCTGACGGACGAATTGCCAAAGTCTGACGGAACAAATCGTATCATTACCGACTTCATCCAGCTTCTGCGCTACGCCACCAATCCGGACCCTCAACTCAGGGGCCACCCTGCCAACCGGAGAATGGCATATGGGAACAGCCTTGGTCTCGAACGATTTGTGAGTTCCGTCGATTTGATAGCAACCCGCGTCAGTATATTGAGTAAGTCACATGCATGAGCAGCCCGAAGAAGTTGCGCGTAAGGTAATTCCTCGATGGCGAATGCTGTCTCACACTCCGGCTGCGGAGCTCCAAGCCAACGGGACAAGCAACAGGCCTTTGCTCATTGATACGTCGGTTGAGCTAAGCGAAGTATCTGCCACCTTCGAACGCGACCGAAATGTCGCCCACGCGATGGAACTGCTTTTTCTCCGCCCGTTGACTGAGCCCAGCCAAACAATGGTTGCTGCAGCTCGTCTAGTTCTTGAAACTATGGATCTACCCAAGGCCGTGTACACCTCGGCCAAGTCGGTATTGGGGATGCAGCAGAGGCCCATAGTCCCGGACGACGAGCCGACAAATCTCATCAGGCTTTTCCGAAATGAGCTTCGCCTAAATCCGAGGAACTCGGTGGCCCATGTTGAATTGGCTCGATCATGGGCCACCACAGGGAAACCCGAAAAGGCACGCGATCACTTTCGGATCGCTTTGAGCTTGGCGCCGACGAGCAGATTTGTGCTTCGAGCCGCCGCACGATTCTTCGTGCACCTCGGTACACCCGAATATGCATGGCGGGTAATGAAGGACGCTGCAAAGTATGATCCTTGGGTCGCGGCCGCGAGCATTTCGGTAGCACAGCTGACCAATCTCCCTATGCCCCGCTCCCGCGAATTGGTGGGAATGATTGAGCGGGTGGCTGATCCGCAGCAGACGAGCGAACTCGCTGCAGCACTGGCGACAGCCGAACTTGAGGCCGGCAATGTCAAACGCGCGAAAAAGCTATTTCGGGAAAGTGCGCTTGCTCCCACTGATAACGTTGTTGCGCAGCTTGAATGGGCCTGGAACCGACACGGAATAACGTTCGACAATGCCCTTTTGCAGAAGGAGTTAGCTTTTGAGGCACGCGCGGCCCACCTTGCAAAAGACGAGCAGTGGAGCGGAGTGGTCGATGCCTGTGAAATGTGGCTTCAAGACGAACCGTTTTCGGTGCGCCCCGCTTTCGAAGGGGGATTCGTAGCTTCGGAATTGCTTCACGATACGCAAAAAGCCCTCGAATTCGTCCGCCGAGGACTATTGGCGAACCCCTACGACCCGGGCCTGTTAAACAACTATGCGTTCTTTCTCGCGCATCAAGGTGACCTTGATGCCGCAGGACGAACACTGGCACAAGCGCGAAAGCTTGTAATTGAACAGCGCTCCCTTATTAGCATCGACGCGACGCAGGGCTTTATCGAATTTCGGAGAGGTAATCACGACGCGGGCGCCCAATTGTATGGTGTTGCGATTGATCGAGCGAACAAACTCGGAATGGTCAAAGCCAAACAGCTTGCGTTCATCCGATACGTCACCGAAGAAGTGCGCGCCGGAACGCTAGTCGATCCCGAGTGGATAGACAAAATTCGACGGACATACAGTTCCCCAAAGATAGACGACCAAATTAAAGCAGTTTTCAAAGCACAATTTGAACCCGCGATTAAGGAAGCCGAAATCCATCGTTCAATCGCAGCTGCACAGGCTGCAACCCGAGCGTTCCTTGAGACATGGAACACGCTCCAAAAGTGACCCGAGCCTGATGATATCATCGCCAGCATGTAGTCTGGAGGCGGGCCACCTAAAGTGACTAAAATCAAAGACTTATGCAAAGGCTGGACACTCGACTGTCCAGCCGTTTCATTATGTTTTTTCCCAACAGTGTCCAGCCCCTACACAAGGCCCGGCCTCACAGCTGGGCCGTCGGATCGGCCCGCTTACCTCACCGGCAGGTTCTGTATCGCCGGCTGCTTGCCATCCATAATCACCACCTCTCCAACCTCCTTCCCCTCGCCGCCGGTGACGGTGTAGGTCAAATCGACGCGCGCGATCGGAAACGCTGAGAAGATCTCGCGAACTTCGGGCCGATCGTTAAGCGAGATCATGAAGCGCCCTTTGATCGTCGCCAGCCGATCCGCCATCTCAGCAAACCGCGAACGCGTGAAGGCATCCTTCCCATAGTCCGCTTCGTTGCCGAAGTACGGCGGGTCCAGGTAGAAGAGTACGCCCGGCCGGTCGTATCGATCGATGAACTCTCGCCAATCGAGGCTCTCGATCACCACGCCGCTCAGCCTCTCATGCACTTCCTCCAAGACGATGCCGAGTCGGCCGATGTTGAACCGCGCTGGCCCGGTCGTGTCGACGCCGAATGATCGGCCCGTGATCTTACCGCCGAATGCCAGGCGCTGCAGGTAGAGGAAACGGGCAGCACGTTCGAGGTCCGTCAAAGTCGACGGATCAGTCGCCGCGAGCCGCTCGAACTCGCGTCGGGAGGTAAGTTGGAATTTCATCACTTCCATGAACTGCGGATAGTGCCGCTGCAGGATGCGGAAAAGCGTGATCACGTCTCCGGAGCGATCGTTAATCACTTCCGCCCTCGGGATCAGCGATCGGCGTAGGAACACTCCGCCCATACCGACGAAAGGCTCGGCATAGAGCGAATGCGGGATCTGCTCAATCATCGAGGCGATGCGTGCCGCGAGTTGCTTTTTGCCGCCGAGGTAAGCCGCCGGCGGGGACACGGGCCGAACGGCCGTGAACTGAAAACTGTCTTGCATTGTCGAGGACCATTTTTTCTGGCACACCGCCGAGCGCCTGCGCAGGCAGCGGGTGTGGCAATAATCCGGTCAGGATTGCCAGGCGGGAACGACGCCAATCAGCTCCGCCGTTGCAGCTCTAGGGCTGCGACCACCCGTGGCCGGGCAGCCAAAGGCCGGAGGGCATGCCCTCCGGCCAATCTCATTTACGCACCGTTACAGGTCGCGATTGATTTCGAAGACTTCGGTGGGTCCTTCCATCTCGCGCACGCCCTTGAAAGAAGGGTGCCGAAGCTTTCCGTCTTGCGTCCAGGCGCGATACTCGACGTCCGCGACGAGCAGCGGCCGCGCGAACACGGCGCCCTTGCGCTTCAGGGCTACCGGCGGTCGATCGGCCGGGATCGCGTTGAGCAACTCGCGAAGCGTCATCGATTCCTGATTGCTCCACCCTGTGCCGCAACCTCCGACGTAGACGAAATCATCGCCCTTCCTCGCGGCCAGCAGCAGCCTCCCAATAGCGCCTGGCATGGTCGACGGCTCGTAACCGACGATCACAAAAGTATCGCGTCGAACGCATTTGATCTTCAGCCATTCCGGCCGGCGACCAGAGCGATAGGGCTTATCCCGACGCTTCGCGATGATACCTTCAAGGCCGAGCTCGCATGCGACGCGGAAGAACTCGGCGCCGTCGGCGTGCACCTCCTCCGAGAAGCGTATCGCGCCAATCCTTCCAGAGACGATCGGTTCGAGCAGTTGCCGGCGTTCGACAAGCGGCATCATCCGGAGGTCTTGGCCGTCGAGGTAGAGAAGGTCGAAGGCATAGAAGATGATCTCGGCGGCATCGTGCAGGCTCGGACGCCTCCCGACGGCGCGCTGCAGCAAACCAAAATCGGAGCGGCCCTGGTCGTCGAGCACGACCGCCTCGCCGTCGATGATCATGGTCGTATGGCCGAGCTCGCGCGCTTCGGCGACGATCGAGCCGAACTTCTTGGACCAATCGTAGCCGCCCCGAGTGATCGCCCTCACCTCGCCGGGCTCGACATGGACAGCCAGGCGGTACCCGTCCCACTTTACCTCGAAGGTCCATTCCGGACCTTTCGGCGGCTTGTCGACGAGCGTAGCAACGCAAGGATCGACGCGACGGGGCATCGGCTCGGACAATGTCGCGGGAACAGATTTCTTTCTGAGCGTTTTAGCCATGACGAATTAACGCATGAAACAGCGAAAACGTCTAAGCTGGAGCACCGGAGGAAGATAATGCCGAAGTCATCGATTTTTGCGTCGCCGAAGAGGAAAGACTCGTACCCCGATCGGGATCTGGATTGCCAGTTAGCGCTTGAGGAAATCTTCCACGCGGTAGTCGAGGAAGCTGAGGACGCCGGCTGGTCTGAGCGAGAAGTCTGCGACGCCCTAATCGAACTCGCGCATAACCACTGGCTCGCGCTCGACGCCAAAGATACGATGTTCGAAGATGCGGTCGGCGTGATCCTTCGAAAGCCGAAGGCACCCCTGCTCAATTGACCTATTCGCCCTGCATCCGTCGCAGGCACCAATCCCGATAGGTCTCGACCATCTCGGTGGCCTCGCGCGCAGTATCGCAATAGCCTTGGTTCGGCGTGGGTGGCGATCCTTTAAAGGTCCGGGGGACAGACCCGGCCCAGTTCCAGCGGCCAGCCGTCGGGCCGCCCATTTCTTTCCGGATGCGGCCGATGTAGCCGAGGCCGTCGAAGCCGAGCCAATCGAAATCGGTCGGCGGGTCGTTGGAGTCCAGTTCGGTGCGGCGCCACTGGTAACGGGGCTGGTAGGGCTCGGTCATAATCTAGGATGTGATCGCGACACGGATAAAATCAAGCGAGTGCATTGGTCGGTTTACGGTCAAAAACGCGAAACCTGTTGACGCGATCTAAAGAACTGTGGCCTATCCAAGGTGATATCATTACGTGATCGGCCCTACGAAACAGGCTTGAACATTCGCCTCGGAGCCACATCTGCTTTGTTCATGAGCACAAAGTTATGGCGCCTGGTCGCGACCACCGCGGAAGTGGTAATCACGATCGGGCTGACATGGTTGATTATGGAAGCGGTCACCGCGCTTGCCGGACGCCCTGTCGCGTGGCTTGTCGGCGGCGTAGCGCTCGCCGTTGTAGTCGGATTACTGCTCCGGCGCGACTAGATTTCCATTTCCTGCTGGTTAGGCGCCGGCACCACTTCAAGAACCTCCTCGACGATCCGCTCTTTAACATGCCAGACCTCGTCGATCATTTCTTCCTTCACGGTGAGCTTGACCTTTAGAACGATGCCAGCCGCCATCGGCAATTCGCGACCAGCCAACACACGCTGGACAAAGTCCGCATCCTTGACGGTCGCGCCGAACTCGACTTGGCCAGATCGGAACTTCCACTTTCGCGGACCTTCCACAAGTACCGGGCTAATCAACGTCAAAGTTTGGACGCCCGTGGTAGTCCGGGCGCTGGTTACTTCTTGAGTCTCTGAGATCGAGCGGCTGCGCTCCTGAAACTGCGAGCGAGGTACCACGTAACGGGGTTTCTTATCCTTGTTCGTGGTGACGCCGACGCCTCGCACGGCGGGGTCTTTTTCAAGCTCCTTGAAGATGTCACCGACCTGTCGAGCGCCGACTTTGCCTTCACAGATTTTTGCTACCTGTTCCGACATCTCTTTAATCTGTTCTTCAGATAGCTGCAGAGCCTGCTCGTCGCCCTTTATCTGATCAAGAATGGCGGAATAGACGTAGCTTGCAGTTTCCGCCCCGAACCAGGTCAATAGCGCAAACGCGATCGCCTGCAACCTCACGCGGTTCATCGGGCCGATTGCGCTGATGATCGAATTAAGCGACAGGCTTCCTTCAGTGCCGCTCTCCAGCTCAACACGGATTACAGCGCCGGGATCCAAGACAAACGCGATTTCTTTGACCGCAGCATCGAAGGCCAGCGCCGCCTTTGCCACGACCTCCAAGTCAGCCTTTTGCCCTTCATTCAGATCAAGGTAGAGACAAATCGCCTGCTGCACGTCATTCCCCCAGTTACTTCCCAGGGGAATGTGTTAACACATCGAAGGTGAATTAAAAGTAGTGAAATACTCTGTCACAACGCAGCATCTTCCGTTGCTCAGCCCCTCTCCACCTTCGCCCCGAACCACCGCATGAACAGCACCTCGGAACCACGCGGACCGAGGTAGGCAAGCGCGGCTATCATGCCGGTTGCCATCGGCTGCCCGAGAGCAAGCCAGGTCGCCAGCCCTTCCCCGATGAAAGCCATGCCGACCGCGATCGGCATTTCCCAAAGTAATTCCTTGCCAAAAAACTTGCGTCGCATCTTTCGCACCTCGTTTGTGTGCCACATGAGGCGACCGGCGAAGACTGCGATAAGGGTGGTCGCCGCGCCGCCGAACCAGGCATTGAGCAGCTCGATAAGTGACGTGTACTTGTCCTGCATGTCAGCGATTTTCCCCGTGCCGCTCGCATTCCGCCTTTGCCCAGATCGCCGCCGCGCAGATGCCGACGGCGGTCCGATCTATCTTTCTCTGATCTTCCGGTGTCGCCCCTCGCGCACCGACTAGGTCTGTCCCGACAATACTTCTAAGGGCCGTCACACTCGCCGGCGCGGAAGTTCCACAGCCCGCCAGCATCAAGGCAGGAATCGTAATCAATGCGCTTCGAATGAGCGCGGCTCGCCGCTTCATTGTTCTGCCTTTCAATCTTGGTGATGACCGACCGGGCGCCGTCCTCACGGATCTCGGCAACCAGCCACACGATGCCGGCGAGCACGAGCCCGCCGGCGAGGATACGCGGCCACATGTCAGCGGGCCGGCGCGCGGTTCACAGACCAGCGGCCGGTGAGGAACATGAAAGCCGCGATCGAGCCGATAACGATCAGGAGCGCAGCAATCCCGAAGGCATAAGGATTGTTGACGCCGAGCACCGCCGAAAGGCCAGCGCCGCCGAAGAGCCCGCCAACAGTCGTGACCGCCGTGCCACTCCTCTCGACCGGCATATCGTCGGCCTTCGCCGCTTCGGGCTTCACGTCCGGCAGTTCGGCCGCCGTTCGCGCCACCTCGAGCGCGTCGAGGAAGTTGCGATAATAGCCCGCGATCAGCTTCGCCTTGTCGGTTCCGTTGACGATCTTGCGGGCGCCGACGGGATCGTTGTCGACTTGGTTGAAATAGTCGGCGAGCTTCATGCCGGTGAACATGCCGCCGATCATGCCGTCTAACAGGATGCGGATTGCGGTTACCATATCGGCCGCCTTCTCCGGCGTCTTGGCGAGGCCGAACTTGTCATAGTTCTCCTTGCCGGTGATCTGCGGCAGGCCCCGGCCGCGATAGCGCCAGCCGTCGTCAGGCCCGGTATTGCCCATCCGGCCGCCATAGACCTTGTTGGCCAGCTTGCGCGGGTTTCGGGCGAAGGGCTTGGCGCTGGCGATCGTCGGGAAGCGAGACGGCCACACCTGCGTGAGACGCTCGGCCGAGTAGCTGAGGTTTTCGGTCACCGGCTGCATCCTGCCGCCGGTCTCGTGAAAGACGGTCGCCAGCATGTAAGCGAGCCACCGGTTGTCGATCACCTTGCCGGTTGATTGCCGCCGATCCCACTCGTCCAGGATGGCATTCATGCCGTCAATCTGGGATAGCATCAGGCGGCCGCCAAAAGGCGCGCGCCTCGCATAGGCGAGGAACGTCGTTCTGTTCATCGGGTTTTCCTTCGGTTGGGGGAGTGATAGATAGTTGTGATGTGCGCGCGGAGGGAGCCGTGGATTGCTCAAACAGCTTCGAAATTCAGTGCCTGACGTGCAGCGGGCGCGAGAGGGTTACTTTGGCTCAGATGGAGACCAGGGAGCTGGTTCAGTGCCCCCATTGCGGCACTACCCGCAGCATGCAAAAAGAAGACATTCTGGAAATCTGTCATGACGCGACAAAAATGACGCGACAAAGGCTGTGACAAATGTCGTTGGTCAAGCTCGGACGGGCGCGGCTCTCCCTGGTCTTGCCTCATCACCGTGAACAGTTGCGAGCCGCCAGGAACCCGACGCTTTACGATCTGTTCGAGTCTTACGCGTTGGCCGCGCAGACCCTCGACAATCTGCTGAAGGAGCACCCCCGCCGCGAGGAATTGATCAACGAGTATCAGGCGCTGTGCCTGGACATGCAGTCCGAAGTCGTATCACTCCTGGACCGGATTGAATTGCAAAGTCACTAAGGAACTCTACCGCGCGAGGCCGGCCACGCGGCTCAACAATCCCTTGAGTTCGGGCTCAGCAACCATCGATGCCGCCTCCGCCGGCGCCATCCAGGCAAGCTTCCGCTGCCGGCGCTCGGGAAATCGCTTCTTCGTCCGCTTTACTTGCACGAGATGAACCTCGACCACGGACGGCAGCTTACTGCCATCATCCAGCGCTTTGATGTAGGTGTAGTAGCCAAAGGCCCTCTTCTTGGCGCGGCCCTTGACGCCAGCCTCTTCCCAAGCCTCGCGCTCCGCGACCTCGTGAGGTGAAAGCCCCTTGATCGGCCATCCTTTGGGGATGGTCCAGCGTCCGGTCTCTCGGGTTGTGATCAATAGGACTTCGTATTCACCAGGATGTTCCCCACGCACACAAAGCGCACCGAACTGCTCCACGGCACCACCGCTAAGGATGGTCTGCACGTGGCGCGTGAGGCGGGAGAGATGGGACAGCGCTCTCTTCATTCGCAGAAATTTGGAGCGAAGTTTGATTCCCGGCAAGTGGGTGACGACATCGACAGAGAGCTAAATTATCGCGGTTTGCCGCTGTCTCTACCTCGACCTTGGCATTCAACACCGTGATCATCATGGGTCTCGGTTTGCTTAGGCATCCACCTGCGCCTAGACATCCTCGCTCGGCATGATGCCGGCTGGGACCGACAGCCGCCAAGGGGTCGCGCGCCTCATATAGGCTAGGAACGTCGTTCTATTCATAGGTTATTTCGTTTACTTCTGAGAAAAGCGCATTGGCCAAATGCCGCAGGATGCGGAAAAAGATTCGCCAAGTGCGCCTTAGCGGCGCATACTCCGCCCATCGCGGGACACTAGAACGGGCTCCGGCGACTGAGAGATCATAAGCGCTTTCGCCCTAAGTGGAGGAGTTGCGCTATGCTCGATCAAACGCAATCCGGATACATTCTTCCTGAAGGTTTTACTGTCATCGCCACGGCCTTCGAAAAGGTCGTCAACGATCGCAACCTCGGTCGTCAGAGCGACGAGGCAGATTGTCTCGCTCGTCGGGCCGTCAGCCTTTACATGAGTGGAACCCGCGACGAGCGGGCGCTTGAACTAGGCCTGAGAAATGCCTGCCGGCACGCCTTTGATCACTCCTCGCGTCACGCCGGCAGCAGCACCCAGGTCGTGGATCTGCTGCCGGAGTTGGTGTCATGGGCACGGAGTCTAACGGGATCGCCGGAGGGAGCCACAAGTCTCACCGAACGAACACTTGAATATGCGATCGATCATATGTCCGAATTCGTTGACACGTCGGACGTAAGAGGATGGCTGGTGCGGGTGATGGTAGAACTTCGCCTCGGTCGCAGCCGACGCCGGCCCAGGTCCCACGATGAGCTATGACTGGAATGGCGCCCGCGGGCGCCTAAAAGATCGTACGATTTGGAACGGCCGTCGCCCTGGCGGCTTTGGTGATGTCGGTTGCGGCTCAGGTGGTGATGCGATCGATTGAGGTGACCTAAATCTTCAGCGCTTCAGCCCACATCGTTTCGAACTGCTCGGCCAAGATCCCGAGCTGGGTCGCGATCGTAACGAGAAGCGGATGGTCGCGCTTGAACTCACCGGCATATTGCCACTCGATCCGAGCCTTCTCTTTTTCCGGGCCATCCGGCAGCGCGTCGATCGCCGCCTCAACCTGGGCAAGGGCAAAGCCGTTATTGACGAGGCCGAGCCGCAGTTGCCTTGCCGTCAACGGCTGATTTTTCTCGAATTCGACCTGCTCCTGCGCAATCCTGATCAAGGTTTGAGCTTCGCGGGCTTCGGCGTCCGGCGCGGTTGCGGCGCGAATGATGGTATCGTCATCGCCGCTAAGGAGCCGGCCTTCGCTTGCAGCGGCCTCGCGCTCGAACCTGACGAGCTGGTCACGGGCGGAATTGACGACGCTTCGTGCCACCGAGTTGAGAGCGAACTGGGCGCCGCCGCTTCGATAGACATGTGCCAGCGCCTTCTCATCCTCTGGCGACGTTTCAAGATTGACGATGTACCCCATGGGGACCTCCTTAGAACTGAATGAATTCGATGCTCAAGCTTGAGTTTTCCAAGCTCATCACAGTTGAACCAGTGATGCCGCACCAAGTGATGTAGGAGTTGGCGTTCGTGTAGGCGATCACCGACCGGGTCATGCTGACCCACGCATTTGTCGGGCAGTACATAGCCACCCACGAATTGCCGTTTACGCCCAGACCGAACACGGATGGCGACGGCGAGTTTACGACAGCGCAAGCGGTGAACCTGTACCACCCTGCGACCGGGATATGCACGGCGCGACCGCCGATGCCGGGATTGCCGCCGATGGTGAACGCCGAGCCGCTGCCGCCTCGTACGAAGTCGAAGCCGAACGTCGAGCCTAGGATCCCGTGATGCTGCCCCGCGCCGAGGGTTGCTACCCCCTGTCCCGCATAGCCGTGCATCAGAGGGTTTTCCTTCGTTTCCACGATCCCGTAGCGGCGATTGAAAATCACCGGTGTACCAAGATATCCGCCGGCGTCGTCGTAGCGATTAAGGTTTAGGTTCGCACCTTGGTTGCTTCCCGGTTCACCGATGCCATAGCCTGCTTTGTACAACGCCCACCTGCTGGACGTGGCGCCGCCAACCGCCCCGGTTTGCCAGTAGTAGCCGCTGTCATCATTGGCAGGACCCAGCGCATGCAGGTTCTTGGCAACCATTCCTGCTTGAGCGGAGATGTTACCCGTAGCGATGACGTTCCCGTTGATCGTCCCGCCGCCCGTCGAAAGCGCGCCGATCTTGTTGCGCCAAGCGGCCGCATCGCCAAGCGCCAGCGCTTCGCGGCTGAAGGTTGACAGCGCCGCCCAGGCCATCGTGGTTGGCCCGGTCGTGTAAGCAATCTTGTCTGCGCCCATTGAGGCAGACAAGGACGCCAACCCGGAAAGGGAGGCGCTATCGAGCCGCTGCAGATATGTCGAAAGCGCCTGAGCGTTGGCGACGGTCTGCTGGCCGTAGGCCGTGTCGCGCATGATCGCATAGGAGAAGGTGCCGCTTGCGCCCTTCCATTTGATCGCCGCCGTGATCTGCGTGTTGCTGTCCACCGTGAGGATCGGGAGCGGATTGCCGTCTGCCTCGACGTAAAGCGTACCGCCGGCGATCAAGGCAGTCTGCCAGGCCGTGCCGACACCGGTCACCACGGCGCTGCCGTTCGTCAGGGTGATCGACCCTGTCGTGTAAGGAGTGGTCATGTTGGGAGCTTCCTAGGCTGGAATGCCGAAAACGTAGTAACGGATGCCGGTCGGCGGGTAGGCGCCTTCAGTGCGCCACGTACCGGGGCTGTCATTGCGATTGTAGTAGTCGCCCACATTACCCCTGAAGGTGTGGAACCGGGCGTTATTGGCGGTCAGTTCGCAGTAGCTGCTTTCCCCGGCATGGCCCTGGCCGTTGTAGATGTATTTCAGCCGCTTGATGAACGGCAGCCGATACATCGCCTGCCAGCTCCCGAAGACGGTAAAGCCAAGCGTCTGATTGCCTCCCGACCCGTGGGCGGTGATGTACTTGACCAGCGGGAACATGCCGTTGCCGTCAAAAGGTACGTCGACGACAACATCGTTCCCGGCCGCCACATTGAAGAAGCCTTCGGCCAGGATCTGCACCTGCGGCCATCGGCTGTCGATGATGATGTCGGCCCAGGATGGCGGGTTGGCCGCGCCTGGTCGCAGGAACTGCACAACATTGACGCCGCCCTCATTGAATTGCCGCAGGACCTTGTTGCTGCCACCCGTCGGCGCGCTGTTATCCTCCAGATAGAGCATGAAGCGCGCGCGCATCGACTGGCTCGCGTCGAAGTAGATTTTCGTCCCATCGAACCAGTATTCCGCCCCGAAATCGAGATTGACCGGTGACGACGGGTAATTGATCACCGACCCCGTATAAAAATGCACGTCGAGCGCGACCATGTCCGGAAGCGCGATGCCGGTTTCGTAGAAGCTGACGCCGGCAGGAAGCGCGATGTCTCCTGCGGCTATCACCTTGACCGGCAACCTGATGCTATCGAACGCGAGCTGCTGCACGGTCGCCGTGTCGACGTTGTATCCCGGCTTGGCGATTTTCATCGCCTGCGCGCTGATTTTGATCGTCTTGGTGCCGTTCGGCGCCAGCGGCGGCGCCTCGTCGAGCGCGTCGCTGTTGCCCGGCAGGTTCCACACCACCAACCGCTTATCGCGCGACTGGAACTTGTTGAAAGCATCTATCGTGTCGAAGCGGGTGATCTGTGCGATCGTGCCATAGGCCATTGTGCCGTATTGACTGACGGAACCGGTAAAGCCCTGCATCCAGCCGATCTGGCGCGCGTTGCCGACTTCATAGAAGCCACCTTGGCCGCGGTAATATGCACCGCTGTCAGTCCAGGCGACCATCTGCTGATTGAAGCGGTTACTGCCGTTGCCCTTCTTTGCTTTCCAGTCGAAGAGCGGCACGTTGTATCGCAAAGTCGGGAACGCCGAGTTGCGATAGTGCCAATCGCTTTTGCCGCTGCCCGAGCCCTCGCATTTCTGGTAGTTGCCCGAGTTCGCGCCCGCCGGGTGATAGTAATACGCGGCCGAGTCGTTGAGGCCAGGCCGCGAGATGACGTTGCAAAGCTCCATGTCGGCTATGTTCGCCTGCACAGAGAACTTGCTGTTGTAGAGGAACTTGCGACGATCACTGTCCGGCGTGGTGCGCGGATCGTCGGCGTTGTTCTTCATGATCTTGATGCAGGCGGCACCCGTACTGTCGATGCCGATCATGGTGCGAACCATCAGCTATAAAACTCCAGGGTTTCGGCGATGAGGTTGAAGTCGACCCTGCCATTGGGGGAAAGAAACCGGCCGGCCCGGATCAGCCCCACATTAAGAACGTTCAGCCGGAGCTCGCCGTTCTCGAACACAAAAGGCAGGAACGCCGAACTGCCAGGGTTCCACACGACGAACTGGTCGGCCTTTACCGCGAAGCGTGATTTCAGCACGCTGCTCTCGGTGTAGATCTCGACATAGAACCCGCTATCCTTGAACGTGTCGTTCAGGTTCGCGCGTAGCATCACCGAGAAACGGGCGTTGACCCCCGACTGATCGGCAGCCGCTTCAAACCTCACCAGCCCGCCGGCAAAGCGACTGTTCATGTCAGCGCTGACGGCCTGAGTGGTTGACGCAAGGGCGCTGTCAGCCGTTGCCCGCGTCAGCTCCTCAGTCGCTAACCGGGCGAGATTGCTATCCACCTCCGCATCAAGCGAGACGATGCGACTGCTGAGGGCGGCGTCGGCCGTAGCCCTTGCGGTCTCTTCCACGATCAGACGCGCGAGGTTGCTGCCGACCGATGCCGAAAGCGCCGTGTAAAGCTGCGACAGCGCCTCGTCTTGAGACGCACGCACGCGTTGCTCCATGACGATTTGAGCGAACGCATCGCCGACCGCCGCCTTCAACTCCTGCCGCTTGACTTCACCCACGGCTCCATCGAGCGAAAAGGCCGTCGTCAACTCTTCAAGGCGCTGCCAGACGCCGTTGAATTCGCCTTGCAGTTCTTCGAAGCGGTTCTTCACGTCCTCGCCGAGGCGACCAAGGCCGATTTCCAGATCCGCATTGCCGCCGTCGACCGACTTCACGGTGATAGGCGCCACCCAGTTGGTCGGACGATCCGCAAGCAGCCTGTAGCGGAACTCGTAATCGGTCAGGCTAAGAATACCCTCCTGCAGGAAGGTCACCGTGCCGTCGCTTGCCGACACCTGCTTGGAAAACTTGTTGGCAGGCTCCGCCTTGATCCACCACTCGAAGGTTATGCCCGTCACGGTCATGTCAACGATCGGCGCCCACGCGATGCGGAAGGCCGGATAAGACCGACCATCAGCGCCGACAGCCTTCACGCCGATGACGCTGAAATCCTGCAGCTCGCTCAGATAGACGGGCTCACCAGGCGGTAGCGGAATGACCGGAGCCACCACACCGACGCCGTCATAGATCGCGCCGTCACGCTCCTGCAGCGACAGCGCCACGTTGCGCGGCCCATCGCTCGTCAACGCGCGAATGGCGCGCGCCTGCACCATGTAGACGCGATTGCCGTATCGAGCAGAATTCCAGCGCACCCAATCGCCCGCCTTGATCGTCTGGAACCGAGGGCGAAGCACGATGTCTGCCGTCGCTTCGTAGCGGTTCTCATTGAAGTAGATCGACGCCAACTGGTTTGCCTGCGCCTTGTAAGGCACGGTCGGAAAGTCGAGCGGCACGTCGCGCGTGCGGCGATCGAGCGCCACATAGGCCGGGTTCGTCTGCACGTCGTAACCGGCCGGCGACCACATATTGGCCGGCTCCGGATAGGTGCCCGAAACGATGTTGACGAGATCCGCCATCGAGCGCCGGCGCTGATACCGCACCGGCTCCCCGGAGACCAGGTCGTCGTCGGTGAATGTCTCGACGATCGGCTGATCGGTTCCGACGAGCGGCCACGAGCCTTCGACGCTGTCGATGACGATACCGCCGCAAGCGCGCATGACGGCCTCGATGTTGTCGCCATGGTCGACGTCCGCATCAAACATCACCGAGCAGCGATAGCGCTTGCCGTGATCCGTCGCCTCGTCGCAGATGTTGGCCGCCATCGCATAGCGATCGAACGGAAGATCCGCCGCATCCATGCCCATGCCGCAGAACATGTCGTCGTTGACCGAGAAGCCGCGCCGGTAATTGTATTCAGCCAGGATCGGGCTTTCGGTGAACTCATACGTCGAGTAGACGCCCCAGCGATGCGGGCCAGATCCACCGGCCGTGGAATCCTTGCGGATGTCATAGAGACGGGCACCGCGTATCTCGAAAAAGAAGTCCGGAAACTGCCCAAGCTTCTCGCTGTCATAGGTCAGGCTGACCTTGATCCAGGCAATGCCCGTGCCGATGTGGTCTGCCGTCCAACGACCAGGCGGATTGGCGTTTGCCACCATGCCGGCATCAGCCGCCGTCTGCGTGCCGTCGTAGAAGGTGAAGACCATCAAACCCGCGTAAGTGCCGCTGACGACGCGGTAGCTCTTCGCATGCGGGATCGACGGCAAAATCTCCTCGAGCTGCAGCAGCGCACCGCCGGCCCAGATCCGCGACAGGCCATCGCACGGAAAATCAGCAAGTGTGTAGGCTTGCTCCAGGTACTTGTTCGACGAGCCGTACGTGTTGACGTAAGTGTCGTGCCCCGACAGCCCGACCAGTCCGCACGCCACCTTGCGGCTGACATTCTCGCCATACTGCCGTTCGAACTCGACGCCGCCGACCTGCTTCTGGTTCTTCTTGGCGCGCCGTTCCTCCATCTTCCCAACGATGAGATTGAGGCCAACGGCGATCACCATCTTGCCGACGATGCCGATCGAACCGATCGCGCTGACGATGCCGCCGATGATCGGAGCAAGGAAGCCCATTTATTCCACCCTGAAAGCTGCTGTCACGGCGCTTGCCGGAATGAACTCGACCGCGCCACCATGGGCACGCGTCATGAAACCAAGGACGGTGAAGACACCGCCGGAGAAGGCGCCGTCGCGCTCGATCACGCCTATGTCGCCGCGCTGCGCCATCACTGGCGAGATCTCCGAAAACCGCGCCGCGAACGCTTCCCGGACATTGGCGAAGCCGTGTCGGCGCAACGCCTTTGCCGCGCCCGTCTCTGTCCGATAGCTTCGTGCCTTCGGATACATCACAGCACCCGTCAGCGCTTCGACCGCGTCATCCGGAATGACGAAGCAATCGGAGACGCCCCAATCAGACGGCAACACCTGATGCTTCGCCACAACCGCGTTGAGGCGTTTTTCCCAACCAGAAATGCGAGACATTCAAAGCCCCTTGAAGCCTATGGCCCGAGCAGCACCTGCAGCGGCGTTCTTGGCTGTGTTGACGGCCGATCCGACGACGCGCCCCCATGCGATATCGACGCGGCCTGCGGTGGCCGCGTGCTCGAAGAACCGATCGCCGGGATCTCGGCGCTGCTGGTCGACGAGCGTGCGCTTTCGACCGTTGCGACGACTATAATCGAGCTGCCGCCCCTCGCATTTCGCTTCGAGATAATAGCCGCGCGTGTCGTCGGCATAGTGCTCGATGATATCGAGGTATCCCCGCGCAACGGGCTCGATCTGGATCAGCGCCAGCGTATCCGGATGAAAGTGCGCGTCGTAAACGACGACAGGCCGATCGCGGTAATCTTCGTTCTCGATCTGCGTCAGGACCGCCGGCGTGAGCCCGTCATCCTTGCTCTCAGCCAGGCGCAACGTGAAGCCACCATCGGCGGCCGTCCCGGTGCCTCCGCCTATCTCCGAGACTTCCAACAGGCCGAACGGTCGATAGGTGACGCCGCCAAAGTCGAGCGGCTCCCTTCTGGCAATAAAGCCGTAGACGCCCGACCCGAGTGTCACGCGCACCATCTGCCGCGTCGAGATCCTGCCCTGGTCGTAAAGGTCTTTGATCTCTTGTGACAGTGTCATTGGCTTTCCCGCAACTGAAACGAGACATTGTAGCGATGGCTGGCTTTCGGAGCCTGAAAGCTGCCGGGAACCGGCCTCATGATCAGGGCTGGACGTGCAAACCGCACAACTGCGCCGGCCTGCGTGACGACGCCCTGCGGCGGTGGCTCGATGGTGATTTGCCGCGCAGTGCCAGCGCCAGAAACATCGGCCACGCGGCCGATGTGGTATCGGCCGAGACGCTCAAGGCCGATCCGATCGCCGATCGACAAGGCGAGCGCGGGATCGACGCCGGAAACGTCGAGCACATTGCCGTTGGTGATGGAGACCAGCACGCCGGCAACGTCCGCCGGCGCGTGGTTCGCGCGGTGGAGCCGAGGGTAACAATCCCAAGGATGGCGGAACAACACGGCCCGCAACCCTTCACGCAAAGACAGCCACCATGCCTCAACCGCCGAATACTCGGAATAGAGCAACGGCCTGGTGACCATGGATGCCTGCCATGCGGCGTCTTCCACCTGCGTGTAGTTGATGAGCCGCGCCCCGGAGGGCGAGGCCTTGACGGGATCCGCCAGCATGACATCAGCGGTCACGAAGCCGACTTCGGGCAGCTCGCGAGGAAATACGATCGCCATTTCTGAAAACGAGCCTTTCGACTAGATGATGCGCCGTTTCTGTGCGTCGCGAACCGCCTTTACCGTGCGGCTTTCGAACTCGGCGCGATCCTGCGCCATCTGACGTTTGAGCGCCGCAATCTCCTCCCCCGTCCCGGTCACGTTGTAGCTAGGGCCATAGCTCAGAGAGATGGATTGCCCGCCCTTTGCTCCCATTCCAGCGAGGCTTGGCATGCGCGGCGCCGTCAGCTTGACCGGCCCACCATCCGCGAACCGCAACGCGCGGTTCGAGTTGATGGCATCGAGCAAGGCACGGTGCTTTTGGGTGGCGGCTGCGTTGATCACGTATTCGCCGTTGGAAAGCATCGCCGGGATGCTGTCGCTCCGGCTTGTGCCCGGCCCCGTGACCTTTCCGCCCGTGGCGGCCTTGACCGGCCCACCATTGGCAAGGCCGATCCATTTTCCGATCGACGCAAAGATGCCCCCGAACATGCCGCCCGAGGAGCTGGAGGTGCGCGGCTGAAACAAGCTGTCGAAGGCGCTATTCAGCAAGAGACTGGAAAGGCGCTTTCCAACGCTCTCCAAAGCCTCGGAAAGGCTGCTGGCGCCCGTGATGGCGTCTATGGTGCCGGACTTGAAAGCATCATAGAAATCCTCTGCCGCCTGCTCCGCCCTGTCCTGCTGCTCCTGCACGCGGCGAAGTACATCGGCTTGCTCGGCATACGCCGCCGAGGCCTCTCGGATCTTGGCCGTCTGATCAGCCGAAAGTTTGATGTTTTCGAGATCCGTCTGCCCCTTGCGGCGCGCCTCCTCTCGCAGATCCGCAAGCGCGGTCTGCTCCAGGTCGAGCGCCATGCGCCGGCGCTCCTGGTCCTGAAACGACATTCCGACAATGCGCTGCTCTTCGACCAGCGCCGCCGTGCGATCCTTGACCGCTTGAATGTCAGCATCGAACCGACTTTCCGAGGTCTGCTTTACGCCCTTCGTGCGACTGCCGCCCGACTTGCTGCGCGCCTGGTCGGCCGCAACATTAGATTCGGCAAGCGCCTTGATCTGGGCGTCGGCAAGAAAACCACCCTTTTCCTTGAGATCCTTCCGGATCGATGCGATTTCCTTTTCGACGGCGAGCTGATCTTTGCTTAGCTTGTTCTGCCTGGCCGCCTCGTCGGCGTAGGCTTTGCCGAGGCGCAACATTTCCTCGCCCTTAGAACGAGACTGGCCATATTGACGATAGGCAGCTGCGCTTTCCGGCGTAACGGCCTGACCAGACGCCAGCGCCAGCTCCTGCTGCGCTTGCTTGGCCGCAGCGACCACCTGTCCTAACTTGTCGAGCAACGGCGCAAACGCGTTCGCAACCGCCTGAAAATTTGGATTGGAGTTGGCTAGACTATGCAGCGCTTGGTTCGCATCGTCAGCCCCGATCGTCCCGGCTTTGAGCTTGTCACGCAGGTCTTCGAGTTGGCGGATTTGCTCCGGAGAAATGGTATCGCGATCGACATTCCGGAAAAGACTATCGAACAGTTCCACGACTGCATCAGTCGCCGCTTCGACCTCGCCCTTCGCGGCCGAGACCTCGCTCGCCAGCCGGTTCTTTACGACTTCATCGACTTTCCGGCTCGCTGTCTCAGCCTTCGATGCGGATTCTTCTGCAGCATCCCCCATCCTTCGCAGGCGTTCGGCAAAGCGATCCGCGCCGCTTCCGGCGCTGTCGCTGGAACTCGCAAACAGCGCTAGCGCGGCTACGGCTGTTCCACCCACGATCACACCAATCGGGCCGGCCGCCGCTGCGAGACCGCCGATGGCGGACGCCACACTGCCGACCGACGCAGCCGCTCGCAGCGCCGCAACGAACTTCAAAACCACCGTCGTTGCGAGACCGAGCTTCGCAACCATTAATGCAATCGATCGGCCGACCAGCGCACCGGCGATAACGCCGGCGACTTGGAGCACGATGTCAGCAGTTTCGCCGAAGTTGTCGGCAAGTGCGTTTAGGCCAGCGACAAGCCGTTCTGATGCACCAAGGCTCGCATCGGTCTCTCCGATATACTTCGTAAAGGCGTTATTGACCTTGGTAACGCCCTGCTCGATCGTCTGCGTGGAGTTGGCGGCCATCGCCTGAATCTGAGGAAGGCCCTTGAGGAAGGCCTGAAAGAACTGGCGGCCCGAAACCGCTCCATCGTTCACCAGTTCCTTAAGCCTGCTGACGGAACCGCCAGCCTCATCGAGGCCAGCCGCAACGGCCATCAGGATTGGCCGAGCTCCATCATTGATGGAGTTGAATTCTTCGGCTTGGACACGCGCGGAGCCGAGCAACTGCCCGAGCTGCGTGAGCGCGCCAGATGCGGCGCCGGCGCTTGTTCCGGCGACACGCAAGGAAGTCGCGACGCCATCGGAGAAGGCGATCAACTCTTTCTGGGAGGCACCGAGAACGTCCGACGCCTGCGACGCCTTGCCGAACAGATCGGCAAGAGCCCCGACAGGCGTGGAATTTGCCTGCGCCGACTGATAGAGGCGGTCGAGGACGTCGACTTGCTGCCGCCCAACCACCCCAGCCACCGAAAGACTGTTCTTGGCCGAGGTCCAGGCATCGGCATAGCCGAGCACCTCGTTGACCGAGATGGCCGCCGCAACACCCGTCAGCGGAGCAATCAAGGCGCTGGCTGACCGACGCCCGATCGAATCCAGCTTTCGGCTCATATTCTCATAGCGCTTCTCGATCGCGCGTGCCTGGGCGTTGGTGACGCCGACAGCCTTTTGCATCTCGCGCTGGTAACCCTTGATGTCAGCAGAGAGCTGCACCACGAGCTTTTCAAGGTCGGTTGCCAAAACGAAAATTCCCTGAGAGATTGCGCGCCGGAGGACACGCAATGAGTGTTTCGAAGTATCGATTGAACGCCATCGGCAAGATTGGAGCGGCATTGTTCGTGCTGCCAACGCCGGTCGCCGCGTGGCAGTACAACGCCGCGCTTTCGGCGTTCGCCGGCCGGAACGATTTTGAGAAACGCCTAGAAACGATGTCGGGCGCGATCGAAGTTCCGGAGATGCCGGGAACTCTTTTCATCGCGCTCGCAACGCTCACCCTGATAGGGTTCGTCATGCTTCTTATCGGCCGTGAAATCGTGACCGAAGGCTAACCAGCCTCCAGCCAATCCCAAAGCTCATCAGCCTCTTTCGCTGTCAAACCGGTGTCTTCCGGCGAGTTCGCTGCGATGAAGCCATCGAGGGCGGCCATGAATTGCCACATGGACATTGCCCGGATTTGCTGCGGCGTGAAGCCCATTGCGGCCCCGTTGCCGTAGATCGCGCCAAACCTCAGCTTTCCGTTGGGGAGATCGTCGAGCCGTTCTCCTCCGCTGGACTTGGCGCGCCCTCCTCCCCCACATTCTCCTCCGGAGCCCCGACACAGGCCGCCGACAGGATGAGCTGCGCAAACAGCAGGTTTTCGGTTGGCGGCCGAGCTTCGACGTACTTACGAACCTTCAGCAGCGCGTCGGTCATCTTCATGCCGCCACCGACAAGGCCGAGGCGGATGGTGTGACTGATGTCACCAACGCGCCAGGTATCGTCCTGCAGACGAGTGAGGATGACATACGGCCCTGCGTCGCAAGCCTCCTGCAGCTGCTCCAACTCGCCCCACCCGAGGCGGAAGGTGTAATCACCATCCGCCCAAGGGAACGCAATCTGAGCGTCGCGGCTCATACCGGCGTCACCGCGCGTGTCATCTTGCCGTCGCTCTGCATGCTGACGTTTGCCGTGACGCGGCGGCCGTTCGGGGCCGTGGTTTCCAGCGTCTCGACGTGCATGCGGCCTGTCCAGGTGATCGTTTTGTCGGGAAAAGCCCACTCGACCTTGACCGGCACGGAGTCGACATCCTCCCACGCCTCAAGCCAGGTCTCGACGCTTTCGGCCGCAAGCACGCCCTCGCCGCTGATACTCATCGAGAGAGAGGTGGCATCGCGGCCGAGCCAGTCGACCGCATCCGGGTCGACGCAATTCGGGATCTGCACCTCTTCCAGCCCCTTATTGAGCGTGACGGACTTCTGCGTAAAGCCGCACGGTGCAGTGTAGACGATCGGCGTGGCCGTATTTCCGAGCAGCACCTTGACCTTGCCGCCCTTAATTGTCGTTGCTTCATCTGCCATGTCTGTCTCCTTTGATGGCAAGCGGAATTGCCCGCCCGTCGGGCAGGTCGGCGAAATGCCGAATGAGTGAAGGATCAGGCCTTGTCGATGCCGGCCCGGAACGTCATTGCAGCCTGAGACGTCAGGCCGTCAGGGTCGCGGAACACACGGCGACCATCATATTCGAAGTACACCATCGCATTTCCCGGCAATGGAAACTCCACATCGTGAAGCGCATCCTCAACGGCACGCGCCACCTTCTTGACCTCCGGGAAACCCGGCTCGCGTGACCAGGCGTCGAGCTGGAGCACGAATTCCGTGGCCCGCACGCAATCGGCGGCCTCCGGAAGCTCCTGGTCGGGACCAAGCGAGACATACGGAAATGTGGCCGTCACCTTGTTAGTGGTCGGATCTCGCGGCACGTGATCATAGACGCGGCCACCAATGAGAGCCGTTAGCTTGGGGTCGTTTTTCAGGAGCGCGACGATGGCGACCTGAAGCTCAAACGATGCGTCACTCATGATGCCGCCACCTTTTTCGCAGCCTGCCGCGAGGCCTTTCGAACCTGACGCACCGCATCTTTCCGACTGGCGCGCCAGCTCACGTAGAAATAGGGCTGCGCCGGCAGGTCCTGCGTGCCGAACTCCTGCCAGCGTGCATAGTAGGCTTCGACGCTGCCGGCGTAGATGGTGATCGTGAGGTCATCACCCATCTTCGATTTCACCGTGGCGACGATGCCGGCACCCTTCGGTGCCTTGCCCCACGTCCAGCCGATGCTATCGCGCAGCACGCCGTCCTCGATGGGCACCAGGCGCTTCATCATCTCAACGACCTGGTCGGCAACCTTGCCCATTTCGGTCCGGATGAGCTCTTTGGCGACTGTCGGCAGGCGCTTCAGCTTTTTGTCGAGCTTGGCGAGATTGAGGATCTTCGTCATCCGTCAGCCACCCCGCTCTCACATAGGAAGTCCAGCCATAGCCGATCGTCGGAGCGGGTTATCTCACGGATGTTGTAGGAGACACCCGTCCATTTCCCGTTGACGAAACTTCCAGTTCTGACGTCCCGCATTCGCCATTCCGTCGAAACCTGCAGCACCTGGTCGGACGCGCGAACAAAGACAATCTGGATATGCTTGCCCTGCAGGCGACCGGCCATGACAGCCTCGCCGCCCCGCAGGTTGATGACGCCGGCCCGCCGATCGAAACGCTCGATCCACTTGCCGACCGTATTCCCCGCGCCGTCGTCGATCTGCTCGCGTTGGTCGAAGGCGTACCGGTGATAGAGATCACCCGCTGACCTGTTCCCCATCGGTCGCCTCCCTCCGATTCGCCGAGACTCTGGCCGCCTTGCCAGCGGCAATGGCCTGCTCGGCACATTCGCGCTTGACCGTCATTTCCATGCCGGCGAGATAGCCGACAGTGACTTGCGGCGTCGGCCGGTAATCAAAGTCAGCCGTAAAACGAACCCGCATGACGGCCTCCTATCTGTAGACGCGATATGGCTGCAGAAGCGCATCCACCGCGAAGGGCAGTTTGTCGACTGCAGCGCCGATGACGACGGGTTCACGCGTCCGATACCACTGGGCAACAAGCATAAGGATTGCGACCCGGATCGGAGCGGGAACGTTGTTCACAAGAGCAGGTGGATCGGCCGTGCTGGGCTTGCCGTATCCCGCGCGGTAGCGAATCTTGACAGCACCGGCCCTACCGGCGGTCGACGGCCAGCTCTTTCCGTCAATCGGCCTCACGACATCTCGCACTAAAGCGTAGTCGCCAGCAGGTATCGTCACGAGGCTGCCGGCAGTGCTGTAGTATTCGATTGCCGTAATCGAGATCACTGGTTCGAACGGCAATATGATCCCGTCATCTTCGGCATCGGTCCAAAAATCGGATCGAGACAGCTCAAGGGTCTGGACGCCAAGTGTCCGCCCCATCCATCCGGTCGGGCCATCGAGCCAGACCGAAGCCGCAAGAATGAGATCCTCGACATAGCCCTCGTCCTCCTGCGGCACGTCAACGAGATGTCGGCGCGCCTCACTGAGGGTGACGACAGGCGCTGGCGGCTCGACAACGGTCACATTGCGGTCCATCGACTAGCCCTTCTGGCCCTGCCGCTCGGCGTCCTCAGCGGCTTTCTTCGCCGCCTCTTCCTTTGCCTTTTCTTCGTCCGCCGCTTTCGCCTTGGCCTCCGCGTCGGCTTTTTCCTTGGCTTCGGCATCGGCCTTCGCCTTGGGATCGTCGGCTTCTGCTTTCGCCTTCGCCTCAGCATCGGCCTTTGCCTTCGCATCGCCTTCCGCCTTCAGCTTCTTTGCCGCGTCCGCGCTGGCCTTCGCGGTGGCGTCGGCCTTCTTGGCGCGCGCCTCTGCGGCATCCCTTGCCGAAACAAAAAGTCCGCGCTCGATCAGTTCGCGGGCCTTGTCATCGCGCACGTCGACAACCTGCCCGCGACTGACGTTGCCGTAATCGCCATATGCGCCTCGTAAAGCTTCGATTTTCATGCTCGGTCTCCTTCGGTTCATAGAGCGGGCGGCGCATTGCCGCCCGCCTTGATGAGCCGAACCCGTTACGGCGTGAGAATGGTGGAGAAGTCGCCGGTCACCAGCGCAGCGGGGCGCTTGACGGCCAGAGCCAGGCGCTTTTCGGCGCGAACGGTGAGCATGTTCTTGATGAAGTTGTCGCGATCTTCCGAAGAGATCTGAACTTCCGTTTCCATGCGGTCCCAGATCTTCGCAGCCATGCGGAATGCACCGACCAGGAACTCGTCGAGCGCCATCCCGGCCGTTGCGATGACCGGGCGGCCCCAAAGCTGCGGGCCGGCGAGCTGGATCACGTTGGCGAAAATGTAGCGCTGGTCACCATCCTTGGTCAGCTCGATCGCAGCCCAATCGGTCGGATGGAGAACGATGCCATCAGCCGGGTACTCGGCCAGCGACGCCTGAAGGATGGCAAGGCGCAGAACGTCGATCTTGGTCATGTTCGCGATGGTAATGCCCGGAGCGACATAGGCGGTCGCCTGAGGCACGAGGCCGTACAGATGCTGACCGGTTCCGTCGCCCTTGAGCACTTCGGCTTCCTCGACGAAATCGAGACCGTAACTCAGCTCGCCGTCAACCTCGCTCTGGAGCTGCGCGATGTCGTCCATGGCCTGACGCGAGACATGGACCCAATGCGCGATCGTGCGAACGGGCGCATCGCGAGGCTCCCAGACATAGTTGGATTCGGGCTTCTGGGCGCCTTCCGCCACCGGAGCGGCGTTGTTCGTCCGCGTCACCATGCGGGCGTATTCGACCGAATTGGAGGTCGTTGTGCCAACCTGCAGAAGCTGCCGGATCGTCATCTGGCGACGCGGCAACCCCACGATCTCGTTGTCGCGGTGAGGAACGATCAACGAGCCAGCGGAACCGCCGGCGCTGGTGATAGCATTCTGGACGCTGACTTTGACCGTGCCGGCGCTGCCGCCAGCGGCAAAGGCCTTGATCTTGTCGTTCTCGCCGACGAGCTGGCCGAGAGATTTCGGCGCCTGGTCGCCGCCGCCTCGGCGGTTGGCGATCTTTTGCTCAAGATCGGTGCTGCGGGTCGTCAGCTGCTCCAGCTTCTCGGCCAGCTTATCCTGCGCAGCCGAGAGCTTGCCTTGCGCCATCAACAGCTCGTCGGCCTTCTGCTTGGTCTCGGCCGAGAGGGAACCGGCGTCCTTCGACTGCTTCAAGGCGTCTTCGGCGGTGCGCTTCACGTCATCGCCGACGCGGTTGAGTTCGCTTTTGACTTCCTTCAGCAGTTCCTCGATCTTGCCGGGGTTCATTTCGTTCCGGACTGAGCCGAGGATACCGGAGGGCCGCGCAGCCATGATCGAACCGAGCGAAACCTGCGGCATTGCCAGCTTGCGCATGTCGGTCACGGGCGCCACGCCGGCAACCCCCATGACGGCCATGGCGGTTACCGGATCAGCGATAAAGGGGGCGGCATGCCGTGCGAGTTCGTCGACGGGCAGGACGCCAGAAAATGCGAGGGCGAAAATGGCAAGCGCCATCGCTCCGCAAAGTGCGAAGAGCTTCATAGTGGATACCTCTTTTTGGCTCGGCTATGCCGAGGCTGTTAGATGGATTTCAGGCTTGCTAAGAGGTCCTCGACCTCCGAGATGACGGCAGCGTCCTGCCTGCCGGTTGCGGCAGCGCCAGGCATGCCGCCTTTCAGCGCCTGAATGAGTTCGCGCCGCTCGGATCGCGGCACGTTCAAACGGGCGAGAAGGGTGTCGACCTTGTGGGCCGCCGCTACCGGCTTTGCCTCGGTCGAATTTTTGGCCTTTGCGTCGAGTTCGTCGGCCGCAAGGAGACTATCCGCGAATTTCTTGTCGACAGCATCAGCGCCGCCGATCCATGTCTCCCGATCAAGCATTCTGCCGATCTCTTTCGGGTCCATTCCCGTGCGGGCCGCATAGATGTCGACCGCTGCGAGATCGAACGGCTGCAGCCAGTCCGCGACGTCGCGAAGTGCATTTCGATCTCCCGCAGCAACGACCCACGTGTTGTGGATCATCAGGAAGCCGGCGCGAGCGATTTGGACCTCGTCGGCGGCCATCGCGATCACCGAAGCGGCCGAGGCCGCGATGCCGACAATCTTCACCGTAACTTTCGCCGGATGCTCGCGAAGCAGGTTGTAGATCGCGAGGCCCTCGAAGTAGTCACCGCCCGGTGAGTTGATGGTGGCGACGACATCCTTCTTGCCGATCGCTCTCAGCGCGCTGGCAATGCGCTTCGCAGTCACACCCTCGCCGTACCAGTCGGCGCCGATCGGCTCCAGGATAGAGATCGTGTTCTCACCCTCGTCCTTGGCGGCTGCACGGATATCGACATTCCACCGATCGAGTGCGGACGGTGACAGCTCCGACCGAAGGCCAGGGCGAATAGCGACGTTGGCAGCGGGAAGATCACGCATCGTCATGGGGTTGCCTTTCGTTCTGCTGCAGGCCGAGCCAGGCGCGCATCGCCGCCCGAGCCGAGTTGCTGTCATTGGACGCGCCGAGCATCGTGAGTGGCGCGAGGTTTGTTTGCGCGGTCAGGTCGTCGCCGCCTTCGACACGAGGGAGATTGAGCTTCGCGCGCCCCTCGTTTCGGGTCATCAGACCATTCTGGGTCATCGTCGAGAGGAATGCTGCCTTGGACTTGCTGTCCATCTGCAACAGCGCCTCGCGATTGAACTCGGCGTAGCGACGGCGGTTGCCAGTCGGACGGATCAACTGCTTCTTGATGCGGGCTTCGATCCGGTCGCAGAGGGGGTCGATCCCGAGGGTTAGCCAAGCGAGCAGGATTTGCTCCACACCCGAACCCCACATCGTCTGGCCTTGTGCGGCATGACCGATGATAATTGGCGGCACGCCCCACCAGCGACACATCTCCTCGACACTGAACCGCTTGTTCTCAAGCATCTGCGCGTCGACAGGAGAAAGAGCGAGGCGGTCATACTTCAGGCCCGCCTCCAACACCATCAGCTTGCCGGCGTTCGTCGAACCGACGAAGCGCTCCATGATCTTCTGGAGAGCCTCACGCTGATCCTTATCGAGCGTCTTGTCGGACGACAAAACACCGCTTGCCTGCAGGCCGTTGCCGTAAAGCTTGCCGGCTGCCTCGTCGATCGCGATGGCAGAGCCGATTGATTGAGCCCCGAACTGGATCGGTGACAACCCAACGTCGCCGCCGAAGCTGAAACCGCGCAGGTGGAAGACTTTATCGCGCGGCAGGATCTCGATTTTGCCGCGATCGTTGTAGCTGTACTTCAGCTCGCCATCCGCATTGCGAAACGGCCAAGTATGTGTGCTCGCCATTGGCTGCAACGCACTCAGGCGACGCCCGATCTCGACCCTTTCAGAAAAGGCGTTCCCGGTCGCGCACATCCACGCAACCTGTGACTCCCAGAACTCGAGCGGCGTCTGATCTTCGTTCGGGCTCTCGCAGATCACTTCCGCGACATCATCATCATCGACCCTCACGCGGTCATCGTCGCCACGGCGCTCGTACATGGCCAAAGGCAGACAGGACACGGCCTGCGCCGTCAGGCGGATGCAGGCCCATGCGGTGGCAAGCTGCAACATCGACTGCAGGTTCACGCTCTTGCCAGCATGATTGCTCGTTCCGAACGCTGCAGCCCATCCGGCCCCGTTCTTGAGGTTCAATCGGCGCTCTTTGCTGACGAGTTGATCACTCGTCATGTTCGCAGGCGCAGCCGACTGACGCGATTGTTTCTTTGTGCGAGCCATCAAGCACCGACCATGACAGGGTTGGAGAGGAAGTCGTTCAAGCTCTCAATCTTGAACGGCTCCGGGTTTCTGCTCATCAGCGTCACAGCATTAAACATCGCCATCGCCGGATCGATCTTCGCGTCGCCAGCCGTTTGCTTGGTGGCTCGTATCGCGGTCGCAGTTGGCTCGATCTTCAGGTTGGAAACGCACCATTCCATCAGTGGGCCGCCGGAATGCTTGAACAGTCCGCTTTTCAGGCGACGCCCCGTTGTCTTGAGCGCATTCATCATGCCGATGCCCTGCGGAGCGCCGATCAGAAGGCCGTTTTCAATGGTGACATCGATCTCGGCGAGCGCGTCGATCAGGTCGCCAATTCCGGCCGGGTCGACTGCGACACCGCCGAGCTTGTTCGCCTGCTTGATCTGGTTGATGCGCTCGACGATCTCACCCATGTCACTCAGCCCATCACTGACGATGGTAAGACTGCCGTCTGCCTTCAGATCGAGGAGCTTCGGCGCGATCTTCTTGCGGATCCGCAACAGACCTTCATCACACCAGGCCCGAGAGCACGAAAGCCACCGCTTCATGGACACGCGCCGCATCACGCCATCGATCTCGATTGTCACCTCGATCTCTCCGGGCTCGCGCCCCACGATCGAGAAGCCGAACAAGTCATCGAGGCCGCCGCCATCGATGCCGACCGTGACGCACTCCGATCGGCGGATGATCTCGTGAAAAGCGCCCATCAACGGCAGGCTGGCCAGATCCGGGTCCGTGCCGCCGATCCACAGTGACGCTCCCTCCCATCGATTGGCTCGATGCCGCATTCCGATTTCAACATTGAGGTGCTTCGCGAGAAACGACTGGATCGTGTCGCCCTCTTCATCGTCCCCGGCCTGCACCTTGGCAAACTTCCGCTCAAGCCAGTCTTGCCGAACGGAACGCCCCATGTTCGGGTTCGTGATGTAGAAGTTTTCGGACTGGAGATAGGCCTTGTTCTCGACCATATCCTCCGGGAACTCGTAGAGGACAGCGAGGCTCCGAGGGTCGTCGATTTTGCCGTCGCGTACATCGCGAAAGTACGAAAGCTTCTCCTTGAACACGCCGGCAGGCGGTTCGTCCGACTGCGTGGTGATGTAGATCACGAAACCTTCCGGCCTTGAGATCAGTCCGCCCGTCGCCTCCTGCAGCATCGGGCCGGCGCCTGCCTTCTTGCCGAATAGCCACAGCTCCTCGACGAGGACGAATGCAGCCTTCTTGCCTGCCGAAGTGTTGGAGTCAGCAGATACGACCTTCAAGACAGCGTTGGTGCGGAGGTGCGTGATCTTTCGCACGTTGCGCTGGACATGCAGCAGATCCCGCAGCTCGTCGTCCGCATCAACCATATCGGCGGCCGGATTAAACGAGTTGTCGGCCACCTCCTGCGTAGGGGCAAGGATCAAAAGCTCCTGCGAGTGCCGCCAATTCCGGATCAGCGCGGTTAGCATGATGCCAGCCGCCAAAGTGCTTTTGATGTTCTTCTTCGAGATGAGTAGGAAGAACTCTTCGATCAGCCGGTGGCCGGTCTCTGGATCATAGGCCCCGAAGATCGCACGAACGAAATCGAAGACATAATCCTCGCATGCCTCACCGAAGGTGGGCCGACCAGGCACATCAACGATCCTCAACGATTTGAAGACCTCTAACGCGGCTTCTGCTTCATCCGGAAACAGAGGGTCGAAGGCAATGAGCGAGCGGCGCTCCACAATCCTCTCTTGCCAGTCAGGGCAGGCCGTCGACCATTGTTTCATCGGTTATCAACGACCAGCTTCGGAGCCGATGGCGGAGCGAACTTGCCAGACACGCGCTGTGCAGCAAGCTTCTTCTCCTCCTTTTTTCCGAGCTTTGCGGCCTTCTCCGGTTTGGGCCGTTCTCGCCCCTTGATCTTGCGCTCCGCGTCTTCTGCGCGAACCTTGTCCAGCGTTGCCAAGGCTGCGTTCAGCGCCGAGGCGTTGCCAAGCAACCCTTGCTGGATCTGGGTGACCCTCAGCTTCGTCTTGAGACGATCCAGCATCAGGTCGCGTTGCTTGATCAGGTGCAAATAATGTTTTCGAAAAGTCGGCACTGAGAGGCCGAGCGTCTTCGCGACCTCTTGGTTCGATTGCCCCGATGCCAGTAACACCATGACAAATATGATGTTTTCCTCAGTAGGCACATGTTCCGGCCTCCCTCGTTTGAGGTCAGCCGAGATCAGAGGGTTACCGAAGAGGTCAAAATCTTGGGTCATCGAAAAAAAATCGTGCCAATGAGGGGGACGCGGGTCTAGGGGTTGGAGGCCTTCAGACTTTCGACCCACCCCCCTATTGGTGGTCGTGAGCCGCCCCGCCGACCTCGACCGCGATGCTCAGGAGCGACCCGGATGCTACCATCGGGCCGCAGCCCGCTCCTCTTTCTGCTTGAGCCTGTCGTGGCACGGCTTGCAAAGGCACTGCAGGTTGTTCTCATCCCAGAACAGGTGCTCTTCGCCCTGATGGCGGATCTTGTGGTCAGCGACCAGTTGAGAGGTGTTGGCCTCGATCCGTCCGCATCCCACCATCTGGCAGGTGAAGAGATCACGCTTCAGCACCTGCATGCGCAGCTTCTGCCAACGAGCCGTCTTGTACCACTTCCGCCAACCAACGTTACGATCGCGCTCTGCCAGGCGAGCCGGCTCGCCTTCCGGCCGAGCGATGCGCGAGCCCAGCGTTGTCAGCCTTGGCTTGAGTGTCGAGAGTCTGCCCATAACCCTTAAACGAAAAAGGCGACCTTTCGGCCGCCTGTCATCTGGTCATAGCTTTCGCACTGGCCCTGAGTCGATGCCTCGCTCTGGAGGCTGTCAGGTTGAGGGGCTGGTGATCGTTGGTCCCTGAGGCTGCTGCCTACTCTGCCCTAGCTCCAGGCTAGGGGATCGGAGGGGTACGTCTTCCGGCTCGTCCGTGGCCAAATGAGTCTCATACCTTTTTCAAATGCGCAAGAGGCATGCTGTCGATGTCGAATATCTTGCCCTGCAAGTCGATACGCACGCTGGCCTTAGCCTCGCGGCACCACTTGACGGCCGTCACGATGCAGCTGAAACCGGCGAACGGGCCAGACACGATATCCGCCTTGGTACCCTGCCCGATGCTCTTGTCTGTCGCGACGCGCAGCGGGTATTTCCTCTTAAAAACAGCAACATCGCTATCCTTGACAACGTGATAGCCGGCCGCGCCGCCAACGAAATCGAGAACATGTTTCTGATTGCGGAGCGCTGAAAACGCCTCGGCTGATGGCACCAGGCGAACCAGCATATAGCTTGCCAGTCGGGGTACTTCAGTCTCGATTTTCTTGCCAGAGCGTACAGAAACGACCTTCTCACGCGGCACCAAGACCTCAACATTGGCCGTCGCCAGTGCGTTTTCCACATCGAATTCTTTGCCGCGCAAGACGTGCAGGCAGTACCAGCGGGCTTTTGCGGGGTTCATTTCGGTCACTTTCATTGAGGCTGCCTTCAAATTCATTGCTGCGATTCGCCGTATGCGATCCCTAAAACCGTCTCTGGTCTGCGTTGCGATCGGCTGACCCTTCATTCCCCTATGCTGCATCATGGTCACCCTGCCCTTCGCTGATGGTTGCCTTGAACGTCTCGATAGCCGCTTCGACGCTGCCGCCAGCCTCGATCGCCGGAAAGCAGATCCACTTGGCGTCGCCCATGCGAGGCCATGGCCAATCCATGCGCTCATAGAGCCGCCGAAAGGCCTGCACCTCGGCTGAATCGATGTGGTAGCTCTTGAACCCTTCGCCCGCCGCGACGATGGCGCCGTCGATGACCTGTCCCCGAAACTGTTCGGCCGCCGCGTACATCTCGCTCACCTTCGGCCAAGCCCAGCGTTGGCGATGCTCACGGCGCACGCGGTCGGCCATCGGGCCGCCGGCCTTCACGGTCTGCTGGAGGAAGGGCGTCATCGCCGGCATGGGAGCATCCGGCTCCAGCAGGCGGCTGATTGCCAAGGCCTGCCATCCCTTGCTGAAAGGCTTGTGCACGGTTGGCGGGTTAGTCGCAGCGGCCGCCACGGCGCCGAGCCGCTGCCAGCGCTTTTCGTGCAGATACTTGCCCGCGGCGACTGTGCGTGTCTTCGAGCGTCCGAGCTGCTCACGCGCCCGGAGATAGGCCGGGGTCAGTTCGATAGCTTCCCGGCGCTCGTCAGGCGTCAGCCGATACCAGGCCTTGCGTGCTTCCGCCTCGCTGTCGTCGAGATTGGTCGGCCACGTCGGGAACCACCGCTTGAAGCCACGCTCGATCGACTGTCGGCTTTCAACCTTCTCGTCATCGCTCGCGCGCTCTCTCTCACTTCGTTCAGCAGGAGGCGTTAAACAAGAGTCGTTAATAGGTGCCGATCCAGGACCGGCAGGGGGTGCCGACTCTGGACCGGCAGGGGGTGCCGATATATCGGCAGGGGTGCCGGTATATCGGCAGGGGGGGG
>NZ_LMJM01000015.1:69693-85672 GCF_001429005.1 Ensifer sp. Root954
CCGGAAACGGGAGCGAATTCCTCGTCGGAAAGATCACCGTCATTGTCCCATGATTGGAACGCAGCTTCCGGCGTCTCGCGATCGTAGATGACCCGATACCAGTGCGCACTGTCGCGCCCGTTGTCGCTAACAACCACGCGCCGCTCTACGGCTCCGATCACAACGAGGCGATCGAGCGAGGTCTGCACCGTCGAGCGGGCGCAGCCGATCTCTTCGGACATCTTGACCTGGCTGCGCCGGCACCATCCGTGCTTGCTGCTGGTATGCCGCCCGAGAACGCAGAGAACCTGCAGATCCCGCCCCTTAAGTCGCTGATCTGTGACCAGCCAGCCGGGAATAATTGATAGTCGCGCAGTGCTCACGTCCCGCCCCTCTGAATATGCCGTGCCGCCTGAATCGTGCGGCAAACCGCGTCCTCGCCAACGCCGAGGGCGTCTGCGATGTCGCAAGTGTCGAAATGTTTGGAGTTCCAAAGGATGACGGCGGCCAGCGCCTTCAATTCATCCATCTTGCCACTCATGGCCGATGATCGCGATCGGCGCACGTCTCTTCGGTTAAGACTCAACATGCCTAGCCTCCGCTCTAGCGCCCCGGCGCGCGATTTCGACAAGCTGCAAGCGCGCGTATTCGCGTGAGACCCGCATTGTGATGGGGTGGCCGCCGTCATCGCAGCGGACGCCGCAGAGCGCGGCGATTTCGGTTGCTAGGCACGTGAGGCCGGGCTGAAATCCCGCCCGCTGGAGCGCGGCGCGGATCGCCATCTGGTCGCGCAAAAGCACGTCCAGCGGTGCATTGAGGATCCATCGAGCCCGAGTGGCATCGTCGGGCGCGTCGAGCAGCTCTTCGACGATCGGAAGCGGAGCCATCATTGCGCCACCGCCTTCCACACGCCGTCGCCGTTAGCGACGATCAGCCCGTCGGCTTCGAACTCTGCAATCAGCGCCTCGGCGACCGCACCGCGCACGGCGACGCCGCGACGAAAGGCGCAGAAGTCGAATGAGCGCTCCCGCCGCACCCATTCATGTGCCCGATCGCGTTCCTCGTCGACGCGCTCGTCGAGCGTCTTTCGCGGCGTCTCGCGGGCGAATTCGTCGGGCTGCGGCTTGAAGGTCATCGGCGCGACGTTGCCGCCCGCACCCGGCAGCAGCGGCGCAGCGTTCTCGTATGCCTTCCAGTCCACGCGGATGATGCGCGGGAAGCCAGCGCCATAGCCGCCGTCTTCGTTGCGTTCCCAGACGAACCACGCGGTATTCATCTGGCTCGACGCCTCAGGCCCCTCCCATCCGTCCCGGTGCATCATCGGCAGGCGGCGGGTGAAGAGGTAGACGCGCGACGGCGGGTTTTCGTCCATGACAAAGACGCGATTCGGATCGTCGAACCCGGCCGCGAAATTCCAGTTGAGCAGCAGCGCCATCTTGCGCGGCTTGTGCTCGCGCAGCGCATGAGCGGGGAAAGAGTTCGCCAGCTCCCCATAGGGCGGGTTGGTGACGATATCGACGCCGACCGAACCCCCAGCGACAGAATGCAGGAAGTCGCCGACTTGCTGCGGCTCGCCGTGCCGCGTGGTGACGCCGCGATCGACGAGATCCGCGATCATCACCTCGTAGCCGGCATCTTCTAGCGGGCGCATGATCGCGCCCTTGCCGACGGCCGGCTCTTTCACCGTCGCCGAGAAGCTTTCGAGCGCCAGCAGAGTGCGCATCGCCTCGATCGGCGTCTGGTAAAGCTGGTCGCCCTTATCTTCCGATGGGGCAGAGCGCGTACCGATCGCGTGCGATAGGCTGCGCCGGCTCGGATCAAGCCCGGCCTCCAGCCGCGCCGCGATCACACGCTCGATGAAATCAGGCTGCTCGCGCACGACATTGCGGAGCTTGCGCGCCTCGTGCAGGCGGCGCTTGTCGATGCCGACATCGTCGAGCGTGAAAACGTCCGCATCGCGGACCTTTGCGCGCCCCTGCTTGGCGACCTTTCCTTTTTCCTGCGCTTCATCGATCGTATCGGCCATCGCGACGTAGCACATGCTTTCGATCTTCAGCGCTTCCGCCTGCATCAGGCGCGCTTTGTCGAGAAGTTCGCGTGAGGCCTTCACCTTCTCGGCATAGTTCACCGCCGCTTTCGCCTGCTCATAGGCGCCGGTCGAAAGCATTAACGCTGCCCGCAGGTCGCCAGCGCTCAAAAGCGCGCGCGCCGTCTCGATCGAAGCGAACAGCTCCGACCGTTCCGGGACACGCGCCGGAGCAGAGAGCGGTGCATCGAGCACCGGCGGCGCTGCAGCATCAGGGGCGTACCAGACAGGGCCGTCCTTCGGGTGACGCCGGACAAGTCCCTTGCCGTTCAGATTCCGCGCGGCCGCTTGCTCGCTTTTTTTGGTGCAGCGGTAAAAGCCGTCCACTTTCACCGCATCGAGAATGCGAGATTGCGTCGACGCATAGGAGACAACTTCGATCACAGCGCCCGCCTATCCGATTTTTCTATGATTTCGCAGACCTCGCGCTCGTCGATGTTGAGCAGCGCGGCGATGGCGTAGGTGTCGTGCTGGCCGTCGTGCCAAAGCTGCAGCACGCGCTCGATCAGGATTTGGCGAGAAAGCGAGGGCATCAGTCCCTCACGAGCCGAAGCGATGCGGACATGCCGCCCTGCGCCTTGACGACAGCTGCCATCGCGCGCAGGTCGGACATCGCCTTTTCAAGGGAGGCCGCGACACGGTCCACGCTGGCCGCCTCTGTCGGCGAAAAGTGCCCATCCGAAATCGCGACTGCGACGCAATTCGCCAGCTCGCCGGAAAGGCGCATCACCTCGGCGTGCGCGGCAAGCACGTTGACCTCGGATTGCCGTTCGGCTTCCGGATCCGTCAGCCGGCGGCCGCTGGCTTCCGCCATCACAGCAGTGATCAGCGGTTGACCGCAGTCCTGCTCCAGCGCGCGAACGGCGCCGATCGGCATCAGGTCGGGATCGTTCGAGTTATTCCAGCGGCCGACATGGCTCTTGGAAAAACCGGTGATGCTTACGGCGCGCTCGATGCCGCCGCAGCGTTCGATCAGGTCACGCTGCGCAGCTTTCACGCGGTAGAGGAAGGCGTCGGACATGGCTGTCTCCAGACAAGAAAAAAGCGTTCCCGCGCCGGGAAATCCGGTCGGGTTTTCCCGTTTTGGGAAAGGTCACGAAGTGCGAAATTCAGTCCGTCAGATCACGGGGGACCACATGGATAGGCGGATGGAAAAAAAGAGGCAGGGACGCGCAGGTCAGTGGCGCGCCCCTGCCAGGTGGCAAGGCGCACGGGAGGGAGGAGACCCGCGTCTGTCGTGCCTTGCGTGGAGAACATCGTCATTCGGCCGCCTCCCTTTTTGGGGGCGCCTCAAGCCACTCGATCAAACGCTGATAGGTCTTGATGTTGAAGCCAAGACCAGAGCGGACGCGGGAAAGAAACTTGCTGTCGCCGACCGCTGCGATACCGATGGCGGAAAAGCTCACATCATATTCGATGGAATAGGCAGTAGCCCGCTCGATCAAGCAGGTGCGCACGTCGGCTTCGGTGATGAGGCTAGGTTTGCACATGGCGGGCATATTCGGGACATTTCCCGAATAGTCAAGGGATAATTCCCGATGGACGTGATATTTCCCGAAATGCCAAATAGGCACATGGAAACCTCGTTGCAAAAGCGCCTGAAGTTCAGAATGGATTTTCTGGGCTTAAACGCCTACCAGACCGCCAAGAAGGCCGGCTTGGGAGATAGTTTCGTGCGCGACATCTTGCGCGGACGAACACGCAGCCCGTCGGCCGAGAACTTGGCCAAGCTCGCGGCTGCGCTTGAAACCACTCCGGACTACTTCACGCTCGAAGTCGAGCCTGCAGAAGCCCCGAAACCACTCCCACTACCAATCACCGGCCTTACTGTGGTCGGAGACATTCAGGCAGGCACCTGGTTGGATCGAACCCTTTTTGACGACGGCCACGAACATGAGATCATTCCAGTGGCCCGCGACCCGAGGTTCCCACATTCGAAACAATACGCGCTACGCGTTAGAGGCGATTCCATGGATCGCGAGTTTCCTGACGGGTCTTTCGTGACATGCGTTGATTACTACGACAGCGGGATAGGCATGAAAGACGGACTGATCGTTCACGTAGAGCGTCACTCTGGACCATTGGTCGAGGTAACACTCAAAGCGATCGAGCACGTCGACGGGGAACTCATGCTTTCACCGCGAAGCACAAATCCCAAGCATCTTCCGCTAAAAGTGGAAGGCGACGGCGGGACCGAGATCGTAATCAAAGGCGTCGTCATAGGCAGCTATCGGCGCACCGCACTATAGCCGTAATCGGGAAATATCCCGAATCCCAATTGACATAGGGAAATATCCCGAATAACACTTGCTCCAATCCCGAACGATTGGAGCAAGCGCATGCGCACAAACACCTCAAAACTTTCCCCGGCAGAACGTCGCACCCTCAATCGCATGGCAAAAGCCATGATCGACGTTGGCGAGGGCTGCACAGGCGAAGACCTGAAGCGCCGGAACTTCACCCCCGACCAGATCCGCACTCTCGGCCCGACGGCCAGCGAGCTCGCATCCGACATGGCTCAGTTCGCCTGAGGCCGAACGCTTTCGGCGTCGGCCTTCGGGCCGACATCGAAGGTGTTCCCTTCACTGTCCTCAATCGGAGTCTCTAGTCATGAATGAGCACTTCACCGGCTACCACAAGGCACGCCTTGGCGCCGGCTACAGCCGCTTTCGGCTTCTCTGCATCACCCTTGCCATGACGGCCGGCATGCTGATGTCGGCATTCCTCGCCGGCAACACGGCAGTCAAGAAGGAATGGCAATTTGCATCGGAGGCTCGCGTCTGATGGGCCACTACCCCCTCGACGGCGCCATCCCCGCCGAACCGATCGTTCACCGCCTTTGGGAGCAGGGCGCGACCGCGCGCGACATGGCGGTGCACTTCTCAGTGCCGCTCCCGTCCATGGAACGCTATCTGCGCCCGCGTCTCCCTCGCTGGATTGACGCGCAGCGACGTGCCGCCTCGCCCGACGCTCGCCGTGTCGTTCATACCGTCCGCTACTTCGACCGCAAGGCCTACCAGGTGATGCACGTATCCCTGCCCCGGATCTCGATGCACGTGAAAGCGATCGAGGCCGGGCACAAGGAAGTAGACTGGAGGATCGCGGCATGACGATCACCCTCTGGAAACCCGAAGCAGACGTCGTTCTGCACCAGGCGCTCGGCAAGTGCGCCGAGGAGTGCGCAGAGCTTTCTCAGGCTTTGGCCCGTTGCCTCATTCAAGGCTTCCACGAAGCGGAGCCGGTGACGCACAAGCTCAACCGGACGCATCTCCTTGAAGAGACGGCCGACCTCAAGGCAGCGCTGCGCTGGCTTTTCGACGTTCTGGACGAGCCGTTCAAGGGCGAAAGCGAACGCGAGCGCCGCAAGTTCGACGGCTTCAAGCGGTGGCAGGCCATGCTTGAGGCAGAGGGAGGCGCCAGTGCCTGACCTTCACCCCTTCCGCATCCACTTTCACGACCCCGAAATCGCGCCGCTCGACATCGACCCCACCGACGCCAAGGCCGCGCGCGACATGGCAGCGGAACGCCGCAACGTCTCGCCGGGCGCTATCCGCAAGGTCAAAGTCATCAGGGAGGCGAACTGATGGCTGCCTACCGTGCGAAATGCGCTGCTCGAGAGAACCGAGGCAAGCCATGAACCTCGACTATGCGAAGGCCAAGTATCACGACGTTTGCAATCTGCTCGGCCTCTCCAGCGAGGAATGGTGCGAATCCTACGACATGGACAGCGGCCAAGCCGAGATCTGCGCCAAGGAGCCGATGACCGGCGAGATCGTGCCGATTGCCCACATCTTGAAAGCCTGCGGCTACGACGACCGCAGGATCATGACGCACGCGCCGACCTACCTGCGCGCCCTAGTATTCCTCCTGCAACACGCCTTTCGCGAAATCCGCGACCTTCGCCGGCAACTGGAGCAACGCCAAGAGAAACCGAAGGACTTTGCCGCCGAATGCGCAATGAAATGCGCAGAACCAGCGTTCAAGAAGTTTCTCGGAGAGCGGCACGGCCTACAGTCGCCGCTAACGAACGACCGAGCCGCTACGCGCGTGCGATCCATTCTGGCTATCTCATCACGCCGACAACTGAACGAAGACGCGACCGCCGCAGAGCGCTGGAAGAACCTGCGCAGCGACTTCGACGCCTGGAGGCAGTACGGGTGATGGTGAGCCGCCGCGAGGCGATCCGCGAAAGGATCATGGCGAGAATAGCTATCGACCCCGCAACCGGCTGCTGGATTTGGCAAGGCCCGACCTCCGGCAGCAAAGGCCGTGGCAAGAATTATCCGCGTATGTCGCTCGGCAGCCAGACGGTCGCCGTGCATCTGGTCATGTGGACCAACGAGCACGGCTATATCCCCGGCAAGAAGCAACTAGACCACAAATGCCGCAACCGGCTTTGCGTCAATCCCGACCCCAAGCATACGGAGCTGGTGACGCACAAGGAAAACCAGAAACGCCGCGACCGGGCGCGCGCCGGCATGATCGGCCACAACGGCGGGCCGTCGCTCGAATGCGAGGAGATCACCCAATGAGCCGAGAAATGATCGCCGTTGACACGCGCGCTCGCCGCTCCGCCCTGCTCCCTCCAGGCCTTCCACCCTTTGGCGTCACCCGCGAGCAGGCAGCCCTACTGCTCAGCATCAGCGTGTCTCTGTTTGACAGCGCCGTTGAAGTTGGCACCATGCCACAACCGAGAGTGCTCGGCGGGCGAAACATATGGGATGTCGACGAGCTTTGGGCGAGCTTCCGGGCGCTACCACACAAGGCTGGCATGAGCCGAGACCCAGACGAGCAGCGACCACAAGGGAACGCTTTCGATAATGCCAAAAAAGCTTGATGACAAACTGCCAAAGGGCGTCAGTCTCGATCGCGACTGGCGCACGAGAGAAGCCCGCTACTATTTTCGCGCGCCTGACCGCAAGAAAGTGCGCCTCAAGGAGACGCCGGGAACGGATGCCTTCGATAAGGAAGTCGCCTGCGCCCGCCTTGGAATACCCTACGTGCCCGAAGGCACAGAGCCACCGCCTGCCGTGGCGACGCTGAAACGAGATCCCGCCGAAGGGACCGTCGATTGGCTCTATGCAGAGTACAAGCGCCGCGCAACCATCAGCGCAGGCGTCATGGCTCGTCGCGCGACCATCCTGGAAGAGGTCTGCGATTACAAGTTCGGCACAGCTCGCTGCGGCGCCCTACCCTATGCTGACATGCGCAAGCGCCATGTCGTCGAGATCCGCGATGCCCTCCGAGAAAAACCGGGATCGCGCAACGATGTGAAGAAAGCCATTTCAGCGCTCTTCGCATGGGCTGTCGAAAGCGACCTTGCGCAGATGAACCCGGCCGCGAAAATCAAACTGCTGCATTCCGGCGATGGCTTCCACACTTGGACCGTCGAGGAAGTCCGCCAGTACGAGGCCAAACACGCCGCCGGCACGAAGGCGCGCCTTATGTTGCACCTGGCGCTCTACACCGGACTGCGGCTCGATAGTCTCTCCATCGTCGGCCTCCAGCACATTCGCAATGGTCAATTGACCATCCGTCCAGAGAAGACGCGCAAGTCGAGCGGCGTCATCGTTGACATTCCAGTGCTGCCGGAGCTGCAAAAGACGATCGACGAGTGCCCGACTGGAAACCTGACCTTCCTCGTCACCGAGTTCGGCAAACCATTCACAACGAATGGTCTCGGCAACAAGATGCGGGACTGGTGCGATCAAGCCGGATTGTTCCACTGCACCACTCACGGCCTGCGGAAAGCCGGCGCCACGATCGCCGCCGAGAACGGCGCGACGGATGAGGAGCTAATGGCAATTTTCGGGTGGACCACGAAGAACCAGACGACCACCTACACCAAGAAAGCGCGCCGCAAACAGATGGCGGCAGGTGCCATGCACAAGCTCGTACCGGAACAAAAGTAGGCCGTATTTTGTCCCACACATTTCGGGGTGCGAAAATGTGGGGCAAAAACAGCGAAAAAGAACAACAAAAACAATATCTGTTAGGTGTAGGTGGTGCCCCATGCCGGGGTCGAACCAGCACTCCTTTCGGAACTCGATTTTGAGTCGAGCGCGTCTACCAATTCCGCCAATGGGGCTCAGGGAAGTGCGATATCAGCGGCTCGGATTTACACGAAGGATTTCGCCGTGGTCAACCATCATTTTCAGGATGCACGACCAACAATCACGAAAGCGTGCGGGCCGCTCACAGCCGCTGCGATTTACAGCGCGCACGATCCTGCCTAAGAAGGCGCCATCCAGTTTGCACTGCGGCATCCCTCGGTTTCGAGTTGCTGCCCGCGAGGTATAGATGATCGACGCCGCCACCCAATCCCGCCAGCATTTGCTGATCGCCGTTATCGTAACACTCGGCATGGCGGCGACCGTGGGCGGCGCGCTCGGCTTCGAGCATGTCGGTGGCTATATTCCCTGCGCGCTCTGCCTGTTGCAGCGCGATCCCTACTACTGGGGCATCCCGGTCGGTGTTTTGGCAATCGCCACGAGCGCGTTCAAACTGCCGGCGTGGACGACACGCACTCTGCTTCTCATCGTCGGCATCCTGATGCTGGTCGGCGCCGGCATGGGCGTCTATCACTCGGGCGCCGAATGGGGCTTCTGGGAAGGACCGTCCACCTGCGCCACGACCGCGCAAGGGATTTCGTCGAATGTCGGTGATCTGCTGGGCGATCTCGATTCCAAGCATGGCCCGTCCTGCACCGAAGCCTCCTTGCGGGTGCTCGGGCTCTCCTTTGCCGGATGGAATGTGATCGCCAGCCTCATCCTCGCAGCAATCGCCTTGCGCGGTGCGGCAAAGGGGCGCTGATCCCAGATCGCTCTCGGAAAACAGGCAACGCCCCGACAAGGGGGTTCGCGAGCGCACGCACCTCTCCTGACCCCGCTTTGGGCTTAGATCCGGCAAGAAGGCACGAACAGCGTCAGGGCTGCAGTTCGACGTCCCAGTAGAGATAGTCCATCCAGCTTTCATGCAGATGGTTCGGCGGGAAGAGCCGGCCGTTGTTGTGCAGGTCCTGCACCGTCGGCTGGAAAGGCCTCTGGTGCGGGAACATGCCGGCTTGCTTCGGCAGCTTGCTGCCCTTGCGTAGATTGCAGGGCGAGCAGGCTGCGACGACATTGTCCCAGGTCGTCTGGCCGCCGTGAGCGCGGGGCACCACGTGATCGAAGGTGAGATCGTCGGGCGAACCGCAATACTGGCATTCGAATTTATCGCGCAGGAACACGTTGAACCGGGTGAAGGCCGGGTGGCGTGAGGGCTGCACGTAGCTCTTGAGGCAAACAACGCTCGGCAGTCGCATCGAGAAGCTCGGAGACGACACCGAATGTTCGTACTCGGCAAGGATATTTACACGGTCAAGGAAGACGGCCTTGATCGCGTCCTGCCAGGACCAAAGCGACAAGGGGTAGTAACTCAGCGGCCTATAGTCAGCGTTCAAGACGAGCGCCGGCAAGGCCTGTGGTGAGACTGCAATCGTCAAGCGTATTCTCCTGATCGATTCGGCATCTGCACCTTCTATATTAGGCCCGTTGCAACAGGATTGTGAAGCCGGAAACAAAAATGCGTGCGCTGGATTCGCTTTTTCCTTCAAGGTGTCACAGGAACAGCATCACGACGCATTTCCTGTGAATAATAGGCCCAGAAGAGGCGTGCGGCGACGCTGCGCCAGGGCGACCACGAAGCGGCGAGCGAATCAATTTCACGTGCGCTCGGGCGCAGTTCGAGGCCCAGTCCGTGACCGATCGCGTTTTGCAGCGCGACGTCGCCCGAGGGAAAGACATCCGGGTGGCCGGCGCAGAAGAGCAGATAGACTTCCGCCGTCCAGCGCCCCACCCCCTTGATCGCCGTCAGCTCCCGGATCGCCTCCGATCCTTCGATGTTGCAGATCGCGTCGAGATCGATCTGACCGCTGACGACCACCTCGGCCACGCGCCTCAGCGCCTCGGCCTTCGCCCGCGACAGCCCGATCGCCCGGCAATCCTCGTCGCTCAGCGAATTGACGCCTGCCGCCGTGACCTCGCCGAGCTTTTCTTCCATGCGCCGCCAGATCGCAGCCGCACTTGCCTTCGAGACCATTTGCGAGACGATGATGCTGGCAAGGCCGCGATAGCCGGGATCGGTGCGCCGGAGCGGCACCGGGCCGGCTCTCGCAACGACGTGCCCGAGGCGCGCATCGAGCATCACCAGGCCTGACAGCCCGGCCTCGATATCCTCATGTGTCCGGATGATCCGCATGACGCCTCCACAAAGCGGATGATTTTTATACCCCTTCCATGGCAAAGGGAAAGCATGCCTGACACGCCACCCGTTTTCCGTTTTGCCCCGAGCCCCAACGGGCTGCTCCATCTCGGCCACGCGCTTTCCGCGGTGCTGAACCATGACATGGCGAAGGCCGCGAACGGGCGTTTCCTGCTGCGCATCGAGGATATCGACCAGATCCGCTGCCGCCCGGAATTCGAGGCGGCGATCTTCGAAGACCTTGCCTGGCTCGGCCTCGACTGGGAGCGCCCGGTGCGCCGGCAATCGGAACATCTCGACGCCTACGCGTCGGCGCTTCAACGGCTGGACATGCTGGGTGTCATCTACCCCTCGGTCATGACCCGCGGCGAAATCAAGGCCGCCGTTGCCGATGCGGAAGCCGGCGGCCAGACCTGGCCGCGCGATCCGGACGGCAGCCCGCTCTATCCCGGCCGCGAGCGCGAATTGCCCCAAACCGAGCGCGCGGCTCTCAGCGCGGGCGGCAAGGCCTATGCTTGGCGGCTCGACATGGAGAAGGCCATCGCGCTTTTGGGAAAAGACCACCTGAGCTGGGCCGAGAGCGGCCATGGTCCCGAGGACGAAACCGGCACCGTCATCGCCGACCCCGCCGCCTGGGGCGACGTGATCCTGTCGCGCTCCGATGCGCCGTCAAGCTACCATCTATCCGTCGTCGTCGACGACGCGTTGCAGGGCATCACCCATGTGGTGCGCGGCCGCGACCTCTATCATGCGACATCCGTGCATCGGCTGCTGCAGCGGCTTCTCGATCTGCCGGAACCGCTCTATCACCATCACCGGCTGATCCTCGGGCCGGATGGGCGCAAGCTGTCGAAGAGCAACCAGGATACCGGCATCGCCGCTTTCCGCGCCGCCGGTCGCACGGCGGAGGAAATCCGCGCGCTAATCGGCTAGGTCCTGCTCCTCGCGGGTCGCGTCGTTGCCATTGCGCAGCTGGAAGCTGCGCCGCACCATGCTCTTGACCCTGTATTTGAGGATCGCCGCATTGATCTCGGCGCCGATGATGAAGATTGCAGCGATCATGTAGAGAAACACCAGCACGATCATGATCGACGCCAGGCCAGCATAGGTAGACACATAGGTGGCGAAGGTCGCGAGGTACGAAGCAAAGGCATAAGCGCCGATCGTCCAGCAAACGAGCGTCAGCGCGATGCCCGGCAAAACGTCGATCACTTTACGGTGCCCATCCGGCAGCCAGAGATGGGACACCAACAATCCGCTGGTCAGCACGACGAGAGCGAGCGGCAGGCTCCAGTTGTCGACGGTCGCAAGCACGCCACCAAGCCAGGGGAGCCACTGTCCGGCATAACGCACCGCCAGCGGCACGGCGACGAGCAGAATGCTGAGTGCGGCCAGGATCAGGACGCCGGCAAGCACGAAGCCGAGGCTCGCAAGCCGAGTGACGTACCAGTAGCGGCTCTCGGTCACTCGATAGGCGCGATTGAGCGAGACGCGCAGCGCCTCGACGCCGTTGGAGGCGAAATAGGCGGCGGCCAGCACCGAAACGGTCAAGAGCCCACCGCGCGGGATCGTCAGCACCCGCACGATTTCGTCGGCGATGGGCTTGGCGATCGATTCCGGCCAGGCATCGAAAATCAGATGCACCGCCGTTTCGGCAAACTGGTCGGCCCCGAGAAAGCTGCCGAGCGCCGTGCCGAAAATCAGGAAGGGAAAGACGGCGAGCAGCGACGACAGCGCCACATGGCTCGCCATCGCCCAACCGTCGTCGAGGCTGAAGTGCCAGAGCGCATCGAACACGACTTTCCAGGTGATGCGTATAAACGCTGGCATTCCATTCCAATCCTACGAGGCGCCGGGACTACCCGATCAGTACGTCCGTCTCGGCGCCGTTTCCTTGGCTTCGCATGACCCCAACGGCGACAACGCTGGCGGGTTCCGGCTTGCGCAATTCAATTGTATCCCGCCGATGAATATGGGAAACCGAGGCAGGATTTCTACAGGATTCGACCGGATGACGGATCGCCCCACAATCATTGTCACCGGATGCTCCTCCGGAATCGGCGCCCATTGCGCACGCGCGCTTCATGCCGACGGCTGGCGGGTCTTTGCGACCGTGCGCCGGGAAGAGGACCGGCAATCGCTTGAAAGCGAGGGCATCGAGACCTTTCTGATGGACTACACCAAGCCGGAGAGCATCGCTGCCCTGGCCGATACGGTGCTGGCGCTTTCCGGCGGGCGCATCGACGCGCTGTTCAACAACGGCGCCTATGGCCAGGCGGGTGCGGTCGAGGATCTGCCGACCGAGGCGCTGAGGCTCCAGCTCGAGACCAACGTGATTGGCTGGCACGACCTGACGCGGCGGGTGATCCCCGCGATGCGGGCGCGCGGCAGCGGCCGCATCGTGCAGTGCTCTTCCATCCTCGGCATCGTGCCCTATCGCTGGCGCGGCGCCTACAACGCCTCCAAGTTTGCGATCGAGGGCCTGTCCCTCACCCTCAAGATGGAGCTGGCCGGCAGCGGTATCGAGGTGAGCCTGATCGAGCCAGGGCCGATCACATCGAAATTCACCGCCAATGCCGTTACCTATATCGAGCGCTTCATCGACCTCAAGAATTCGGTGCACCGCTTCGAATACGAGCGGCAGATGCGACGCCTGAAAGGCGAAAGCAAACCCGCGGCCGGAAAGCTCGGCCCGGAGGCGGTTTATGCGGTTTTGAAGCACGCACTGACAGCAAAGAAACCGAAACCGCACTATATTGTAACAAGGCCAGCCAGACAGGGCGCGCTTCTGAAGAAGCTCCTGCCGGCGGCACTGTTTTATCGCATCATCGGCCGACTTGGCTGAAGCAGAATTGCAAGGAAGAGTTCGATGTCCAGCTTCTTTACCGGCTTGACCCTGTTCGTCATGGGCCTGGTCGTGATCGTTTTGATCCGCGGCCTCGTGAACATGGCAAAGGGTGGCAGCGGCAACACGTCCAACAAGTTGATGCAGGCGCGTGTGCTGTTGCAGGCAATCGCGATCGTGCTCATCATGGTGACCCTTTGGATCACCGGCGGCGGCCGTCCGACCTGACGCAAATTCCGAACGGACAACCGTTCCACACCGTTCCTGAAATTGCGCTAGAGGACTGCGTCCGCCCATGGTGAAGCTCAACAAGATCTATACCCGGACGGGTGACAACGGCACCACCGGGCTCGTCTCCGGCCCGCGCCGGCTGAAGAGCGATCTGCGCGTCGATGCTTATGGCGCAGTGGACGAAACCAATGCCTTCGTCGGCCTGGCTCGGCAGCATACGGCCGGCAACGTCGATCTCGACGCCGCACTGATGCGGATCCAGAACGATCTCTTCGATCTCGGCGCGGATCTCGCAACACCCGACACCGGCGAGCCGCCGCAATACGAACCGCTGCGCATCGTCGCAGCGCAGGTGACCTGGCTCGAAACCGAAATCGACCGGCTGAATACCGAACTTGATCCCTTGCGCTCCTTCGTGCTTCCGGCCGGCAGCCCCGCCTCCGCAGCCCTCCACGTCGCCCGCACGGTCGCACGCCGTGCGGAACGCCAGGTGGTGGCCCTTGCCCAGATCGAGGGTGAAGTCGTCAGCACGGAAGCCATCGCCTATATCAATCGCCTGTCGGATTTCCTGTTCGTCGCGGCGCGCTTTGCAAATGACAAAGGTCAAGCCGACGTCCTTTGGATTCCCGGAAAAAACAGATAACGTCGGCTCGCGCATCGTCGCGCCCGATCGAGATTCGGCGGGAGAAACGGGCAATAACCTGTGCTTCGGGAGACCGCATGTTCATACCGCTTCACGATACGAACACCCTGAAGCACATCAAGGTCCAGTACGTCACGATCAGCCTGATCGTCATCAACATTGCCGTCTGGCTCATCACCGGACCGATTGCCTCCGAGCAATTCGCCAACGCCGCGCTGCTGGGCTTCGGCTATATCCCGGCGCTCATTTTCGACTACGCGCAGCTTGATCCCTCGCTCGTCGTCGTCCCCGACGGCTTCACCTTCGTCACCTATTCCTTCCTGCATGGCGACTTCATGCACCTCGCCATGAACATGCTGTTCCTCTGGGTGTTCGGCGACAATGTCGAGGATGCGCTCGGGCACTTCCGCTATCTCGCCTTCTATCTTCTCTGCGCGGCTGCAGGCGCACTGGCGCATGGGCTTCTCGACCCGGCCTCCGAGGCGCCGTTGATCGGCGCATCGGGCGCGATCTCCGGCGTCGTTGCCGCCTATTTCCTGCTGCACCCGAAGGTGCGCGTCTGGGTGCTTGTCTTCTTCCGCATCCCGCTGCCCTTGCCCGCGGCCATCCCGCTTGCCTTCTGGATAGGCCAGCAGTTCTTCATGCTGGTCGTCGATCCCGGCAGCGGCGTGTCCTGGAGCGCCCATGTCGGCGGCATCGTCGCGGGCCTGGTTCTGGTTGTCATTTTGCGACGCCGCGATGTGCCGCTTTTCGACCGCACGATCGTCACGCCGCGCGCCGTCCGGCACAAGGCCGAACCGGTCACCGCAAGCCAACAGCCGTCGTCAGATGCGACAAGACCGCCCATTCCCTGGGGACGCCAGACCGGATCCTGACACCGGCAATCGCCAGCCTTCAGCGAGGATGATCCGTTATTTCAATGGCTTGCCTGAAGCGCGCCCGGCCCTGCCGGGACAGTGCTGCGTCAGGCCCCAAGCCACTTGCCATCGATCATTCTTACGTGTACGTAAACGTAATTCCAATTCTCGGGATTATATCGATTTAGCGCCATGCACAGCGATTGTAATTGGAGAAAAAACGCGTATCGATGTCGCCAACCGACAATCAGGCGGCTCCGTTAAGGCGCATTTTCCTGCGAAAGCTCTTGGAGGGAAGAATCCATGAAAATACTTGTGACGGTGAAGCGGGTCGTTGACTACAACGTCAAGATCCGGGTGAAGGCAGACGGTTCGGGCGTCGAGCTTGCGAACGTGAAGATGTCGATGAACCCCTTCGACGAAATCTCGGTCGAAGAGGCGCTCAGGCTGAAGGAAGCCGGCAAGGCTGAGGAGGTCGTCGTCGTTTCCGTTGGTCCGGCCAAGGCCGAAGAAACCCTGCGCACGGCGCTCGCCATGGGGGCTGACCGCGCCATCCTGGTTGAGACCGAAGACCAGGTCGAGCCACTCGCCGTCGCCAAGATCGTCAAGGGTGTGGCCGAGGCTGAACAGCCGGGCCTGATCATCGTCGGCAAGCAGGCAATCGACGACGATTCGAACCAGACCGGCCAGATGCTGTCGGCCCTGCTCGGCTGGGCGCAAGGCACCTTCGCCTCCAAGGTCGAGATCGGCGATGGCAAAGCAACCGTGACGCGCGAAGTCGACGGCGGTCTGCAGACCATCGACATCAAGCTGCCGGCCGTCGTCACCACCGACCTGCGTTTGAACGAGCCGCGCTACGCCTCGCTGCCGAACATCATGAAGGCGAAGAAGAAGCCGCTCGACAAGAAGTCGCCGGCCGACTTCGGCGTCGACACGGCCGCCCGCCTCAAGGTGCTGAAGACCGAGGAGCCGTCGGGCCGCAAGGCCGGCATCAAGGTCAAGTCGGTCGCCGAGCTCGTCGAAAAGCTCAAAACCGAAGCCGGCGTGCTCTGATTTAAGGAAGGGAGATTTTATCATGGCCATTCTTCTTCTGGCTG
>NZ_LMJM01000015.1:85718-86212 GCF_001429005.1 Ensifer sp. Root954
GCGGCGATGTGCATGTTCTCGTTGCCGGCGCCGGCGCGAAGCAGGCTGCCGAACAGGCGTCCAAGCTTGCAGGCGTTTCCAAGGTGCTCGTTGCCGACGACGCCTCGCTTGCCAACAACCTTGCCGAGCCGCTCGCTGCCCTGATCGTCTCGCTCGCTGGCAGCTACGACACGATCGTGAGCGCCGCCACCTCGGTCGGCAAGAACGTCATGCCGCGCGTTGCAGCGCTGCTCGACGTTTCCCAGGTGTCCGAAATCATCGAGGTCGTCTCGGCCGATACCTTCAAGCGTCCGATCTATGCCGGCAACGCCATCCAGACGGTGCAGACGACCGAAGCCAAGCGCGTCATCACCGTGCGCACCGCCTCCTTCGCCTCTGCCGCTGAAGGCGGTTCGGCGGCGATCGAGACCGTCTCGGCTGCCGCCAACCCTGGCGTTTCCTCCTTCGTCGCCGACGCCCTGTCGTCGTCGGACCGCCCGGAGCTGACGTCTGCC
>NZ_LMJM01000015.1:86234-86454 GCF_001429005.1 Ensifer sp. Root954
GGGCGGTCGTGCGCTCGGCTCGTCGGAAAAGTTCCAGGAAGTGATCCTGCCGGTTGCCGACAAGCTCGGCGCTGCCGTCGGCGCTTCGCGCGCTGCGGTCGACGCCGGTTACGCTCCGAACGACTGGCAGGTCGGCCAGACCGGCAAGGTCGTTGCGCCCGATCTCTACATCGCCTGCGGCATTTCCGGTGCCATCCAGCACCTCGCCGGCATGAAGGAC
>NZ_LMJM01000015.1:86526-258717 GCF_001429005.1 Ensifer sp. Root954
GCTGTAAGCCCAAATCGATGCCACCCTCCGCACCCATGAAAAGGGCTGGCAAAAGCGGGGACTTGGCATTAACAATCTACCGGGCCGGCCAAACCGGCCCGGTTTGCGTGTCTGATGGCGGCCTTGCCGCCAACCCTTGAAGATGGATGTTCGCCGCGATGATCAAGACGGTCGGAATTATTGGTGCCGGGCAAATGGGCTGTGGCATCGCACATGTTTCGGCAATCGCCGGATACAAGGTGCAGATCTATGATCTGGCCGCCGAACGGATCGAAGCGGGCCTTGCAACCGTCAACGGCAACCTTGCCCGTCAGGTCTCCTCCGGCAAGATGACCGACGAGGCCCGCAAGGCAGCCCTTGCCCTGATCAAGGGCTCTTCCGATATCAACGACCTGTCCCAGGCCGATCTTGTGATTGAAGCCGTCACCGAAGACGAAACGATCAAGCGCAAGATCTACGGTCAGGTTTGTCCGATCCTGAAGCCGGAAGCGATTCTCGCGACGAATACCTCGTCCCTGTCGATCACGCGCCTGGCCTCCGCCACCGATCGCCCCGAGCACTTCATGGGCATCCACTTCATGAACCCGGTTCCGGTGATGAAGCTGGTCGAGCTCGTGCGCGGCATCGCCACGGACGAACAGACCTTCAAGACCGCCAAGGAATTCGTCGCGACGCTCGACAAGACCGTGACAGTCGCCGAAGATTTTCCGGCCTTCATCGTCAACCGCATTCTGCTGCCGATGATCAACGAGGCGATCTATACGCTTTATGAAGGCGTCGGCAGTGTCGAGGCGATCGATACCGCCATGAAGCTCGGCGCCAACCATCCCATGGGCCCGCTGCAGCTTGCCGACTTCATCGGCCTCGACACCTGCCTGTCGATCATGCAGGTGCTCTATGACGGCCTGGCGGACTCGAAGTATCGCCCCTGCCCGCTGCTGGTGAAATATGTCGAAGCCGGCTGGCTCGGCCGCAAGTCCGGACGCGGCTTCTACGACTATCGCGGCGAAGTGCCGGTTCCCACCCGCTAATTCCGTCAGCATTTGACAAGAAAAACCCGGCGATCCGCCGGGTTTTTCTTTGTCCAGATCTAGTCTCCTTCAGCTTCCCGCAGCAGGAGCAAGCGCCGCGCTGATCAGCGCCTTGGCGTCGTCGCTGTCCCAGGCGGCCGGCCCGTTCATCGAGCCGATCAGGCAGCCCTTGTCGTCGAGCAGCAAGGTTGCCGGCAGGCCGAAGGCCAGGCCTTCCTTCTTCATGTTGTTGAACACGCCCATCGAGGCGTCGCGATAATAGCCAAGCTCGTGCACGGCCGTCTCGTCGAGGAAAGCCTTTGGCTTCTCGTCGTCGCCGACGTCGATGTTGATCGCCACCACTTCGAACTTGTCGCTGCCGAGCGACTTCTGCAGGGCGTTCAAGGCCGGCATTTCCTCGCGGCAGGGAACGCACCACGTCGCCCAGAGATTGACGAGCAGCGTCTTGCCGGCAAAGGCCGAGACATTGGTCGGCTTGCCGTCCGGACCGTTGAAGTCGAGCGCGATCGGCCGCGGCGACGACGCCGGCGACATCGCGGCGACCTGCCCCTTCATGAAGGGTGTCAGCGCCGCGACCTTGGCCGAGGTCAGCGGGCAACTGGCGGAGGCCGTTTCGGTTGCCTCACCATTGCCAGACCCGGTCTCCTTCACGTATACCGCTGCCGCACCGACGATCACGCCAAACAGGGCGGCGAGCGCGAACAGTTTCACGGCCGGGGGGGATTTCTTCTGGTCGGGCATTTCATTCTCCAAGGCGGGCATTCTTCATGGCTGACGGCAATTCCGAGACGAAATCCTCCAACCAGATGTGGGGCGGTCGCTTTGCCTCGGGTCCGGACGCGATCATGGAGGAAATAAATGCCTCGATCGGCTTCGACAAGAAGCTCTATGCCCAGGACATCCGCGGCTCAATAGCGCATGCGACGATGCTGGCGCATCAAGGCATCATTTCGGCCGACGACAAAGACAAGATCGTTCACGGCCTGAACACGATCCTGTCAGAGATCGAAAGTGGTGCGTTCGAGTTCTCGCGCCGCCTCGAAGACATCCACATGAACATCGAGGCCCGGCTCGCGACCCTGATCGGTCCGGCTGCCGGCCGCCTCCACACCGCCCGCTCGCGCAACGATCAGGTGGCGCTCGACTTCCGCCTCTGGGTCAAGGAAGAGCTGCAGCGCACCGAGAAAGCGCTGACGGCGCTGATCGCCGCCTTCCTCGACCGCGCCGAGGAACATGCAGATACCGTCATGCCCGGCTTCACCCATCTGCAGACCGCGCAGCCCGTCACCTTCGGCCATCACTGCATGGCCTATGTCGAGATGTTCGGCCGCGACCGCTCGCGCGTGCGTCACGCCATCGAGCACATGGACGAGAGCCCGATCGGCGCCGCCGCCCTTGCCGGCACCGGATTCCCGATCGACCGTCACATGACCGCCAAGGCGCTCGGCTTTGCCGGCCCGACCCGCAACTCGATCGACACGGTATCGGACCGCGACTTCGCGCTCGAATTCCTGTCGATGGCCTCGATCACTGCCACGCACCTGTCGCGGCTGGCCGAAGAGATCGTCATCTGGTCGACGCCGCAGTTCGGCTTCATCCGCCTGTCGGATGCATTTTCGACCGGCTCCTCGATCATGCCGCAGAAGAAGAATCCCGACGCCGCTGAACTGGTGCGCGCCAAGACCGGCCGCATCAACGGTTCGTTGATCGCGCTGCTCACGGTCATGAAGGGTCTGCCGCTCGCCTATTCCAAGGACATGCAGGAAGACAAGGAACAGGTCTTCGACTCAGCCGAAAGCCTCGAGCTGGCGATCGCCGCCATGACCGGCATGGTTCGTGACATGACCATCCGTAGCGATCGCATGAAGGCCGCCGCCGGCTCCGGCTATTCGACCGCGACCGACCTTGCCGACTGGCTGGTGCGTGAGGCGGGCCTGCCCTTCCGCGACGCCCACCATGTGACCGGCCGCGCCGTGGCGCTTGCCGAACAGAAGGGCTGCGACCTCGCGGATCTTTCGCTTGCCGACCTGCAGTCGATCCACGCCGACATCACCGAGAAGGTCTTCGATGTTCTGACGGTCGAAGCCTCCGTTGCCAGCCGTACCTCCTTCGGCGGCACGGCGCCCAACGAGGTTCGCAAGCAGATCGCCTGGTGGCGCGCCCGCAACTAAGACATCTGCTCCCAAGCCCGCTGCGGGCGGCTCTTCGCCCGCAGAAACAGGGTGCACAAGTGCCTGAAAAATCGGTAAGACATCGCACCTGCATCAGTTCCCGCGAAGGAAAATCACGATGACATTCACGAAGGCGGCCCGGCTTGCACTTCTGCTGGCGATCCCCGGGCTGGTTCTTGTCGGTTGTGGACGCAAGGGCGACCTCGATCGCCCCGGCTCGACCGCGCCGATCAACACCAAGGCGCCGGCAGGAACTGTCGAGCAGAAGGAAAAAGCAGACGAGCGTTCGTTCCTGCTCGATCCCCTCCTCTAGTAGAAATTACGCAATTCCGAACGGAAGCCGCTTCGCACTTTCCTGGAATTGCTCAAAGCCGAGCTGCGTGACGTGAACCATTTTCAATACCGCGACGGAATTCTCTACGCCGAAGATGTGCCGGTGACCGATATCGCCCGCGCCGTCGGCACACCCTTCTACTGCTACTCGACCGCCACGCTCGAGCGCCACTACACGGTGTTCTCCAAGGCTTTCGCCGATGTGGATGCGATGGTTTGCTATGCGATGAAGGCCAACTCGAACCAGGCGGTACTGAAGACGCTCGGCCGCCTCGGCGCCGGCGTCGACGTGGTCTCTGGCGGTGAGCTGCGCCGGGCGCTGGCGGCCGGCATCCCGGCAAACCGCATCATGTTCTCCGGCGTCGGCAAGACGCCGCTGGAAATGGATCTCGCACTGGAAGCCGGCATCTACTGCTTCAACGTCGAGTCCGAGCCGGAACTTGAGGTCCTTAACCAGCGCGCCGTTCGTGCCGGCAAGCGCGCCCATGTGTCCTTCCGCATCAACCCTGATGTTGACGCGAAGACCCATTCCAAGATTTCCACGGGCAAGAAGGAAAACAAGTTCGGCATTTCCTGGGAGCGCGCCCGTGCGGTCTACGCCCATGCCGCAACGCTGCCCGGCATTGAGGTGACCGGCATCGACATGCATATCGGCAGCCAGATCACCGAACTGCAGCCCTTCGACGACGCCTTCAAGCTGCTGCGCGAACTGGTCGATACCCTGCGCTCCGACGGCCACTCGATCGATCACGTCGACATCGGCGGCGGCCTCGGCATTCCCTACAAGGACGACAACAATCCGCCCCCGCTGCCGGACGCCTATGCGGAAATCGTCAAGAGCCAGCTGCAGTCGCTCGGCTGCAAGATCGTCACCGAACCGGGCCGGCTGATCGTCGGCAATGCCGGCATTCTTGTGACCGAAGTCATCTACGTGAAGGACGGTGGCGACAAGACCTTCGTCATCGTCGACGGTGCGATGAACGATCTCATCCGCCCGACCCTCTATGAGGCCTATCACGAGATCCGCCCGGTCCGCATTTCCGCCGCCAACGCGCCGCGCATCCGCGCCGACGTCGTGGGCCCGGTCTGCGAAACCGGCGACTATCTGGCGCTCGACCGCGAGATGGCGATGCCGAAGCCTGGCGATCTCTTTGCCATCAGCTCGGCCGGCGCCTACGGCGCCGTGCAAGCCAGCACCTACAATTCACGCCTCCTGATCCCGGAAGTTCTGGTCAAGGGCGACCGTTTCCACGTCGTTCGCCCGCGTCAGGACTATGACGCGTTGATCGGTCTCGATTCGGTGCCGGACTGGCTCGACTGACCCGTCCGGGCGCGACAACGACAATCTGTGGATCGGCCGCCCGGCCGATCACGATTGTGTTTGCGCCCTCGTCTTCGCCACAAACGATGGTATCCTGAACGCAAGCGGGATAGGCGAAGTTGCGTGCATTTTTGAGCTCGGCCGTCGCCTCACTATATTGGGTCAGCCACAAGCGTTGATGGGCGACCGAAAGGAAACTTGGGCGGATGACGCAATTCCGGCAGGATGAAACGCCACAACCGAAGCCGTTTTCGAGAACTCTGGCGCTGAAGAGATGGCTGGCGCGCGCGGTGCTGGTCGCCGAGCAGGTCCTGCCGCGTATCCTTCTGCCCGGCGCGATCGCCCTTCTGTTTCTTGCCTTCGCCTGGCTCGGCTTCTTTCGCGCTGCACCTTTCTGGCTGCATGCGGTGGCGCTCTTTGCCTTTGCGCTAACCTTCCTCGCCTCTCTCGTACCGCTCAGCCGGTTGCGGCTTCCCGGTAATGCCGATGCCGATCGCATGCTCGAAGAGCGCAATGCGCTGCCGCATCAGGCCATCCGCGTCCAGGACGATCGCCCCGCGACCGACACCCCTCTGGGCGAGGCGCTCTGGCGCGAACACCAGGCGCGCATGGCACGCATGATCGGCACCCTCGAGACTGGCCTGCCGCGGCCCGATATCGCCAGGCACGATCCCTTCGCGCTCAGGGCCGTGCCTGTGCTGCTCGCTTGCGTCGCCTTTGCCTATTCCTATTCCAACCGCGCCGGATTGCTGAGCGATGCGTTCCGGCTGCCGCAGACGTCGATCGAGGCTGCCAACATCCGCGTCGATGCCTGGGTGACGCCGCCGCCCTATACCGGGCGGGCGCCAATCTTCCTGACGGGCAAGCCGGAAGCCGCCGCTGCCGTGAATGAAGACGCCGCGGCGATCACCATCCCGCAGTTCAGCGACATCACCGTCCGGATCACCGGCGCCGGTGCGGACGCGCCAGTGCGCTACGCGGAAACCGGCGGGAGCAAACCGATCGCCATTCCGGTGGCCGGCGAAAAGGCCGAGGAGAAACAGAGCAAGCCGAAAGTGGACGATACCGGCCCGAAGGTCGCCGAAATGGTTGCAACGGAGCCGGCGCGCAATCCGAATGCCGTGCGCAACCACGTCTACAAGGTCGTCAAGGATGGCGAACTTATCGTCGGCAGCCAGCGCTGGGCGTTCAAGATCACCCCGGACGGCGTGCCTCAGATCGCCTTTGACGGAATCCCCCATCCGACCATCAACGCGGCGCTCGAAATCACGTTTACGGCCAACGACGATTACGGCATCGCCCAGGCCTGGGCGGAGCTCAAGCCGCTCGACGAACCGGCGGAAGGCGCCCGCGCGCTCTATCCGCTACCGGAATACCGGCTCGATCTGCCGCGCCGTAACGCGCGCGAGGCAAAGGGCACGACCAGCCGAAACCTCAGCGAGCATCCGCTCGCCGGCAAGCGGGTAGCGGTGACGCTCGTCGCCCGGGATGCTGCCGGACAGGAAGGCCGCAGCCCGCCGCACGACATGATCCTGCCTGCCCGCCAGTTCTCGCAGCCGCTCGCCGGCGCCGTCGCCGAACAGCGTCAGGTTTTCGCGCTCAATGCCAACGACCTGCCGCGCGCCATCGACCTCAACGACGCCGTCACCTCGCTTGCCGAGGACTGGATCCCGAACCTCACTCATTTCCTGCTGTTGAAATCGGCGCGCACCCGTATGGCGCTCGCCTATAACGACGACATGTTGCGCGATGCTGCCGGATACCTCTGGGAGATCGCGCTCGGCATCGAGGACGGCGACCTGTCGCTTGCCGAGCGCCGCCTGCGCGAAGCCCAGCAGGCGCTGTCGGACGCCTTGGAGCGCAACGCTTCGGACCAGGAAATCGCCAAGCTGATGCAGGAACTGCGCCAGGCGATGCAGGAATACATGCAGGCGCTCGCCGAGCAGGCGATGAAAAATCCACGCATGACCGGCAAGCTCGACCCGAACAACATCCTGCGCCAGCAGGACCTCGAGAAGATGATGAACCAGATCGAGAATCTGGCGCGCTCGGGCGCGCGCGATCAGGCACAGCAGATGCTCTCGGAACTGCAGCGCATGATGAACAACCTCCAGGCTGGCCGCAGCCAGCAGCAGATGGGCGAGCAGAACGACGCCATGCGCCAGCAGATGGACAAGCTCGGCAAGCTGATGCAGCAACAGCAGCAGTTGATGGACGAGACCTTCAAGTTCGATCAGGCCCTGCGTGACCGGATGCAGCGGGGCGACCCGCTGCAGGGCGAAGACAACGAGCTCTTCGGTCAGGAAATGCCGCAGGACCCAGGTCAGCAGGGCGATCCGAATGGTCAGCCCAGCCCGCTTGACAACATGACCGCCGAACAGCTCAAGGATGCACTGAAACAGCTGAAAGAGCAGCAGGACGCACTCGGAAAACAGCTCGGTGAGCTGAACAAGGGCCTGGAAAGCATGGGCATCAAGCCCGGCAAGGGCTTCGGCGAAGCCAAGCGCGAAATGGACGGCGCTTCCGGCGCGCTCGGCAAGGGCCAGGGCGAACAAGCCGTCGGCAATCAGGGCCGCGCGCTACAGGCCCTGCGCCAAGGCGCCCAGGATATGATGAACCAGATGCAGGGCCAAGGTCAGGGCGGCCCTGGCATGGGTGTTCCGCAATACGGTCAAAACGGCCGCGATCCTTTGGGACGACGGCAACAGAATCTCGGCCCGAATTTCGGCGACCAGGTCAAGGTTCCAGACGAGATCGATTCTCAGCGCGCCCGACAAATCCTTGACGAGATTCGCCGCAGGCTGGGCGACAGCCTGTCGCCGGAGCAGGAGCGCCAGTACCTCGAACGCCTGCTCGACATGCGCTGAGCCGAGCGCCCGGCTCAGCCCTTTGCCTCATCACGGCAGAACATGACAACGGCTCCCGTCGCATCCAATCGATGCGCCGGGTCGCAGTCCTGTTGCTGTGGGCCGGCAGGTCTGGCCGTCAGGCGGCCAACGCCAGCGCGACTGCCTTGCGGATATCGGGAAGGGAGAAGGGCTTGGAGATGACGTCGACGATTTTGTCGGTGAGATCGTCAGCCCGCTCGCGCTGCTCGGCATAGCCGGTCATCAGCAGGATCTTCATGGCCGGAAAGGCCGCCGACGCCTGGTGCGTCAGCTCGATGCCGTCCATCACGGGCATACGGATATCGGAGAGCAGAAGGTCGAACGCCTCGGCCTCCAGGCAGGCAAGGCCATCGGCCCCATCGCCCGCTTCGACCGTCTCGTGGCCGTCGAGCCTCAGGGCCCGCGCAACGAAGGAACGCAATGCATCCTCGTCCTCGGTAATCAGGATCTTCGCCATCATGGCCTCCGCGTTCGCTTCCGAGTCCGGCGTTCACGCCGGCACCCGCACCTGATCCAAAAGTACAGCGGGCGTGGATCATCGGGAGACACACTGGCGCTGCAGCGCCGCCGATCCCCGTCGAGAATCACTGCGGCACGCACCAAAACAACCAGTTTTTCGTTTGTGTTCGGTAAACGCCGAACGACTGGATTTCAGGGCGCATGCCCCAAATCGAGACGTTTACTCGGCGTCGCCGGTGACAACACCGACAAAAGGCAGCTCGCGGAAGGCATAGGCGACGTCCATGCCGTAGCCGACGACGAAGTGATCGGGGCATTCGAAGCCGACATAATCCGCCTCGAGCTCGACCTTGCGCTTGACCCGCTTGTCGAGCAGCACGGCGATCGTGACGTTGCGGGCGCCGCGCTCGTACATCAGTTCCTTGGCGAAACGCAGCGTGCGGCCGGATTCGAGAATGTCGTCGATCAGCAGAACGTCGCGCCCATGCACGTCGCTGTCGATATCCTTGGTGATCTTGACGCCCTGCGAAACGGTGCCGGTGCCGTAGCTCGACAGCGTGATGAACTCGACTTCCGGTGCCAGACCGGCCGTATGCATCGAGCGGATCAGATCGGCCGCGAAGATGAACGATCCCTTGAGCACCGCGATCACCAGTAGATCCTTGTGCGGGCCGTTGACGATCATTCCGGCGAGCTCGCTGTTGCGGGCAGCGATGGTTTCGGCCGTATAGAGAGGTTCGATATTCTTACCGCGAACAACGGGCATCAAGGCTTCTCCAGCGTTTCATCCGGAAGACCTTAAGCCTTCCCTTTGGCGCCGCTTAGCACAATCAGCGGGCCGAAACACCGTTTTCGGCGAAGGAAACCGTCACATCCGGCATTTTTCCACCCGCATAGGGCAGTCTCGTCATGAAATGACGGCTCTCACCGGGCGCGACGGCAGCACCCTCGGGCATCACCCGTGTCGTCGTGACCTTGCGCCCGTTGGCGGCAATCTCCACCACGACGAGCGGCAATCGCTGCTCGATATCGGAGCGATTGTCGATCGAACCATAGACGGACAGCACACGCATGCCGCCGGAGTAATCGAGCCCACTCTTGATCCCCGATATCGTCAGCGGCTGGACGTCGGCCTGTCCATCGCCGGCAAAGCCGACGATCGCCAGGAAGGAAGCAAGCGCAACGCCCGCGACCATCCCGGCAAAGCGGCGTGCCGGCATGTCGCGCAGCCGCGTTTCGGCAAGACGCAACAATCGAGCGCCGAGCGACGGCTCCTGCTCCACGACCGTCAGCGTCGGCCGCCTGCGGCTGCCCGTTTGTGCATTGTCGTTGAAAACAGGATAGGGCGTGCGGCGCGACGAAGCGGATATCACCTCGAATTCCGCATCCACATAGTCGGCGCGCCTCGGCGCTGAAGCCCCGTCGCGTCCGCCGCGCTCGGGCGGCAGGAAATCTGTATCGGCGTTGTTGCTGGCGGATTTGGTCCGGAATGCCTGCATGATCATTTCCTCCTGTCCCGCAAGAGAACACGGCCGCAGGCGGCCAGTTTGTCTGCGAAACCCTCGGGCAATGCCAAGCCTCATGCGGTGCAAGAACTAGGCATTGCATCAAATCTTTCCGACACGTAAACCGGAATGGTTAATGTTTCGGAAAGACGTCGCGAAAGCGGCGCCTTTTCATGAAAAATTAACCGTCACTTAACCATGATTCCGCTGGCGGTTTTGCCTTTCTTGGCTGGTCGTCCTATGCGCGGAGGACCGGAACCGGCCGTCGGTTGCAGGGCCGTGAGAGAGACTGGGCTGCCGCTTGATTCACTTTGAGAACGTCGGACTGCGCTATGGCATGGGACCGGAAATCCTCCGGGACCTGACCTTCGACATTCCACGCCGTTCATTCCAGTTCCTGACGGGTCCGTCGGGCGCCGGCAAGACCACGTTGCTGCGGCTTCTTTTCCTCTCGCTGCAGCCGACACGCGGCCTGATCCGGATGTTCGACCGCAACATTTCGTCGATCCCGCGCGAAGAATTCCCGATGCTGCGCCGGCGCGTCGGCATCGTCTTCCAGGACTTTCGCCTGCTCGATCATCTCACCACCTACGAGAACGTCGCGCTGCCGTTGCGCGTGCGCGGCAAGGAGGAGACGAGCTACCGTGCAGACGTGCTGGAGCTTTTGAAATGGGTGGGTCTCGGCGAGCGCATCAACGTGCTGCCACCGGTCCTTTCCGGCGGTGAAAAACAGCGCGCCGCCATCGCTCGGGCGCTGATCGACCGGCCGGAGATCCTGCTTGCCGACGAGCCGACCGGCAACGTCGATCCGCCGATGGCAAGGCGCCTGCTCAATCTTTTCCTCGAGCTCAACCGGCTCGGCACGGCGGTCGTGATCGCCACCCACGATCTGTCGCTGATGGACCAGGTGGAGGCGCGGCGCATGATCCTTTCGCAAGGGCGGCTCGACATCTATGAGTGACAGCCGCACGAAACACCAAAAGGATGTGCCCGAACAGGCACCGGAGGCACAACAGCGCCGGACGGAAATGCGCGTGCGCCCGACCGGCCCGATCGTGCCGTCGAGCAATGTGTCGGGCCATGCGCTGATGTGCGTCATCGCCATCATGTCGTTCCTCGCCTGCCTGACGCTCGGCGGCGTCAGCATGGTGCGAGCCACGGCCCAGAGCTGGCAGTCGCAGATCTCCCGCGAGATCACCATCCAGATCAAGCCCGACGACAATCTCGACATGGAAAAGGCGCTGGCGGATGCCCGCGACCTGGCGCTGACCTTCAGTGGCACGACGGACGGCAAGATCGTCGACCGGGCCGCCACCGCCCGCCTGCTCGAACCCTGGCTCGGCGAAGGCCTCGATCTTGACGAATTGCCCGTGCCGCGCCTCGTCATCATCACCATCGACGAAAGCAATCCGCCGGACTTTGCGGCCATGCGCAAGGCGCTGACAGAAATAATCCCGCAGGCTTTCCTCGACGACCACCGCACCTGGGTCGACCGGCTGGTCGCCATGGCCAACACCACGGCCATGATCGGCACCGGCGTGCTGACCCTGGTCTTTTCCGCCATGGTGCTGACAGTGGTCTTCGCAACGCGCGGCGCGCTGTCGGGCAATCGCCATATCGTCGAGGTGCTGCATTTCGTCGGTGCCGAAGCCGGCTTCGTTGCGTCGGAATTCCAGAAGCACTTCCTCAGGATCAGCCTCAAGGGCGCCGGCGCCGGCGGTCTGCTCGCAGCACTTTTCTTTGCGCTCGCGGGTTTCTGGCAGTCACGGACCTTGGCGACCCCCGAGACAGATCAGGCCACCGCCCTCTTCGGTACCTTCACCATCGGCTATGGTGGCTATCTCGGCATTGCCGCGATCATCGTCGTCATCGCCATCCTGACGACCGTTACGGCGCGGCTGACGGTTACCCGCACGATCTACGAAATAGACCTCATCCGTTCGGACCCCGGCCGTACCGACCTCTACCAAAGCTGAGCCGCCTGATGTTTCGCCGCCACTCGATCTATTCCTTGCCGCAATCTGCGGCTATGTGAAGAGAATCATGATGGCGCGAGAGCTACGCGGGAACGGAATGACCGGAGGAGATAAATGGCACGGGCAAGCCGACGATCGCCGGCGGTCCCGCAGTCTCCTGCGCAAAATCCTCCGCCGAACCTTCTTCGTCCTGCTCCTGCCGCTGGCAATCCTGATCGCCGCCTTCCTGAACTTTGCCGACACGGTCGCCTCCCTGCAGCCGCCGGGTCATCCGAAGGCCGACGCGATCGTGGTCCTGACCGGCGGTTTCCAGCGCATCGACCAGGCGGTCGATCTTCTGAAGGGTGGCGCCGGCAAGCGCCTGCTGATCTCCGGGGTTCACCCGGCGACCACAGGCAGCCAGATCCGCCGCAACACCCAGAGCTCGGCCGACCTTTTCAAGTGCTGCGTCGACATCGGCCATGAGGCGATCGATACCATCGGAAATGCCACGGAAGCGGCGCAATGGATCCATGATCGCGGCTATGCGAGCGTGCTCGTCGTCACCAACAACTATCACATGCCGCGCAGCCTCCTGGAACTGCGCCGCGCCCGGCCGGAAACGGAGTTCATCCCCTACCCGGTCGTCAACTCCGATCTGAAGACCACAAACTGGCTGCGCAACCCGATGGTGCTGAAGTCGATCCTTCTGGAATTCGGCAAGTATACGGTGGCTTCGATACGCGACTTCGCCGGCGCCCGCCCGACCAGCGGCCTGCGCACCGACGCATCGCGCGCGACGCCCGCCGAAGAATAAGGGCCGGCAGGAACAGCCTTCGCCGCTGCAAAGTGAAACAGAGCAGTTTTCCTTCAGCACTTAATCGTGTAGGCAGCGATCAACCGGCTCAAAGACGCCGGTCCCCTTGAGACCTCGCCTACGAGAGCGTGCCTGATGATCGTCTTGCGTTCGATCCTTTTCAACATGGTGTTCTACGCCAATCTGATCGTGCAGATGATCGTGCTGACCCCGATCTACTTCCTGCTGCCGCGCAAGAAGGCGTGGTTCGTGCCGAAGAACTGGGTGCGCAGCAACCACTGGCTCATGGAAAAGATGGTCGGCACGACCTTCGAGATCGAAGGCTTGGAGAATATCCCCGAGGTTCCCTATATCTTCGCTCCCAAGCACCAGTCCTTCTGGGATGCCTATGCGCTGCTCCCCTGGCTCAGCGATCCCTTTTATATCCTGAAGCGCGAGCTCACCTGGATCCCGCTCTTCGGCTGGTATGTGCTCAAGCAACGCATGGTTCCGGTAAATCGCGCGGCGCGCGGCAAGGCGATGACCGGCGTGATGGACCGCACCAAGCAGGAAATGGCAACCGGCCGCGAGCTCATCATCTACCCGGAAGGCACGCGTCGCCCGCCGGGCGCTCCGCCGGAATACAAATACGGCATCGCCCGCCTCTACCGCGACCTCAGCGTACCGGTGGTGCCGGTCGCCATGCATCCCGGCCTCTTCTGGCCGCGCCGCAAGTTCCTGCGCTTTCCCGGCCACTTCAAGGTTCGCATCCTGCCGCCCATCGAGGCCGGCATGGACCCGGACGCTTTCCTGGCGAAGCTCGTCGAGGTAACCGAGAGGGCGAGCGACGAGTTGCTCGTCGAAACCGTGAAGGCCAATCCGCACCTGCCGCTACCGCCGACCGCCCAGCAGCGGCTGAAGGAACTGAAGGCAGAAGGCCGGGCCTGAACCTTCAGGCCCGGGCTGAACGCGGCGCCTGCCGCAGCAATCCGACCACCTCTTCCAGCCAGTGATCGCGGATACCCATCTCCTTGAGATGGGCGAGCGTGTTGAACACGTATTCGCTGTTCGGCCCGGATTTTCCCGTCGAAACCGCGACGATGCCGGCCGCCTCCGTGGTGGTCAGCGAGCCCGCATACTGGACGTGGGCGCGGTCGATGACGTAGGCGAGCGCCGGAACGCGGCGGCCGTCGGCAAGCAGCACCGGCATGGTGCGTTCCTTGTAGACGTGGGTCACCAGTTCACGCTCGCGCAGATAATCGACGACATCCGCCTGCTGCCCGCGCTGGACGCGAAACGCCGTCCCGATGCAGGAGCCGCCGCGGTCGAGCCCAAGCACCAGCCCCGGCCGCTGTTCGGTGCCACGGTGAACCCAGGAATGCACGCAGAGTGAGCGGCGAAAACCGAAGGCGCGTGCCGTGAGCTTCTCCTCGAAGGCAAAGCCCGGGTTCCACATCAGCGAGCCGTAGCCAAAGACCCAAAATTCGTCCATATCCACTGTCATTCAACCCGCGCTGCTGTTCTCACTGCCGAATCACGATCGGTCGCGTGGGACGGTGAGCCATTTTCGGTTTCTACGGCACAGCATCCCGGCACGAAAGAGACAAGGTCGTCCTCCTGCGGCCGAAGGAAAGAATAGTTTTGCGGATCGATGGCGCCACCCGAAAGGCAGCCTCCATCCTGTTTTGAGTGAGGTACCCGCGCCCATGTCGGCCACCGCAGTCTCCAACCCATCGCCGGTCAGCCGGAAATTCCGCTGGCTCCTGGCAGGCATCGTGCTTGTCACCGGCGTTTATTCGGCCGGCTGGTTTCTCGCCGCCGACCAGATCGAGAAGCGGCTTGCGACCCGCCTCGCCGAAGGACAGGCAGCCGGCCTCGGCGGCGAATGCACCAACATGGACGTGCGCGGCTTCCCGTTCCGCATCGGCCTCTTCTGCGACAAGGTCCATCTGGACGACACCCGCAACGGCACCTCGGCCTCGTTCGGAGCGCTGAGGACCGCTGCCCAGGTCTACCAGCCGGGCCATGCGGTGATCGAGCTTGACGGCCCGGCCGAGATCCGGGCTTCCCCCGGCCTCAACATCTTCGCCGACTGGACGTTGCTGCATGCGAGCGTGCGCGCGACCCTGTCCGGCGTTGACCGCACGTCGCTGACCTACGACAACCTGACGGGCCGGTTGCGATTGCCGCTTGAAGGCGACGGATTTGGCTTCGGCGCCAGCCACGGCGAATTGCACCTGCGCCAGAACGGCGCGGATCTCGACGCCGCCTTGAGCGTCGACAAACTGGACGTTCGGCCCGAGGAAGGCCCGAGCCTCGCACCGCCGGCGACCGCCGCCGCCGACCTGACCTTCACCGACCGGGCCGGATGGATGACAACCCCGCCGACGCCTGAGATGTTTCGCGGCAGCAAGGGCGAGCTGAGACAGCTCACCCTCGACCTCGGCTCGGGCATGAACGCCAAGCTTTCCGGGCCGTTCTCGGTCAATGATCAGGGACTGATTTCTGGCGAGTTCTCGCTGACGATGACCAATATCGAGGCCTGGCGCGCCAATCTGGTCACCCTGATCCCGGATGATGCCAACCTCGTCGACAACACCGCCAACATGCTGAAGGCTCTCGCCAACGGCAAGAACGAGGCGACCGTGAAGCTCAACGTGCGCGACGGCACGGCATTCCTCGCCTTCATCCCGATCGGCGTCCTGCCGACCCTCTAGGCTACGGCCATACGCCTCATAGGAAGGAAGACCGCTCCACGGTCTTCCTTGATCTGCTCAGGCTATTTCTGATCCATGGCATGGCGACCGAAGTCCGGCATCGCCGTGTCCTGGCCGGCCTGAATGATCGAGCGGCGAATGGCCCGGGTGCGGGTAAAGAGATCGAACAGCTTGTCGCCGTCGCCCCAGCGGATCGCCCGCTGGAGGTAGGCGAGATCTTCCGAAAACCGCGCCAGCATCTCCAGGATCGCATCCTTGTTATGCAGGCAGACGTCGCGCCACATGGTCGGGTCGGATGCCGCCAGACGCGTGAAGTCGCGGAAGCCCGAAGCCGAATATTTGATGACTTCGGATTCGGTAACGGTCTCGAGATCGTCAGCCGTGCCGACGATGTTGTAGGCGATGATGTGCGGCAGGTGCGAAACGATTGCCAGCACCTTGTCGTGGTGTTCGGCGTCCATCTCCTCGACCATCGAGCCGAGCGTCTCCCAGAAAAGCCGCAGCCGCGCCACCGCTTCCTCATCCGCGCCAGGGGGCGGCGTCAGGATGCACCAGCGGCCGCGGAAGAGGCCGACGAAGCCGGCATCCGGGCCGGAATGCTCGGTACCGGCGATCGGATGCCCCGGCACGAAATGCACGTTCTCGGGCAAGTGCGGCGCCATCTGTGCGATCACCGAACCCTTGGTCGAACCAACGTCGGTGACGATGGCGCCTGGCTTCAGATGCGCTGAGATCTCGGCGGCAACAGCGCCGGACGCGCCGACCGGCACCGAGACGATGACGAGATCCGCGTCGCGAACGGCGTCGGCGGCCGACAGCGTATAGCGATCGCCGAGCCCGAGTTCCTGCGTCCGCTTCAGCGTCGCCTCGCTGCGCGTGGAGACGACGAGCGTGCCGGCAAGCTGCTTCTCGCGGATTTCGCGCGCGATCGACGAGCCGATCAGACCAATGCCGATGAGGGCGATCGTTTCAAACTGCTGAGCCATTATTTCCGTCCCATGAATTCGGTCAGCGCCGCGATGACGCCCTCGTTGGCTTCCGCGGAGCCGATGGTCATGCGCAAGGCATTCGGGAAGCCGTAGCTGCGGACTGCCCTGAGGATATAGCCGCGGCGGGTCAGGAACTCATCGGCCTCCTCCGCCCGCTTGCCGGCCTCGTCGGGGAAATGGATCAGCACGAAATTCGTGACCGACGGCGTGATGCGGAGCCCGATCGCCTCGAGCGCTTCGGCAACGCGGGCAAGCCAGGTGAGATTGTGATCGACCGCCGTTGCGACGAAAGCCTGATCGCGGATCGCCGCCGCACCCGCCGCAATGGAAGGCGCACTGAGATTGAACGGCCCGCGGACACGGTCGACCGCGTCGATCACTTCCGGCGGCGCATACATCCAGCCGATGCGCAGGCCGGCAAGACCATAGATCTTCGAGAAGGTGCGGGTCATTACCACGTTGCGGCTGGCCGAGACGAGCTCAAGACCGGCGGCATAGTCGTTGCGGCGCACATATTCGGCATAGGCGGCGTCGAGCACCAGGAGCACGCCCTCGGGCAGGCCCGCATGCAGCCGGCGGACTTCGTCGACCGGGATATAGGTGCCGGTCGGATTGGCGGGATTGGCGAGAAAGACCATCTTGGTCCGCTCGGTGACCGCGGAAAGGATGGCGTCCACATCGGCGCGCGCATCCTTTTCCTCGACGGTTACGGGCGTCGCACCGGCCGCCAGGATCTGGATCTTGTAGACCAGGAAACCGTGCTCGGTGATAATGCCTTCGTCGCCGGGGCCGAGATAGGTGTGGCACAGCAGCCCGAGCAGTTCGTCCGAGCCGTTGCCGCACATGATGTTTGCCGGATTGAGCCCGTGAACGGCCCCGATTGCCTCCCGCAGCGCCCGCGCCTGGCCGTCCGGATAGCGCTCCAGATTGAAGGCCATCGCCTGGAAGGCTTCTATCGCCTTCGGGCTGGCACCGAGCGGCGTTTCGTTCGACGAGAGCTTATGCACCTTGGCGACACCCGGCGCATGCTCCTTGCCCGGCACATAGGCGGCAATGTCAAGGATGCCGGGACGCGGCTCAGGGCTCTTCGAAGCAAGGCTCATCGGGTCAGCTTTCTATGGCCATCAAGGTGCCACAGCGACCTTTGTCGCGCCTTGGGAGGCGCGGGGCGCTATAGGCAGGAAAAGAGGTCAAGCCATTACCGGCGCAAGCGGCTTTTGTCGAGGGTCCGCCGCCTGTACGCAGCGCCTTATCGGGTGAGGCGTGGCCGTTCGCGTGTGCTCGGCACGCCCTGCGGCGCCAACACCGGCACGAAGACACGGCGGGACGCACGCGCTGCAACCGGTAGCCCCTGGTAAAGCCGCTTCTGCGCCTCGACGACGATGACGCCTGAGAACACTGGCCAGAGCCAGCGGCCGAGCCGCTCAAAGCCTCGGCGCAGCCGCAGGATCGCCCGGAGCTTCGACGGCGGGAAGAACAGCGCGTCGGCCGTAGCCCCCGGCGTGAAGTTGGTCTCGCGCAACAGCGCCGTCAGCTGCCCGCGCGAATAGGGTCGGCCGGAGCCGAAGGGCGTATGCTCCATGCGTGCCCAGACGCCGCGTCGATTGGGCACGACGATCACGAGCCGGCCGCCCGGCGCCAGCACCCGCCAGATCTCCTTCATCGTCTCGCGCGGACTTTCGGCAAATTCCAGCGAATGCACCATCAGCACCCGGTCGATCGATGCGTCCGGCAGCGGCAATTCCTCGTCGAACACCAGCGCCGTCGAGGAAAGCTCGGCAACCGGCCAGTTCACCGCGCCCTGGCCCGCAGGCATGAAGGCGAAGGTGCGCTCCGTGTCCTTGCGGAACCGCTCGAGATAGGGAACGGCATAGCCGAGGCCGACCAGCCGCTCGTCCGGCAGCCGCGCCCAGACGGACGAAAGCGCCATGGTGACGGATTGCTCCGCCATCCGGCCAAGCTCGGAGTGATAGAATTCGCGAAGGTCGACAATATCGGTATGCATTCGCAACATGTTAGCTTCGAAGCGGTAGACTTCAAGGTAAGGCTCGCTACATTCGGCAGCATCTCCCCTCTCCTGACCGGAGGACCTGCCATGGCCGCGCTCGAACTCGATCTTTTCCTCTGCCGCACCGACAATTTCGGCGTGCTGATCCACGACCTCGAAAGCGGCCTGACCGCCTCGATCGACGCGCCCGAGGAGGCGCCAATCCTGGAGGCGCTGGAACGCCGCGGCTGGACGCTCACCCATATTCTCACGACGCACCATCATGGCGACCACGTCGCGGCCAATGACGCGTTGAAAGCCCGCTTCGGCGCCATCATCATCGGTCCGTTCAACGAGGCCGCGAAAATTCCGGGCCTCGACAAGACGGTGCGTCATGGCGAACGCTTCGAGTTTGCGGGCCGCAACGTCGAGGTGATCGAAACACCCGGCCATACCGCCGGCCATATCTGCTTCCATTTTCCACAGGACAAGCTGCTCTTTGCCGCCGACACGCTTTTTGCGCTCGGCTGCGGCCGTCTGTTCGAGGGGACGCCGGCGACCATGTGGCAGTCTCTCAGCCGGCTGATGGCCTTGCCGGACGACACGACCGTCTATTTCGGCCACGAATACACGCTCTCCAATGCCCGCTTCGCGGTCACCGTCGATCCCGACAATGCCGAACTCAAGGCACGCGCTGCCGAGATCGAGGAAATCCGCTGCGACGGCGGCTTCACCGCGCCGACGACAATCGGCCTGGAGAAGCGTACGAACCCGTTCCTGCGCGCCGCCGATCCCGGCATTCGCGCCCATCTCGGCCTGCGAGATGCCGACGATGCCGCGGTCTTTGCGGAAATCCGCAAGCGGAAGGATAACTTCTGATGGCTGAAGCACAGACGGCGGAAGAGGTCATCGAGGCGCTTGGCCTCACACGCCATCCGGAGGGCGGCTGGTACATCGAGACCTTCCGTGACACGGCCGGCGGCCCGCGGGGCCATTCGACGGCGATCTATTATCTGCTTGAGCGTGGCGACCGTTCGCACTGGCACCGCGTCCGCGACGCCGTCGAGATCTGGCACTACCACGCCGGCGCGCCGCTCGAACTCAGCATTGCCGAGGACGGCAAGCCCGCCGAGACGTTGCGGCTTGGGCCCGACATCCGGGATGGTGAGCGGCCGCAGGGCGTAGTACCGGCCAACTGGTGGCAGTCGGCTGCCTCGCTCGGCGATTGGACGCTGGTCGGCTGCACGGTCGCGCCGGCCTTCGATTTTGCCGCCTTCGAGATGGCAGCCCCCGACTGGCAGCCGCCGACCCGATAGCGATCTTTCGGACTACTCCGCCGGCTGGGTGGCTACGGCATCCTTGCGCAAAATCAGATCCTGGGCGGCGAGCACCGCCCCGCCGGTGACGAACAGGCAGGCAAGCGCTATGCGCCAGGATGGCTCTGCAAAGCCGAAGAGGATCAGGATCAGCGTCGAGAGCACCGGTGCTGCATAGCTCGAAACGCCGAGAAGCTGGATGTCGCCGTTCTTCACCCCGAAGTCCCAGGCATAGAAGGCCGCCCCCACCGGCAAGAGGCCGAGGCCCGCGACCGCCAGCCACTCGAAGGTCGTCGCCGGCCAGACCGTCGTTTCGAGCGCGAGATGGCAGACGAAGGACAGGATCGAGGTGGCAAGGCAGAAGCCGGTGACCACATCGGTCGAAACCGCCTCGAAGCGGCGTGTGATCAGCGAATAAACCGACCAGGTAAAGGCGCAGAGGAAGGCCGCGCCATAGCCGATGAGATAGGCATCGTCGAAGGCGACGCCGTTGCGCGCGACGATCAGGATCGTGCCGACGAGGCCCGCAAGCGCGCCGGCGATGTGATACCAGCGCAGCCGCTCCCCCGGCAGCAGTGCCGAACCGACAACGATCAAGAGCGGCCAGAGATAGGCGATCAGCCCGGCCTCCACCGCCGGCGCATTGCGCAGCGCCGTGAAGTAGAGGAAGTGATAGCCGAAGAGGCCGGCAATGCCCGTAATCCAGACCTTCGCCGGCTGCTTGAGCAACGCCAGGCGCTCCGGTTTTGCCACAAGCACCGCAAGGCCGGGCAGGCTGCCGATCAGGAAACAGATTGCCGAAAGCTGGAACGGCGGCATCTTGCCCGATGCCGCCGTGAACAGCGCGAGCAGCGACCACATCAGGATGGCCGAAAAACCGATCAGAGTTGCCTTGAGTTTCATAGTCGTCCCCGGGCGCGATTTCTCTCAACGGAAACCTGCGCCGTCAAAATCACGGTGCTTGGTGGTATTTAACCTTTTAGTTGCACGCGATCGCGCGTCAACCACCAAATCGCGTCGCCGAGACCGTGACCGGCCCGAGCTTGGTGGGGATGCGGACATAGACGGGGGCATAGACATTCATGGTCTCAGCTTTGGCGAACCAGATTTCCATCGTCTGCAGTCGCCGCAGATATTCGACGTCCTCGCGGCCCTTCTTGTAGCCGGCCTTCGGCACGAAGCGGATGCCGCAGACGATCACCTCGCCTTCGAAGCCCTTCGTCTTGAAAGGCCTGGTACCCTTCGGCGACAGCTTGATGTCGAGCCGCGACTCGCCGTCGAAAATCGGCAGGGTGTTGGGGCAGACGCGCGCTTGCGCCGGAATGATCAGCCCCGAAAGCGGATCGAGAACGTTGCGCATGTCACGCGAGGTGACCGGCACCCAGTTCTTCGGCAAAGGCGTGCGCTTCGGCGTCATGCTCGCATGCACGACATTGCCGTTGCGGTAAGTAACGCTGATCGCCCGGCTCTTCGAGCCACTGCGATAGGACATCGAATATTGCGACGCGCGCAGGTAATCCTTGTCGACAACGCCGGAAACCTGTGTCTGGCCCGACGTGCGGCTGAGGATATCGAGCAGGCCCGCCGATTTCAGCGTCCCCGAGATCGTGTAGCGATTCTTCTGAACCTCGGTGTGGAATGAGGCGCGCGCCACCGGCAGACCGGACAGCGAGATGCTGTAATCCGTCAGATGCTCGGCATCGGCGGCCGATGATGCTGTGGAAAACAAGGCCGCCGAAAGCAGCATTGCCCCGCGAAAGCCATTTCGCAACTTCATGCCTTTAGGAATCCATCACTTGAACATCGCCGCAATACCCTGAAATGCAGGGTGTTTACGGCTTTTCTGCGCCATTTCGCTGTCGCCGGCTACGCGGTCGGTCCAATCACGGAACCAAACCGTCGTGTGTCCTCGGTCAAGAAATAGCGCATAGCAAAACCGCTTGGAATGGGTCTCGCGCACCATTATTGTTGCCCGGACAGCGCTTCGCATGGGCAGATCGGCCGGGAAAAACCGCGGTTTTCCGAGAATGCAAGAGGTTTGGCTTGACGGGCGGGCCGTCTCTGACTATAGAACCGCGACTTTCCAATAATGGCCTAGGAACGCGGCCTGGGCTCTGGGCCCGCTACCGCATTGTCCGGCGGCGATAAAGAGAATAGGTGTACCATGTCCCGTAGTTGCGAATTGACCGGCAAGGGCGTCCAGTCGGGCAACAATGTAAGCCACGCCAACAACAAGACCAAGCGCCGGTTCCTTCCGAACCTGTGCAACGTCACGCTGATTTCCGATGCTCTCGGCCAGCGCTACCGCCTGCGCGTTTCCGCAGCTGCTCTCCGCTCGGTTGAACACCGTGGCGGCCTCGACGCCTTCCTGCTGAAGTCGGACGAGAACGAGCTGAGCATGCGCGCTCGCCTGCTGCGTCGCCAGATCGTCAAGAAGGTTGCTGAAGCCGCCTAATCGGCGCCAGCGCACCGTCTTTGACACGCGTTTAAAAGGCTTGCGGGTTCATCCGGCAAGCCTTTTTCTCGTGCGCACGTTTCTTAACCGATACGCGCTTTTGCCTTCATCGGCCGGGTGCACTGCCCTGCTTTCATCCCTCTAGCTGGTGGCATACCCCAGGATAAAAAAATGCTGATCAACCGCACATTCTTCGTCTATGTCGCGCTGATGACCCTCGTGGTCGTCGCTTCGAACATCCTCGTTCAGTTTCCGCTGCCGGGCTCGATTGCCGGTATGCAGCTCGGCGATCTCCTCACCTGGGGCGCCTTCAGCTATCCCTTCGCCTTCCTGGTGACCGACCTTACCAACCGCCAGTTCGGGCCGCGCATCGCGCGCCGCGTGGTAGTCGCAGGCTTCATCGTCGCCATTCTGCTCTCCATCGTCGCCGCCACGCCGCGCATCGCTATCGCGTCGGGCTCGGCCTTCCTGTTCGGTCAACTCCTGGACATCTCGGTGTTCAACCGGCTCCGCCGTCAGAGCTGGTGGCATGCGCCGCTCGCAGGCTCGCTGATCGGCTCGGCGCTCGATACCGCAATGTTCTTCTCCTTTGCGTTCGCACCGTTCTTCGTGTTCTTCGGCCCGAACGACAGCTTTGCGCTGGAAACCGCACCGCTCCTCGGCGTACTTGCGGCTGAAGCACCGCGCTGGATCTCCTGGGCGGTCGGTGACTTGAGCGTGAAGATCCTCTGCGGCCTCGTCATGCTGCTCCCCTATGGCGCGCTGATGAGCATCGTGAAGCCCATGCCCGCTGCGGAAAAGCAGGCGGCCTAAGGGCCGCCTGCCGGCACGCCTCGGCCCGCGCCGAAGCGGCGACCGGGCGTCGATTGCAAGGCGCGGGGAAGAGCAGCAGCCGACCTTCCCCGCGCCTCACCTTCTAGCGCTGCTTCAAAAGCATCTGAGCGTTTTCGAATGGCAGCCCTTCGTCGTCTTCCGACCGCCGGGACTGTTCTTCAAAGCCGAGGTTCTCGTAGAAGGCATAGGCCTGCGAATTGGCGGTGTAGACCTCCAAGCGGAGCTGCCCCTTCAGCTGCAGGGCATGCGAAACCAGCAAGCGGCCGATGCCGGCACCCTGGTGTCGTGGCGAGACGAAGAGCCCGCCGATGAAATCGTCGAGCAAGCTGACGAACCCGGCCGGTTCGCCGTCCCGGATGGCGACCCAAGTCTCCGCGTTCGGCAGATAGACGGTCTCGATCAACAGGCGCTGTTCACGCAACCGCGCCTCGCCGACAAATGCGTGCGCCGTTATCGAGGCCTCGAACCAGATGGCCGACAGTTCTTCCAAATCCGCAGCACGATAGGCGCGGATCATCACATCCATTTTTTTCATGGTTTTTCCGTTCAATAGATATGCGTCAAGAGGGACGCCTGTTCGGCGCCTTGAACAACCGCGAATGCGGGTAAATTTTCAGCCTCTGCGCATAAATCTCCTTCAACGGACAATCGGCCAATAGGCATTTGCCGGGACACCGTCAAGCATCGGACGGGCTTGTTCGGGCCTCTGCGCAGCCGCGCCCAGCGAGACGGCTCGATCCTTCACCGGCGCTTGGCCGGATCTCCACACGATCGGGCGGATCGCACTATTCAGGAGTTGGCTGGCTTATTGTGTCAGCGCGGTGGTGAGCCGGAACTCCAGCATCAGGTTGCGCTCGAGGATCGAATGGTTGTCGTCGGAGACGACGATGACCCGCACGTCGCCGTCGGGACGCACGACGACGTCGAGGCCTTCCATGTTGTCGATCTGGTAGCCCATGTCCGCTTCGAAGAGGACTTCGCCGTCGACGACCGCGCCGGGCTTGATCTTATCACCTGGGATCCGACGGATCTGCATGCCGAGACCCGAGCCGAAGGAGAAACGTCGCTCCAGCAGCAAGAGGTCGCCGTTCGGCAGGAAGGCGCCATCGGTTGCCGCATAGGGATCCTTGCGCACGACGCTGAATGCGCCGCGCTGTGGCCCGTCGAGGATGCCGGCCAAAAGATTGTCCGCCTTGTCGACGCTGCGTTCGGCAATGGCGATCATGGCGCCCGCGAGGGGGCTGTCCTTCGGCGAGACCGCGATCGTCTCAATGCCGGCGTTGCTGCGCAGCTCGCTGATCGGAAACGGCAATGCCAGGCTTCCGATCGGCTTAGAGCCGGCAAAACCCGGATCCGGATAGATGTCGATGCGATGGGCCTGCTCGTAACTGACGATCGCCTGGCCTTCACGAAGGGCAAGCCCTTCGGAATCCACCTTCCATTTCGCCAGGCCGACATCACCGTTACGATCCGCCATCGGCGTGGCGGTCAGGTTGGTGATACCGGAAAGCCGACCCTGCTCGTCGCGGGTTACCGCACCTTCCAGCCAGTGGCCGGTATCCATGACGGCGACGAAAGAGCTGCCGTCAGGACGAAAGCGGATTGCCGAAACCGCGCCGAACAGCGGATTTGACGAGGTCATCTCCAGACCGCCGAGAAACTCCAGGGCGCCAAACCGGGTGGCGCTGGAACCGACAGCGAAATTACTGATCTGGCGGCTGCGGATCGGCAGGTCTTCGCTATCGGAAGCGGACCATGCCGGGCAGGCCGAAGCCAGGAGGAAAAGGGCTAGGAGACCGCGGCCAAGCATCAAGAGAAGTACCTTCAGGGGGGGCATCGGGAATGACGCGGCGTGCGCTCACAGTGAGCCCGCCACGCATGGTAGCTTGGTAGACTGTAAAACTATGTCCGTAAATTGACTTCGGCCGCCAGCGATGCGTGCAGGTGCCGATTGGCAGCTCGGAGGCGATGTTCCACCGCCCCCAAGGGGGAAGCATCACCCGGCGCGGCGAAGACGCGAAGAACCGCGGCGCTGGCTTTCGTCCTCGAAGAGTGCGGCCAGCTGTTCGGTCATCGCGCCGGCAAGCTCATCGGCATCGACGATCGTGACGGCACGGCGATAGTAGCGCGTCACGTCGTGGCCGATACCGATTGCCAGCAGTTCCACCGGCGAGCGCGTTTCGATCTGATCGATGACCGCGCGCAGGTGACGCTCCAGATAGTTTCCGGGATTGACCGACAGCGTCGAGTCGTCGACCGGCGCGCCGTCCGAAATCATCATCAGGATGCGCCGCTGTTCGCGCCGCGCCATCAGCCGCTCATGCGCCCAAATCAACGCCTCGCCGTCGATGTTTTCCTTGAGCAGGCCTTCCCGCATCATCAGGCCGAGATTGCGTCGTGCCCGGCGCCACGGAGCGTCGGCAGACTTGTAGACGATGTGTCGCAGGTCGTTGAGGCGACCCGGGGCCTGTGGCTTGCCGCCGGCCAGCCACTTCTCGCGTGACTGCCCACCCTTCCACGCCTTGGTGGTAAAACCGAGGATCTCGACCTTGACGCCGCAGCGCTCGAGCGTGCGCGCCAGGATATCGGCGCAGGTGGCGGCAACCGTAATCGGGCGGCCGCGCATCGAGCCGGAATTGTCGATCAGCAGCGTCACGACCGTATCGCGGAAGTTGGTGTCCTTTTCGCGCTTGAAGGAAAGCGGCTGCATCGGATCGATGATGATGCGCTGAAGCCGCGCCGAATCGAGATACCCCTCTTCGAGATCGAACTCCCAGGAGCGGTTCTGCTGCGCCATCAGGCGGCGCTGCAGCCGATTGGCAAGGCGGCCGACCGCGCCTTGAAGATGGGCAAGCTGCTTGTCGAGGAAGGCGCGCAGCCGGTCGAGCTCGGCCTCGTCGCAAAGCTCTTCCGACGCGATCGTCTCGTCGAACTCGCGGGTGAAGACGGCGTAGTCGACCTTCTCGTTGAAGTCGGCGAAGGGCTGGTTCGGACGCTTGACCTCGCCGGGCGTTTCGCTGTCCTCGTCGCCTTCGTCCTGGAGATCGTCGTCGGAGATCTCCGCGCCGTCCATCTCGCCTTCTTCCATCTGCTCTTCGGCAGCCTGGTTCTCGTCGGCGGGTGCAGCATCGTCGCCGGCTTCCTCGTCGCTGGCGTTCTCGTCCTGCTCCTGGCTGCGCGGCTGGTCTTCGTCGGTCTCGCTTTCCTGCTCGTCCGGCTCGTTGTCGTCGTCACCGTATTTCTCGGCGACTTCCATCGAGGTCAGCATGTCGCGAACGACCCGGGCAAAGGCCTGCTGGTTGTTGATCGTCGACGACAGGTGCTCAATGTCGCCGGCAGCCTTGCCCTCGATGAACTCGCGCCAGAGGTCGAGCACCTTGCCGGCAGACGCCGGCGGCTTCTGGCCCGTCAGCTTCTCGCGCACCAGCAGCGCTACGGCCTCGCCGAGCGGCGCGTCCGCCTGGCGCTCGATGGTTGCGAAATTCGCCTTGGCGTATTTCTCTTCGAGCATGACGTTGAGGTTCTTGGCGACACCCGCCATGCGCAACGACCCGATCGCCTCGACACGAGCCTGCTCCACCGCATCGAAGATCGCGCGGGCGTCCGCCCCTTGCGGCGACATGGTCGCGTGGATCCGCGCATCGTGACAGGCCTTGCGCAGCGCCATGCTGTCACCGAGCCCGCGGGTCACGGCAAGTTCCTGCAGGGTCGGGCGCTTGGAAAGTTCCGGCAGACGGATGCGTTCGCCGGTCATGCCCGGCCGCTCGTTGGCGAAGGCGACTTCCACCTCGGCATCGCCCGCGATCGATCGGATGCAGCCGGAAAGCGCCCGCTTGAACGGTTCCGCAGCATTCTCGCGCGTGGTTGGCTTTGCCTTCGAATTCGAGCTCACGACAGTTCCTTCTTCAGCCAGAGGCGACGGCGCCCCAGTGGGGCGTCATCCGGTTTGCCACAGCGTCATGGCCCGCCCTCCCAAAGGGGACGGCAGGCCGTGGGATCAGGCGGTGGCTTCGAGCACGATGTTGGCAGCGCTTTCCTTCAGCTCGATGCCGAAGGCGCGCTGGTAGTGCTCGGCGACCAGCGCCCGCTCCAGCTCGTCGCACTTGTTGAGGAAGGTCACGCGGAAGGCGAAAGCGATGTCGCCGAAGATGTGGGCGTTCTCGGCCCAGGTGATGACCGTACGCGGGCTCATGACGGTCGAGAGATCGCCATTGATGAAGGCTGCGCGCGTGAGGTCGGCGACACGTACCATCTTGGAGACGGTCTCGCGGCCCTTGTCGGCAGTGAAGCCCTTGACCTTGGCGGCGACGATGTCGACTTCCTTGTCGTGCGGCAGGTAGTTCAGCGTGGTGACGATCGACCAGCGGTCCATCTGCGCCTGGTTGATCTGCTGCGTGCCGTGATAGAGGCCGGTCGTGTCGCCGAGGCCGACGGTGTTGGCGGTCGCAAACAGGCGGAAGGCCGGGTGCGGACGGATGACACGGCTCTGGTCGAGCAGCGTCAGGCGGCCGGAGGATTCCAGCACGCGCTGGATGACGAACATGACGTCCGGGCGGCCGGCATCGTATTCGTCGAAGACGAGCGCGACATTGTGCTGGTAGGCCCAGGGCAGGATGCCGTCCTTGAATTCGGTGACCTGCAGGCCGTCCTTGACGACGATCGCGTCCTTGCCGACGAGGTCGATACGGCTGACATGGCTATCGAGGTTGACGCGCACGCACGGCCAGTTGAGGCGCGCGGCGACCTGCTCGATATGGGTGGACTTGCCGGTGCCGTGATAGCCCGACACCATCACGCGTCGGTTGTGGGCGAAGCCTGCGAGAATGGCGAGCGTCGTTTCGCGGTCGAAGAGGTAGTCCGGATCCAGATCCGGGACATAGGCGTCGCCCTTCGAATAGGCAGGAACGCGCAAATCCGTATCAATGCCGAAAACCTCCCGGACGGAAATCGTGGTGTCGGGGAGGTTGGAAATGTCGAGGTCAATCTTGCTCATCATGTCTCCAGAGCGGCCACCGGACGGCACCCGCGCATTCGCCTGCAAAAGTGCTTCTGTATTAATCCGGGTTGTTAGCAGAAACCAGCCTGTTTTAACAATTGGTAGGCCTGAATAACCGCGCGAAAACGCTCTTCCGATCCTCTATCTCCGCCATTGGCATCGGGGTGATGCTTCTTGACGAGGTCCTTGTAGGCCGCCTTGATGTCGGCAGTGGTCGCCGAGGCTCCGAGACCAAGCGTTTCGAAGGCCTTCGCCTCGAGCGTCTTCAGCTTGCGCTGACGTGGCTCGGGACGACCGGATCGCGCCCGTGCCTCGCTGACAAAGCCGAAGGGATCGCGCATGCGGGCCTGGGCGCCGGCAGAGCCAGACCGCGTCTGCGACTGGGTCGGGCCGTTCTTGGCGTTCTTGTTGACGCCGACGGTCCAGGTGGGCCGATGACCGGTGATCGCTTCCTTCTGGTAGCGGGCGACCTCGCTGTCGGAGAGGCCGGAGAAGAAGTTGTAGCCCTTGTTGTATTCCTTCACGTGCTCGAAGCAGAACATGAAATACTGCCCCTCGGCGTTGCGACCGACGGGCGCCCGGTGCACACCCTTCTGATCGCAGCCGTCCCACTGACAGACGGGAGCCGCCGGCTCTGCCTGCGGCTCGACCTTGCGCCGGGTTCGAATGCGATCGAAGTATTTTGAATCGAGTCTCATGGCGCTCATTATGGGGTTTGGCGGGAGTCACAACAAGAATTGACAAAGCGGAATGTTGCTGGCTTTGTGCGGGCATTTTGCGCCGCCGTGCCAGCGATTACCGGGTTCTTAACTGCGAGGGGGCGCCAAGCAAACAGCAAAATGGGACGGAAGAATGTCGCTCACCGAGACCATCGAAAAGAAGCTGATCGAGGCCTTCCACCCTGAACGGCTCGAGGTCATCAACGAGAGCCATCAGCATGCCGGCCATCAGCCGGGGTTCGATGGTACCGGCGAGTCCCACATGCGGGTGCGTATCGTTTCTAGCGCCTTTGCCGGCATGAGCCGTGTCGCCCGCCACCGCGCCATCAATGATCTCCTGAAGCCAGAACTCGACGCCGGCCTGCATGCGCTCGCCGTCGAGCCGGCAGCCCCCGGCGAGCCGACCCGCTGGTAGAGGCAATCGCGGCCATCAGGCCAGCGGAGCGCCCTCTTCCGCCGGGCGGATGCGCAGCTTGGTAATGCGGTTCTTCACCCGCTTCATCACGATGAAGCGTTTGCCGTGGAAGGTGAAGGCCTGGCGTTCCTCCGGAATGCTCTTGGACTCGTGGATGACCAGACCGGCCACCGTCGTCGCCTCCTCGTCCGGCAGCGACCAGTCGAGCGCGCGGTTGAGATCGCGGATCGGCACCGAGCCATCGACGACGATCGAGCCATCGGCTTCCTGGCGCACGCCCTGAATGTCGAGGTCGTGCTCATCGGCGATATCGCCGACGATCTCCTCCAGAATGTCCTCCAGCGTCACCAGACCCTGAACCTGACCATACTCGTCGACGACGATCGCCAGATGCAGCTTGCGACGCAGGAACGCGTTGAGCTGATCCTTGAGGTTGGTCGTGTCCGGCACGAACCAGGGTTTCTGCGCGATCTTGACGATATCGAGGTTTTCCGGCTCGACATTTGGTTCGGCCAGCGCCCTCAGCAAATCCTTGGAATGCACGACGCCGATGATGTTGTCGGTCGACCCGCGCCAGAGCGGCAGCCGCGTGAACGGGCTTTCGAGAATATCGCGGACGCAGGTTTCCGGCGGCTCGTCGGCATTGATCGCCCGCATGCTGGTGCGGTGGATCATGATGTCGGAGATTTCAAGCTCGCCAAGATCGAGCACGCCGCCGAGCCGATCGCGGTCGGCCTTGATCACCGAGCCCTCGCGGTGCAGCAGGTCCACGGCGCCGCGCAGTTCCTCATGCGCCGACAGCATAGACATGTCGGAGGCCAGGTTGATGCCGAAGATGTTAAGCAGGCGCCGGACGATGCCGTTGACGAGGCTCGAAACCGGGCCGACGACGGCGACGAAGAGACGGACGAGCGGTGCCACGGCAATCGCGAAACGATCCGGCGAAGCAATCGCCCAGCTCTTCGGCAGTACTTCCGAGAAGATGACGAGCAGCACGGTCATGGCGAGTGTGGCGATCGCCACGCCGCTGTCGCCGAAGAGACCGATCAGCAGGCTCGTCGTCAGTGACGAGGCAAGAATGTTGACGAGATTGTTGCCGATCAGCAGCGCGCCGATCAGCCGGTCGCGACGCTCGATCAGCCGGTTGACGATGCCGGCGCGCTCTTCGCCGTTGTTTTCCAGCGTATGCATACGCGAGCGCGACGCGGCGGTCAGCGCCGTCTCCGAACCCGAAAAGAAGCCCGAAAGCACAAGCAGGCAGAAGACTGACAGGATCGACAGCCAGTACTCCGCCAGGAAGGCAATGAAGGCTTCGCCGGTCATTGCGGGTGCTTTTCCCTCAGGAAGCTCAGAACCTCGGAGGATGGGACGTCATCAGCGACGAAGGACTGGCCAATACCCTTCGTCAGGATGAAGGTGAGCTTGCCGCCCTTGACCTTCTTGTCCTGGGCAATCGCGTCCATCAGCCGTTCTGCCGGAGGCAGTGTACCGGGAATTTCCGACATGCGCGTCGGCAGGCCGACGGCCCTCAGATGCGCCTCGACACGGGTTGCATCGTCGGCGCTCGCAAGGTTCATGCGCGTCGAGAACTGATGCGCCAGCACCATGCCGATCGAAACGCCCTCACCGTGCACCAGCCGGGCGCTGTCGTATTCGGTCGCCGCCTCCAGTGCATGGCCGAAGGTGTGGCCGAGATTGAGCAGCGCGCGCAGGCCATTTTCGCGTTCGTCCGCCGCCACGACGTCCGCCTTGGCCTGGCAGCTGACTGCGATCGCCTCAATGCGGGCGCTACCCCCCGCAAAGACCGCCTGCCAGTTGTTTTCGAGCCAGGCAAAGAAGTCCGGCTTGTCGATCAGCCCGTATTTCGCGACCTCGGCATAACCGGCGCGGAATTCGCGCTCGCTCAAGGTGTCGAGCACGTCGGTGTCCGCCAGCACCAGATCCGGCTGGTGGAAGACACCGATCAGGTTCTTGCCGTGCGGCGAATTGATGCCGGTCTTGCCGCCGACGGAGGAATCCACCTGCGCCAAGAGCGAGGTCGGTATCTGGATGAAGCGCGAGCCGCGGCGCACGATGCCGGCGGCAAAGCCGGTGAGGTCACCGATGACGCCACCGCCAAGCGCGATCACCGCATCGTTGCGCTCGATCCGGGCGCCAAGCACCGTTTCGCAGACCGGAATCAGATGTTCGAAGCTCTTGGTCTTTTCGCCGGCGGGAAGCACCAGCGACACGGCGTCGATGTCGCACTCCCCAAGGCTCGCCATGAGCGGCTCAAGGTAGCGCGGCGCGACGTTCTCATCGGTGATGACGGCCATCTTGCGCCCCTTGAGGCGGGCGGCGATTTCCTCACCGGCCGCCGCAATCAGCCCGGGACCGATCAGGATGTCGTAAGAACGGTCACCGAGGTCGACACGGACCTTGCGTTCGGCTGCAGGCATCGCATGGCTATTCATGGGTCTTCTTGTCCTGGTACTCGATGACGGCGGTGAGGACATCCTCGACCATCGTCTCTTTCTTCACATCGCGCGACAGCACCGTCAGGTCCGCTTCGGCGTAGATCGGGTAACGCGCATTCATCAGGTTTTCGAGCGTCTGCTTCGGGTTCTCGGTCTTCAGCAGCGGCCGGGTGTCGCGCTTGTTGACCCGCTCCCAGAGCACGTCGAGCTCGGCGTTCAGCCAGACCGTCAGGCCACCCTTCTTGATCTGGCGGCGCGAGCGCTCGTTGATATAGGCGCCGCCGCCGGTCGAGACCACGCGCGGACCGCTGCGCAAGAGCCGCTTCAGCACCCGCGTTTCAAGCGCCCGGAACTCGTCTTCGCCATAGCGGGCAAAGAGATCGCTGATCGTCATGCGCGAGACGCGCTCGATCTCATGGTCAGAATCGACGAAGGGAATGCCAAGCGCCTGAGCCGTCAAACGACCGATTGCCGATTTGCCGGCGCCCATCAGGCCGATGAACACGAGATTACGTTTACCGAGTACAAGCTTCGCCCGCTCGGCAAGCGTTGCGGAAACCGGTTCGATCACGTCGTTCATTGGACTTCTTATTCCCCATTCCCTTTCGGTATCGACAAATCGGGGTGTAGCGTCAAGTCGTCGCTCGCGTCCGCTCACGGTTCTTGAACTCGGCGGAAGCGGCGTTCATATAGGTCTGGCACCCGCCACAGCGTCGCGCGCTCATTCCGAGCGCCTGAAACGCACTGGCCGTTTGAACGCCTGCATGTATCCTTACGTCCGCTTCGATCGAAAGGCACATGCAGAGGAGATTGAAATGCCGACCCTCTTCCGGTTCCTGTTCTTCTGCGCCGTAATTGCCGGGATAGTGTACGGCACGATGATCTCTCTCGTCACCTTCGTCGAGCCGACGGAGCGCGACGTCACCGTGAAGATCCCGTCCGAACGGGTGAACAAGACCCAATGAGCGATCTTTCCGCCGCCCATGTCGAGGCTTTCCTCGAAATGATGAGCGCCGAGCGGGGTGCAGCGGTCAATACGCTGCAATCCTACGAGCGTGACCTCGAAGATGCCTCCTCGCATCTGCGCACGCTCGGAACCGGGCTGACCGGGGCGACACCAGATGACCTTCGCGGGTATCTCGCCCATCTCGCCGGTCAGGGCTTCAAGGCCTCCTCGCAAGCGCGGCGGCTTTCGGCGCTCAGGCAGTTCTACAAATTCCTCTACGCCGAAGGCATGCGCGGCGACGACCCGACCGGGATCCTCGACGCGCCGAAGAAGGGACGTAGCCTGCCGAAGACGCTGAGCGTCGACGACGTCTCGCGCCTGATCGGCCAGGCGGAGACCGAGGCGGCAGCCGGCGGTACCGACCACCTCGCCAAATTGCGCATGCATGCGCTGATCGAACTGCTCTATGCGACCGGCATGCGCGTCAGCGAACTCGTGTCGCTGCCCGCAAGCGTGCTCGCCCAGAACGGCCGCTTCCTCGTCATCCGCGGCAAGGGCAACAAGGACCGCCTCGTTCCGCTATCACAGGCAGCGATCCGGGCCATGCGGGCCTATGGCGAGGCGCTCGCCGAGGAGATTGCGCGCGAGGAAAGTGGCAACCGAGAGAGCCCGTGGCTCTTCCCCTCCTCGGGCAAGCAGGGGTTCCTGCCGCGCCAGGTTTTTGCCCGCGATCTGAAATCGCTGGCCGCGCGCGCCAGCATTCGCGTCGCCACGATCTCCCCGCACGTGCTTAGACATGCCTTCGCCAGCCACCTGCTGGCCAATGGCGCCGACCTTCGCGCGGTGCAGGAACTGCTCGGTCACTCGGACATTTCAACGACACAAATCTATACACATGTTCTGGAAGAACGGCTGCACAACCTGGTGCAAAACCATCACCCTCTTGCCAAACAGGCGAAAAAACAGGATTAGGACCGCCGGGCAGGCTGGTTTCGGCCCGCAGACCCTTGTCGCAAAATGATCGGAAACGCATCTCATGCACAACTATCTCGATTTCGAAAAACCCATCTCCGACCTCGAAGGCAAGATTCTCGAATTGAAGAAGCTTGCCGGCGAAGACGAGAGCGTGAACACTTCGGATGAGATCGAACGCCTGGAGACGCGCGTCCGCGACGCGATGGTCGAGATCTATTCCAAGCTGACGCCGTGGCAGAAGACCCAGGTCGCCCGCCACCCCTCGCGCCCGCACTTCCTGGATTATGCCGCCGAGCTCTTCACCGAGTTCACGCCGCTTGCCGGCGACCGCAACTTCGCCAACGACGACGCCATTCAGGCCGGTCTTGCGCGCTTCCGCGGCATGCCGGTCGCCGTTCTCGGCCAGGAAAAGGGCAACGACACCAAGTCGCGCATCAAGCACAATTTCGGCAGCCCCCGTCCAGAAGGCTACCGCAAGGCGATCCGCGTCATGGAAATGGCTGACCGCTTCGGCCTGCCGCTGATCACGCTGGTCGATACCGCAGGCGCCTACCCGGGCGTTAACGCCGAAGAGCGCGGCCAGGCGGAAGCGATTGCCCGCTCCACCGAGATGTGCCTCAACGTTCGCGTGCCGATCGTCACCGTCGTCATCGGCGAAGGCGGCTCCGGCGGTGCGATTGCGATCGCCACCGGCAACCGCGTCTACATGCTCGAGCATGCGATCTACAGCGTCATCTCGCCGGAAGGTGCAGCCTCGATCCTGTGGCGCGATTCCACCCGTGCCAAGGAAGCGGCCAGCAACATGAAGATCACGTCCGAGGATCTGAAAGCGCTCGGCGTCATCGACGGCATCATTCAGGAACCGGTCGGCGGCGCGCACCGCGACCCGAACGCGGTCATCGGCCGCACCGGAACCGTGATCGCCGACGCGCTCAAGGAACTTTCCGGACGCGATGGCGACCAGTTGCGCACCGATCGCCGACAAAAATATCTGAATATCGGCCGTAACCTCTAAGCCGGATCGGCAGTCCTTAAGCGGGAGCGGGGCGGAAATCCCACGACCTTCCCCTCGCCCGATCTGATGGCCCGCGATTGCGGAAGCGGATTTCGCAACTGCAAAGCGGAGTGTGGCCAAATCTTGGCCATATTCATGAGGTCATGAACAGCGCATCGGCAGGGCCACCCTGCAGGGTTAAGAATTCGTGAAGTATAATCGCTTAGTGATTCTCTAAAAGGCCCACCCTCGCGGACTTGGGCTTTCCTAGTCGAGTTTGGGTTTGAACGGGCCTCTGCTGATGCGTTTCTGGAACCTTTTAGCTTCCGCCGCCATTGTCGCCGCGCTTGCCGGCTGCACCAACGAAACGCTGGATGCGACGACATCGGTCGATATCAAATCCGTCAGGAACAAGACCGAGTATCAGGTCTCTGCCCCGATGGTCAAAAAGATGAGCGAGCTCGGGATGCAGAAGCAAGCCCCGATCGCGCTGCGCATCTTCAAGGAAGAAGGCACGCTCGAGGTCTGGAAGGCCAATACCGCCAACCGCTTCCAGCTTTTGAAGACCTACAAGATCTGCGCCTGGTCCGGCAAGCTTGGGCCCAAGGTGAAGGAAGGCGACCGGCAGGCGCCGGAAGGCTTCTACCCGCTCTTCCCGCGCCAGATGAACCCCAATTCCAACTACTATCTGGCGATCAACACCGGCTACCCCAACGCCTACGACAAGGCGAACGGTCGCCAGGGCACACACCTGATGATCCACGGCGCCTGCTCGTCGTCGGGCTGCTACTCGATGACCGACGAGCAGATGATCGAGATCTTTGCGCTCGCCCGCGATAGCTTCAAGGGCGGCCAGGAAAGCGTTCAGCTGCAGGCCTTCCCCTTCCGCATGACCGCGGAGAACATGGCGCGGCACCGCGACAATCCGAATATCGACTTCTGGAAGATGCTGAAGGTCGGCTACGACCAGTTCGAAGTCACCAAGCGTCCGCCGGAAGTCAATGTCTGCGAGAAGAAGTACGTCTTCAACCAGCAGGCCTCCGGCCCGTTCAATCCGGGTGGCCAGTGCCCGGCCATGTCGACGCCGCCAGCCCTGCAGGTGGCGATGGCGAGCTTCGAAAAGAGCTACCAGACCGACTACGACAAGGCGATGAAGAAGTATGACGGCATGGTCTGGTACGAGCCCAGCGAAGCCGAGCGCAAGGCGATCGTCGCCAAGCAGCGCGTCGGCCGCGAACTCGCCTATGCGCCGACCGGCAACTCGCTTGACGCCGGCAAGATGATGAAGGCGAGCGATCTCGAAAAGAAGATCGCCTTGCAGAAGGAAGCGGAAGAAACCAAGCAGGCCGTCGAGATCCAGAAGAAGGAACTCGAAAAGGCGACCGATGGCGGCAAGCACGTCCCGGTCCCGGCCGCCAATCCCATTCCGCAGCCAGTGATGCAGGCGGCCGTCGAGCAGCCGAAGAAATCCTTCTGGAGCCTGTTCTCCAAGAGCGAGCCGGAATTGCAGATGCCGGCCCCGGTCGTCATCACGCCTGAACAGCAGGCTACTGCCGCACCGCAGACGCAAGCGGCCCCGGCAACGACCGCAAAGCAGGCGAAGGCGCCGGCCCCTGCCGCCCAGCAGCAGGCCGCTGCCGTGACCACGGCAACGACACCGTCAGCCGATGCGACCGCCGGAGCGCCTGTTATGACGGAAGAGCCGCCGAAGAAGCGGCCGTTCTGGAAGATCTGGGGCAATTGATGCCGGACGAACAGAAGATCGTCTATGACCTGAGGGGGCTTAAATGCCCCCTTCCCGTTTTGAAGACGCGTAAACGCATGACTTCGCTGGCGCCGGGCGCATTGCTGGAGATTGAGACCACCGATCCGCTGGCGGTGATCGACATTCCGCATTTCTGCAACGAGGACGGCCACAAGCTTGTAGAGGCCGCACCCGCCGACGGCGGCCACCGGTTCCTCATCCGCAAGGGCTCGTAAGACGCCACGTCTGCCGCGCGGCAACGCTTCGATTACTGAGGTGATTTAGAACCGCATGCCTGGCACGGCGAGCGGATTGTCGGACAACGCTTGGGCGTCTGGCCGGTCGATGCGCGGCTTGCCGGTGAAGGCGTCGAAGAGGTCGCGGACGAAGGCCTCTTCCAACCCCTTGGTGATCAGCACCATGCGCGTGCGACGGTCGTTCGGGTCCGGCCAGGCGGCGAGCCGCTCCGGCGTGTGGAAGACGTTCTGCACGCCATGCAGCACCAGCGGCCGGTCCGGCCTGTCGGCAACCGCGACGATCGCCTTCATCCGGAGCAGCTTCTCGCCATGCGCCGAGCGCAGGAGATCGATGAACATGTCGAGCGCCATAGGCTCGATCGGCCGGTCGTGCACGATGCTGAAGGAGCGGATGTCGCCGCCATGTCGCGTCACATCGTGATGGTGATGATGATCGTGCCCATGATCATGGTGGTGATCGTGGTCGTGATGATCGTGACCGTGGTCATGATGATGGTGGTCGTGGTGCGCCTCGTCCTGCAGCCAGCGGCCGACATCAGCGATCTTCGACGACGGGTCGTAGAGGCCACAATCGAACAGCTCTGCGCGCCCTGCTTCGGCGCTGTCGCCATCGATCAGCGGCGCGCGCGGATTGAGCGCGCGGATCCGCGCCGTCAGCGCATCACGCTCCGACGTTTCGGCAAGGCCTGTCTTGCTGATGACGATGCGATCGGCAACGGCAATCTGCTTCAGCGCTTCTTCGTGGTTGGCGATCGTCTGCAGGCCGTTGACGGCGTCGACGACGGTGACCACGCCATCCAGCCGGAAGTTCTGCGCAATGATCGGATTGCCGATCACCGATTGCAGCACTGGCGCTGGGTCGGCAAGGCCGGTGGTTTCGATAACGACGCGCTTCAGCGGCCTGATCTTGCCGGTCTGCATGCGGTCCATGAGATCGGCAAGCGTATCGACCAGTTCGCCACGCACGGTGCAGCAGAGGCAGCCGTCGGAAAGCTCGATGACCCCGTCGCTGGAGGCTTCCACCAGCAGATGATCGATCGACACGTCGCCGAACTCGTTGATGATAACGGCCGTATCCGAGAGATCGGGATCCTTCAGCAGCCGGTTGAGCAGCGTCGTCTTGCCCGCACCGAGGAAGCCGGTAAGGATCGAGACCGGCACCGCCGACAAGGGACTAACCATCATGCACTCCGATCAGAAGGTCGGCCGCGGCACCGGGATCGGCACATTGGCGACATCGCCCTGGCCGACCGGGTCGCCGGCAAGCTTCGGCGCCTTTTCGCCGCTGCCGGCGATCAGCCCGGCGAAGGCAAGCTTCAGCGGCCGGTTGATTTCGTGGATATAGGGCGAGAGCAGCTTCTGGCGGCCGGCTTCGTCGCGGCCCTCGCTGCGAACCTTCGCGGCCGCCTTCGAGCAGATCTGCTTGCTGACATCGGCCACCATGTCGCGCGTCTCGCCATAGGCCGGGATCTGCACCAGCGACGGCTTGCCGTTGCCGTTCGTCGTCAGTGCCATCTGCAGGAGCCGTGCGGACTCATCCGCACGCGCACCGAGGCTGTCCTCGCCGAGCACGACCGAGACGACGCTGCGCCCCTCGCGGGTGGCGGATGAAACCTGGTTGAAGCCGGAGGCGCAGATGAAGCCGGTTTTCATGCCGTCAGCCCCTTCGAAGCGGCCGATCAGCATGTTGTAGTTCGGATAATCCTTCTTGCCGGTGGTGAAACCTTCCAGCGAGAAATAGGAGGCGTATTGCGGAAACTCGCGCTTGAGCGTGATCGCGAGTACCGCAAGGTCGCGGGCGGTCGTGTACTGGCCGGGACCAGGCAGACCGTTGGGATTGATGAAGTTCGAGGAGGTCATGCCGATGCGGCGGGCCTCGGCATTCATCCGCTCGATGAAGGCGGGCTCCGAACCGGCGACCGTTTCGGCGATCGCGACCGCAACATCGTTTGCCGACTTCACCAGCATCATCTTCAGCGCGCTGTCGAGCGTCATCGCCTGGCCGGGCTTGTAGAACATCTTGCTCGGCGGCTCGGCGGCGGCGTTCTTGGTCATGATGACCGGGCTCTCGAGCGTGAGCTGACCGGACTTGATGGCGCGGAAGGCCGTGTAGGCCGTCATCAGCTTGGTCAGCGACGCCGGATACCATTTCTGGAAGATATCCTGGTGCTCGTAAACCTTCAGCGAATTGACGTCGACGACCAGCCTTGGATTGGCCGCAGCCGGCAGCGCCGCAAGAAGCGTGGCGCATGTCGCCGCCGTCACTCCGAGCGCCTTCATCTTGCCACGCGTGAAAAATCCTGCTGTCACCACGATAGGACCTCGAAAATCCGCTGTTGCCTCGTCTCGTCCGGCTATTTAGCCTATATGGCGAGGAGATGGCAAAGCCCATTCACGGGCAGTCGTGCCAATCCACACCGATACGCAGATACAATTAGTGATCGAACAGACCGACAGGACGAAACGATGCCGATACTTAACCGTGCCGCCGAGCTCCAGAATGAAGTCACCGAATGGCGGCGCCACCTGCACAGGAATCCGGAGCTCCTGTTCGCGGTCGAAAATACGGCAGCCTTCGTCGAAAAGAAACTGAAGGAGTTCGGCGTTGACGAAATCGTGACGGGGCTTGGCCGCACCGGCGTCGTCGGCCTCATCCGCGGCAATCTCGGCGCGGGCCGCACCATCGGCCTGCGCGCCGACATGGACGCGCTGCCGATCACCGAGACGAGCGGCAAGGACTGGGCCTCTGAGACATCCGGCAAGATGCATGCCTGCGGCCACGACGGCCACACGGCCATGCTTCTCGGCGCGGCGAAGTATCTCGCCGAGACCCGTAACTTCGCCGGCCAAGTCGCGGTGATCTTCCAGCCTGCCGAAGAAGGCGGCGGCGGCGGCAACGAGATGGTCAAGGACGGCATGATGGAGCGCTTCGCCATTGCCGAAGTCTACGGCATGCACAACATGCCGGGCATGCCCGTCGGCCAGTTCGGCAGCCGCGTCGGCCCGATCATGGCCTCGACCGACGAGTTCACCATCACCATCAAGGGCCGTGGCGGCCATGCGGCCCAGCCGCACAAGACGATCGACCCGATCATCGTCGGAACGCAGATCGTGACCGCCTTGCAGACGATTGCGTCGCGCACAGTCGATCCGCTCGCCTCCGTCGTCGTCTCCGTCACCAAGTTCAATGCCGGCTTCGCCCACAACGTCATTCCGCAGGAAGCCGTGCTTGGCGGCACCGTGCGCACCCTCATGCCTGAGGTGCGCGAGATCGGCGAAAGCCGCATCCGCACGATTGCCGAGGGTGTTGCCCAGATCTACGGCGCGACCGTCCAGGTCTCCTACAACCGCAACTATCCGGTAACGGTGAACCATGCCGACGAGACCGGTTATGCCTTGCAGGCGGCAGCCGAGATTGCCGGTGCCGGCAATGTCCAGCCGTCGCTCGATCCGATGATGGGCGGTGAGGATTTCTCCTACATGCTGCTTGCCCGCCCCGGCGCCTTTATCTTCATGGGCAACGGTGACACCGCCGGGCTGCATCACCCGGCCTATGACTTCAACGACGAGGCGATCCCGCACGGCATTTCCTACTGGGTGAAGCTCGCGGAAACGCGACTTGCCGCCTGAGGCACGGTTGGGAGGCACGATGCATCAGATCGACAAGATTGACCGACGAATTCTCAACATTCTCCAGGCGGACGGCCGCATCACCAATCTGGAGCTTGCCGATCGCATCGGCCTGTCGCCGACCGCGACCAGCGAACGCCTGCGCCGGCTGTTGAAGGAGGGATACGTCTCGGGCTTCGGCGCGCGATTGGACCCGCAGAAGCTCGGCTTTGGGCTGCTGGTCTTCATCGAGGTCATGCTCGACAAGACGACGCCCGACGTCTTCGACCAGTTCGCCGCCGCCGTCAAACAGGCGCCGGCCGTGCTCGAATGTCACATGGTGGCAGGCGGCTTCGACTATCTGGTCAAGACGCGGTTCGAGGACATGGCGGCCTACCGCAACTTCCTCGGCCAGGTTCTCTGGACGCTCCCGGGCGTCAAGGAGACCCGCACCTATGCTGTCATGGAAGAGATCAAGAACGACGGGCCGCTGCCGCTGGTGTGAGCCTCTGTCGCAGAAAAATAAAAGAACGGCCCGGGATCTACACAGATCCCGGGCCGTCTGCTTTCAGCTTAGGCGGCGTCCTGCAGCGATGCCATGTCGATGACAAATCGATAACGCACGTCGCTCTTGACGACGCGTTCATAGGCTTCATTGATCTCTTGGATGCGGATCGTTTCGATTTCCGAGACGATGTCGTGTTCGCCGCAGAAGTCGAGCATTTCCTGGGTCTCCTTGATCGAGCCGATCATCGAGCCGGAAATGCTGCGGCGCGCCGGCACCAGCGAGAAGGCATGCACCGGCACGGCGTTCTCCGGAATGCCGACCAGCACGAGATCGCCATCGACCTTGAGCAGGTTGAGGTAGGCGTTCCAGTCGATCTCGGCTGCAACCGTGCAGATGATCAGGTCAAACGTGCCCGCCAGCGCCGTGAAGGTCTCGGGGTCGTTGGTGGCATAGTAGTGATCGGCGCCGAGCTTCAGCCCGTCTTCCTTTTTGGAAAGCGTCTGGCTGAGAACGGTCACGTCTGCGCCCATGGCATGCGCCAGCTTGACGCCCATATGTCCGAGACCGCCCATGCCGACGATCGCGACCTTCTTGCCGGGACCGGCCTTCCAGTGGCGCAGCGGCGAATAGAGCGTGATGCCGGCGCAAAGCAGCGGTGCCGCAGCGTCGAGCGGCAGGTTCTCGGGGATCGACAGAACGTAGCCTTCCTTGACGACGATGCTGTCGGAGTAGCCGCCCTGGGTCGGTGTCTTGCCGTCGGCTTCGACGCCGTTGTAGGTCACGACCAGGCCGGGCATGTAGTGTTCCAGATCCAGATCGCGGGTAGCGCAGGTGGTGCAGGAATCGACGAAGCAGCCGACGCCGGCGCGGTCGCCGACCTTGAACTTGGTCACCTTGGAGCCGACCGCCGTGACGATGCCGACGATCTCGTGGCCCGGAACCATCGGGAACGCCGAGTTGCCCCATTCGTTGCGGGCCTGGTGGATGTCCGAGTGGCAGACGCCGCAATATTTGATCTCGATCACCACGTCGTCGTCGCGCGGTTCGCGGCGTTCGAAGGTGAAGGGCGTCAGCGGCTTCGACGCATCGGTCGCCGCATATCCTCTTGCAATGGCCATCAGTCTGTCCTCATTTTGGGAAAGGGTGCAGGTCCGGAGGGAGCCCGGCCTGACGCATCAGGACTATGAGGGTGCGCACGCTGCAAGCGTTAGAGCGATCCTGCAAAGTTTTTGCACGATCCTACAAGATTGACAGCGACATCCTGGAGATGGCACGTCGAGACCCTATCTGAGCGTTGCCTCACACAACGCTAAGCCGCTGGAAAGACCTGAGATTATGACAGCCACGCGACAGACTGCCCGTCCCGAGATGATCGACGTCATTGCCCGGTTTGCCAAAACCGACGGTGATCACATGACGCAGATTGCCGGCCTGAGCCTGCACCGCCACGGCGGCGATGCCCCGGTTAACTGCTCCGCCTACAGGCCGAGTTTGGCGATCATCGTGCAAGGAGCAAAGCGCGTGGTTCTCGGCGAAGAGACGCTGATCTACGGCGCCTCGGATTATCTGCTGACGTCGATCGACCTGCCGGTTCTGTCCCAAGTCTGCCAGGCCTCTGCAGACGAGCCCTATCTCAGCATGGCCTTCACGCTCGATCCCGGTAAGATCCAGGCGCTGCTTGCGTCCCTGTCGCAGCTGCCGACACCCGCCGCCTCCGTGCGCGGCATGAGCGTCAGCAAGATCACTGTCGAACTCGAAGATGCCGCACTTCGCTTGCTGCGTCTGCTCGAGCGGCCGGACGATATCCCTGCGCTGCTGCCACTGATCGAGCAGGAAATCCTCTACCGGCTTTTGACCGGGCCGCACGGCCATCGCCTCAGACAGATGGCGACGACCGACAGCCAGCCGCATCAGGTCGGCCGCGCAGTCGCCTGGCTGAAGGAACACTATTCGCGGCCCTTGCGGATCGACGATCTCGCCAACCGTGTTTCCATGAGCGTCTCGTCGCTACACCATCACTTCAAGGCGATCACCGCGATGAGCCCCCTGCAATACCAGAAACAGCTTCGGTTGCAGGAGGCCCGGCGGCTGATGCTGGAGGAGAGTCTCGACGCCGGCGATGCCGGCCATCAGGTGGGTTATGAAAGCCAGTCGCAGTTCAGTCGCGAATATGCCCGCCATTTCGGCGAGCCACCGATGCGCGACATCGGCCGCGTGCGCCGCTCGCTGCTCGAACGGCTTGCTCCGCAGGCGGAGCTGCTGAGCGAGGGCTGACGAGGCGCCCTCGGTTCCGCTGGCGGCGTATCAGCTTCGCTCGATATCCCGCCTAAGCACGATCGAGGTGGTCAGATCCTCGACATTGTCCATCGTCGCCACCTCGTTGCGCAGCTCGTTGAGCGCATTGATCGAGCCGACCTCGACCTCGACGACGAGATCCAGCTGGCCGCTGACGGAGGACACCTTGCGGACCGTAGAGAAACCGGCAAGCCGGTCGAGCACGCCGATCGATGGCGTGCGCTTCAGCGTCACCAGCAGAAAGGCCTGAATCGTGCCCTCGTCCAGCTGGCCGATATCGGCGCGATAGCCGCGAATGACGCCAGCCTTTTCCAGTCGCGTGACCCTCTCGGTCGTCGCACTTCTGGAGAGCCCGATCCGGCCCGCCAGCGACTTCATCGGGATCCGCGCCTCCTGCGACAGAATGCTGAGGATGGTGCGGTCGATCGCGTCGATGTCCTGCATGTCCCCTCCTCCGTGCCTGCCGACAAGATGACGGTTATTATAAACATAGTGCCGGTGCAACCGGCATATTGCCGGATGCATCGGAGCACAGCCCATGCAAATCTCGTCATCGAGATGAGGATCCCCATGAACGATATGCTGAAGACCACGCCCGACTTTTCGACCGAAGCGGCAGCCGCCTTGCTGAAGGAGCATTACGGCCTCTCCGGCGCACTCTCGCTGCTTGCCAGCGAACGCGATCAGAACTTCAAGGTCGAGGCTGAGGACGGCAGCATCTCCATTCTGAAGATCATCAATGGTGCCGAGCCCGAGGTCGAAAGCGATTTCCAGACCGCACTGCTCAGCCACGTCGGCGCCCATGCCGCCGACCTGCCGGTGCCGCATATCCGCCCGACGCTGTCAGGCGCGAGCCTTGCTTCGACCACGAGCACGCGCGGCGTCACCCACCGCCTGCGGCTCGTCAGCTGGGTCGAGGGCCTGCCGCTTGCCGAAACCGGGCGCAACGATGCGGCGCTACAGTCGCTCGGACGGATGCTCGGCCGCTTCGATGCCTCGCTCAAGGGCTTCATGCATCCGGGCGCGCTGCGCGATCTCGACTGGGATATCCGCCAAGCCGGCCGCTCGACCGACCGGCTGCACCACGTCACCTCGGCCGAAGACCGTGCCTTGCTCGAACGCTGCCTTGTCCGCTTCGAAAAGTCCGTGGCGCCACGGCTTGCAACCCTCCGCGCCGCCGTCATTCACAACGACGCCAACGATTGGAACGTCCTGGTCGATAAAGTCGATCACGACACCATTTCCGGCCTCATCGATTTCGGCGACGCCCTGCATGCGCCCGTGATTGCAGAGGTGGCGATCGCCGCCGCCTATGCCGGGCTCGACCATCCCGATCCGATCGGCGCCGCTGCGGCAATCGCCCGCGGCTTCCATGCGGAGTATCCGCTGGCGGAAGAAGAGGTCGATCTGCTCTTCGATCTCATCGCGATGCGCCTCGTCACGTCGGTCACGATCTCGGCGTCCCGCCGCGCCCATACCGACGACAATCCCTATCTCGCCATCAGCGAACGGCCGGCCTGGACGCTTTTGCGCAAGCTCGACCGGATGAACCCGCGTTTCGCCACCGCCATCCTGCGGCATGCCTGCGGCTTCGAGGCAACATCCGGCGCCCGCAAGGCTGCCGCCTGGATCAACGCGAACCGCAAGTCGCTGAAGCCACTGCTCGAACGCCCCGCCGCCACCTATCCGGCAGCGCTCGTCCCCTATGGCGACCCCACCCACCCGATGACGGTAAAATCCGCTGGCGAACAGCCGGATGAAGCCCAGGCGATCTGGGAAGACTATTGTCGCGCGCATGGCGTCGAACTCGGCATCGGACCTTTTGGCGAGGAACGCACCGTCTATGCCGGCGAGATGTTCGTCTCGCGCTTCATCGACCACACCCGCCGCACTCGCCATCTCGGGCTCGACCTGTTCATGGCCGCCGGCACCAGGCTCTACACTCCGCTTGCCGCAACCGTCGTCAGCGTCGAGATCGAGAAGGACCCGCTCGGTTATGGCTGCCTGATAGCACTTCGCCATGAGCCCGAGGGATGCCCGCCCTTCGTCACGCTCTGGGGTCATATGGCGCACGAAGCCATGAGTCGCATCAAGGCCGGTGACCAGCTTGCGGCCGGCGCGCTCGTCGGCGAGATGGGAGCGCCGAAGGAAAATGGCGGCTGGGCGCCGCATCTGCACCTGCAGCTTTCGACCGACATCGCTCTGTCGGCGACCGAAATCCTCGGCGTCGGCGAGCCGCAGTTCCTCGACGTCTGGGCCGAACTCTTCCCCGATGCGCGCACCTTCGCCGGGATCGCCGAGGAGTTCTACGAGAAGAAAGGCCGCTCGCACGACGAGATCGTCAAGCGCCGCAAGGAATTGCTCCTGCCGAACCTTTCGATCTCCTACGACAAGCCGATCAAGTTCGTGCGCGGCGAAGGCGTCTGGCTGATCGACGACAGCGGCCGCGCCTATCTCGATTGCTTCAACAACGTCTGCCACATCGGTCACGCCCATCCGGCAGTGGTCGAGGCGATGGCAAAGCAAGCGGCGATCCTCAACACCAACACCCGCTACTTGCACGACAACATCGTCGCCTATGCCGAGCGGCTGACGGCAACGCTGCCGAAGGAATTGACGGTCGCCGGTTTCGTCAACAGCGGTTCCGAGGCCAACAGCCTGGCGCTGAGGTTGATGCGCGCCCATACGGGCCGCGAGAATGCGATCACGCTCGACTGGTCCTATCACGGCACGACGCAGGAGCTGATCGACATCAGCCCCTACAAGTTCCGTCGCAAGGGCGGCAAGGGTCCGAAGCCGCATGTGCATGTGGCAACCATTCCCGACAGCTACCATGCGCCGGCCGACTGGCCGGCCGAGGAACACGGCAAGCGTTTTGCCGAAAGCGTCGCCGAACTGATCCAGGCCATGAAGGCCAAGGGCGAAGGCCCGGGCTTGTTCATCGCGGAATCGATCCCGAGCGTCGCCGGCCAGGTGTTCCTGCCGGAGGGCTACCTGAAGGAAGTCTATCGCCTCGTACGCGCGGCCGGCGGCGTCTGCATCGCAGACGAAGTGCAGGTCGGTTTCGGCCGCGTCGGCAGCCATTGGTGGGCCTTCGAGACCCAAGGCGTCGTGCCGGACGTCGTCACCATGGGCAAACCGATCGGCGACGGCCATCCGCTCGCAGCCGTCGTCACCACCCGCGAGGTGACCGACAGCTTCAACAACGGCATGGAGTATTTCAATACCTTCGGCGGCAACCCGGTCTCCTGCGCCGTCGGTCTCGCGGTGCTCGACGTGATCGAAGGGCAGGATCTGCGCGGCAATGCGCTTTCGGTCGGCAACTATCTGATAGATGCCTTGCGCGCCATGCAGGCCCGCTACGAGGTGATCGGCGATGTGCGCGGCATGGGCCTCTTCCTCGGCATCGAACTTGTCACCGACCGCAAGACCAAGGCACCGGCAACCGAATTCGCCCGCGCCGTCTCCAACGGCGCCCGCCGCCGCGGCGTGCTGATGGGCACCGAAGGCCCGCATGACAACATCTTGAAGATGCGCCCGCCGATGATCTTCTCGAAACGCGATGCCGATCACCTGCTCGCCGTGCTCGAAGAGACTTTTGCGGACGTCGCAAGGACGCTCGGTTAAGGCCGGCTCGAACAGCAGAAAAACCAAACGCAATGACCGGGGTGCCCGACACGCATCCCGGCACGAAGACGCATGCCCTAAAAACATCAATGAGGAGAACAGGACAATGAAACTTGGAGTGAAATTTGGAGTTCTGGCACTGGCGAGCACGGCGTTTCTTGCCGGCACCGCCGCCAACGCCGGCATGCTCGACGTCATCAAGGAACGCGGCGAACTTCGCTGCGGTGTCAGCCAGGGCGTGCTCGGCTTTTCCGCGCCCAACGACAAGGGCGAATGGACCGGTTTCGACATCGATTTCTGCCGCGCTGTGGCTGCGGCAGCGCTCGGCAATCCCGACAAGGTGAAATACGTACCGCTGTCGACCAAGGAGCGCTTCACCGCCCTTCAGTCGGGCGAGGCCGACCTTCTGTCGCGCCAGACCACCTGGACGCTGTCGCGCGACACCGATCTCGGCATGAGCTTCGTCGGCGTCAACTACTATGACGGCCAGGCCTTCATGGTGCGCAACGACCTCGGTGTGAAGAGCGTCAAGGAACTCTCGGGCGCCTCCGTCTGCACCGAGACCGGCACGACGACCGAACAGAACATGGCCGACTATTTCGGCGCCAACAACATCCAGTACCAGGTCGTCGCCTTCGAAAAGGCCGACCAAACGATCCAGGCCTTCAACACCGCCCGCTGCGACGTCTATTCGACCGACGCTTCTGCACTTTATGCCCAGCGCCTGACGCTGAACGACCCCGATCGTTTCGTCGTGCTGCCGGAAGTCATCTCCAAGGAGCCGCTCGGTCCGGCCGTCCGCCAGGGTGACGATCAGTGGTTCAAGATCGTGCGCTGGACGCTGTTCGCGCTGACCGAAGCCGAAGAACTCGGCATCACCAAGGACAATGCCGCAAAGCTTCTCGAAAGCGGCACGAACGCCCAGAAGCGCTTCCTCGGCATCGAGAACGAAGCCGGCAAGTCGCTGGGGCTCGATCCGAAGTGGGCCTACCAGGTGGTTTCCGCCGTCGGCAACTATGGCGAAGTCTTCGAACGCCACCTCGGCAAGGACAGCCCGCTGAAGATCGATCGCGGTCTCAACAAACTCTGGAGCCAGGGCGGCCTGATGTACGCCCCGCCGGCACGCTGATCCCAGGAGCAGTTCCGGCAAAGTCTCCCGTTTGGAATTGCTCATCCAAGGAAAAGCGCCAACGAGACGCCGCGGCCCTCCCCGCGGCGTTTTCGCCTTTACCAGCCTTCCTCCAGCACCCGGCCCAGCATGTCGGCGAAAAAGTCGGCGCTCTCGCGGGATAGGCAGAGCGGCGGCTTGATCTTCAGCACGTTCAGGTGGTCGCCAGTCGGCTGCATGATGACGCCGAGATCGAGCAGGCGGTCGCAGATCGCCGCCGTCTCCTCGGTCGCCGGCGACAGGGTCTCCCGATCGCGCACGAATTCGACGCCGAGATAGAGTCCCATGCCATGCACCGCGCCGATCAGCGGGAAGTGCTGCCCTAGCGCTTCGAGCCGCGCCTTCAGATAGCCGCCGACCACCTGTGCGTTTTCCGGCAGCCGTTCTTCGGTCAGGATATCCAGGACCACCTGCCCGACGACGGAGCTCACCGGGCTGCCGCCCGAGGACGAGAAGAAGTACCCCTCCTTCTCCAGCGCATCGGCGATCTCGCGGCGGGTGATGACGGCGCCGAGCGGATGGCCGTTACCCATGCCCTTGGCGACGGTAATGATATCGGGCACGACGCCCTGCTCCTCGAAGCCCCAAAAATAGTCTCCGAGACGACCATAACCGACCTGCACCTCGTCGGCGATGCAGACGCCGCCGCGGGCCCGCACCATGGCATAGACCGCGTCGAGATAGCCCTTCGGCAGCGGAATACCGCCGGCATTGCCGTAGACCGGTTCGCAGATGAAGCCCGCGAGCTTCTCGTCCGCCGCGTCCAGCTCGGTCAGTTTCTTGACGACGGAGCGCACATAGCTGTCGGTCGTGTCGGCGCCGCGGAACTCGCCGCGATAGGTGTTGGGCGCGGTAACCGGATGTACCCAGGCCGGGCGGGTTTCGAGCGCCTGCGGATTGTCGGCGATCGAGGTCGACACCGCGTCGCTCGCGACCGTCCAGCCGTGATAGGCCTCGAGCAGGCTCACGATGTTGCGCGCGCCGGAATAGGCCCAGGCGAGCCGCAGTGCCAAATCGTTCGCCTCCGAGCCGCTGTTGACCAGAAACACCGTGTCAAGCCCATCCGGCGCGAGCGCTGCAAGCCGCGTCGAGAATTCGGCGACGGAGGCATAGTGAAAACGCGAATTGGTGTTGAGCAGCGACCATTGCCGCCCCACCGCGGCTGCAAGCCGCGGATGCCCATGGCCGAGAATGGTCACGTTGTTGACCATGTCGAGATAGCTGCGGCCCTCGATGTCGAACAAATGGTCCTTCCAGCCGCGCTCGATCTGCGGTGGTTTCAGGTAGTAGTTCTTCTGCGGCCTGGCGAAGTGCTGCTGGCGGCGGGCAAGCAGTGTTTCGCTGTGCGGCTCCGGCCCATCGCATTCGAAGCCGAGGACGCCGGCCGGCGACGGGCACAGGTGCTTCCACGCCGCCGCCTGACGCGGCACGACGAAAAGCGGAGGCACGAGACCATGCTCGCGGCAAAGCTGGACGCGGATCAGGCCGTAGGAGTGCTGCTCGCCGGAGACGACGCCCAGCACGGCACCAGCAACGATCGTCTCCTCGAGGTCGGCACCGGCTTCCACGCCCTCGAGAAACAGGCTGGCTTCGGCCCCTTCGAGCACCAGCAGCCCGTCCTGCCGGACGATACGGGCGGCAAAGGGAGCGACAATCTCGCGACCGGCCTCCAGGCAGATGTCGACATGCAGTGCGAAGGTGGCATCGGGCTTCGGTGACCGCAGCTGGGTCTCCGTCATCCGGTATTCGCCATAGCGCGTCGTCGCGATGCCGATTGCATGGGCGGCGTGTTGCAGCAGCGAGATCGGCAATCCCTGGTGCTGCCAGCGCTCCTCTGGCAACAGCGGGCTCAGGATCGAGAGGTCGATCTGGCGCACGTCAGTGGGGCCGAGCCCCTGGATGAGGCTCTCACCGGTCACTCGGGCCGAGTCCGGCGCAAAGCCGACGGCCGAAAGAATGGCGTGCTCCATCAATGCCGAAGGCACCGACGACGCGACCTCGAAGATCTCCCGCTCATGCGCGGCATTGCCCTCGACGTAAGCATTGTCGGGCTCGCGGGAGAGTTGGTGTTCGGAGCTTGCGACCAGCACCGCAGCGCGCGCAACGATCAGCGGCCAAAGCGCCTTCAGTTCCACCTCGGTCAACGGGCATGCCGCATGAAACGCCTTGACCGCGGGTAGGATGAACCAGGGGTCTCCATCCGCGTGATGCAGCAGCGAGGCGCAGGTGACAGCGAGTTCGGCAGCCAGCCAGCCATTGAGGATATCGCCGAAATCGATGACGCCGTCCGGCATCGCCCGGCCGGCGGCGTCGAGCCGGCTGACCACATTGTCGTCGGTGACGTCATGGTGGATCGCCTGGGTCCTGAGTTCAGGGGTAAGCGGCTGCAACCGCCGCATGGCGCCGACCATCACTTCAGCGATGCGCTTCTTGCGCCGCTGGTCCGCCATATCGGTAAGCAGATGCAGGACGACGGGGCCGGCGCGCCTCAGATCCCATTGCAGTTCCCGCTCGAGCCCCGGATGCTCGAAGTCCTCCAATGCCGACGCGAGCTGACCCGCTAGGCCGCCGAGGGCAGCCACGGCTTCGCGCGAAAGATGTTTGCGCCGGGTGAGCGGTTCGCCTTCGAGATAGGTGAGCAAGCGGATGCGATAATCCGCGCCGCGGACGGCAACGCTCTCGATCGCCTCACCCTTGAGAGAGGGCACGACCTCCGCAACGCGTGTCGTCGGCAGACGTTTGCCAAGGTGCCGCAAGGCCGCATTCTGCGCTTCCAGTTCCAGCGGCTCGTATTCCGCCCGGCAGATCTTCAGCACATAGCGCCGCTCGCCGGTGTCGAGACGGTAGTTGCGGTCCTGCTGGCTGCCGAGTTCGCTGATCGTGCCCGACAGGCCATAGTGTTCGGCGAGCAGCGAACGCGCCTCCTCGGCGCCGACATCGGGTCTCGGGAGCTCTGTGCGAAGCTTCAGCGGGTCCTCAACCATGATCTCGTCATCCTCCCCTTAGGCGGTCGATCCTCCGAATCGACCGGAATGTTGTCGAGAATAGAGCGGGATCAAGGAAAAGATGTGCGGTTTCCCGATTACACCCACCCGCAACCTACTGCGACATGCCTTCGAGCCGATAGCGCGTGCCGGGATAGAGCAGCCGCGCCGTCGTCACATTGCCTGCGTCCGACCATGTGCGGCGCCGGATCATCAGGCACGGTTCGTTGCGGTCGATGCCGAGCAACTTGCATTCCCAGAGCTGCGGTGCGACCGCCTCGACGATCTGCTCGGTGCGGGTGATCGGCGCCATCGCCGTCAGATAGGCGTTCGGCGTCATCGCCTGGAAATCCTGCTCCAGATAGCGCGGGCAGATCGCCGGATTGACGAAACGATCCTCGATCTGGATCGGCAGGCCGTTTTCCGAGTGCACCATGATCGAATGGAAGACGCGGGCGCCGGTGGCAAGCCCGAGTGCATAGCCGATGTCAGGCGTCGCGACCTCTTCCTTGAGCAGCGTCATCAACGACGTATGGGCGTGGCCACGTTCATGGATCTCGTCGGCGATGTTGCGGACTTCGAGCAGCGCGGTGCTGCCCTTGTGCGCGGCGACGAAAGAACCGACGCCCTGCACCCGCGTGATCGCGCCTTCGGTTGCCAGTTCCCTCAGCGCCCGGTTGGCGGTCATGCGGCTGACGCCGAGGTCGGCAACGATCTCGTTTTCCGAGGGGATGCGATGATGGGCGGGCCATTCACCGCTCTCGATGCGGCTGCGGATGAACTGCTTGACCGCCTCGTAGCGCGGCATCGGGCCGTCTTCGAAAGCGATTGTCTCGTTCCGTTTTCCCAGTGCCGTCATCAACTCAAGCCCCGCCTTTCCGCGCCGCCGAACAAATCATGCGCATTCGCCCTCGAATCTTTTCGTTCATTTCACGCTTGCGCGCCAGCGTAAAATATCTATAGTTCCATATACAACTACGTACAGGAAAATGCACATGGCTAGTTTTCCCGTCAACCGGATCTTTGCAGAACGGGCTCTCCTGCCCGGCGGCTGGGCCGAAAACGTCGCGATTTCGCTCGACGCTTCCGGTCGCATCGCAACGATCGAAACCGGCACCACCGCCGCTAGCGGCGACGAGCGCACGGCCGGCCCGCTGATCCCGGCGATCGCCAACCTTCACTCCCACGCCTTCCAGCGCGCCATGGCCGGCCTTGCCGAAGTGGCGGGCAGCGGTGACGACAGCTTCTGGACCTGGCGCGAGGAAATGTATCGCACCGTCGGGCTGGTAACCCCTGACGACGTCGAGGCGATCGCCGCCAAGCTCTATATGGAAATGCTGAAGGGCGGTTTCGGCCACGTCGCCGAGTTCCACTATCTGCACCACCAGGCCGACGGCACCCCCTATGCCGACTCGGCCGAAATGTCGCTGCGCATTCTCGCTGCCGCCCGCACGACCGGCATCGGCCTCACGCATTTGCCTGTCTTCTACGCCCACGCCAATTTCGGCGGCGTCGCGCCCAATCCCGGCCAGCGGCCGTTCCTGCACGATCCTGATCATTTCCTCGCACTGCTTGAGCGGCTCGCGCCGCTCTGCCGCGACGCCGGCCATACGCTCGGCTACGCCATCCATTCGCTGCGCGCCGCAACGCCCGAGGAGATGCGCATCATCCTCGATGCCGCACCCGTTGCCGGTCCGATCCACATCCATGTGGCCGAGCAGACCAAGGAAGTCGACGACAGCCTCGCCTGGAGCGGCCGCCGCCCGGTCGAGTGGCTGCTCGATGAAATGCCCGTCGACGCACGCTGGTGCGCAATCCACGCAACGCATCTGACGGAAAGCGAACGGCAGCGTCTGGCGCGTTCGGGCGCCGTTGCCGGCCTCTGCCCGGCGACCGAGGCCAATCTCGGCGACGGCATTTTCCCGGCGGTCGATTTCATGGCCGAAGGCGGCGTCATCGGCGTCGGCACCGACAGCCACGTGGCGACCAGCGTCGCCGAGGAGTTGCGGCTGCTCGAATACGGCCAGCGCCTGCGCGACCGCCGCCGCAACCGGCTGGCCACCGGGCCGGGCGCCTCGATCGGCCGAACCATCTTCGACGCGGCGCTCAAGGGCGGCGCCCAGGCCGCCGGTCAGAAGGCGGCCGGCATCACCGTCGGCGCGCGCGCAGATTTCGTCGTGCTTGACGGCAGCAACCCCTACATCGCCGCCGCCACCGACAACCAGATCCTCGACCGCTGGCTCTTTGCACTCGGCGGCGAGACTGTCCGCGACGTCATGGTCGCGGGCGCGTGGAAGATCCGGAACGGACGCCACGACCGGGAGGACGATATCGACCGCGCCTTTGCGCGGGTGCTGATGAAACTGAAGTAATCGTCAAAGCCAAAAATCAAATCAGGGAACAGCTTAATGTCGATCAACAAATTGAAACTCACCCTGGCCGCAACCGGCCTCGTGCTCGCGGCCTCCACCGGCAGCGCCAGCGCTTCGTATTGCGGCGACGGCAAGACCGTCATGTTCGCCGGCATCGATTGGGAAAGCGGCGCCTTCATCACCGAAGTGATGAAGACCATTCTTGCCAAGGGCTACGACTGCCAGGTGGATTCGATCCCCGGCAACTCGGTGACGCTGGAACAGGCAACCGCCAATAACGACGTCCAGATCTTCGCCGAGGAATGGCTCGGCCGTTCGGACGTCTGGAACAAGGCGGTCGAGGAAAAGAAGGTCGTCGCCGTCGGCAAGACCTTCGTCGGCGCCAGCGAAGGCTGGTTCGTGCCGGAATACGTCATCAAGGGCGATGCGTCGCGCAGCCTTGAAGCCAAGGCGCCGGACCTGAAGAGCGTGTCGCAGCTCTCCGATCCGAAGATCGTCGAGCTCTTCGCCGATCCGGAAGAGCCCAGCAAGGGCCGCTTCCTCAACTGCCCTTCGGGTTGGACCTGCGAGGGCGTCAGCTCCGCCAAGCTCGAAGCCTACAAGCTCGGCGAAACCTATGTGAACTTCCGCCCGGGCACCGGCACGGCGCTCGATTCCGCCATCACGTCCGCTTACCTCCAGGGCGAACCGATCCTCTTTTACTATTGGTCGCCGACGGCGATCATGGGCAAGTTCAAGCTCGTGCAACTCGAAGAGCCGGCCTATAGCGAAGAGTGCTGGAAGGAGCTTTCGAGCGCCAACGGCAAGCGCGAGCAGGGCTGCGCCTTCCCGTCGGTCGACGTCTCCTACGGCGTCAACAGCACCTTCGCGCAGGAAGCCCCTGAAATCATCGCCATCCTCGAAAAGGCGACTTTCCCGCTCGACGCCGTCAACGGCAGCCTCGCCTACATGGCCGACAACAAGGTCGACGCGACGGCAGCGGCCGCCGAGTTCCTGAAAACCAAGGCAGATGTCTGGGGCAAGTGGGTTTCGGACGAAGCCCGCGGCAAGATCGAAGCCAGCCTCAAGTAATCGCGACCAGCCGCTGACTTGGGCTTCATCGCCGCGTCTAGCGCGGCGATGAATCCTGATCCGGCGGCCGGCCACATACCCGTGGCAAGTGCCGCCGGCGGCCGATCTGTGTCCGCTGGCAGCCCGAGCAAGGAACGCATCCGATGTTTCCGGATTCTCTCAATCTCTCCATTCGCGGGCCGGTGAACGATTTCATCCAGGCGCTGGTCAGCGGTTATGGCTGGGTCTTCAAGGCGATCAGCGCCGTCATTCTGAAAGCCGTTCTATTCATCGAATGGATCCTGCGCGGCCTGCCCTGGTGGGTCGTCATCCTGATCTTCATGGCGCTCGCCTGGCAAAGCTCGAAGCGCTGGACCCTGACGGTCGCCGTCGGCGTGCTGCTGTTCTTCGTCGGCGTGCTCGGCCTCTGGGACCTGACGATGCAGACGCTCGCCCTGATGCTGATGGCAACGATCGTCTCCGTCGTCATCGGCGTGCCGATGGGCATCTTCGTCGCCAAGAGCCGGACCGTGCGCAGCATCACCCTGCCGGTGCTCGACGTCATGCAGACGATGCCGAGCTTCGTCTACCTGATCCCGGCTTTGATGCTCTTCGGCCTCGGCAAGGTCCCGGCGATCCTCGCCACCATCATCTATGCCGTGCCGCCACTCATTCGCCTTACCGATCTTGGCATCCGCCAGGTCGACCATGAAGTGGTGGAAGCAGCGACCGCTTTCGGCGGCAGCCCCAACCAGATCCTCTTCGGTGTCGAGCTGCCACTCGCCGCGCCGACAATCATGGCCGGCCTCAACCAGACGATCATGATGGCGCTGTCGATGGTGGTCGTCGCCTCGATGATCGGCGCCCGCGGCCTCGGCGAGCAGGTGCTGAACGGCATCCAGACGCTCGACGTCGGCAAGGGGCTGGAAGCCGGTATCGGCATCGTCATTCTCGCGATCGTTCTCGACCGCATCACGCAAGGCTTCGGCAAGAGCCGGACGGAGGATCCCCGCAATGGCTGATATCGAGATCCGCAACGTCTACAAGATCTTCGGGCAGGACGCGAAAGCCGCGCTCGCCATGGCCAAGGAAGGGCTCAACAAGTCCGAAATCCTCGCCCGCTCCGGCTGCAGCGTCGGCCTCAACAATGTCAGCCTGACGATCGGCGCCGGCAAGATTTTCGTAATCATGGGGCTTTCTGGCTCCGGCAAGTCGACGCTGGTGCGCCACATCAACCGGCTGATCGAGCCGACCAGCGGCGAAGTGGCGTTCGACGGCAGCAACATCCTGGACCTCGACGCCAAAGCGCTGCGCACCTTCCGCATGCACCGCGTCAGCATGGTGTTCCAGAGTTTTGCGCTGATGCCGCATCGCACCGTGCTGCAGAACGTCGTCTACGGCCAGCGCGTGCGCGGCCTGCCCAAGGCCGAGGCCCGCGACATCGGCATGAAATGGATCGAGACCGTCGGCCTTGCCGGCTACGACGCCAAGTACCCGCATCAGCTTTCCGGCGGCATGAAGCAGCGCGTCGGCTTGGCTAGGGCGCTGGCCGCCGATACCGATGTGATCCTGATGGACGAGGCCTTCTCGGCACTCGACCCCTTGATCCGCGCCGACATGCAGGACCAGTTGCTGCAGTTGCAGCAGAACCTTTCAAAGACCATCGTCTTCATCACCCATGATCTCGACGAGGCGCTGCGCATCGGTTCGGAAATCGCCATCCTCAAGGACGGCCAGGTGGTGCAGGTCGGCACGCCGGACGATATTCTGGAACGGCCGGCCAACGATTATGTTGCCCGCTTCGTGCAACGCCGACAGGGACGGCCGGAAGCCCATGAGTGAGAAAGTAGTCCTCGATGCGCCGCTGACCTGGAAGCAAATCGCAGCGGTCGCCAATGGCGCACCGCTCGCGCTTTCCGATGCAGCACGCCAGCGCATCGTCCACGCTCGCCGGGTCGTCGACGCTCTGGTCGAGCGCGGCATCCGCGGCTACGGCATCAACACCGGTGTCGGCGCGCTCTGCGACGTCGTCATCGACCGCGAGAACCAGCAGGCGCTGTCGCGCAACATCATCCTCAGCCATTCCTGCGGCGTTGGCGAACCGCTCGCCCGGCCCGAAGCCCGGGCGGTGATGGCCGCCCAGATCGCCAACTTCGCCCACGGCTATTCCGGCGTGCGCATCGAGACAGTCGAGGCGCTGCTGGCACTGCTCAACGCCAACCTCGTCCCCGACATCCCCTCGCGCGGCTCGGTCGGCTATCTCACCCATGCGGCCGCGATCGGCCTCGCGCTGATCGGCCACGGCACCGTCGATGACGGCAAGGGCAAGATCAGCGGCGTCGAGGCGCTCGCGCGGATCGGCCTCAAGCCGCTCAGGCTCGAAGCCAAGGAGGGCCTGAGCCTTGTCAACGGCACGCCCTGCGCCACCGGCCTTGCGGCATTGGCACTGTCGCGCGCTACGCACCTCTTCGACTGGGCGGATGCCGCCGCCGCGATGACCTATGAAAACCTCGGCAGCCAGGCGAATGCCTTTGCCACCGGTCCATTGGCGCTTCGCCGCTCCAAGGGGCTGGATGAGGTCGGAGCATCCCTGCGCGATTTTCTCGCCGGCAGCCCGATGCTCGCCGAGACCGCCGGCACCCGCACGCAGGATCCTTTAAGCCTTCGTGCCGTGCCGCATGTGCATGGCGCTGCCCGCGATGCACTGGCCCACGTCGCCGAAGTCGTTGACCGCGAGCTTGCAAGCCTCACCGACAACCCGGCCGTGTCGGGCACGCCCGAAGCGCCGGAGGTGCATTCGCAGGCCCATGCGGTGGGCGCTGCTCTCGGCCTTGCCATGGACAGCCTGGCCGTCGCCGTTGCCGAAGTCGCTGCCATCTCCGAGCGCCGCATCGACCGGCTCGTCAATCCGCTGGTGAGCCGCCTGCCGGCCTTCCTCGCCGGCGATAGCGGTGTTGCCTCCGGCTTGATGATCGCCCAGTACACCGCCACTTCCCTTTCCGCTGAAAACCGGCGCCTCGCGGCCCCCGCCAGCCTCGATGGCGGCATCACCTCGGCGCTGCAGGAGGACATCCTGACGCATGCGACGCCGGCCGCCTGGAAGGCACTTGCCATCGCCGACAACCTCGAAACGATCCTTTCGATCGAACTGCTTGCGGCGTCGCAGGCCTATGACCTGCAGCCGCGTGGCCGCGCCGCACGCACCGACGCGCTTTACCGGCGCATTCGCTCGGAAATCCCCACCTATGCCGACGACCGGCCGCTCAACGGCGACTTCGCCCGCATGCGCACACTGATCGAAGGAGGCACGCCATGAAGGTGCTTCGCGCCAAAGACTACAAGCGCATGCCCTGGAAGAACGGCGGCGGTGAGACGGTGGAGATCGCCATTTTCCCCGAGAAGGCGTCGCTTGCCGATTTCGACTGGCGCGTCAGCATGGCGACCGTCGCCACCGATGGCCCCTTCTCCAGCTTCCCCGGTATCGACCGCACGCTGTCGATCCTTCAGGGCAAGGGTATGCGGCTGATGATCGAGGGTCGCGGGCCCGCTTTGATGACCGGCGAGACGGCGCCGCTCCCCTTCCCGGCCGACGTCGCGACATCAGCGACCCTCGTCGACGGTCCGATCGTCGACCTCAACGTCATGACACGGCGCGGCAGGCTCACGCACTCGGTTCAGCGACTGGCACTCGATCATCCGCGCAGGGCAGAAAACCTGGGGGGCACGACCCTCGTGCTATGCCACGGCGGCGCCGTGCGGTTGACCGCAAGTGACGCCACGGCCGACCTGGCAGCGGGCGACACGGCCGTGCTGACGGGCGCAGCCTCCTTAACCATCGAACCGGCGGCCTCTGCCGTCCTCTTCCTGATCACCATCGACAAGCCGGCCGCCTGATCGGGCGCCGTCTCGCGTCGTTCAGCCGCGCCTCAGATGCAGCAGGGGATAGGGCCGGCCTGCATCGTCGACAGGCGAACGCCCGACCACCTCAAAACCCATTCGCCGATAGAAACCGGCGCCGGACACATTCTGCTCGTTGACGTCAACCGTCAGCACCGGATGCAGGCTCATCGCATGCTCGACAAGCCGCCGACCGACGCCAGCGCCGCGCGCCTCGGCCTGGACGAAGAGCGAGTCGATCTGCGCCCCGCTCATGCCCATTAAACCGAGCGCCAGGTCATTTTCATCCGCGGCGATCCAGAACTCGGCGGCCGGCAGATACTGGTCGCGCACCAGGACCTCGATCGCAGCAAAATCCTCCGGCGTCAGGAAATCATGGGTGGCGACAACGGCGCTGCGCCAGATCTCGAAGGTGCGCGGAAAATCGGATGGACGGGAGGGGCGGATGGAGATGGTCATGATGCAATCGCTTCTGAAAATGCGGCAGCGCGAGGCGTGCCGCGCGTCCGGCTGTGGCCAACGCGACTTTGCGAGGGCGTCAGCCTGTGAAGATGTCCGGTCCTGATCCGGTCCCGGACCGCGCACCTTATCCGCAGCCCCGACGATCGCAAGCGATCTCCGCACCTGCGGTTTTCAGGCCACGCCGGTTAAGAATTCAGCAACCATATTCCATGTTCCCCGGGGAACAGCACGATTGACGCCACACGATAGTCTCCATGTCACGGTTCTTAGCCACACATCAACGAACGCAGGGACTGGAGGACAAGGACATGATCAAAACCGCTTTCGGCGTCAACGTCACCGTACTGGTCTTCTCGATCACCGTGATCGCCATCATGCACTTCGCCCTGTCCCAATATCGCGCAGCCGAAATCGCCAACATCGACCTGCCGGACTACACGACGATCACTTCGTCGATTCATCGCTGAAGCGACCTACCCCGCGGCGCCAGCCGGGCAGCATGCCTGACTGGTTTCTACGCACACCCTCTCAAGTCGCATCTGCAGGCGCTGCCATCGATGATGGCGGGGCCTTTTGCATCGATCATCGGCTCCATGTATGGCCAAAGGGATTATGATAGGGAACGCTGACTGAACGAATCGCCGCTCAAGACAGCGTTAGCAGCATATCCAGGAAGGCCCGAAATGACGGATCCGCAAAACGAACTGAAACTCAGCGCGTTCAAGTTCCACGAGCAGGCCGTCCGCGCCTCCGTCGGCGGAAAACCGCTCGCACTCGATGCGTTGGAACTCGGCGGCGAAATCCTGGTGGTACTGACCTGGCTCGGCAATTCCGAAAGAGGCCTGCGCAAGCCGGAATACGTCCTGCCCCTGAGCGCCGTGGCGCATCAGGCGCTGAGCAACGATCAGGACGCCAAATACAAATGGGCCATCGGCGCCCCGCTGCCGCAATCGCTCTTTGACGGCAGCGCATCAAGGCAGTTCCGCAGACAGTTCGGGGTCAAGAGCGGACCGGCGCTGACATTGCCCTTGAAGCCGCCGCACCATTGACGGCGATTGTGCGTGCCTCAGACGAGCGCTTTCGTGCCAGATCTCACTCATCAATCATTGCAATCTTAGAATCGTTAGAGATTGATGCCGTAACCGGCCAGCCACGAGCAGTCATCTCCAGATTGCGGAATGGAACCGTCCCCGCTTACCATGCGTAGGATGGGGGATATGCCTATGAACGACAGAGGCTTCTACATTCCGGTTCTAAGCGCGCTGACCTTGGCCGCCTTTGCACTGCTTATTCGCTTCTTTCCAGATGTGACGAACTGGGAGCTCTGCGAAGCGTCGAGATGCACCGTACAGGATTGGCTGGCAGCGACGGCCGGCTGGGTGGGATTTCTCGCAGCCGCAGTCGGCGCATACTTCGTTTATCACCAATTGGCGGAACAAAGGCGACAAACTGCATTCGCGCTCGGAGATGGCGATCCCGTCTTTCAGGTCCACGTCTACGCTTTCGACCACACACGTGCGGTTCTGCGCTTCATCAATTGGAACAGGCGTACCCTCGCCATTCACCGGATCAGGATCCGGTGCGCGGATGTCGCAATTCCCATGCCGATCAAGTTTCGCTGGTCTGAGGACCAATTCACGCCCGGCGGAGTCGTCAACGACTGCGGGATCAATGCGGCAGGATGGCTCAACACAGTGCCTGGCGTAGAAGGCTGGATAGACAGACAAGGTCGTCCAGATATCTTCGACTTCCAACTGCTCTTCCAGGAAGAAGTTGAAGACTTCATCGAACTCATTGGGGGTCTTAGCACTGCAACGATCGCTGAGATCATTGTAAACGCACAATATGAAGACGGTACGGAAAGACCGATTGATTTTAGGCTGAGGGTACCCGTCATCGATTTCCTGCCGAACACCGCAGCACGTGTACATTTGCACACTGCGGATGGCTAAGAGCATTCAAACAGAGTGCCCGCTTGGCGCCTTTTCAGCAACTCATCCAGCGCGCGTAATGAATCGACCACCTCATTCGCCCCGAGGTGGTAACGCATGCCGTACAAGCAAACTATTATCGATTCACTCGGGAACAAATGGTAGCGGAGGAGGGATTCGAACCCCCGACACAAGGATTATGATTCCTCTGCTCTAACCTACTGAGCTACTCCGCCGGGTACCGCGTCAGGGCTTCGAAGTGGAAGCCGTCTTGACCGGACGGGCGGCTTATACGGCCCGCTTCCGCCCACTGTCAACCCAAGTCTCCGGGAAAATGTGAAGTTTTCACAACAGCCCGGAAATCAAGGGCTTCAGGCGGCTGCCTGCGCCGAAAGCAGCGCCTTCAGCGCGGCTTCTGCGCCGGCTTCGCGTTCCGATTTGCGAATAAATCCGCCGCCATAAACGCGCGCATCCTCGCCGACGCCGGAATAGAGTGCGCAGGCTTGGCCGGGTGCAATACCGGCTTCGCCTTCCGCAAGCTCCACATAGATGCCCTCTTCGTCCATCGCGAGCACGGCAGGCGCCGGCTGGCGGGTGGAGCGCACCTTGGCGAAACATTCAAAGCCCCGCGCAGCGGCCACTTCGACGTCCTCATCACCCAGCCAGTTGACGTCGCGCAGGTAGACGCGGCGCGTTTCCAGCGCCTCCTTGGGGCCGACGATGACGCGGCGCGAGCGGGCGTCGAGATAGACGACGTAGAGCGGCTCGCCGGTCGCAACGCCGATGCCGCGGCGCTGGCCGATCGTGTAGTGCAGGATGCCCTCATGCGTGCCGAGCACGCGGCCGTCGAGATGCACGATCTCGCCGGAAAGCGCTGCATTCGGCTTCAGCTTCGACACGATGTCGCTGTACTTGCCCTGGGGCACGAAACAGATGTCCTGGCTGTCGGCCTTCTGGGCGACGACGAGGCCCATCTCCTCGGCGAGCTTGCGGGTCTCGGCCTTGGAGAGATGCCCCAAGGGGAAGCGCAGATAGTCGATCTGCTCCTGCGTCGTTGCAAAGAGGAAGTAGCTCTGGTCGCGATCGGCATCCGTCGGCCGGTAGAGCGCCCGCTGGCCGGCATAGCGCGGTTTCGGGCTCGGGCGCGAGCGGATGTAGTGGCCGGTCGCCAGCGCATCGGCGCCAAGCTCCTTGGCGGTTAAAAGCAGGTCGGCAAACTTGACCGTCTGGTTGCAGGCAACGCAAGGGATCGGCGTTTCGCCGGCGATATAGCTTTCGGCGAAGGGATTGATCACCGTTTCGCGGAAGCGCGCTTCGTAGTCGAGCACGTAGTGGGGAATGCCGAGGGTTTCGCAAACGCGGCGTGCATCGTCGATGTCCTGGCCGGCACAGCAGGAGCCGGCACGGTGCACGGCGGCGCCGTGATCGTAGAGCTGCAGCGTGATGCCGAGAACGTCGTAGCCCTCGCGTTTGAGCAGGCCGGCAACGACGGAACTATCGACGCCACCGGACATGGCAACGACGACACGCGTATCTTCGGGCTTGCGGTCAAAATCGAGACTGTTCACGGGATCCAATCCGGCCTTCGGGCGGCAACCTTGCGCCTGCCCTGTTTCACGCTTCATGCGATGCTTTGCCGAGGAACTCTCGGCACACGGCATCTTCGGCTCCGCGGCGGCCGGCATCAATCGGATGCATAGAGCGCGCCGCAGTACTTTCAGTTCCGCGACATATAGAAACTTGTCCGTCCGGCGGCAAGGCCGGCCGCTGCCGCTGCCCGGCCTTAAAGGCGTCAGATCAGCTTCAATCGCATGGCGCGGGCAATCGCCTGCATGCGGTTGACGGCATCGAGCTTGCGGGTCGCGCTCTTGAAGTAGCTGCTGACCGTGTAGGTCGAGATCCCCAGGATGATGCCGATCTCGTCGCTGCTCTTGCCGGCAGCCGCCCAGCGCAGACATTCCAACTCGCGGCTCGAGAGTTTTTCACGTGCCGTATTGCCGGTGTCGAAGGTGCGCTCCAGGCATTCGAAAAGCTGGACCAGCGTGAGATACAGCGTCGCCCGCTCGACGCCGGCAGGTGCCTCGCGGCGGCCCGAAAGCATGGCGATGAAGGGATCGCCGCCACTCGTGTGCAGCAGCACCGCGAAATGGCGCGCCATCTCCGGATGGGCCAGCAGGCGGTGCACCATGGCCTCGTCCGCGGGCTTGGCCGCAACATCAAGCAGCTCGGCCCCGCCGGTCACCGGCAGCTTGGTGAACCGCAACTTTTCGACCAGCCCGCTCGACTGGAAAGTCTCGCAGGCGTCGTACTGGCGCACCAGTTCGGACGGCCAGTTGCTGAGCACTAGCCGCTCGGAAAAGCGCTGCTGTTCGGCCAGCGGCATGCGCGCGATCATGAAATGGCCGAAGCCATAGCGCGCGATCAACCGCCGCATGAGATGCAGAAGTTCGTACTCGGTGCGGACGGTGGCCGTATCGATGTCCGAAAACATCTCCACCGTTTCAGCCTCGCGCAGCAAGGCCGGTTCATGCGATTCCTTCATCTGCGATCACCACATCCCCGGCGCCACCGCGCCGGTCGAGAGAAATACAAACAACGCCCCACATCTTCAGGAGCATGAAATTCACCCGACAGGCGAAATAAAACTGCCGCTCCCGGCCTGCCCGCGAAAGAAACGCGCCCGGTTGTGAAAACTATGACGATGCACCAAGAATGAATGCGGGAGCGTACATACGACGCTCATCCTTATTTCGGGGCTTCGTTACCAAAAATTTTAGTTAAAGTGAAATGTGGTATTTGCATGGCTCCCATGTCAATTCCGGGAGAATCCGGATTGTTCTCAAGCGTTTCCACAAGTCGGGGAAATATTGCCCCAAGATCTAAGGGGCGCCACACGCGGATAAAAGCCCGCCGGAAGTGTCTCAAATTATGAGCAAATTGTTACTTGACGCTTAGGCAAATGTTAAATGTGGCAGGCTAAGGTCACGGTCATATGGTCTTGAGTTTGTGTAGAGAGTCCCATGACCGAAATGATGCGACCACGCGTGAAATATGTCATCGGCCCCGATGGCAGCCCTCTGACGATTGCGGATCTTCCGCCGGCTAATACCCGGCGCTGGGTGATCCGCAGGAAGGCTGAGGTTGTTGCCGCCGTGCGCGGTGGCCTGTTGAGCCTGGAAGAGGCGTGCGAACGCTATACCCTTACCGTCGAGGAGTTCCTGTCCTGGCAGTCCTCGATCAACGATCACGGTCTCGCCGGCCTGCGCACCACTCGCATCCAGCAGTATCGCCACTAGTTCGCCCATCACAGGGCCATAGGTCGCGCGGCGGCTCCGGGTTTCCCGGGGCCGCCGCCGTCGTTTTTCCAGGTCCCGCGCGCACCGGCATTGGTTGCGTTTAACGAACGATCTGTCCTCCGGCGATGGCGGGGCAGGCGATTCCGATTTGCGGAAAACTGCGCTAGCTTCCACGCAGACAAACCCGTTCATCAAGGAAGGCTGCCATGGAAATTATGCACGAGGAAACCGGATCGCACGGCCGCTACTCGACATCAGTCGAAGGCCATACCGGTGAAATGACCTATTCGCGCACCTCGCCTCAACTGATCATCGTCGATCATACGCTCGTTCCGGATGCTCTGCGCGGCAAGGGTGTCGGCCAGGCGCTGGCCAAGCATGCGATCGAGGAAGCCCGCAGGGGCGGCTGGAAGATCATTCCGCTCTGCCCTTTCATGAAGGCCCAGGCGATGCGACATCCCGAATGGCAGGATGTCATCCAGGGTTGAGACAACCGCGCCGGCAGCCACGGCACAAATCTTAAATCGAAATCGCGACCCGCGTCTTGAAAGAGGCGCGGCCCTGCAGGTCCCAAAATGAGAAGACCCGCCCGGATGCCGAGGCATCGGGCGGGTCTTTTTGTCTTGTCACGATCGTGCCGGATCGGATCATGCCAGCCGCATGATCCGTCAAGGATGGAACCATCTGCTCCGAAACGGGCAATCGGCCCGTCCAACGGACAAATCCCCCTTGCCGGATCCGGCTCGGGGTTCAAATCACCCTTTGGAACAAGGCGTTACGGCCCGCTGCGCCGGATTATGGCGCAGGAGCCGCAGCTATGCCCGCAGGCGGGTCGACGTGTCCCGCTCTTCGAGGGCCGCCGCCTTCGCGTATTCGGCCTGCACTTCTTCGAGCGCGAGTTCGGCAGCATCCTGCTGCGTCTTCAGTTCGCGAATGGAAACCTGAAGATTGTCGGCTCTTTGACGTGCGGCCTTGGCGAAGGTGGGATAGGCGAAGTGCTGGGGATCGGAGATACCCGACTTCTTCTCCTCGAAAATAATCTGATTTTCCAGATCCTTGGTCATCCGTTCGAACTCAGCCATCATCATCTGAAGCTGGTTCAGCTGACGCTGCTTCTCCCGGACCTGAAATTCCTTCAGGCGGACAAGGCTCTCACGTGCTTTCATACGCAATACTCCCGTGGATAACGAGACCCCGGTTACTGATTTGCCCGCGAGCCGGCCCGAACAGGGCCGGAAACGAAAAATCTTCAGCGATATTAACAAAAGCCTACCGCTGGTAACCTTTCGTTTACGGGCATCGTTAATCATAGGCGTGATGATTTAAGGCTCCGTAAATGCTGAGGCACGAAATGTGACCGCCCCGGCATTAACGAGTCAGAAGAGTCAGATAACGGCATTTCCTCATGTTTCACATGAGATTAGCCGTTCTGGATTCACGTTTGAAATCAGGAGACTGCTAAAAATATTTAACAAACTCGATACACCTTGCCAGAGGGAATCAGAATTTGTTAACCATTTGGTGGCAGCCTCCAAATCAGGCAACGACTGGATCCGTATCGCGTAAGGGTGCCACGACAACCTTGGGCGGCGGAAAAGGGGAAGAATATGCGGGTTCTATTAATTGAAGACGACAGTGCAACGGCTCAGAGCATTGAGCTGATGCTCAAGTCCGAGAGTTTCAACGTCTACACCACCGATCTCGGTGAAGAAGGCGTCGATCTCGGCAAACTTTATGACTATGACATCATCCTTCTCGACCTCAATCTGCCGGACATGTCCGGCTACGAAGTCTTGAGAACGCTGCGTCTTTCCAAGGTGAAGACACCCATCCTGATTCTTTCGGGTATGGCCGGCATCGAAGACAAGGTTCGCGGCCTGGGCTTCGGCGCAGACGACTACATGACCAAGCCGTTCCACAAGGACGAACTGGTCGCTCGCATTCATGCGATCGTCCGCCGCTCCAAGGGCCACGCCCAGTCGGTCATCTCCACCGGCGAGCTCATCGTCAACCTGGATGCCAAGACGGTTGAAGTCGGCGGACAGCGCGTCCACCTGACCGGCAAGGAATACCAGATGCTCGAGCTGCTCTCGCTGCGCAAGGGCACGACGCTCACCAAGGAAATGTTCCTGAACCACCTCTACGGCGGCATGGACGAGCCGGAACTGAAGATCATCGACGTCTTCATCTGCAAGCTGCGCAAGAAGCTTGCAAACGCCGCCGGCGGCGCCAACTACATCGAAACCGTCTGGGGCCGCGGCTATGTGCTGCGCGAGCCGGATGGTGCCGAATACGCCGAAACTGCCTGATTCCCCGCCAGGGCTTGCACCGATCCCCGCATGATGCGGGCCCGACATTCAAGAGTTTCGCAAAACCCGCCTTATGAGGCGGGTTTTGTTTTGCGCGCAAACAACCACGCTTGCCGATCCTGCAATGCCCGGCGGATGCCAGGGTTGCGCGCGCCTGCACCCTCCCCTTCCCCGACGCTCGAAAATCTGATCCGCTCGCCCGCTCCGCACACAACAAAAAGCCGCGGCAAATGCCACGGCTTGATTTTGCTGCAAACAGATCAGGATAAGGCGGCTCAGGCCGCCATCGACTGGCTCGCGAAAACGCTGGTCAGGATCTTGCGGTCGAAAGGCTTCAGCAGGAAGTCGTCCGCGCCAGCGCGCTTGCCGGCCATCATCTTCTTCAGGTCTGCCTCGACGACGCAGTAATAGATCCGCACCGAAGGGCCGTTCGGCAACCGGCGAATATTGCCGATGAGCTCGAGCGCGCCTTCGAGACCCGCGTCGATGATCAGGATGTTCGGGAGTTCCGCTTCGCAGCGCACAAGCGCCTCGAGGCTGTTCGACGCCTCGTAAACCATGAAGCCCATGCCGGAGAGGATACGTTTTCCAACTTTCCGCACGACATCCGAGCCGTCGGCAATCATCAAACGTCGCATGTCCAACTCCCTTCGCCACTTACCTATACGCGTATCGGCATTCCTGAAACAACTCTATACAAATTTGGGAAAGATTTCGTTACGGAGTTTGCTTAACGAAGCTTTTTCATGCAGGATCAACACGCTGAAAACATTAAATTTTCCAGAATGCGAGCGAGATCGAAACGCATATGGCAGATACGTTTCCGCCGGATGCGATGGCACCCGGCGGCTGTCGAGAAGTCACGAAATCGGAATACCTGGCGCAGCCTAATTAAACCTCAGGCTGCATTTTGGCCGTAAAGATGATTTCCTCGCCGGTCGAGGTAACGGCGATGTCCATGCGCGCCTCCTCGCCGAGAAGCACGGTGTAATAGGGCTGGATCGAATGGGCATCGACCGCCTCTTCCGGCGTGCCGGACAGGAGTTCCACCAGCCTCGGCGGTACCCGCATCATCCGGCCCTTCGCAACGAGCGTGAACGCGGCGTCGAATTCCGGATTCTCGAGCGTCACGTCGATCGAGCCGCCGCGCGGAATGGCGCCGTAGGCAATCAGGAAGAGGTTCAGAAGCAGCTTGACCCGGTTCTTGGCGATGATCGCCCGCGGGCCGTGCCAATTGACCTCGGTCTTCTTCTCGGCAGCGGCAAAATCCTTGGCGGCCTTTTCCGCTTCGCCAGTGTCGATCGACGCGCCGACCGAACCCGAGGCACCGAAGGCAAGGCGCGCAAACTTCAGCCGGACAGAGGCGTTGAGCGCGCTCGTGCGGATGAGGTCCATCGCATCGGCATCGGCGCCGCCCTCGTCGAGCAGTTCCAGGCCGTTGTTGATGGCGCCGACCGGGGAAATGATGTCGTGGCAAACCCGGCTGCACAGAAGCGCGGCCAGATCGGGTCCCGTCAATGTCAGGTTCGGATTCGTTGCCATCTTAGTTCCTTGTTTGGTGCCATCGGCCGTCGCCTGGAGCACGCGCCGTGGTCACGCCGGTAAAGCCTCACGCGTGAAGACGCAAGTCATGAGCTGCCCGGCGCAGCCGTTCATCAGTGGAACATAATGACACCACATTTGGTAAACCGATTGTTAAGACCATCAGTTCAAATTGCATGGCATTGGTCCAGACCCCAACTGGCCGAGCAGTGATCTGACTGTCGGCCACTGCAAACCCGCAAGCGAGCAATTTTCGCGCCTGACGGAGGATATGATGCATCAGATCATGAAGGCAGCCACATCGGCTCGCCGTGTTGTCCTGGCCACGATGTTTCTGGTCGCCGGCGCCCTGTCCGCTGCGCACGCCCAGTCGGCGAACAACAACAGCCAATACACAATGCAGGAAATCGTCGATGCCGGTCACGGCTTCTTCGGCGAAACCTCGGGCGGCCTTGCCAAGGTCGTCGAACGTGCCTTTGAACGCTACGGCCTGCCGAACGGCTACATTCTCGGGCAGGAAGGCTCAGGCGCGTTCATCGCCGGCCTCACCTATGGCGAAGGCGAGCTCAACACCAAGAATGCCGGACAGCACAGCGTCTTCTGGCAGGGTCCGTCGCTCGGCATCGACTGGGGTGGCCAGGGCAGCCGCGCCATGATGCTCGTCTACAATCTGCCGAGCGTGCCGGCGCTCTACAAGCGCTTCGGCGGCGTCTCCGGCTCGGCCTATGTGGTTGCCGGCGTCGGCATGACGGTGCTGACCGACGAGAACATCGTCGTGGTGCCGATCCGCACTGGCATCGGCGCGCGCCTCGGCGTCAATGTCGGCTACCTCAAGATGACCCAGACCCCCACCTGGAATCCTTTCTAAGACCGTTGCCGGACCTGCCTGTCGCAAAATCCGGCACCATAGACTTGCAGCGCACGAAACGTCATGTTTAGTGCAAGGAAGCGGAAGATGGAGCGCCTGCCGTGCCCTTTGTGGCCGGGCAGGCGGTTCGGTTTCCGGTCCAGTTTCGAAACGGCCAGCTCGTGATCCAATTCTCGCTTCTCTTTGCCCTGGGCTTTCTGACGGCGATCATCATCGGTCTCCTGGTCGCACCGGCGATCCACCGCCGGATCGTGCGTTTCGCCGAGGACCGGCTGAAAGCGACGATGCCGCTCAGCCCTCAGGAGGTGCGCGCGCAAAAGGATGCTGCCCGCGCCGCCTTTGCCGCCGAGAATGCCCGCACGCTTCAGGCCCTGAAGCGCGAACGGGACAAGGGCGTGTCGCTGATGCTGACCAACGAGAAGAGCCTGCAGGAAGCCCGTCGCCTCAGTGGCGAAAACGCCGATCTGCACGCCCAGCTGGCCGACATGAACGTTGAGGCGGCAGACATGCGCTCGGCCATCCGCCAGTTCGAACAGCGGCTGGAACGCATGAAGGCGACCCTCGACAGCGTCGAGCGGGACAACGCCGGCAAGGCTGACGAGATCAGAAAGCGCGACGCCCAGCTCGCCCAGGATGCGGCCCAGACCGACAATCTGCGGATCGATCTGGCTGCGCGCGAGACCGAGGTCGAGCATCTGAAGAGCCGGATTGCCACGCTGCGCGACGAGCGCGAAGCCCTGCGCAGCGACTTGAAGACCGAGACCACCCATGCAAAGGAAATGGAGCTCCGCCTGTCGCGCGACGGGACCCGCCTTCACCGGCTGGAAGACAAGCTTGCGCGCGAAATGGCGACCAGCGCCGATCGCGAGAGCGCGCTCGAAAGGCGCGCCGGGGAAATCGAGAGATTGAAAGCCAAGGTCAAGGACACCAACCAGGAAATGCGTGACGCCGCCAAGGCTCTCCGCGCCGCGGGCGTCGCCTTTCCCCTGCGCCGCGACCGCAAGCCGGCATCCGAACCGGCCGCCAACGGCGCCGCGGAACCGGCCCAATCCGTAGGAGGGGAGCCCGGCTCCATCGTCGCCGCCGACGACCTGCGCAATCGCGCCACCGCCCTTTCGGAGCGCCTAACCAACTCCAAGTCCGCAGCCCATGACGAGGCGCTTCGTGATGAAGTCGCAGCAATCGCCGCGGGCATGGTCGCACTGACGGCGACGAACGAAGGCGCCGCCTCCCCCATCCTCGGCCTGCTCTCGGGCGAGGAAGAAGGCACCGGTAACAGGAAAAGCCTGGCAAAGCGCGTCAAGGACATCCTGCCGCGCGAGTAGTGCGCGCAGCGGTCGGAATCATCTGCCCTTACACCAGTGCGAACCGTCAGATCCGGCCGTTGATCAATGCCACCTGGTGCAATGCGATGCCCGCCGCGGTCGACACATTGAGGCTGTCGAGCCCAGGACGCTGGCGGATGCGCGCCGTCTGGATCGCCGTCATCACCGATTGCGGCAGCCCCTCGCCCTCGGTCCCCATCAGAAGCGCCGTGCGCTGTGCCGCCGGGATCGCCCCGATGTCGATCGTTCCCGCCGGCGACAGGCCCCAGATTGCAAAGCCCGCATCCTGCAGCTGCTGCAGCATGACGGCAACGGACCCTTCGCGGGCAAAAGGCACCGTCAGCACGGAACCGACGGAAACGCGGATCGCCTTGCGGTACATCGGATCGCAGCTCGTCTCGTCCATCAGCACCGCATCGACCCCGAAGGCCGCGGCGTTTCGGAAAAGCGCACCCATATTGTCGTGGTTGGAGATGCCGCAGGCCGCCAGCACCAGGCTCGACGCGGGTAGCGACGCGATCAGCGCGTCGCGATCCGGCTCGCCTTCGCGGCGCCCGAGTGCCAGCACGCCGCGATGCATGTTGAAGCCGGCGATCGCGTCGAACACCTGCGCATTCGCCACATAGACCGGCACGTCAGGCGGGAAACGCCGAAGAATGTCGCCAACGCCCTCCAGACGGTTTTCCAGAAGCAGGAGGGCCTCCGCCGCAAAGCCACGGCCGGTCTCGTGCGCGGCAGCCAGCATGCGCAGCACCACGGTGCCTTCGGCGATGAAGCGACCCTGCCGCCCCGTCAGATCGCGCTCCTTGATCGAGACGAAACCGGCGATCCGGGGATCGGCGGGATCGTCGATGCGCAAGACGGGCGGGAGGGCGCCTGGCATGCCGTCAGTTCGTCCGAACGGTAATATCCGCAACGATGCGGCCGGTGCCGATGTCGAAGACGATGGCGCGCGGCTCGGCGCCGGGCAGGTTGCCGTAGAACAGCACCTGCGAGCCCGAAAGCGCGACATTCGTCACGGTGAAGCCTGCGGGCAGCGCGGCAACGGCGTTGAGCGGTGCCTCGCTCGGGACGACGGCAGCGGACGTCTGGGCCGGCGCTTTCTCATCCGTGCGTGTCAGCTTGTAGACAATCGTTCCAAGGACAGCCATAAGCATGACCAACATGACGCCGGCCGAGACGAGCTGCAGCTTCACCATCTTGCGGCGGACATTTTCCATCGCCGGATCTAGCGGCTTGTCTTCCTGGTCGTCGGGCTCGATTGCGGTCATGGCTGGCCTTTTTTCGGATTTTTAGCGGAATGAACGACCCCTTTAAACAAGCAACGGCCAATAGGAAAGTCCTGACGGCGGGCGAGGATGCCGCAGGGCGGCTCGATTCCTTCCTGACGGACGCACTTTCGGGTGAATTCTCCCGCAACCGCATCAAGGCCCTGATCGAACAGGGTGCGGTGTCGGTCAACGGCAAGCCGGTGAGCGAACCGAAGAAGAAGGTACAACCGGGCGACGTTTTCGAGATCGACCTGCCCGAGCCGGAAGATCCCGAGCCGAAGGGCGAGAACATCCCCCTCGACGTGCTCTATGAGGACAGCGACCTGATCGTGCTGTGCAAGCCGGCCGGCCTTGTCGTGCATCCGGGCGCCGGCAACTGGACCGGCACGCTGGTCAACGCCCTGATCCACCATTGCGGCAGCAGCCTGTCGGGCATCGGCGGCGTCAAGCGCCCCGGCATCGTCCATCGCCTCGACAAGGAGACGAGCGGCGTCATGGTCGTCGCCAAGAACGATGCGGCCCATCGCCATCTCTCGGACCAGTTTGCCGACCACGGTCGCACCGGCCCGCTCGAGCGCGCCTACCGGGCGGTCGTCTGGGGGCGGCCACGGCAACTGAAGGGTACGATCGACGCGCCGCTCGGCCGCGCCGGCGACCGGACGAAGCGCGCGGTCAAACGCGAGGACAGCGACGACGCCCGCGAGGCGATTACCCATTACGAGGTGGTCGAGCGCTATCTCGAAAAGCCCGACGGCACCTCGCTCGCCTCGACCATCGAATGCCACCTGGAAACGGGCCGGACCCACCAGATCCGCGTGCATATGGCTCATATCGGCCACCCGCTGATCGGCGATCCCGAATACGGCGCCGCCTTCAGAACCAAGGCGAACCTTCTGCCGGAGGCCGCCAAGACCGTGGTCAATCAGTTTCACCGCCAGGCGCTGCATGCCTTCATGCTGCAGTTCGAACACCCCTCGACCGGCGAGACCATGCATTTCGAAGCACCGATGCCGGCCGACATGGCAGCGCTGATCGACGCGCTGCGCAGCGGGGAGTGACCGCCCCTTGAAATCCGGCGAAAGAATTCCGATCTAAGGCGAGCCTCTATTCGTGACATTTCCGTCGCTCCGGCGTCACATGCTTGTGAACCGGACTCCTTGAATCATGCTTTCGCCGTACTTATTTTCTACGTTCGTGGGGTCTTGACGAAGACCCACATGCCCGGCTTGCCGACCGGAGGCCGGAGACTAAAAAGGGGGGTGCTTCATATGGCCCGAAACAATTTGCCGTCCATTGCCGCTGGAGAAGGCGGCCTCAATCGTTACCTCGACGAAATTCGCAAGTTCCCGATGCTGGAGCCGCAGGAAGAGTACATGCTCGCCAAGCGGTACCAGGAACATGACGACCGCAAAGCGGCACACAAGCTCGTCACCAGCCACCTTCGCCTCGTCGCCAAGATCGCGATGGGTTATCGCGGCTACGGCCTGCCGATCGGCGAAGTCGTGTCGGAGGGCAACGTCGGCCTGATGCAGGCCGTGAAGAAGTTCGAACCCGATCGCGGCTTCCGTCTCGCCACCTACGCAATGTGGTGGATCAAGGCGGCGATCCAGGAGTACATCCTGCGCTCGTGGTCGCTGGTCAAGATGGGCACGACCGCCAACCAGAAGCGGCTGTTCTTCAACCTGCGCCGCCTCAAGGGCAAGATCCAGGCACTCGATGAGGGTGACCTGAAGCCGGAGCAGGTCAAGGAAATCGCCACCACGCTCAAGGTGAGCGAGGACGAAGTCGTGTCGATGAACCGCCGCCTGTCCGGCGACGCCTCGCTCAATGCGCCGATCAAGGCGAGCGAAGGCGATTCCGGCCAATGGCAGGACTGGCTCGTCGACGATCACGACAACCAGGAAGAAATCCTGATCGAGCAGGACGAACTCGAAAGCCGCAGGGCGCTGCTGGCGAACGCGATGAAGGTGCTCAACGACCGTGAGCGTCGCATCTTCGAAGCACGCCGTCTGACCGAAGATCCGCTGACGCTTGAGGATCTTTCGGCCGAGTTCGACATCAGCCGCGAGCGCGTCCGACAGATCGAGGTTCGCGCCTTCGAAAAGGTTCAGGATGCCGTGCGCAAGGCAGCGCTGGAGCGCGCCAATTCCCTGCGCGTCGTCGAAGGCGCCTGAGGCGACTGCAGCACTTCAGCGAAGGTTCTGCTTCAAGAACGCGAAATCCAATAAAAAAACCCGGCGGTTGCTTCCGCCGGGTTTTCTGTATCTATCGCTCTTATCGAGCTTACTGGCTGTTGCTTTCGGCAGCCGTTCCCGTCGTCGACCAGGCGCGCATCGCCTGGTTGAAGGCATCCGTACCGCTCTGCCCCTTCTCAAGCGTCAGCAGCGCGCGGCGCCCGTTGCGATAGGTGAGCGGAATATCGATCCAGCTGCGGCTACGCAGCAGTTCGGTGTTGTTGCCGATGGCGTCCGTCGCATCGTTCAGCGCGATCATGTGGAAATCGTCGGTGATCTTGGCCGGAACCGCGATCAAGGCGTCTCCCCGGTCCTGCTCGGTCCGCTTCATCGATACGCGCTGGACGCTGTCGATAGCGCCGCCTTCGAAGTTCGACGGCAGCGAGAACACGAATTCGATGACGTGACTTGCCGGCAGCGACGGATCCGCATTCCGCTTGATCGTCATCAGCGCGGTGAGGCCACGGTCGGGAACGGTGATCTGGGCCTGGATTGCCGGTTCGGGCTTGGCATCGCCGCCAGGCGACTCCTCCTTCACCGTCCATGCCACGGTTCCCGGAACGGCCGTGGGCGAAGACTGGCCAAGACGCTCCTCGTAGAGGAACATCTTCTCGCCGGTCGCAAGCGCGACTTCAGGCTGGTTCGGCTGGCCCGCCGGCTGTCCTGTCGCAGGCGCTCCGGCCTGGCCGGCCGTGCCGCCCTGCCCGGCGGCCGCTTCGACAGGCTTGCCTGCCTCCGTCTGCGGCGCCACGGACTTGCCTTCCTGCGCCGCGCTCTCGCCGGTTGGGTTGGCCGGACCGTCGTCGGTTTCCGATCCGTCCGCCATCAGGCGCTGCGTGAACTTGGTCGAGCTGTTGTCCGGAGCGACGGTATCGTCGTGCGCAGCCGGTTCCTGCGTGGCGGTTTCGCCAGCGGGCTGCGGCGGCGTGCTTTGTTCTGCCGGCGCTCCGCCGATGTTTGACACCACCGAGGTTATCGACGCCACCATGCCGGAGATCCAGGCATTGCCGGCCTCTCGGTTCTGCCAGTAGGCAAACCCGCCGCCGCCAAGCGCCAGCAGGGCGACGCCCGCAATCGCGAGACGCTTAATGCTGAAGCGCGACGGCTTCGGCGTGGCCCGGTAAGATGTCGGCCTCGGCGCCGCCGGGGTTGCTTCGCCAGCCCGTTCCGGCTCGCGCGCTGCGGCCGCAGCTCCGGCTCCCGCCGCAGCAGTATTGGCCGCGTCCTCGAAACCGAGCAGGTCGTCGATATGATCCCAAGCGGTACCAGCGCGTTCCTGCTGGTTCTGTGCCGCCGGTGCGGCAGTAGCCTGAACAGGCTTTTCGACCGGCCATGACCAGTCGCTGATCTCCGGTTCGGAAGTCTTCTCGGCCCGCCGCTCTTCGATCGCCGCGAAGGGGTCATTGTCGTCGAACGACCAGCCGCGCACCGGGTCCGCCTTCGGCGTCGCCTCAGGCGCATGTTGGTCCGGCTCGGCAACCGGGTGCATCCCCAGGAGCTCGGGCGCGTTATCCGGTTCGTGGGCCTCGGCGGCACGCTCGTCGCTGAGGTGTTCGGCAACCGGAGCGACGGTCGAAGTCGGACCAACGGTCTCCCACTCGGGCAGGTCCCACTCCGAGAGTGCCGGCTTCTGCTCGGCGTTTGCCGCCGGCGCTTCCTCCCAGGCCGGCTCATGCGCGGCATGGTGCTGCGCCTCGACCGACGGGGAAGGCTCCGATGTGTCCTGCGTTTCTGCCACCGGCTCCGAATACTCGGGCGCTTCGTAGGCTGGCGCGTCTTCGTGCGGCTGAGCCACGACGGGACTTTCGTCCAGCGGCGCCGCAACGGCTTCGGCAGGCTCAACGACCGGTTCGTATTCTACCGGCTCGACCGGAGTTTCCTCGGCCAGTTCAGCATGAGGCTCGACGACATGCGTCGGTTCCTCATAAGCCTCGACATGGTGGTAGGGCTCGGCGGCGCTTTCCGGTTCCGCGGCCGGCTGTTCGACCTGTTCGGCAACGGCCACCGGTTCGCTTTCGGCAACCGGCGCAGACTGAGCTTCAGGTTCCGGTTCCGGTTCCGGTTCCGGAACGGGCTCGTCTACTGCAGCGTCCGAGGCAACCGGTTCGACGGTCTCCGCCTCGGCTACCTCCGGCTCGTCGAGCGCCGGCAGGGCCTCGGCATGTTCGCTGTCGACCTCGGCGATCGCATTTTCGAGCTTCGCCAGCTGGCGATTGATCATGTCGTCCGACGGACGCGGGTTCATGTTTTCGAGTTGGCGGCGCACGGCCGCGCGCGCCTTCTCGTATACCCTGTCCCGCATTTCAGGTGTGTTTTCCGACAGGCCGTCAACGGTCCTGCGAATAACTGCAACAAAGTCCGCCATTAGTACTTTCTCATACGCCCAGGTATGTCTTTGCGATCACGACGCAATGTCAGTTCGCCGACACTAGTCCTCAAAGGGGTCCGTCACAAGTATTGTGTCGTCCCGCTCCGGGCTGGTCGAAAGAAGAGCAACCGGTGCACCGATCAGTTCTTCCACCTGGCGGACATACTTGATCGCTTGCGCCGGAAGATCTGCCCAGCTGCGCGCGCCAACCGTCGATTCTTTCCATCCTTCAAGCGTAACATACACTGGCTTTGCCGAAGCTTGCTGCGCCTGGCTTGCCGGCAGATGGTCGATCTGCTGCCCATCCAGAGTATAGCCGATGCAGATCTTCAGTTCGTCGAGACCATCGAGAACGTCGAGCTTGGTAAGCGCGATGCCGGTGATGCCGTTGGCGGCGACCGACTGACGCACCAGAGCCGCATCGAACCAGCCGCAGCGACGCTTGCGACCCGTGACCGTGCCGAACTCATGCCCCTTCTCGCCGAGGAACTGGCCGATTTCATCAGTAAGCTCGGTCGGGAACGGACCTTCGCCGACACGCGTCGTATAGGCCTTGGTGATGCCGAGGATATAGCCGAGCGAACCCGGGCCCATGCCCGAGCCGGCGGCAGCCTGGCCGGCGACCGTGTTCGACGAGGTGACGAACGGATAGGTGCCGTGGTCGATGTCGAGCAGCGTGCCCTGCGCGCCTTCGAACAGGATGCGGGCGCCCTTGCGGCGAGCCTTGTCGAGCAGCACCCAGACGGTGTCCATGAACGGCAGCACCTTGGCGGCGACCGACGAAAGCTCCTGCATGATCGCGTCATGGCTGATCTCGGCTTCGCCGAGGCCGCGGCGCAGCGCGTTGTGGTGCGTCAGCAGGCGATCGACCTTGGCCGGCAGCGTGTCAAGGTCGGCAAGATCCATGACGCGAATGGCGCGACGGCCGACCTTGTCTTCGTAAGCCGGACCGATGCCGCGGCGCGTGGTGCCGATCTTCGTACCGCTGTTGGAGGCGGCGTCCTCGCGGATGCCGTCGAGCTCGCGGTGCAGCGACAGGATCAGGGTGGCATTGTCGGCGATGCGCAGATTGTCCGGCGTGATCGCAATGCCCTGCTTGCCGAGCTTGTCGATTTCGGCGATCAGCGCGTGCGGATCGATCACGACGCCGTTGCCGATGACGGCAAGCTTGCCGGGACGCACGACGCCGGAGGGCAGGAGCGACAGCTTGTAGCTGACGCCGTCGATCACCAGGGTATGGCCGGCATTGTGACCGCCCTGAAAGCGCACGACGATATCCGCGCGCTCGGAGAGCCAATCCACAATCTTGCCTTTGCCTTCGTCACCCCATTGGGAGCCGACCACTACGACATTCGTCATAATTCTCTTCCTGTTCAGGCGCGCAACCGAGGCTGCGCTGTTCTCAAACCCGCGCATCTATACTGTGTTGTCATCTGGAAAGCGACCCCGTTATGTCGGGCGTTCCGCCCTTTTTGCATGACAAGGCCGGGATATAGAGCCTATATCTTCCGCTCTCCCGCCATCGCGACAGCCGGTCGCCATCCCCATGCAGGTCTGACCATCGTGAATTCCAGGGCCTACTTCTATCTGTGCATCACCGCTCTCTTCTGGGGCGGCAACTCCGTCGCCGGAAAGATGGCCGTTGGCCATGTGAGCCCAATGATGCTGACGACCCTGCGCTGGGTCTTCGCGCTCATCGTCATCCTGGTGCTGATGACGCCGCAGATCCGCCGCGACTGGGACAAGATCCGCAAGCACTGGCTGCAACTTCTTGCCTATGGCGCGATCGGCTTCACCACCTTCAATGCCCTGCTCTACTCGGCGCTCAAATATACGAGCGCCATCAATGCCGTCATTCTGCAGGCCGGCATCCCGATGCTGATCTTTCTCTTCAACTTCGCGCTCTTCCGCACCAAGGCGTCGATCGCCCAAGTGATCGGCTTTACCGTCACCCTCGTCGGCGTGCTGGTGACGGCGGCCCATGGCGACGTCACCAGCCTGCTGTCGCTCGAATTCAACTTCGGCGATGCGCTGATGATCGCGGCCTGCATCGTTTATGCCGGCTACACCGTGGCGCTGCGCTACAAGCCGACCATGCACTGGCAGAGCTTCATCGCCGCCCCCGCCTTCGGCGCGCTGTTGAGCGCCATCCCGCTGTTGTTCTGGGAGATCGGCACAGGCACGGCGATAGTCCCAGATACCACGGGCTGGGTCATCGTTCTCTATGCCGCGATCTTCCCGTCGCTGATGTCGCAGGTGCTTTATGTGCGCGGTGTCGAGATGATCGGCGCCAACCGCGCCGGCCTGTTCATCAACGCCATTCCCGTTTTCGGCACGCTGCTGTCGGTGATGCTGATCGGCGAGACCTTCCACCTCTTCCACCTCGTCGCCCTGCTCTTGGTGCTCGGCGGGATCGCGATCGCCGAAAAAGGTCGCCCGCGCTAGAGAAATCTCGCGCCTGCCGGGCAAGTTTCGGGCGATGCAATCGCTAGAACTCGGGAGGCGACTTAAGGCTTGATTAGCAGATGGGTGTTTCTGTCGCCGCCAGGATTTTCCTTGGGGCTAAGGCAGTGAAAAATATTAGAATTTCGACACGTATCTACTTATTGACGGCGATGGCGCTGGTCTTCATGGCAGCCGCCATGGCCTACAAGACTCAAGTCGCCAACTCGGAAGTCAGCGACGAGCGCCGGCAGATGCTGCGCAACGTCACCGAAGCGGCGATCTCGACGATCGCAAGCTTCGAGGAGCAGGAGCGCAATGGCACGCTCTCGCATGAGGAAGCCCAGAGCCGCGCTATTTCCGCCGTTATGGCCATGCGCTTCGGCCAGGACGGCTACTTCTTCATCAACGGCTTCGACGGCATGATGATCGCCCACCCGCTCGCCAAGAAGCTCGTCGGCACCGACGTGCGCGGCCTCAAGGATACCAACGGCAAAGCCTTTAACGTCGAGCTCATCGCGTTGGCGCAGAACCCGGGCAGCGGTATCGTCAACTACTATTGGGACAAGCCCGGCCATGAGGAGCCGGTCGAGAAGTACTCCTACATTCAGGGCTTCAAGCCCTGGGGTTGGGGCGTCGGCACCGGTGTCTATGCCGACGATCTCGCCGCCAAGTACAATGCGTCTCTGCTGATGACGATCATCACCACGGCGATCGCCGCGATCGCGACGCTTGCTGCCGCCATGGCGATCGGCCGCTCGATCAGCCGGCCGATCAACCGGCTGAAAGACGTGATGCTCGAAGTATCGAACAACGACACCCGTTCGGAAGTTCCGGATACCGACCGCCGCGACGAGATCGGCCACATGGCCGATGCCCTCGTCGTGCTGCGCGCCTCGGTGATCGAGCGCAACGCGCTTGAAGTTCGCCAGCGCGAACAGCAGGTGGCGCTCGACGGCGAGCGCAGCGCCAACGAGGAAATGCAGCAGGCGACCGCCCGCGTGCAAGCCCATGTCGTCAGCACCATCGGCGGCGCACTGGAAAGGCTCGCGAGCGGCGACCTGACGACCCATGTCCCCGATCTCGGCGCCGACTACGAAAAGCTGCGCCAGGACTTCAACACTGCCGTTGCGGCCCTTCGCTCGACGGTGAGCGCGATCGCCGATTCCACCTCAGTTGTCACCGGCAATGCCAATGAGATCAGCAAGGCAGCCAACGACCTGTCGCAGCGCACCGAGCAGCAGGCAGCGTCGCTCGAAGAAACCGCAGCCGCCCTCGACGAGATCACCTCAGCAGTTCAGAACTCCACCAACCGGGCCGAGGAGGCGACCCGCATGGTCGCCGAGGCCCGCAAGGGTGCGGCCACCTCGAGCGAGGTCGTTCGCGACGCGATCACCGCCATGGGCCGCATCGAAAACTCGTCTTCGAAGATCGGCGAGATCATCGGCGTCATCGACGACATCGCCTTCCAGACGAACCTCCTGGCGCTGAACGCCGGCGTCGAGGCGGCACGCGCCGGTGATGCCGGCAAGGGCTTTGCCGTTGTCGCGCAGGAGGTGCGGGAACTGGCGCAGCGTTCGGCAACGGCGGCCAAGGAGATCAAGGGGCTCATTACCGCGTCGGGTGTCGAGGTTTCGGCCGGCGTGCGTCTGGTCGAGGCGACCGGCTCGGCGCTCGGCGACATCGAGCGGCGGGTCAACGAGATCAACGACCGCATCGTCGCCATTGCGACGGCCGCCCGCGAACAGTCGGTCGGGCTGCGGGAGATCAACACCGCCGTCAACCAGATGGACCAGATGACCCAGCAGAACGCCGCCATGGTCGAGCAGACCTCGGCCGCAAGCCAGGCGCTCGCCGGCGAAAGCAACGTGCTATCCGGTCGGCTCGCCCAGTTTACCGTCGAGGAGAAGGTATGGCGGTCCGCTGCGCAGCGCGCAGCTTGATCCATCCCGAGACGAAAATGGCGCCAATCGGCGCCATTTTCATTCAGACGAGATGCCGCTCCATATAGAGCGCATCATCGCCATAACTTGAAAGCTTCTGCACCAGCCGTTCGTCCATGCGAACCTCGAAGCCCTGTCGCTCCCAGAAGCGGCGGGATCCGTTGACGGAAACGAGCGACATCGACCGGAACCCTTCCGTCCGTGCAACATCGGCAAGCATCGGCAACACGCCGCCCCCTGCCCCGGAGCCACGCATTTCGGGCAGAAGGGCGAGGTCATGGATGTACCAGGTATCGGCAGCCTCAGGGATTTCGCCAAGCATGCTGTTCAGCGACGGCGGCGCACCGCGAAGCCAGGGGTGGCTCAACACATAGCCGCGCGACAGGCCCTTTGAGTCCAGCATGAAACAACCGGCAGGGCTGAGCGCGATGCGGTCGGCGAGCACGGCGTCATCCTCGGGAAAGGCCTGGTGAACCACGAGCTGGATCTCCGATACGGATGCGAGGTCGGGCAGGCTTGCCTCACGCCAGCGGAATGTCATTTCGGTCATTTCTCGTCACATGCGTTCGAAACAGGAAAACGCACCGGCGGTCGGCCGGTGCGTCCTCGATATGTCCCGTGAGTGGGTCGGCAAAGTGGCAGACCGTGCTGCCACTTGCTGGGCTGGCATCAATCGATGTTGAAGACCAGCGGCTTTGCCTGGCGAATTGCCGGATTGGCACGCAGCTTGTCAAGCACGGCCTCGGAAACAGCGCCATCGACGTAGAGCAGCGCGATCGCGTCACCGGCTTCCTTCTCGCGGCCGAGCTGGAAGTTCGCGATGTTGACGCCCGCATCGCCGAGCGTCATGCCGATGAAGCCGATCATGCCGGGAACGTCGGTGTTGGTGATGTAGACCATGTGGTTGCCGACATCCGCATCGAGGTTGATGCCCTTGATCTGGATGAAACGCGGCTTGCCGTCCGAGAACACCGTGCCGGCGACCGACCGCGTCTGGTTCGCCGTCTTCACCGTCAGCTTGATGTAGCCGTCGAAGACGCCGGTCTTGTCGCGCTTGACCTCGGACAGGATGATGCCCTTTTCCTTGATCATGACCGGCGCCGAAACCATGTTGACGTCGGCGACCTGCGGCCGGATCAGACCGGCAAGCACGGCACTCGTCAGCGCCTTGGTGTTCATGCCGGCGGTCGAGCCGTCATAGAGGATCTCGATTTCCTTGATCGCGCTTTCGGTCACCTGACCGACGAAGGCGCCGAGAACATCGGCAAGCCGGATGAACGGCTTCAGGATCGGTGCTTCCTCAGCGGTGATCGACGGCATGTTGATGGCGTTGGAGACCGCACCCTTGACCAGATAGTCCGACATCTGTTCGGCCACCTGCAGCGCGACGTTCTCCTGGGCTTCCGTGGTCGAAGCGCCGAGATGCGGCGTGCAGACGACGTTCGGCAGGCCGAAGAGCGGACTTTCGGTTGCGGGTTCGACCTCGAAAACGTCGAAACCGGCGCCGGCGACATGGCCCGACTTGATCGCTTCGGCAAGCGCCTTCTCGTCGACCAGACCACCACGGGCGCAGTTGACGATGCGCACGCCGGGCTTGGCCTTGGCAAGCGCTTCGGCGCTCAGGATGTTGCGGGTCTTGTCGGTCAGCGGCACGTGCAGGGTGATGAAGTCAGCCTGGGCGAGCAGTTCGTCGAGTTCGACCTTGGTGACGCCCATTTCTTCGGCACGCTCCTTGGAGAGGAACGGGTCGTAGGCAAGCACATGCATCTTCAGACCGATGGCGCGCGAGCAGACGATCGAGCCGATGTTGCCGGCGCCGATGACGCCGAGCGTCTTGCCGGTGATTTCGACACCCATGAAGCGGGACTTCTCCCACTTGCCGGCCTGCGTCGAGGTGTCGGCGGCCGGAAGCTGGCGGGCAACGGCAAAGAGCAGCGCAATCGCGTGTTCGGCGGTCGTGATCGAGTTGCCGAAGGGCGTGTTCATCACGATGATACCGCGGCGCGAAGCGGCCGGGATGTCGACATTGTCGACGCCGATGCCGGCGCGGCCGATGACCTTGAGGTTGGTCGCAGCGGCGATCAGCTTTTCCGTCGCCTTGGTGGCGGAACGGATGGCAAGACCGTCATAGTTACCGATGATTTCGGCGAGCTTGTCCTTGTCCTTGCCGAGCTTCGGCTGGAAATCGACTTCGACGCCGCGGTCGCGGAAGATCTGGACGGCGGTTTCCGACAGTTCGTCGGATACGAGAACACGAGGTGCCATGGGAGGCCTCCTTAAAGATCAGGTCTGAATGGGAATGCGGGTAGCCAGGCCTCGCTCCCATCGGGAGCGAAGCGGATCACTCAAATCAGTGTGAGATGCGGGCGAAGTTCATTGTCCTCACCCTTTGTCCAATCAGGCCGCGGCCTGTGCCAGCGTTGCCTTCTGGGTCTCGAAAGCCCAGGTCAGCCATGGCATCAGCGCCTTCATGTCGGCGGCCTCGATCGTGGCGCCGGCCCAGATGCGAAGACCGGACGGGGCATCGCGGTAATGGCCGATGTCGAAGGCGACGCCTTCCTTTTCGAGAAGCGCAACCACGCCCTTGGCAAAGGCCGCCTGTCCGTCGGCGTCGAGCGCGAGCACGTCCTTGTCGACGATCTTCAAGCAGACCGAAGTGTTGGAGCGGGTCTCGTCCTTGACCGCCAGGTTTGCGATCCAATCGTTGGCGGCGACGAAATCGAAGATTGCCTGCGCATTGGCATCAGCCCGGGCCATCAGGCCCTTGAGCCCGCCGACCTGCTGCGCCCAAAGCAGCGCATCGATGTAATCTTCGACGCAAAGCATCGACGGCGTGTTGATGGTTTCGCCGGTAAAGATGCCTTCAATCAGCTTTCCGCCCGAGGTCATGCGGAAGATCTTCGGCAGCGGCCAGGCCGGCACGTAGGTCAGCAGCCGTTCGACGGCGCGCGGCGACAGGATGATGACGCCATGGGCGCCCTCGCCGCCAAGAACCTTCTGCCAGGAGAAAGTGACGACGTCGAGCTTGGCGAAATCGAGGTTCTGCGCAAACGCGGCAGAGGTCGCATCGCAGATCGTCAGGCCCTTGCGGTCAGCCGGGATGAAGTCGCCGTTGGGCACACGCACGCCCGAGGTCGTGCCGTTCCAGGTGAAGACCACGTCGCGGTCGAAATCGACCTTCGAAAGGTCGGGAAGTTCGCCGTAACCGGCTTCGAACTTGCGTACGTCGGCGAGCTTCAGCTGCTTGACCACGTCGGTCACCCAGCCGGCGCCAAAGCTTTCCCAGGCGACCATGTCGACGCCGCGCGGACCGAGCAGCGACCAGAGCGCCATTTCGACGGCGCCGGTGTCGGAAGCGGGCACGATACCGATACGGTAGTCGGCCGGCACTTCAAGAATGTCACGGGTAAGATCGATGGCCTGCTTCAGCTTCGTCTTGCCGATCTTGGCGCGGTGCGAACGACCGAGCGGAGCATCGGAGAGAGCGTCGAGCGTCCAACCGGGGCGCTTCGAGCAAGGGCCAGAAGAGAAATGGGTATTGTTCGGACGGAGGTCCGGCTGTGCAGGCTTTGCCATGTGCTATCCTTCCAGATAGATAGCCCTTCGTTGGGGAAGGGTGTCCCGCCGTCGTCGATATTGGCGGCGGGATCGGAAGTCAAGCGCTTTGTCGCAATCGACAAAATTAATGGCGTCGCGGGCAACATATGAAAAGACAGGCGGCCACCGCCGAACGATTGTTGCCAGGCAACGCCTTCATGTGGGCAACAGGTTGAATCACTTGGGGAAAAGCAAACCTGCTCGACTTTCCCGCGGCCGATGGCGCTAGAACGAGAAGCGCAGGCCCGCTCGGATTTCGTGACGGGAAAGACCGTCGTCAAAGCCCTTGTCGCCACGTGCGCCCGCAAGCGCCTCAGTGCCGAAGCCGAACATCTCGCCGTCGGCGATATGGGAGTAGCGGTAGCCGACATCGAGCTTCAGCTGATCGCTGAGGTCGTAGGAAACGCCGGCCATCAGCGCATAGGTGAACCGCCAGCCGTCGCGCCCCTCGTAAGAGATGGAGCCGGCCGCTCCGGCGCAGGCGCCGCCACCGGCAACGCAGGTCGCCTTTTCAACCGCCGTATCCCAGTTGAGACGCGTCGCGCCGAGACCAGCGCCGACATAAGGCGTGAAGCCGGCAAGCGTGCCGAAATCGACATAGGCATTCGCCATCAGGCCGAGAGCGGAATAGTCGGCCCCGGTCGAAAACGCGCAGGATGTTCCCGCCCCTTGCCCCGCGCACGGGCTTGCCGATGAGGATGAACCGTTGAACCGGCCCTCGAAATACTCCGCCGTCAGGTCAGCGCGGAACGTGTCGGTAAACTGGTAGCCAACGCCAAGCGACCCGGAAAACGGCTTGTCGAAACGGGCGTTGTCGAAGGTGGTGCTGTCGTAGGTCGACGTGCCCGCATCGAAGGTCCGGTAATAGGGATCGCCTTCGCTACGCCAAGGCGCATAGCCGATATCGCCGCGCAGATAGATCGCACTCGCGCCAGCCGATTCTTTTTCGATGGTGATCTCCGGCGCATTCAGGAGATCCTCATCGGCAGCGAATGCCGCGCCGGAAAGGAGCAGGCCGGCACCAAAAGCGGCCCCGCAGAACCCGTTTCGCCAATCCATGCCCATGCCCTTTCACCACTGCTATCGGTGCGGGATGGCGCGCTGCCATCACCGCTTCGTTCAGCGTTAACTATTGGCAGCGACTGGTTAACCCCCGGTTAACCATGCCTGTTAGGAAACAAGCAAAGAATGGCGGCAACGAAAAAGGCCACCCGAAGGTGGCCTTTTGTATCATCTGGTCTGGCCGATCACTTGTAGACGATCGGCTCCGGCTCGTAGGGCACTTCGCAGACACTGCCGAACGAGTAGCGCAGACCAGCGCGCGCCTCGTGGATGTAGAAGCCTTCGTCGGAGCCCGGACCGCCACCGTTGGCGTAGCCGAACATGTCGCCATCGTCGACCTGGCGGAAGCGGTAGCCGACGTCGGCTTTGAGATTGCAGGTGAGGTCGATGGCTGTACCGGCCATCAGCGCGTAGGTAAAGCGCCACTTGCTCTCACCGTCATGGCTCGTCGTCGGGTCGCAATTGCCGGGGTTGCCGATTTCGCAACTGGTGTTGCGCAGCTTGTCCCACTTGACGTGCGTCGCACCGATACCGGCACCGACGTAAGGCGTGAAGGCGCCGTAGGTGCCGATATCGACATAGGCGTTGGCCATCAGGCTCCAGGCGGAAACCGATGTGACGTCGCGCGACCGGCACGGGCCCGGGAAGTTGCCGCAGCCACCCACGGTCGAGCCGTTGAAATCGGCGCTGCCCCAATAGTCGGCCGTGACGTCGGCACGGAAGTAGTTGTTGAACTGATAACCGACACCGACGCCGGCGACCCAGGAGTCATCGATATCGGCGGTTTCGAAATTGGCGATGGAGCCGCCCGGCCCACCCTGGTAGAAATTCGCGCCGCGCAGGTTGTTCCAGGCGTAACCGACATCGCCGCGCAGGTACCAGCCGCTGGTCTGGATGACTTCGACCGGCTGTTCCGGCACCGGCTCGATAGGCGGTTGATAGACATCCGCAGCAAGAGCTGCCGTGCCGCTGAGCAAGATCGCAACAACGCCACTCAAAATTCTCTTCATGGCCCACTCCAATAGATTCCGTTGCTTGGATCACCGTGAAAGCGGTGCCCAAATCCCGTTGTTGTTGTGGATAATGAGGAGCAAAGGTTAAGTTCCGATTAACTACAAACGTTTACCGCGTTTGTTAAGGAATCGGCATATTCTTGTAGTTGTCGTGCAGTTTACTGCCTGCTGCCCGAGATCACATAAGGTAGAGCTAAATAGAACGGCAGAACAACACTCTCTTTGGTCGTGATGGTTGCAGGTTCTGTTCCCCAGCGGAGTTCTAACGGGAAAATGGCCCGGACCGCGGCGACACTACCGGGCAAAAGCAACAGGCAACGGGAAAAAAAGAGGCCGGCGCTTCGCACCGGCCCTGGAGGGAAGTCGATTGGTACCGGCTTAGGCGGCGTTGCGCACGCTGCCGATGACATTGACCAGTTCGTCGACGATGCGCTCGACCTGGCCGCGATCGTCGCCTTCCGCCATCACGCGGATAAGCGGCTCCGTGCCGGACGGGCGGATCAGCAGACGACCGGATTTCGCAAGCTCCGCTTCCGCGTCCGCAATCGCCTGGCGCACGGTCGCGTCTTCAAGCGGCTTGCCGGCCGAAATGCGCACGTTCTTCAGCACCTGCGGCACTGGCTCGAAGCGGTGGCAGACCTCGCTCACCGTCTTGCCCTGACGCTTGATCACCGCAAGGATCTGCAAGGCCGCAACAAGACCGTCGCCGGTGGTGCCGAAATCGGAAAGCACGATATGGCCCGACTGTTCGCCGCCGACGTTCAGCCCGTCCTGGCGCATCTGCTCGACGACATAGCGGTCGCCGACCTTGGTGCGGCGCAGGTCGATGCCGCGCCCTTTAAGGTAACGCTCGAGACCGAGATTGGACATCACGGTCGCCGCAACGGCACCGCCGCGCAGCATGCCGTCCTCGGCCCAGCTGTCGGCAATGACGGCCATCAGTTGATCGCCATCAATGACGGTACCGTTCTCGTCGACGATCAGCACGCGGTCGGCGTCGCCGTCGAGCGCGATGCCGATATCGGCGCGCACTTCATGGACCTTCTTGGAAAGAGCAGCCGGATGCGTCGAGCCGCAGTCGAGGTTGATGTTGAGGCCGTTCGGCTCCGTACCGATGGTAACGACTTCGGCACCCAGTTCCCAAAGGGCGGTCGGCGCCACCTTGTAGGCCGCGCCATTGGCGCAATCGACGGCGATCCTCAGGCCCTGCAGCGTGACATCGCGCGGCAGCGTGCGCTTGGCATGTTCGAGATAGCGATAGATGTCGCCATCGACGCGCTTCGCGCGGCCGATGTCTTCCGACTTCGCCAGCTGGCCCGAGAGATCCTGGTCGAGCAACGCCTCGATCTTCTGTTCGATGTCGTCGGAGAGCTTGTAGCCATCGGGGCCGAACAGCTTGATGCCGTTGTCCTGGAAGGGATTGTGGGACGCCGAAATCATCACGCCGATATCGGCGCGCAGCGAGCGGGTGAGCATGGCCACACCCGGCGTCGGGATCGGCCCGAGCAGGAAGACGTCGAGACCGGCCGCGGTGAAGCCCGCCACCATCGCGTTTTCGAGCATGTAGCCGGAAAGACGCGTGTCCTTGCCAATCACCACCCGGTGGCGATGGGCGCCATTGCGAAAGATCGTACCGACGGCGATGCCGACCCGCATCGCCAGATCCGGTGTCATCGGAAACATATTGGACTGGCCGCGAATACCGTCGGTGCCGAAATACTTGCGCTTCATAAGAGCTCCATCGTTCTGCCGGGTCAGCGCTGGCTTTGCCAGTTTCGCCTGTCTGCGGGGTGCGCGACTGGGTTTCATTGACCGGACCTCATTTCATATCGGCGGTTGCCGTACGCCTCGGATCGTCGTGCCCGCCAATGGCCATGCGATCGCAACACATGAGTCTTCTTTGACACAAAAGCGCAGCAAACGGCAGCGAGCCTAGCATCAGAAATCATTACATCCCGTTACCAAATGCCAGGTGCAAAATCGCCAACGAAAAACCGCCGCTCCACTCAAGGAACGGCGGCTTCAATACATGGCCGACAGCTGTCGGTTATTGCGGCTGCGGCTCGAACCCGCCTTCGGACTCTTCGCCCTTGCCCGCCGAGCCTTCCTTCTTGGCACCGGCCGAGGGAACGGCCGAGCCACGATGCGGCGGCGTGTCGTCGCCGAGATCACGTGCCGGCTTCTCCCCGCGGATCAGCGCCTTGATTTCTTCGCCAGTCAGCGTTTCGTATTCGAGCAACCCTTCGGCAAGCGCCACGAACTCGTGGTTCTTCTCCGTCAGGATTTTGCGCGCGGTCTCGTAGGCCTCATCGATCAGACGACGGATTTCGTTGTCGATCTTCTGGGCGGTCGCCTCCGACACGTTCTTCTGCTGAGCAACGGAGTGGCCGAGGAAGACTTCCTGCTGGTTCTCGCCATAGGAAACCTGGCCGAGCTGGTCGGAGAAGCCCCATTGCGTCACCATCGCACGGGCAAGCTTGGTGGCCTGCTCGATATCCGAGGATGCGCCCGAAGTGATGTTCTCTTTGCCGAAGGTCAGTTCTTCGGCGACGCGTCCACCCATCATGATGGCAAGACGCGAGACCATCCACTTGTAGCTCATCGAGTAGCGGTCGCCTTCCGGCAGCTGCATGACCATGCCGAGCGCGCGACCGCGCGGGATGATCGTCGCCTTGTGCAGCGGATCGGCCGAGGGAACGTTGAGCGCGAGGATCGCGTGACCGGCTTCGTGATAGGCGGTCAGCTTCTTCTCGGCCTCGGTCATCGCCGACGAACGACGCTCCGCGCCCATCATGATCTTGTCCTTGGCATCCTCGAACTCGAGCATGGTGACAAGACGCTTGTTGCGACGGGCGGCCATTAGGGCGGCCTCGTTGACGAGGTTCATGAGGTCGGCACCGGAGAAGCCGGGCGTACCACGGGCGAGCACCTTGAGATCGACGTTCGGCGCCAGCGGCACGTTGCGCACATGCACCTTGAGGATGCGTTCGCGGCCGTTGATATCCGGGTTCGGCACGACGACCTGGCGGTCGAAGCGGCCCGGACGCAGAAGGGCCGGGTCGAGAACGTCAGGACGGTTGGTCGCGGCGATCAGGATGATGCCTTCGTTGGCTTCAAAGCCGTCCATCTCGACCAGCAGCTGGTTGAGCGTCTGTTCGCGCTCGTCGTTGCCGCCGCCGAGACCGGCGCCGCGATGACGACCGACAGCGTCGATTTCGTCGATGAAGATGATGCAGGGCGCATTCTTCTTGGCCTGTTCGAACATGTCGCGCACACGGCTGGCGCCGACGCCGACGAACATTTCCACGAAGTCCGAACCGGAGATCGTGAAGAACGGCACGTTGGCTTCGCCGGCAACCGAGCGGGCCAGCAGCGTCTTACCGGTACCGGGAGGACCGACGAGCAGCACGCCGCGCGGAATGCGACCGCCGAGGCGCTGGAACTTCTGCGGGTCGCGCAGGAATTCGACGATTTCTTCCAGGTCCTGCTTGGCTTCGTCGACGCCGGCGACGTCGTCAAAGGTGACGCGGCCATGCGCTTCGGTCAGAAGCTTGGCCTTGGACTTGCCAAAACCCATCGCCCCACGCGAGCCGCCCTGCATCTGGCGCATGAAGAACAGCCAGACGCCGAGGATCAGAAGCATCGGAAGCAGGGTACCGATATAGCTGAGGAACCCGGACGAACCGTCGGTTTCCGGGCGAACCGTGACCGTCACGTCCTTGGCTTCGAGGCGCTCGGTCAGCGCCGTATCGACTGATGGCGCGTAGGTCTGGAAGGTTGCGCCGCTTTCGGAATAGCTGCCGATCACTTTCGAGCCGGTGATCACGACTTCCTTGACGCGGCTCGCATCCACGTCCTTGAGGAATTGCGAGAACGGAATCTCGCGCGAGCCGGTGCGCTCCGTCGGCTGTTGGAACATGCTGAACAGCGCGATCAGCAGAAGCGCTATGATTGCCCAAAGGGCAAGATTACGAAAATTAGGGTTCATCGAACTCCCCGGAACCTGTCACGACCCGCGCATTTCGCGAGCCGCTGTCTTGCTCCCTAACATAGGGTTCTGGTGACGTATTGCCAAGGCAAACCGCCGGCTACCGTTCCATTTCTGTCAATAGATCGTGAACCGGCGGCGGAGGATAAGGCTCTCGTCCGAACAATCCGGCGATCCGATCGGCCATGATCCGGTCGAAACCCGGCAAAAAGGTGTCGTAGAGCCCGATCCGCGGCTCGATTGTGATGGATGCGACACTTTCGCCGTTCTCAGACAGGACCCTCGGCGCCGTAAGCGATGCACGACCGGCAACGCCCGGTGGCAAGCCTGCGGCAATAAGTCTCTGCTGTTGTGGCCCGCCTCGGCCCTCTGCCGCGACGGAGATGGGCGCGCTTCCGCCATTTCGCACATGGAAGCGGCCATCCCATGTTGCGGTCTCGCCGCCTGCAAGCGTCAAAGTCGTCAGGCCCCGCGCCTCGCGATAGAGGTAGAGCCCGCTTGCGCGGCGGTCGAACACGCATCTTCCGGCCGTCATCCTACCGAGCGTTGTCTCTCGCAGAAACGCCGCCACCCGCTTCACCGTATCTGCGGCGGGGATATGCGCGCGGCCGCCGACCACGGCCACCAGCGCGAGCAGCGCCCGCTGCCAATCGACGTTGTCGCGATGGTCGTCGAGAGCAAGCGGGATCTCCACCACCAGGCCTGCATGCACGCGCACATGGCGGGTGATGAAGGCGGCAGCCCTTGTCGACGACCGGGCCCTGGCTCCAGCATCCCATACCCCCTCTTCTGCCCGCGGTGATTGCGCCAGTTCAGCCCGGACGCGGACGCGCTCGAAGGTCGGGTTGGCGTTGCTCGGATCATCGAACCAGGTCACGTCGCGTGTCGCGAGATAGGCGCGGATCGACGCTCGGTCTAGGTCGAGGAACGGCCGCAGCACCCAGATCCGGCGGTCATAAAGGGTGGCACTCGCCATGCCGGAAGCGCCCGGCCCCTGCGCCCTTTGCATCCGCATCAGGATCGTTTCGCGCTGGTCGTCGCTGGTGTGGCCGGTGACGATACAGCCGGCCTCAAGCCGCTCGGCGGCATCCGCCAGTAGCCGATAGCGCGCCTCGCGCGCCGCCGCCTGAATGCCGGTCAGCGGTTTGGGGCCATCCCAACGCTTGATGAGGTGCGGAACGCCGATGCTTGCGCAGAACGCGGCAACGCCTTGCGCTTCCGCAGCCGATTCCGGCCGCAGGGCGTGATCGACCGTACATGCGGCCAGGGAAAATCTGTTGGGGTCGCTTGCCTCGATCGCCTCGTTCAGGGCGAGAAGCAAGCCCTTGGAATCGCTCCCGCCGGAGACGGCAACGAGGATACGCATCGGGCGAAGAAAGGAGGCGAGAAATCGTTTTGCCGTTTCGACAACGGCTGTCGGCGCTGGAGCCTCAGCAGCCAAAGCGGCTCTGCTCGCTCGTCACCTTCGCCTTCACCGCAGGCGAGGCCTTGGGATAGCGCTTGTTGACCTCGCCCAGCGTCGCGCAGGCGGTTTCCTTGTTGTCGAGCGCACCGAGCGACATGCCGAGCTTCAAGAGCATTTCGGGCGCCTTCGGCGATTTGCCGTGGGCCTGATGCGCGTTCAGGAAGGTCTTGGCGGCGTCGCTGTATTTGCCTTGCGAATATTGGGCTTCACCCAGCCAGAAGCTGGCATCGGCTGCCTTGTCGCCCTTCGGAAACGCGGCCAGGTAGTCGCCGAATTCCTGCTCGGCAGTGCTGTAGTCGCCCGAAAGGACATGACCGTAGGCCGACTGGTAGAGGTCGCCGGGATTGTCGAGCGATGCAGTCTGCTGGCTGCCGGGATTGCTGTTCAAGCCGCCGTCGGCCGGTGCGCCGGAATCGACGCCGGGAAGCGTGGCGTTTGCGCCCGGCCGCCCATCCGTCGTCGCTGCGACCGGATTGCCGTTCTCGTCGAACACGATCTGTCCGAGTGTCGACGGCGGGGCCGCGCCGTTGCCGCCCTGGCTTGCTCCGGGCGAAACGCCCGAAGACGCCATGTCGTTGCCGCCGGCTGCGGGCGCCATGGTCTGGCTATCCGTCACCCCCGGGGTGACGGACGCCTGATCGCTGGTTTTCGGCGTCTGCAGAGCGCCGCTCTTCTTGGGGGAGGCCTTGCCGCTTTCCAGATCCTGGAAGCGGAACTCGTTGTCCTCCTGGAACTTCCGGATCTGCTCCTGCATCTGCAAGAGCTGGAAGCTCATTTCCTCGATACGCCCGTTAAGCGAGCGGATCTGTTCTTCGAGCTGGCCAATCCGTGCGGTTTCGGCCGACTGCACCTTTACGACGGGCAGGTTCTGCGCGCCGCTGTTGGTCTCAGTCGTTCGGGCCAGCAGCCCTGAAAGAGGCATGGCGTTCGCCGTCTGGCCGAGACCCGCAAGGGTCGCAAGACCGATCAGGCCCGCCACGACAAATTTCTTCATTTCATTTGTCCTGTTCGAATACCGGTTGTCCCACCCTTGACCAGGGGCCCGCAATACATCTCGCCGAGTCATCTGGGTGATTGCCGCACAGTTTTCCAATTGCCCTGAAAAAGCAACGGAGTTCGGCCAAAGTGTGGTAAAAAAGCAAAGGGCGGCCAAGGGCCGCCCTTTTAATTTAGCGATCTGTGATCTCCGGAACACGCAACGCCTCCTGGGATCAAGTCGTGATTCCGGGCCACGCGATGCGCGCGGCCGCGGCATCATTACATGCCGGCGCCACCGAGAACGGTAACGGCGCGGCGGTTCTGCGACCAGCAGGAAATGTCGTCGCAAACGGCGACCGGCTTTTCCTTGCCGTAGGAGATCGTCTTCATGCGGTTCGACGGAACGCCCTGGCTGATCAGGTAGTCGCGGGTCGAGGCCGCACGGCGGGCGCCGAGCGCCAGGTTGTACTCGCGCGTGCCGCGTTCGTCGGCATGGCCTTCGATGGTGATCGCGTAGTTCGGGTACTTGGCAAGCCACTGGGCCTGACGAGCGAGCGTCTGCTGCGCGTCGGCGCGGATCGAGGTGGAGTCGGTGTCAAAGAAGATGCGGTCGCCGACATTGACGGTGAAGTCCTGCTGCGAGCCCGGCGTTGCCGAACCGGCGCCACCGAGACCCAGTTCGCCAGCGCTGCCCGGCAGGTTCTTCTTCGATGCACAGCCAGCCAGGGCAAGCGTCATGACCAGGGCGATCATGACCGGGTTGCGAGCGATGGTCTGCATGCGGCCTGCGGCCGGGGTGTCAATTCGGCTCATACGCCGGTCTCCTTGAGAAGTGTCTGAATTCACGGTTGCCAGACTGTAACCGGAAGCGGTTAATCGCTATTCAACAGTTATGGTTAACAAATCGATAATTTCGGCTCGGGCCCTGCTAGACCAGCACTTTGCGGCGAGAAAGCGGCATCATTGCCACATTTTCCCGCCGCAAATCGGATCAGCCTGCAGCGGGATCAGGAAAAAAGGAGGCGGCTTTCCGCCGGCCTCCCGCCCTTAAGCGGACGAGAGGCGATCACGTTACTGGCATTGGATCGGGCGACCCAAAGCCACGTGAACTACTCGAGCAGCGGCGACCAGGCCGGGTCGGATGCGAAGCCCTGCGTCTGGATCAGTTGCTCGTTGTAACCCGACAGATCGATCGAATAGAGCTGCGGTCCGCCGGAACCGGCACCCTGGCGGAAGAACATCAGGACACGGCCGTTCGGCGCCCAGGTCGGGCCTTCGTTGTGGAAGCCGGTGGTCAGGATACGTTCGCCCGAACCGTCGGTCTTCATCACGCCGATCGAGAACTTGCCGCCCGACTGCTTGGTGAAGGCGATGAGGTCGCCACGCGGAGACCAGACCGGCGTCGAATAGGAGCCGTCGCCGAAGGAGATGCGGCGCTGGCCGGAGCCGTCGGCACCCATGACGTAGATCTGCTGGCGGCCACCGCGGTCGCTTTCAAAGGCGATCTGGCTGCCATCCGGCGAATAGGACGGGGCGGTATCGATCGCGGCGGTGTTGGTCAGGCGCGTCGTGGTCCGCGAGCGCAGGTCCATTGTGTAGATGTTGGCGTTGCCGTCCTGCTGCAGGCTCATGATGACCCGCTGGCCATCCGGCGAGAAGCGCGGCGAGAAGGTCATGCCGGGGAAGTTGCCGACGACCTCGCGCTGTCCGGTTTCCAGCTGCAGCAGGTAGACGCGCGGCTGCTGGTTTTCGAACGACATGTAGGTGACTTCCTGCCGGTTCGGCGAGAAGCGCGGCGTCAGAACGATGTCGTTGGAATTGGTGAGCGCACGGGCGTTGAAGCCGTCCTGGTCCATGATGGCGAGCTGACGCTTGCGTGCCGTCTTCGGGCCGCTTTCGGCGACATAGACGATGCGGGTGTCGAAATAGCCCTTTTCGCCGGTGACGCTCTGATAGATGGCGTCGGCGATGATGTGGGCCACGCGGCGCCAGTTTTCCGGCTGGGTGAAGAACTGCTGGCCGGTCATCTGCTTGTTACCGAACGTATCCCACAGGCGGAACTCGGCCTTCAGCCTGCCGTCGCCTTCCTGCGTCACGCGGCCGGTGACGAGCGCCTGCGCGTTGATGACCTTCCAGTCCTCGAAACGCGGCGTCGCATCCGGATTGCTGATCTTCTCGATGAACGCTCCCTTGTTGATCGGCGCGAACAGGCCCGAACGCTTCAGGTCCGCCGCAACCACGTCCGAAATCTTCTGGCCGAGTTCGCCCTGGAGAAAGTCCGTGACAGCGATCGGCAGCGGTTCGACGTTGCCCTTGTTGATGTTGATTTCAACTTCAGCATTTGCCGGTGTCACCGCCGCCACGACGGCGGCTAACATGCCCGCGGCCACCATCAGGGCGCGGAAAAGAGAGACCTTGATCATAGGGACAAGCCTTTCAGCTTCGTACGAAGGGTTTGCAGGGGTGGTTTGCTATCCGGCATGGGTTCCAATCCCGGCAGCTCTAGAGTGCGAATTCCGAGGGGTCGAAATTCAGCACGAGGGTATTCCATCCTTTTTCGCCCTCATATTTTTCAGGCGGGAGGTTCTGTAGCGGGGCCGAACGGCGGATCGCGCGCAAGGTGCTGCTTTCAACGGCACGGCGCGTACCTTCCGGACCGCCGGTTGCGGTAACCTCGGGTGTGCCGACGATATTGCCGGCGGGATCCAGCTGCACGCGCACCGTGACACGCACTTCCTCGACGCCGGTCAGGCCTGGCGTCAGCGACCAGTTGCCCTGGATCTGGCCCTTGACGCCATCGATCTCGTTGGCGCTCAAGCCCACACCAATGGTTTTCTTGCCGCCGAGCGCCGCTTCCTGTGTCGAGCGCTTGGCACCACCGGCGGAGGGATCCTGCCGGTTGAGAAGCGCGGCGATCTCGTCGGCGTTGAACTTGCTTTCCTCGGTGGAGGCAGCTTTCTTCTGTTCCTTCGGCGTCGCCTCGTTCTTGCGGTCTGGCGTCTTGGCGCTCTGGGCGGGCTTTTCGACCTTCGGCTTTGCCGCCGGCGTCGGCACCTTCTCAGGCAGCGCTTCGGCTTCCGGGTTCTCGGCCGGCTTTTCCTCGGCGGGTGCCGGCTCCGGCTTCGTCTCCGGCTTCACTTCCTGCTTCGGTTCGGGCAGAGCGGCAACTTCGGTCGCAGGTTCGGAGGCGGGCTTGGATTCCTCGACCTTCTTGATCTCTTGCTCGACCGGATCGGGCGTCGGCTCGGGCTTCTCGTTCTTCTCCGGAGAGGCCGTGGCTTCGCTCTTCGACGGCTTGGCGTTCGGCGTCGGCGGCGTCTTCAGGTCGGTATCGTTGTCGCCGATGTTTTCGGCAGGCTGGTTGGTCTCCGGCCGCTTGGTCGGAACCGGCGACGAGGTCTCCTTCTTCGGCGCCTTCTTGTCGCCCTGCTGAACCTGCGTCATCTCCGAATAGGGAACGATGTCGACAGGCAAAGCCTCGACGTCGGCGACCTGGAAGTCAGCCGGGCTGCCAAGCGACACCAGCGCCCAGGTCAAGACCATGGCGTGGAGGACAGCAGATGTAGCGAGACTGCCCTTCATCGTGGACGATCACTTTTCCTGTTCTTGCAGCGTGACAAGGCCGAGGTTCTTGAAACCGGCGGCCGAGATGCGGGCCATGACCTTCATGACCGTGCCGTAGTCGGCATTGGTGTCACCGCGCACATAGATGCGCTCGTTGTAGCCGGTGGTGGCGATCGCCTCGAGCTTCGGCACCACTTCGTCGATGGCGATCGCGGTTTCCTGCAGGTAGATCTCGCCTGCCGGGTTGACCGAGACAGTGATCGGCTGCGTATCGGAATTGAGCGCCTTTGCCTGCGTTTCCGGCAGATCGATCGGCACGCCGACCGTCATCATCGGTGCTGCCACCATGAAGATGATCAGGAGCACGAGCATGACGTCGACGAACGGCGTCACGTTGATCTCGCTCATCATGGCTTTCTTGCCGCCGCGGCGACGACGTCCGCCACCCGAACCCTTGGCTCCGCCAACCGACATACCCATCAGCGTGGTCTCCGTACTCTCTGGCGATTACTGCGCGGCCTGGCGCGGGTTCTGCAGCTTCTCGTCGATCTGCCGCGACAGGATGGCGGAGAATTCGTCGGCGAAAGCTTCCATGCGTGCCGACAGCTTGCCGGCGTCGGCCGAGAACTTGTTGTAGGCGATAACCGCGGGGATAGCGGCGAGCAGGCCGATCGCGGTGGCGAGCAGTGCTTCGGCGATACCGGGCGCCACGACCGCGAGGTTGGTCGACTTCGAACCGGCGATCGCCTGGAACGAGGTCATGATACCGACGACCGTACCGAAAAGGCCGATGAACGGGGCGGCCGAACCGATGGTCGCGAGCGAGCCGAGACGGGCTTCCAGCGATTCCGATTCCCGGGCGAGCGTCACGTCCATGGCGCGGTCGATACGCATCTGCAGGCCGATCGGCGAACGGGCGCCGCGCTCGAAGCTCTTCTTCCATTCGCGCATGGCGGACACGAAGATCGCACCCATGCCGGCCGTCTGGCGGTCGGCGAGCGTGCGGTAGAGTTCTTCCAGCGACTGGCCGGACCAGAACACCTGCTCGAAGCTGTCGAGCTGGCGGCGGACGCGGCCGTAGTTCAGCGTCTTGTCGACGACGATCGCCCAGGTCCAGACGGAGGCTGCGACCAGCCCCAGCATGACCAGCTTCACGACGAAGCCCGCTTGCATGAATAGCGACCAAAGGCTCACATCGTGTGTTGCCGCGGCCAATCCAACCTGTTCCATCGTCTTCAGTCCCCGAATCCAAACACCCGGCAAGAGCGGTTCATGCTCGTGACCGGGTAGCCCAAACGTCCTGTTTGCAAGAGTGCCCGGCACCGCCGCAGATCGCACCATCGCGACCTTAATTAGCTTTAGGTTGCCTTCTTGCCGTCAATTTTGGTCAAAGGATGACGTGCACTGCACAAATCCTGATGCGATGATTAAGACACCATTATGGTTAAGAGACCGTTACCGTTGTGTGTCTTTGCAGTATCACCCGGCGGTCGGAACTTAGCGTTGCCGAGTACGTTCCTAGGGATGGCCCAACGAACGACAAGACAACGAAGCGAAGGAGAGTCCTCACCGGATCTTGATCCCCGGGACCGATTGATCCTCGCCCTTTACGCCGAGCTCAAGGCCGAGCGGGAAACCCGCGCCGCCCTGGAGGATGCACTCGCCCACGGCGTCGTATCGCTGGAAATCCTCCAGGCCATCATCTCCGATCCGGTTCCCGTGGTGACCGAGGAGGACATTGTTCGCATCGAACGGGTCCTCGCCCTCGATGCGGCCCGGTCCGCTATTCTGGCTAAAGACGCGCCGACCGTCCGGGGTCTCCGTGGAGGCGGGTGATGGCGTCCCTTCGCAGCCCGCTTGCCGAATACAACAAACGCCGCAACTTCGGCGAGACGCGCGAACCAAAGGGCAAGCTTGGTCGCGGCCGGTCCGGCCGCATGCGCTTTCTCGTGCAGAAGCATGACGCCACCCGGCTCCACTACGACTTGCGGCTGGAATGGGACGGTGTCTTGAAGAGCTGGGCGGTCACCCGCGGACCAAGCCTCAATCCGGAAGACAAGCGACTAGCTGTCAGAACCGAGGATCATCCGCTGGCCTATGGCGATTTCGAAGGCACAATCCCCGAAAAGCAATATGGCGGCGGCACCGTCATGTTGTGGGACACCGGCTGGTGGGAGCCGGAAAACGATCCGGACGAGGGCTTGCGCGAGGGCAAGCTAACATTCCATCTTCACGGTCAGCGGATGCAAGGCGGGTGGGCATTGGTGCGGATGCGGTCACGCCCCGGTGAAAAGCGCGAGAACTGGCTGCTGATCAAGGAGGGTGACGAAATTGCCGCCGAGGATGGCGACGTTCTGCTGGAGGACCATCTGACGAGCGTCAGCACCGGCCGCACCATGGCCGAGATTGCCGATGGGAAGGGCGAACGCAAGAAGCATGTCTGGACCTCCAAGGGGGAGGACAAGGAGGCGAAGGCCGTGACAGTCAAAACATCCAAAACCGCAACGAAGCCCAAGGACAAAGCAGCAAAGCCGGCAAAGGCGAAGCAAGCCATATCGGACGAAACCGTGCTTGGGGTGCGCATCACCCATCCGGATCGCGTCCTGTTTGCTGACCAGGGCATCAGCAAGCTCGATCTCGCCCGCTACTACGCCGTCGTCGCCGATCGCATATTGCCCCATGCCGCCGAGCGTCTCCTGTCGCTCGTGCGTGCGCCGCAGGGCGTGAAGGGTCCGCGCTTCTACCAGAAACATGCGAGCGACGGTTTTCCCGACGAGATCAAGGAAGTCCCCGTCGAGGAAAGCTCCGGCGAAACGGAAAACTACATGTATGTGCGCGACGCCAAGGGGCTGGTCGCTGCGGTCCAGATGGGCACGCTGGAGTTCCATATCTGGGGATCGCATGTCGACAAGCTGGAGATCCCCGATCGACTGGTCTTCGACCTTGATCCTGACGAGGGTCTCGACTTCGAGATGGTCAAGGGTGCGGCCGTGGCCTTGCGCGATGCGCTCGACGAGATCGGGCTGAAATCGGCTCCGATGGTCACGGGCGGCAAGGGCGTCCACGTCATCGTGCCGCTGACGGCCCGCGCCAGCTGGCCGGAAGCCAAGGCCTTCGCCAAGACCTTTGCGCAAGGTTTCGCCGATCGCGAACCGGACCGGTTCATCGCCACCATGTCGAAGGAAAAGCGCAAAGGACGCATCTTCATCGACTGGCTGAGGAATGAGCGCGGCGCGACCGCCATTGCCCCCTACTCGACCCGGGCGCGCGCTGACGGACCGGTGGCGACGCCCATCAACTGGGATGAACTTGCCGATTTCAAGTCGGCCAACAGCTTCCACATCCCGGACATCCTCGAGCGAATCGAAAATGGCGCAGACCCCTGGCAGGATGTGTCCAAGATCAGGCAATCCCTGACCAAGACTATCCTGGGCAAAATCGGCGTGAACGAGGCGGACTAGGCCGCCGACGCCCCGCGCAATCCCTCGATCCACGAGCGTAATGCCGTCCCGATCGCGTGCGGATGATCCTCCTGCAGGTAGTGCGCGCCCGCGCCGAGTTTCACCAGGCGGCAATTCGCAAGCTCGTCGGCATAAGCTTCCGCCTCCGCCGGCGAGATGAGCGCACCAGGGTCGCCCGAGAACAACAGCTTGGGATATCCTGAGGCGCGAAGCGTGGCGTGATCTGCCGTACTGATAGAGTAGAACTCAGAAGGCGCGCCCTCGATCGGCAGTTCGCGCGGCAGGCGCAGCACGGGGCGGCGGGAAGATGGATCCGGAAACGGTGCCCGATAAGCAGCCATTTCCTCGTCGTTCAGTTGACGCAGGATCGCGTTCGGTACGACCCGTTCGATGAAGACGTTTTCCTCCAGGATCAGCCGCTCGCCGACGCCTTCAGTTCGGAACGCCCTGAACAGTTCGCGGGCCTGAGGCTTTTGATGAAACGCCTCATAAGTTTCAGCCGGCCGGATATATTCCATGAAGGCGAGGCCGAGCACCTTCTCCGGATTGAGTGCGGCAAAGTGGAAGGCAAGCGCCGTTCCCCAATCCTGCGCGACCAGGAAAAGTGGACCGGGGGCGACCTTTTCGATGAAGGCTTCGAGATAGCGGAACTGGTCGAGGAAGGAATAGTCGATATCGGGCTTGTCGGAATGGCCATAGCCGATCAGATCCGGTGCAACGCAGCGCCCGACCGGAATCACATGCGGCAAGATGTTCCGCCAGATATAGGACGACGTCGGGTTGCCGTGGAGGAACAGGACAGTCGGTCCCGTGCCTTTTTCGATATAGGCCATCGACGATCCGAAAATGTCGACGAATGACTTGCCCGCTGCGAATGCCTCTTCACGCATGCTTCCCTCCATCAAACACGGTTGAAAAAACGATCGTCCTGAACGTTACAAGCGGCGCCGGGCTGCGATCGACCTTCATGCGCAGCATGGCCCCCTGCCAGGCGCTGAGCAGGAAGTCGGCAAGCTCGGCCGCCGAGCCGAGCGGAGCGATTTCGCCCTTCTCCAGCCCTTCGGCGATGCAGGCCTCGAAGGGACGGCGCCATGTCGCAAAGAGTTTCGACAGATGCGCCCTGAGCCGTTCATTGTCGAAGGAGGCTTCGAGGCTGAGATTGCCGATCATGCAGCCGCGGCTGTAGTCGGCGTCAGCCAGCTTGCCGGTGATGAGGTCGATGTAGCGACGCAACCGGTCGACGGGGCGCGCGCTTCTGTCGCCAAGCGCCTCTTCCACGAGGCCCGAGACATAGGCGAAGTAGCGATCGAGCACCTCGATGACGAAGTCTTCCTTGGACGTGAAGTGATTGGTGAAGGACCCAGGGCGGGCGCCCGCAGCCTCGACGATGTCGCGTACGCCGGTCCCGGCGTAGCCTGTGTTCCATACGAGCTGATCGCCCGCCTTCAGAAGGTTTTCACGTATCGATTTTCTGGACATGGCGAAATAATACGTACGTACGTATTATTGTCAATGCACTGAATCGAATGCAGTGAAAACGCGCGTCCACCAACGAAAAACGCCCCTGGAAGGGGCGCCGTGTCTCCGTTCGACTGAAGGAGAGCCCTAGCCCGCGCTCTCCTTCGCATGATGGAATTTGTAGGCGAGCGCCTCGGGCAGCCGCCGTGGCCGACCCTGGCCGTTGATCACGGCGATGATCACCTTGGCGGCGATCAGCAACTGCTCGCCGCGGCGGATCTCCTGCTGCAGCACCATCTTGGCGCCGCCGGCCTTCTCGGTGACGGTGGTAATCGTCAGGATGTCATCCATGCGCGCCGGCAGCTTGAAGTCGATCTCCATGCGATGGACGACGAAGACGAGGCCTTCGCTGTCGCCCTCGATCGCCAGCGTTGCCTGCTCGACGCCGAGCAGCCGCAGGAAATCGGTGCGGGCGCGCTCCATGAAATGCAGGTAGCGGGCGTGATAGACGACGCCGGAAAAGTCGGTGTCTTCGTAATAGACGCGCTGGATCAGCTGATGGCCGTTTTCGGTCAGTTCGCCTGCGAGCGAAATCAGGGACATACTTTTCTCCGAAAGAATTTCCCGTTTCCTGTGCAGGAACAAAAAGCCGTTTGCAAGCATTGCAGCCTTGTCACAATCCTATCCTATCACGTGACGGACTTCCTTTGCGATCAGGAGAACGTGCATGAAGATTGCAATTCTCGGCGGCGACGGTTTCGTCGGTTGGCCCACGGCCCTTCATTTGTCCGATGCCGGTCACGACGTTCATATCCTCGACAATCTCTCCCGCCGATGGATCGATACGGAACTGGGCGTGCAATCGCTGACGCCGATGGATTCGATCCAGGAACGCACGCGTATCTGGCATGCCGAAACCGGCCGGCGCATCCATTTCAACCTGATCGATCTCGCACGCGACTACGAACTCCTGAAGAACTGGCTCGCCGGCCATCGCCCTGACGCCATCGTGCATTTTGCCGAACAGCGTGCCGCGCCCTATTCGATGAAAAGCGACCGCCACAAGAACTACACGGTCAACAACAACGTCAACGCCACGCACAATCTTCTGAACGCGTTGGTCGAACTCAGCCTCGACGCCCACCTCGTGCATCTCGGCACCATGGGCGTCTACGGCTACTCCACCATCGGCGCGGCGATCCCCGAGGGCTATCTGCCTGTCGGCATCGAAACGATGGGCGGCGAGACCGTCAGCCAGGAGATCCTCTACCCCTCCAATCCCGGCTCGATCTACCACATGACCAAGTGCCTGGATCAGTTGCTCTTCCAGTTCTATGCCAAGAACGACGGGCTTCGGATCACCGACCTGCACCAGGGCATCGTCTGGGGTACGCATACCGAGCAGACGCGCCGCCACGCCCAGCTCATCAACCGCTTCGACTATGACGGCGACTATGGCACCGTGCTCAATCGTTTCCTCATCCAGGCGGCAATCGGTTATCCGCTGACCGTGCACGGCACCGGCGGCCAGACCCGCGCCTTCATTCACATCCAGGATTCGGTGCGATGCATCGAGCTGGCGCTCACGAACCCACCGGCGCGCGGCAGCCGTGTCGAGATCTTCAACCAGATGACCGAGACCCACCGGGTGCGCGATCTCGCCGAAATGATCGCCTCGATATCGGGGGCCGAGATCGCCCGGTTGCCGAACCCGCGCAAGGAAGCTGCCGAGAACGAACTCGTCGTGCACAACGAGAAATTCCTGAGCCTCGGTCTCAACCCGACGCGGCTCCAGGACGGGCTTCTCACGGAAATCGTCGATGTCGCCAAGAAATTCGCCTATCGTGTCGACAGAACGCGCGTGCCCGCCGTCTCCGCCTGGACCAAGGACATCGCGCCGCTGATCAACCACGACCCAGAGGGCAAGCGGCTGAAATCCGTTTCATGACATCGAACGATCCTTCGGAGGGGCTCCGCCCCTCCTCGCCTCCCCAAGCCGACCATGCCTATGTGACGCTCGTCACCAATGCCGATTATGCGCTTGGCGCCCGCGCACTGGCGCGCTCCATAACACGCACGGGCACGAGGGCCGATATCGTCGTGCTGCACACGGGCGGCGTTTCTGTCGATGTACTGGCGCCGCTTGCCGAATTCGGCTGCCGGCTGGTGGAGACCGACCTTCTGCCGCTTTCCGACGCCTTCAACGCGCGCCACCAGCGCCGGAACGTGCATGACAAGGCGCCCTTCACGAAAGGCCGAAAGCCCGACTTCCACTCGCCGCTCGACAACTTCTGCAAGCTCCGGCTCTGGCAGCTTACCGAATATCGGCGCTGCGTCTTCATCGACGCCGATGCGGTCGTGCTCCGGAACATCGACCGGCTGTTTGCCTATCCGGAATTCTCCGCTGCCCCCAATGTCTACGAAAGCCTTGCGGACTTTCATCGGCTGAATTCCGGCGTCTTCGTCGCCGAACCGTCAATGGCGACCTTCGACAGGATGATCACCCAGCTTGACGCGCCGGACGCCTTCTGGCCGCGCACCGACCAGACCTTCCTGCAAGCCTTCTTCCCGGACTGGCACGGTCTGCCAGTGACGATGAACATGCTGCAGTATGTCTGGTTCAACCTGCCCGAACTCTGGGACTGGGGCTCAATCGGCGTGCTGCATTACCAGTATGAAAAGCCCTGGGAGACGGATCATCCGCGCTGGGAGGCCCTGCAGCCGCTTATCGATCTCTGGCATGGCTACCTGACAGGAGACGATATTCCGGACATCGCATCGCTCACCAACCCGGTCCGCCGATGACCCGCGTGCTTGTCTCCGGCGGCACGGGCTTCGTCGGCCGCTTCATCGTCGAACATCTGCTGCAGGCGGGGTACGAGGTTGTGATCGGCGGTCGCACGCGGGCCCCAAACACCTTCTTCAGCGGGCCTGTTGGTTTCGTGCCCCTGTCGCTCGATCCGACGAGCGATCACAGCGCGGCCTTTGGCAATGTCCAGTGTTTCGTCCATGCCGCCTTCCAGCACATCCCTGGCCGATATCGAGGCGGCGAAGGCGATGATCCCGAGAGCTTCCGCCGCGCCAATCTCGATGGTTCGGTCCGGCTTTTCGAAACGGCACGCGAACAGGGCGTAGGTCGCTGCATCTTCCTGTCGAGCCGCGCCGTCTACGGAACGCACCCAGCAGGCGCCGTGCTGTCGGAGGGATCGACCTGCCATCCCGAGAGCCTCTATGGCGCGCTCAAGCTTGCGGCGGAGCGGCAACTAGAACTGCTGGGCACGGACGACTTCAGGACAGCAAGCCTACGCGTCACCGGCGTCTACGGAGCACCGGGCAACGGGGCGTCGCACAAATGGCAGGCCCTGTTCGACAACTATCTGCAGGGCCGCCCGGTTGCACCGCGGGCCGGCACGGAAGTGCATGGCGACGATGTCGCAGCCGCCGTGCGCCTCGTGCTCGAAGCGGAAACGCGCCGCTTGCCGGTTTCGGTCTTCAACGTCTCCGATATCCTCGTCGACAACAGCATCATTCTGGAAATCGTTCGCCAAATCACCGGTTGTATGAACGACCTGCCCGAACCGGCCGCATTGACCGAATTCAACGCGATGGACTGTGGCCGTCTGCGCGCGCTCGGCTGGACGCCGGGCGGGCTCCCGCGGCTGCACGAGACGATCGAAAAGCTGCTCGGCTGAGACGCTGCGTAGAGCCGTTCTGTGTCGATCAAGGACTCCTTTAAGGGGTATTAATTTACAATTTAATACCCCAGGTTGCCGCCGAAAATCCGAGCTATGTTGGCTGCGCGGAACGGTTCCGGTCCGTGCAAAAAGCTCAACCCTCCCGTCGATCGACGGCGCTTCGAAGGAAATCAATCATGCCTATCGAGACGTTGAATCCTGAAGTCTGGAAGCTTGTCGGCACTTTGAACGGTGAATGGAAAACGAATGGCGGCAAGGATTTCGGCTGGGGCACGGTCAAGACCTCATCGCAAACCTTGACTGCAAACGCCTTGCTTTCGGTCTACAAGCTGATGCGCGGCAACCAGAATCTGACGCGCGACTACTACCTCGTCGTCGGGGATGTCTATCACGGCATCCAGGGTTCGCCATCCACTCCGTCGTCCAACTGGGTATCGGTCGGCTTTTACGCCAATCACATGAAGCTGCGCCTCGAGACGAACTCGCAGCAGGCGCGGCTCGTAACGTTCGGGCCGAACAGCACCGTCGAGCAGGCGACGATCAGTTTCTCGATCGGCGGCGAGCTCAGCGCCGAATACAGCAAGGAAGGCCCGAAGGGCGGCGCCTCGCTCAGCGCCAATGTCGGTGTCAGCTTCACGGCCTCCGAGGTTTCGTTTGCGGCACGCCCCGCAACGCAATCGATCGAGTGGCAGGCGAGATTGCCCCATGTCGGCTGGGTTTCGGCGGGAGTGCCGGCAAATCCCGGTCGCCCGTCCTATGCCGGTTACATCTGGAATGCGGCCGCGATCATCGAGGTCCCGCAAGGCGCGACACCCAACTTCAAAGGGCGCTTCGAAGTGGACTTCGAGTTCAATTGGACGCGCGGCATTCGCAAGCGGTCGTTCACGCCCGAGATCGATCTCGTCTACCAGTCCCTTACCAGGACGGGCTCCAGCGACATCGAGGTTATTCCGCCGCTGCCGACGATACTGGAGACATTGCGCTCCCTCGCCTCTTCGACCGGTCGGGACGGCAAGACCGACACCTTCCTGGCAGCGCTGGAAAACTCTCGTGTGATCGATGCGCTCGGCGACAGCAATCTTGACCAGATCGTCATCGCGCCAACCAACCTGGCCGTCCAGACGTACTTCGACCAGCACCCGCAAATCGCGCTCGAGGCCGTTTCGCCGGCAAACCAGGCCTGGCTCGATAGCTGGGTCGCCGAACGGATCATCAGCACACCGCCCGGCTCTGTTGAACTGGCAACACTCAGTGCGTCGGTAAAGAGCATGAGCGAGGGGGAATGGTACCAGTGCGCGGACGGCCTGCTGCTGGTCACCGACACCTATGAGGTGGCGTCCGGCCTGCGGGGCGCAGTGCGAAGCGGAGCCATCAGGGCCGCCTGACGCACCGTGACAAACGGGCGCCCTGCTCGGCTCAACAGAGCGGGCGGGCGGAAGCAAACAGGCCTGGCGTCGTCTTGATGCCAGGCTCTTTCAGCGCAAGACCGGACGAACCTGGAATTTGTCGCTCAGCCGAGATCGATCACCACGATCTCCGGCGGCATGCCGAAGCGAACCGGCGCAAGCGAGCAGCCGAGACCGCCGGAAACGATCAGATTGCAATCGTTCTCGGTCACATGGCCGTAGGCGTAACGCTCGCCGAAACGCGAGGGCACGACCGGCGCATAGCCGAGAAACCGCACCTGGCCGCCATGGGTATGGCCCGACAGTGTCAGCGCGACACGCGACGGAACACGCGGGAACACATCCGGCTCATGCGCCATGAGGATGACCGGATCAGTATCGCTCACCTGGGCGAGCGTACCGTCGAGATCGTCGAGACCGCTCATGCGCTTGCGTTGCCACTTCTTGCCGGGCACCAAGGCAAGCTGATCTTCGAGGCCAGCGATCCAGAAGCCCTGCCCCTCCTTCTCCAGTCTCACCGCCCGGTTGCTATAGACGTTGATGCCGACGTCCTGCAACGCCTTGTGCCCGAAGGTCGGCCCGCCGCCGTTCTTCTGCGCGGTCCGGTCTTCCCACCAGTCATGATTGCCCATGACTGCGTGGACGCCGAGCGGCGCCTCGAGTGTGGCCAGCGCCTTCGACCATTCGCTGGAATGCACATAGCTGGTGACGAGGTTCATCCCGGCCACATAGTCGCCGAGCAGCAGCGTGATATCGCCGCCAAGGCTGTTGGCCTGCCGGCAGATCGAAGCGATACGGCTTGCCGGCATCCAGGGCTCGCACGCGTGGATGTCGGTGAGCACGACGGCGCGCAGCTTGAGGCCCGGTGTCCAATTGGGTGGCGTCAATTTGTATCGGGTGACGTTCAGCCGGGCCAGAGGTTCGACGGCAAAGGCGTAGCCGCCCAGTGCCGCCATGCTGACGATACCGCCGCCGATCAGTTTCAACAATCCGCGGCGGCTGATCATCTAGTCGTCGTCCTCTAATGTCAGGCGAAACTGGGTCGCCTCCATCTCCTTGGGGGGATTAAGGCCGATATGTTTCCAGGCATTGGCGGTCAAAATACGGCCGCGCGGCGTGCGTTGGATGAAGCCCTGCTGGATCAGATAGGGCTCGATGATGTCTTCGATCGCATCACGCGGCTCCGAAAGGCCCGCCGCTATGGTCTCGATGCCGACGGGACCGCCGCCGAAGTTCTGCGCGATCATGAAGAGGTAGCGCCGGTCGAGCTGGTCGAGGCCCATATTGTCGACGAGCAGCCGCGTCAGCGCCTCGTCCGCGAGCTCCTTGGTCACGGCTTCGGCACGCGCCACTTCGGCGAAGTCGCGCACGCGGCGCAACAGCCGGCCGGCGATGCGCGGCGTACCGCGGGCGCGGCGGGCGATCTCGCGGGCGCCGTCGTCGGTCATGCCGAGGCCCATCAGCCGGGCGCCACGCCGGACGATCGATTCCAGCTCTTCGACCGTGTAGAAATTGAGCCGCACCGGAATGCCGAAACGGTCGCGAAGCGGCGTCGTCAGAAGCCCGAGGCGGGTGGTTGCCGCCACCAGCGTGAACTTCGAAAGGTCGATCTTCACCGACCGCGCCGCCGGGCCTTCGCCGATGATGAGGTCGAGCTGGAAGTCCTCCATCGCAGGATAGAGGATTTCCTCGACGGCCGGATTGAGCCGGTGGATTTCGTCGATGAAGAGCACGTCGCGCTCTTCGAGATTGGTGAGCAGGGCCGCGAGATCGCCGGCCTTGGCGATCACAGGGCCGGAAGTCGAGCGGAAATTGACGCCGAGCTCCTTGGCCATGATCTGCGCCAGCGTCGTCTTGCCGAGACCGGGAGGGCCGACGAAGAGCACGTGGTCCAGCGCCTCGCCGCGGTTTTTCGCCGCCTCGATGAAGATCTTCAGGTTGGCGCGCGCTTCCGCCTGGCCGGTGAAGTCATCCAGCGTCTGCGGGCGCATGGTCGCATCGAGGTCTTCACCGCGCTTTTCCGGCGTTATCAGGCGTGCGGCGTCAGTCATGCGTTCGTTCCATTCGGTCGGGCAGCTCAGCGCTGCAACCCGTCATCATGCCGGGCACGATGCGTTCTGCCTTCTGTGCCCAGCCAAGGCAAGCGTTCATCGCGCCAGTTCTTTCAGGCCAAGGCGAATGAGCTTGGCGCTGTCGCCGCCTTCGCCGCCGTTCTTCAAGGCCGCCGCAACGGCATTGGCCGCCTGGTCGCGCGAGTAGCCGAGATTGGTGAGCGCCGAAACCGCATCGGAAACCGGCGCGGAGGCGACGCCTTCGCCAAGCTCCTGCTTGAGGCCGATCGAGGCCGACATCTCGCCGGCGAAGGACGGCGCCTTGTTCTTCAGTTCCGTGACGATGCGCACCGCCACCTTGGGCCCGACACCGGGCGCACGGGAGACGGAGGTCTTGTCCTGCAGCGCGATCGCATTGGCCAATTCCCCCGGCGTCAGGGTGGAAAGCACGGCCAGCGCCACTTTCGAGCCGACCCCCTGCACGCTCTGCAACAGCCGGAACCATTCCCGCTCCAGCGCCGTCAGGAAGCCGAACAGCTTCAACTGGTCTTCGCGCACATACGTCTCGATGAAGAGCACCGCCGCCTCGCCCGCCGATCCGAGCCTGGACAGCGTGCGCGCCGAACAAAAGGCAACGTAGCCGACGCCATGCACATCGAGCACGACGTGATCCTCGGCGATCTCGTCGATGGTACCCTTCAATTTGCCGATCATGTGGCGTCTCTCGCGGTGGGTTCTGGATGGTCATCGGACCATCGGAAATTATCGTGTCGGGCGCAACTACGCCATCAATGCGGCAAGCCGGCTCGTCACCGATTGCCGGTTGTGGGCATGGCAGATAGCGATCGCCAGTGCGTCCGCCGCATCGTTGCCCTTGAACTCGGCCTTCGGCATCAGAACCTTCAGCATCATGTGGATCTGCTGCTTCTCGCCATGGCCGACACCGATCACCGCCTTCTTGACCGCGTTCGGCGCATATTCGGCGACCCTGAGGCCTGCGCGTGCCGGCACCAGCATGGCGATGCCGCGCGCCTGGCCGAGTTTCAGCGTCGCTGTCGCGTCCTTGTTGACGAAGGTCTGCTCCACCGCCGCCTCGTGTGGCTGATAGCTGTGCACCACCTCGGCAAGGCCGTCATGCAGCTGGCAAAGTCTGGAGGCGAGGTCCATGTCACCATCCGACGTCACCGTGCCCGAGGCGACGAAACGCAACGAATTGCCGAGCGTCTCGATGATGCCCCAGCCGGTACGACGGAGCCCCGGATCGATGCCGATGATGCGAATCGTGGTCTGCATGAATTTCACCCTATGATGTCAGTCCGGACGCTGCCAGCAAAAAGTGAACAAAACAAAAACATACGCACAGTTGAGGCGCGGCCTCAGGTTTTCTTCGGCACCGGCCTTGGATTGAGGAAAATTGAGCTTACATAGCCTTGCATCAATTTCTCTCAATAAAGGCCTTTGCCATGGCGACTTTCTCCGTCCTCGATCTTTCCCCGATCACTGAAGGCGGCAGCGTCGCCCAATCGCTGGAGAATTCGCGTCGTCTGGCCCAGGCGGCCGAGGAGAACGGCTACACCCGCTTCTGGCTGGCCGAACATCACGGCATGAAGGGCATCGCCAGTGCGGCGACCTCGATCGTGATCTCGCACGTGGCGGCAGCGACGAAGACGATCCGTGTCGGCTCCGGCGGCATCATGCTGCCGAACCACTCGCCGCTTGTCATCGCCGAACAGTTCGGAACGCTCGCCGCCCTCTACCCCGGCCGCATCGACCTCGGCCTCGGCCGTGCGCCCGGAACCGACATGCGCACCGCCCAGGCCCTCCGACGCAACATGGAGGCGAGCGGCAACAACTTCCCGAACGACGTCGTCGAACTGCAGGCACTGCTCGGCCCCGTCGCCGAGGACCAGAAGATCATCGCCGTGCCCGGCGCCGACACCAATGTGCCGATCTGGCTGCTCGGCTCAAGCCATTTCAGCGCCCATCTCGCCGGCATGCTCGGCCTGCCCTTCGCCTTCGCCTCGCATTTCGCGCCGGACATGCTGCTCTCGGCGCTGGAGATCTACCGCGAGCGCTTTACCCCCTCCGAGACCCTTGCCAAGCCGCAGGTGATGGTCGGCGTCATGGGGGTTGCCGCCGATACGGACGAGGAGGCGAACTACCTCTTCACCTCCATGCAGCAATCCTTCGTGGCCCTGCGCCGCAACGCGCGCGGGCAGTTTCCGCCGCCGGTCCAGTCGATGGATGGGCTCTGGAGCTATGACGAGAAGATCTTCGTCGACCATTCGATGATGTATGCGGTGGTCGGAGGGCCAGAGACGATCCGGCGCAAGATCGGGGCGTTCCTCGAGCAGACAAAGGCCGACGAACTGATCATCTCCATGCCGATCTTCGACATGCAGGCGCGGCTGAATTCGCTTCGCCTCTTCGCCGACGCCCAGCGCGATCTCGCCAAGGCGGCGTAAAGCCGGCCGATCAGATCGCCCCGAAAGCGGGTGCGATCTCTTCCAGATTGGCAAAGAACCGATCCGGCCCGAGCCCTTGCAGGAAGACCGGGTCGGCATAGCCCCAGGCAACCGCACCGGCCGCCACGCCCGCCTTTCGCGCCGCATCGATATCGCGCGCCTCGTCGCCGATCGCCAGGATGCGAGCCGCATCGAGGCCGGAGTGCCGGATCGCACGCTTGAAGTGCTGTGCCTTGCCGAAAAGCGCGGCACCGCATTCGAAGAGATCAATCGTCGCTGCCGCCTCGCCGAGTGCGGCGCGAATACCCTGCTCCGCGTTCGAACTCACGATCGCAATGCCGATGCCCGCCGCCTTCAATTTCCAGAGAAGCTCAGCGGCGCCCGGAAACAGCCGGACGCTTGCCGCTTCAGTCGCCATGGCACGGCGCATGAAGGTGGCGATCTGCGGCAGTTTCCAAACGGGCACGCCGAGATGCGCGATGATCTCGCGGCTGCCCATGGTGCGCAACGACTGGAACTCCTCGACCGAGAGTTCGCGGAAGCCGTAGCGCCGTGCAGCCGCGTTGCACGCCGTCATGAAACTCGCCGCCGTATCGGCAAGCGTGCCGTCGAAATCGAAGATCGCGAATTCATAGGTCATCGGGCCATCCAAAGAAAAACCCGCGGCCTTTCGGACGCGGGTGAAAATTCTGCGAGCGACGGTCGTCCCAATCAGGCCGACAGCTTCGCCAGGATCTCGTCCGAGACTTCGAAGTTCGAATAGACGTTCTGGACGTCGTCGTCGTCTTCAAGGATGTCGATGAGCTTCATCAGCGACTGCGCCTTTTCTTCATCGACCGGAACGGTGTTCTGTGCCTTCCAGATCGCCTTGACCGTCTCGGCTTCGCCGAGCGTGTCTTCGAGCGCCTTGGACACTTCGCCGATCGCCTCGAAACCGCAGATGATCGTGTGGCCGTCCTCGTCAGTGGTGACGTCGTCGGCACCCGCTTCGATCGCCGCATCCATCACCTTGTCGGCGTCACCGACGGAGAGCTTGTAGGTGATCTCGCCGACGCGATCGAAGGAGAAGGAAACCGAGCCGGTTTCGCCGAGCGCGCCGCCGGCCTTGGTGAAGGTCGAGCGCACGTTCGAGGCGGTGCGGTTGCGGTTGTCGGTCAAGGCTTCGACGATGACGGCAACGCCGCCCGGGCCATACCCCTCGTAGCGGACTTCTTCGTAGTTCTCCGCGTCGCCGCCGGAGGCCTTCTTGATCGCCCGTTCGATGTTGTCCTTCGGCATCGACTGCGCCTTGGCGTTCTGGATCGCCAGGCGCAGGCGCGCGTTCATCGCGGGATCGGGCATGCCCGACTTGGCGGCAACCGTGATTTCGCGCGCGAGCTTGGAAAACATTTTCGAGCGCACCGCATCCTGACGGCCCTTGCGGTGCATGATGTTCTTGAACTGTGAATGGCCAGCCATGGCACCCTCTGCATGCATTAATTTGAATGGAATGGGGCGCCTTATAGTTTTATTGCCGCTTTCCGTCCAGCCGGGGGGCGGTTTTTCAGTTGGCCGAGACCTGCGCGCGGCTCAAGAGGAAGCTGTGTCCGTCGTCACGGCGGCAGGAAAGGCCAGTGCGTTCCGACACGCAGGAGAACGGCCCTCGCGACCAGCTTTGCCCATAGTCGAGCACAGTCCCAGTCGAACAGCAGCTGGGATCGCCGACGGCGTGATTGAGCGTGGCGGCTCCCGCCCGGCCAAGGGTCGCCCTGACATAACGCGGCGCGACGATATCGCAGGCCAGCTCCGGACCGCCATCGGCGGGCTGATAGACGGACGTGCCGCCAGCCGGCGTGTAGATACAGCCGATATTGCCCGAGGGCATCGCGAAGATCTCCGGCTCACCCGCCGGTCGGACCGTGGTCTCCGGCTGGCTTTGCGGCTGTTGCCCCTCGGGAGACGGCATGCGCGGCGGCGGCGCGCCACCGGCCTCGGCAAGAGTCGAGAAGGAGAGAAAGAACGATACGCCAACCACGAGCAACTTCATCGGGCGATCCCAGGATGTTCAAACGCCCTTGAGGATATAAATCAGTGGTTTGCTTGGCAAGGAACGCAGGGATACTTTGATACTGGCGCTGTCGGCGTAACGCTTGTCGTAGTCGTCCCCGAACATGTCCAGAAAGGCGTCGATCGGCGGGCCACGGCGGTGCATCGGCAGGATCAGCGAGGCGCGCAGCCGGCTGACCACCCGGCTCATGCTCTCGGCACCCATGGTCAGGCCGCCATCGACAGGCACCATGAGCACGTCCAGCCGGCCGATCTGGCTGTAGTGGCTGTCATCGAGTTCATGGTGCAGATGGCCGAGATGGCCGATGCAGAGATCCGCCACCTCGAAGATGAAGATCGAGTTCCCGTCGTGCTCCATGGCGCCGCCGCCGGCGCGGATGTCGGTCGTCACGTTACGGATGTAGGCGTCGCCGACCACGAGATCGTGGCGCGCCGGTTGGCCGCTATCGCTCCAGCCGTGCAGCACGGTCTTGATCGCCGGATCCGGCGTCAGCGTGTAGTGGCTCGAATGCGCCTTGTTCATGGTCGCGACCGTCGGCGGCATCGACGGTGCATACCAGCCGCTATAGTCGGTTGCGATCGAGACGCCGCCGGGCGTCTCGATCAGGAAGGTGGAATGGCCGAGATAGCTGATCGTCACCTCGCCGACCGTCGTCTGCCCCTTGGTGGCAGCCGCGGGCGAGAAACTGGCAAAGGTTGCCTGGGGGAGCGTTTCGGCGATCGCCTGGCATTGGCTGACAGGGCGCGGCTGTTGCTGCGCATGGGCGACCGATGGCCAGAACGCGTGGATGAACCATATGGCGGCGAATGTGTAGACAAAGTACCGGAGCATCAGCCTTCACCTCTCTCACTTGCCGCCTGACCTCGGGCCTTGGGGGCACGCGGCGGGCAGGTATTGAACAGCGAATGGAAGCCTTTGCCTTCGCTCGACCGAACGGTGGCGTCACGGGGCGCGGAAAGAATTGTTCAAGGGCCCGGCCACGTCCAGTTACAAACGGCAGGCGGTGCTCACGTTTACGTCACCGACCCTGAGGCCGATAAGGTAACGATAGCCTCGTCAAAGCCGAATGCCCCGGCATTGCTGCCGGGGCATTCGTCAGGTTATCGTCCGGCCTGCCCTATTCGGCCGGGTGCGGCGCCGGTTCGCTCACCGCCGCCTTGCGTCGCCGGAACGACCGGAGCGCGACGTAGAACACCGGCGTCAGGAACAGGCCGAGGAACGTTACCCCGAGCATGCCCGAAAACACCGCCGTGCCGAGCGACTGGCGCATTTCGGCACCCGGGCCGGTCGCGATCATCAGCGGCACCACGCCGAGGATGAAGGCAAAGGCGGTCATCAGGATCGGGCGCAGGCGCAGCTGGCTCGCTTCCACCGCCGCCTCGATCGGCGTCTTGCCCTCGTCTTCGCCCTGCCGCGCGAACTCGACGATCAGGATCGCGTTCTTGGCTGCAAGACCGATCAGAACGATGAGCCCGATCTGGGTCAGCACGTTGTTGTCGAGCCCGCGGATGAACACGCCGACCAATGCGGCCAGCACGCCGAGCGGCACGATCAGGATGATCGCCAGCGGCAGAACCCAGCTTTCGTACTGGGCCGACAGCGCCAGGAACACGAAGACGACCGACAGTGCGAAGATGAACACCGCGGTGTTGCCTGTCTGGCGCTCCTGGTAGGCGAGTTCCGTCCACTCGAAGGTCGTGCCCTGCGGCAGGATCTGGGCGGCGAGCGCCTCCATCTTGTCGAGAGCCGTACCGGTCGAGACACCGACCGCAGGGTTACCCTGGATCGGCACCGAGACGTACATGTTGTAGCGCTGCACCAGCGTCGGACCGGCCGTATCCTGGATCTCGACAAGCGTACCCATCGGCACCAGCGCACCGGTTGCCGAGCGCACCTTCAGCGCCAGGATGTTGTCGCGCTCGACGCGGTACTGCTGGTCGGCCTGCGCCCGCACCTGGTAGACGCGGCCGAAGGCGTTGAAGTCGTTGACGTAGGACGTACCGAGGTTGATCGACAGCGCCTCGAAGATGTTGGGGATCGGCACGTTGAGTGTGCGCGCCTTGTCGCGGTCGATCGCCAGGAAGTATTGCGGACTGGAGGCCGAGAAGGTGGTGAAGACCCCGGTCAACCCGTCCGTCTGGTTGGCAGCGCCCATCATCTGGTAGGCAAGCCCGAGCGCGCGGCGCATGTCGGAGCTCTGCCGGTCCATGATCTGCATCTTGAAGCCGCCGGAGTTGCCGATGCCGCGCACCGAGGGCGGCGGCACGGCGATGATGAAGGCTTCCTGGATGCTCTGCAGGCTGCCATAGAGCTGGCCGATGATCTGGTTGGCCCCCTGCCCGTTCTTCAGCCGCTCTTCGAAGCTTTCGAAGGAGGCGAAGACCACGCCCGAATTGGACGCGTTGGTAAAGGTCGCACCGTTGAAGCCGGCAAAGGCGACAGCACTTTTCACGCCCGGCACGTCCTGGATGATCTTCGAGGCCCGCTTGACGACGGCGTCCGTCCGGTCGAGCGAGGCGCCGTCCGGCAGCTGGATGACGACGATCGCATAGCCCTGGTCCATGGTCGGCACGAAGCCGCGCGGCACGATCTGCGCCATGTACCAGGTGGCCCCCAGCAGCCCGACGAAGACGAGAAGGGCCGCGGCCAGCGCCACCTTCGTCGAGACGAGCTTGCGCACGACCCATGCATAGCCCGACGCCATCCGGTCGAAACCGTTGTTGAAGCCGTTCGCCAAGGCCTTGCCGAAGCGCGTCAGCGGATTGCGGCTTTCATGATGGCCGTTCTCGTGCGGCTTCAACAGGATAGCCGCCAGCGCCGGTGACAGTGTCAGCGAATTGAAGGCGGAAATCACCGTTGCGACCGAGATCGTCACGGCGAACTGCAGGTAGAACTGGCCGGCGATGCCGGGGATGAAGGCCGTCGGCACGAACACCGCGGTCAACACCAGCGAGATCGCGATGACGGCCGCCCCCACCTCGTCCATGGTCACATGCGACGCCTCGCGCGGGGTCATCCCTCGCGCGAGATTTCGCTCGACATTCTCGACCACCACGATCGCATCGTCGACGACGATACCGATCGCCAGCACCAGGCCGAACAGCGTCAGCATGTTCAGCGAGAAACCGAAGGCATAGAGGAAGGCGAAGGTGCCGACGAGTGACACGGGGATTGCGACGATCGGGATGATCGCCGTGCGCCACGATTGCAGGAAGACGAGAACGACGATGGCAACGAGAATGGCCGCCTCGGCGATCGTCTTGTAGACCTCGTTGATCGATTCCGAGATGAACTCTGTCGGGTTGTAGACGATGCGGTATTCGAGCCCGTCAGGGAAGTCCTTGGAAACGTCGGTCATCACCTTCTGGATCTGCTCGGCGGCGTCGAGCGCATTGGTGCCCGGCCGCGAGAAGATGCCGAGCGCCACCGCCGGGCTGCCGTCGAGATAGCTGTTGTTGACGTATTCGCGAGCACCGAGCTCGACACGCGCGACGTCCTGCAGCTGCACGAGGCGACCGCTTTCCGTCGCCTTGACGATGACATAGCGGAACTGCCGCGCGTCGCTGAAGCGGCCGTCCGTCGTGACCGTGTACTGGAACGCGCTGTCGCCCGGCGCCGGCGGGCCACCGATCGAACCGCCGGAAACCTGCACGTTCTGCTCGCGCAAAGCCTGCACCACGTCACCGGCCGTCATGCCATAGGCCGACAGCTTCTCCGGATCGAGCCAGACACGCAGCGCATATTCGCGCTCGCCGAACAGGATGACGTCGCCGACGCCATCGAGCCGGACGAGCAGGTCGCGAATGCGGGTGCGCGCATAGTTCGAGACGTAGAGTTGGTCATAGCGTTCGGTCGGCGACAAGAGATGCACGACCATCATCAGGTCGGGCGAACTCTTGGCCGTGGTGATGCCGATCCGCCGGACTTCTTCCGGCAGCCGCGGCTCCGCGATCGACACGCGGTTCTGTACCAGCACTTGTGCCTGGTCGAGGTCGGTGCCGAGCTTGAAGGTGATCGTCAGCGCCATCGAGCCGTCGGCGGTCGAATAGGAGGACATATAGAGCATGTTCTCGACGCCGTTGATTTCCTGTTCGAGCGGCGTCGCGACGGTGTTGGCAACGGTATCGGCGTCAGCACCCGGATAGGCGGCGCGAACGACGATGGTCGGCGGGGCGATTTCCGGGTACTGCGCCACGGGAAGCTGAAAATAGGCGATACTGCCCACGATCAGCAGCACGATCGACAGCACCGACGCGAAGATCGGCCGGTCGACGAAGAAGTGAGCAAACCTCATTGCGCCGCCCCCGCTGCTTGCGCTTCGGGGGGAAGCTGCACCGTCTCGGGCTTCACCTTGGTGCCGGGCCGCGCCCGCATCAGACCGTTGACGACAATGGTCTCGTCGCCGGTCATGCCGGAGCGGATGACGCGGTAGCCATGCAGCTTCGGGCCGAGACGCACGGGCTTGGTCACCACCGTTCCATCCCCGGTCACCTCATAGACGATGCGCTCGTTCTGGTCGGCGCCGATCGCTTCGTCCGGAATGAGGACGGCCTTGTAGGTGTTCGAGCCTTCGATCTGCACACGGCCGAAGAGACCGGGCTGCAGCACGAGGCTCGGGTTATCGAGACGGGCGCGCACGCGCATCGTGCCGCTCTGCGGATCCACGCGGTTTTCGGCGAAGTCGAGCTTGCCCTTGAACGGCTCCTCTTGCGAGTCGGCGATGGTGACCAGCACTTCGAGCGAGCCGCCGCCTTCCTGCAGCGCGCTGCCGCGCTCGCGCGCGACCCGTGCATAGGAAAGCAGCCGCCGTTCGTCGACGTCGAAGTAGAAATCGATCGGGTCGAGCGACACGATCGTCGTCAGCACCGTCTGGTCAGCCTGGACGAGATTGCCCGTCGACAGCAGGCGCCGGTCGACGCGGCCGCTGAGCGGCGCGGTGATGGTGGTGTAGTCAAGGTCGAGCTTGGCACGCTCGACCGCCGCTTCCGCGCCGCGCACCAGCGCCTGCGCCGACAGGAGTTCGCGGCGATGATCGTCGAGCGTCGAGACCGAAAGCGTGCCGGTGCCCGTCAGCGATTGCGTCCGCTTGAACTGGGCCTCGGCGAATTCCAGCGACGAGCGCGCCGATTCCAGCGTCGATTCGGCCTGAGAGAGAGCCGTACGATAGGGCCGCTGGTCGATGACGAAGAGCTTGTCGCCCTTCTTCACCAGGGCGCCATCGGTGAAATTGACCTCGTCGAGATAGCCGCCGATGCGGGCGCGAACCTGCACCTCGTCGACGGGCTCGAAACGGCCGATGAACTCGTCGCTGTCGATGACGTCCCGCACGACCGGCTTGGCGACGGTCACCACGGGCAGTTGCGCGTCCTGCGCCTGGGCACCGATTGCGGATAGAAGGGAAAGAGAAGCGCCGACGATCATCGGCAAATGCCACTGAGACAACATGCATGCCCTCCGAATGCACTTGGATCACGAGGGGCAGCCAATCGACCAGACCACCGCGATCGCTTTGAATATTTCAGAGCGGGGCCTGTGCGCAAAACAGCCGCATTACCCGTCCCGCTCCGCACAAATCCTCGGATCGGCAGCGATCCGAGAGGCAAAGTCACACAAGCAATCAAATGATACAGCAGCCTTGCGCCCTTCGGCCCGCGAACGCTGTCAGGTCAAATTCGCTGGGCAGCGAGCAATTGCCCGTGGCGCAGCGACAACAGCACATGCCCGCAATCCAGGACTGCGCACACCATTCATTCTGCAAAAACCCACGAATACATCACGCCCCGGCCCGGCGTGATTTCGCGATAACCTGCCATCATTTGATGGGGTTGTCACCTTGAAAAAAATCAATTCCAATAAGGCGATACGGGACAACCAAAGGTGCCCGCGCGCAGCTTCGCGCTGCGTTCAGAATGCCGCCTGACTTGGCCTTAAGACCAGAAATCCGGGATCGTTTCCGCCAGTCTCGGCCCAAGTCGCAGCGGCGCGATCTTCTCGGCGAGCCCTGTGCGATCGGAGATCTCGACCCCGAGACCGCAGATGGTGGCCGGACCCGAGGCCGCCTCGAAGCGCCCCTTCGGCATCTTCGAGATGAAGCGGTTGAGCGGCTCTTCCTTGTCCATGCCGAGCGAGGAATCGTAGTCGCCGCACATGCCGGCATCACTCATATAGGCGGTGCCGCCATTAAGGATCTGGTGATCGGCGGTCGGCACGTGCGTATGCGTTCCGACGACGAGGCTGGCGCGACCGTCGACGAAATGGCCGAAGCACTGCTTCTCGCTGGTCGCCTCCGCATGGAAGTCGAACACGATCGCATCCGCCTGCTCGCCGAGCGGGCAGGCATCGAGGATGGCCTCGGCCGACTTGAAGGGGTCGTCGAGTTCGGGATGCATGAAGACGCGGCCCATGACGTTGGCGACCAGCACGCGCGCGCCATTGCGGGCAAAGAACAGGTTGGATCCGCGGCCGGGCGTGCCGGCCGGATAGTTGGCCGGGCGCAGGAACTGGTCGTGCCGCTCGCAGAAGACCACTGCTTCCTTCTGATCCCAGACGTGGTTGCCGGTGGTCACCACGTCGGCGCCGGCGTTGATCGTTTCGAGGAAGATGTCTTCGGTGATCCCGAAGCCGCCCGCGGCGTTCTCGCCGTTGACGATGACGAAATCGAGCTTGAGGTCGCCGATCAGTCCCGGAAGCCGCTCCCAGACCGCCGTGCGGCCCGTCTTGCCCACCATATCTCCCAGAAACAGAAGCCTCATGCTCGCTCAAATCCCACCAGGGCAGTTCCGGCGGAAGCGCGTCAGCGGTTGTGGCGGCCGGACCTGCGTAAAACAAAGAGGTAGAGCGTCTACACGATCCTGGGCCGACAGGAAACGCCCAAGATCGATTCCGCGCGGGATCGCGAACCAATCTTCCGCCTCGGCCCGCGCGATTTCAAAGCGCCGGGCCGTCGCTCAGCTTCGTCAATGACCTAGAAATGCCGGAATCCGCTCTCGGTGAGAACGGCATCCAGCGCCACATCGTGCGGTTCGGCCGGCACGGCAGCCACCTCCTGGCAGTCGAACGCGATGCCGATCAGTTTCGGCAGATGCCCCTTGTTGCGCAACCGGTCGATGGCCCGGTCGTAATAACCGGCACCGTAGCCGATCCGGTGACCGGTCGCGTCAAAGGCAGAAAGCGGCACGAGCATGATATCCGGGTCGAGCACCGGCGCATCCGGGCCAGGCCCCGTCGTGCCGAAGCCGGTTGAGATGATGTCGACACCATCGAGCAGTTCGCGAAAGACGATCGTCTTCTTGTCCATGATCACAGGCAGGCAGAGCCGGGCGCCACGGCTCTTCAGCCGCGCCATCAGCGGCCGGATATCGACCTCGGAGCGGATGGGCCAGAAGCCGGAAACGATGTGGCCCGGATCGAGCGCAATGACGTCGCCGGCATGGTCGGCCATGGTCAGGCTCGCCTCGATGCGTATCTCCGCGGGCATCGCATCGCGCAATGCCAGCCGCTCGTTGCGCAGCGCCGCCTTCAGGTCTTTCGGTGACATCGTGCCCTCTCCTGCCTCATGCCATCGTCGCGGACGAATTCTCCTCCCGAAATGGCACAACCCGTCACTTTCTCGCCGATTCCCGGCTCAATCACCAGCCTATATACCCGATGTCGCCAGTGCACATTCACCCGCATCGCCGCTTTTGCCGCGGTTTGCGACAGCACTGCCAGCGGCTTCCCGGTTCGGCACAGCATTAGCGTTCCGTTCATCATGGACGACGGTTCCGCTTTCGCGCATTGGCGAGCGCATGCAAATAAAGACGCGATTTCAAATAATTAGCAGGAACTAATGCCCGCGTTCGATGTATGGACGCGCTCCTGCAGGCAGCAGTGGAAAAGCCGACGTCCATGAAGGACCAGATGAAAGAACTCGAACCGTTGGAACTGCGTTGCCTGACGCTTGCAGCCCGCGGCCGCACGCGCCAGGACATGATGCGCGAAACCGACATTCCGCTCGACCGGATCGACCGCGCGCTGGAAGACGCCATGCGCAAGCTGCAGGCCGGCAATCTGGCTGAAGCCGTCTTTCGTGCCGCAAGGCTCGATCTCATCTCGTAAGGATTGGCGCGGGGGCGGCCTAGAGCATCCAGTGCGACCGATAGACCACCTGCCCCAAGATCCGCTCCCGCTGCCGAAGGTCGGGGTCGCCTGCCGAGATCCCGACATCGCGCAGCAGCCACGGCTTGTCTGCCGGCACCTCGACGGGCGCCTCGACAAACAGCAAATCGACAGTCCATTGCCTTGCCCTGCGTCGGGCGGTAACGAACGTTTCGGAAAAGGCGAGAACGGCAAGCACGCTCATGGTAAGGACTCGGGCGCAAGATGATCTGACGGGACGATCTTCGTCCTCGCATTGACATCTGACAAACGAATTGCAAGCATGACTGTCATCAGAAAATCTGATGGTTGAAGCCATGCCCCTTCCCCTCGATAGCGATCTGCTCAGAACCTTTCTCGCGGTTGTCGATACCAGCAGCGTCACGCGCGCCGCAGACATCGTCGGGCGCACCCAGTCGGCCGTCAGCATGCAGATCAGGAAGCTCGAGGATGTGCTCGGCGACGCCCTGTTCGAGCGCCATTCGCGCGGTGTGGTGCTGACGCCGCAGGGACTGCGGCTCGTCGACAATGCCAGGCGCATCGTTACCCTGCTCGACGACACGGCCGCCGCGCTCCGCCAACCCGCGCTCGACGGCGCGGTCCGGATCGGATTGCCGGAGGAATACATCAACTCGACCTTGCCGAAGGCGCTCGGCAGTTTCGCCGCCATCCACCCGGGCGTCGAAGTGACCGTGCAGCAGGGCGCGTCGATGACCAATGTCGCAGCGCTGGAAGCGGGCGAGATCGACCTTGCCGTCGTCTTCGAGCCCGGCGGAAAGACGAGGAACGAGGTGCTAATGATGGATCCGACCGTCTGGGTGACGTCGGAGCAGCACCGGACCGACGAGCGCCGCCCGGTACCGATCGCGACCTATACCTATCTCGAAGGCGGTTGGTGCGACGACCTCGCCCAGCGCAACTTGAGGAAATGCCGCATCGACAACCGCGTCGCCTATGTCAGCCGCACCAGCGGCGGCCTGATGGCGGCGGTGGTATCCGGCCTCGCCATCGCGCCGCTTGCCCGCAGCAGCATTCCGGCCGGCTGCCGCGAACTGACCGCTGATGACGGCTACACGGTGATCGATCACTCGAATGTCGTGCTGCGGATTTCAAAGGCCGGAAACGGTAAGGACCGGATCGTCGAGGCCATGGCCGACGCCATCCGCCGGGCCTTTGCCGGGGAGTGAATGAGCAACGGAAAGAGGGAGAAGTGCGATCCACACAACCGATGGATATTTTACGATCCCGGGTGCCTACAAAGTAGGTGGGCGCCATGTGTCCGAACCCACGGGTCCGGACAGGGACAGCTCCCTTAGGATCGAGTATGGCCCCGGGGATTGTGGTTCCTGTCGGGGAGCGCAGACCGCATACGATATATAAAGTGTCTCGGTGCTTCGCGCCAGTGGCTCGCCGACGAAACCTTGTCAGCTCGACGGCGTCGTGGGGCGGCCGTTCAGCTTGGCGGCGATACCGTGGATCTGCTGGGTCACTTCGCTGAGCGCCGAGGCCAGCGCCTCCTCGTTCTTCAGCTGATCCGAAAGCGCGGCGTCGCGCCCATTCGTCAGGTTGCCGACCTCGGCTTCGAGGTTCTTCAGCCGGCGATTGACCTCGCTGAGCTCGTCCATGACCATGATGCCGGCCATGACGGTCAGGCGCAGATCGCCGATCTCGCCAAACTGGGTCTTGAGGTGTCCGACATACTGATCGAAATTGGTGGCAAGCTCGATCAGATGATCTTCCTGCCCTTCCTCGCAGGCCATGCGATAGGCCTTGCCATCGATCGAAACTGTCACCTGCGCCATGTCGCTTGTTCCTAGCGGTCGAGCACCGCCCGAATGGTTTCCATCGCCGTCACGAGGCGACGGGAAACCTCACGGTTGACCTCCTCGAGCCGGTTTGCCCGGAACTGCGACTGATCGAGTTCCTGCGCCAGCCGCGACCGGTCGGTGTTGACGCGTCGCACCTCGCCCTCGAACTCGCTGAAGTCCCGCTCCCTGTCAAACCGACCGTCGATCGCATTCTCCAGGGATTGCACTGCGTTTCGCAGTTCGTCGATCGCCGCTTTGACAGTCTTTGCCGGCATGTGTTCCGAATACCTCGCCCATGAGGCCGAATCGCCCGAATCCCGTCCGCCGCTTCGGCTCGATCTTTTTTAAACCTATTACGTAAGTCTCAACAATGCCAAGTACAGCAAACAACAGCGGAAGCTGTGGATGGATTGCGTAGCCGGCTTTCTTCAACGGCAGTGCAGCAGGCTTATTGCATTGCGGAACAAGCACTCGGGCAGGGACCGAAGCAAGCTGCCGTCAAATGGCCGCGGAAGCCCCGTATTTATTGACTCGCACGGCGCACCTGCTATGTGTCAGCCGCTTCTTGCGCGGTCTTTGGAGGATAGAGACCGTTCCCTGACCACCGAACGCAAACGGAACAGTCATGATCTCTCGCGAAAAACACGACCGGATGGCAAATGCGATCCGTTTCCTCTCCATGGATGCCGTCGAGAAGGCAAATTCCGGCCACCCTGGCCTGCCCATGGGTGCAGCCGACATAGCGACAGTCCTCTTCACGCGCTATCTGAGCTTTGACCCCAAGAACCCCTCCTGGCCGAACCGCGACCGCTTCGTGCTGTCGGCCGGCCACGGCTCGATGCTGCTCTACTCGCTGCTCTATTTGACGGGCTACGAAGACATCTCCATCGAAGAGATCAAGAACTTCCGCCAGCTCGGCGCCCGCACCGCCGGCCACCCGGAATACGGCCACGCCGCCGGCATCGAGACGACCACCGGTCCGCTCGGCCAGGGCATTGCCAATGCCGTCGGCATGGCGATCGCCGAGCGCAAGCTGCGCGACGAATTCGGCTCCGACCTGATGGAGCACTATACCTACGTGCTCGCCGGTGACGGCTGCCTCATGGAAGGCATCAGCCAGGAAGCGATTTCGCTCGCCGGCCACCTGAAGCTCAACAAGCTGATCGTCTTCTGGGACGACAACAACATCTCGATCGACGGCCCGATCTCGATCGCCGACTCGACCGACCAGCACGCCCGCTTCCGCGCCAGCAACTGGAACACCATTGCCGTCGACGGCCATGATCCGGAAGCGATCGCCGCTGCGATCGACCAGGCTCAGAAGTCCGACAAGCCGACGATGATCGCCTGCAAGACGACGATCGGCTTCGGCGCCCCGAACAAGGCCGGCACCCACAAGGTCCACGGCTCGCCGCTCGGCGCCGAGGAAATCGCCGCCACCCGCAAGGCACTCGGCTGGGAAGCCGAAGCTTTCGTCGTTCCTTCGGACGTTCTCGACGCCTGGCGTCTGGCCGGCCTGCGCTCGACCAAGGCGCGCAAGGAGTGGGAAGACCGTCTTGAAAAGAGCGAGGCCGAGAAGAAGGCCCAGTTCGTTCGCCGCTTCTCCGGCGAGCTCGAAGGCCGTCTGTCCTCCGCCATCGACGACTACAAGAAGAAGCTCGCCGAAACCAAGCCGTCGCCGGCAACCCGCAAGGCTTCCGAAGACGCGCTCGAGGTCATCAACGGCGTTCTGGCCGAAACCATCGGCGGCTCGGCCGACCTGACCGGCTCGAACAACACCAAGACGAGCCAGACCAAGTCGATCACCCCTGACGACTTCTCTGGCCGCTACATCCATTGGGGCGTTCGCGAGCACGGCATGGCCGCTGCCATGAACGGCATGGCGCTGCATGGCGGCGTCATCCCCTATTCCGGCGGCTTCCTGATCTTCTCGGACTATTGCCGTCCGTCGATCCGCCTTGCCGCTCTGATGGGCATCCGCGTCATCCACGTGCTGACGCACGATTCCATCGGCCTTGGCGAAGACGGCCCGACGCACCAGCCGGTCGAGCACATGGCAGCGCTACGTGCCATCCCGAACCTCCTGATGTTCCGCCCGGCCGACGCCACGGAAACGGCCGAGTGCTGGCAGCTGGCGCTCGAAAGCCACAACCGTCCGTCCGGCATCGCGCTGACCCGCCAGAACCTGATGGCCGTTCGCACCGAGTATGAGGAAGAAAACCTCTGCGCCCGCGGCGCCTATGACCTGATCTCGGCCGCCGACGCCAAGGTCACGATCTTCGCCACCGGCTCGGAAGTCGAAATCGCCGTCAAGGCCTGCCAGACGCTGACCGCCAAGGGCATCTCGACCCGCGTCGTCTCCGTTCCCTGCTTCGAGCTTTTCGCCGAGCAGAGCGAAGACTACCAGCAGGCGATCATCGGCAACTCGCCGGTCAAGATCGCCGTCGAAGCCGGCATCCGTCAGGGCTGGGATCACTTCATCGGCAGCGATGGCACCTTCATCGGCATGTCGAGCTTCGGCGCTTCCGGCCCCTACAAGGAGCTTTACAAGCACTTCGGCATCACGCCCGAGGCGGTGGTCGCCGCCGCGGAAACGAAGCTCGCCTGATCAATCTGCGGGGCGCGCCGAAAGGTGCGCCCCGCTTTTTTTCGTACCACGTCAGTCAGACAGGGAGAGACCCATGACAGTGAAAGTCGCCATCAACGGTTTTGGCCGCATCGGCCGCAACGTGCTCCGCGCGATCGTCGAATCCGGCCGCACCGACATCGAAGTCGTTGCGATCAACGACCTTGGCCCCGTTGAGACCAACGCTCACCTGCTGCGCTATGACTCGATCCACGGTCGCTTCCCGGCCGAGGTCAAGGTCGAAGGCGACACGATCACCATCAACGGCGGCAAGCCGATCAAGGTGACCGCGATCAAGGATCCGGCAACGCTGCCGCACAAGGAACTCGGCATCGACATCGCGATGGAGTGCACCGGCATCTTCACCGCCCGCGACAAGGCTGCAGCCCACCTCACCGCCGGCGCCAAGCGCGTCATCGTCTCGGCTCCGGCCGACGGCGCCGACCTGACGGTCGTCTACGGCGTCAACCACGACCAGCTGACCAAGGACCACCTGGTCATCTCCAACGCATCCTGCACGACGAACTGCCTGGTTCCGGTCGTCAAGGTCCTGAACGATACCATCGGCATCAGCCACGGCTTCATGACCACGATCCACTCCTACACCAACGACCAGCCGTCGCTCGACCAGATGCACAAGGATCTTTACCGCGCCCGCGCTGCCGCTCTGTCGATGATCCCGACCTCGACCGGTGCCGCCAAGGCCGTTGGCCTGGTTCTGCCGGAACTGAAGGGCAAGCTCGACGGCACGTCGATCCGCGTCCCGACCCCGAACGTCTCCGTCGTCGACTTCAAGTTCGTCGCCAAGCGCAACACCTCGGTCGAGGAAATCACCAACGCCATCAAGGCCGCCTCCAATGGCGCGCTCAAGGGCGTTCTGGGCTACACGGAAGAGCCGCTCGTTTCGCGCGACTTCAACCATGACAGCCACTCCTCGATCTTCGCGATCGACCAGACCAAGGTGGTCGAAGGCAACTTCGTGCGTATCCTCACCTGGTACGACAACGAGTGGGGCTTCTCGAACCGCATGGCCGACACGGCGGTCGCGTTCGCCAAGCTCATCTAAGACAGATGTTTCGCGCCCTCTCCTCAACGACGGTCCGCTGGCGTCCGCTGGAAGGGGAAGGGCTCGAACACCTGACGCTGACAAAAATCGACACCACCGACGGCGCGGTCATCCGCGCCGTCGGCGTTCTGATCGGCAGCCGCGGCGGCACGCCCTATGGCGCGCGCTACCGGATCGACTGCGACGACAGCTGGCACGTTCGCAAATTGATGGTCGACACCACCGATGGCCGCAGCCTGCATCTGCGCTCGGACGTTCCGGGCGAATGGGCGACGGCACGCGGCACGCCCCTCCCCGAATTCGACGGCTGTATCGATATCGACCTCGCGGGAACGCCCTTCACCAACACGCTGCCGATCCGCCGCCTCGGCCTTGTGAGCCAGTCCGGCACCGCCAGACTGAAGATGCTCTACGTGCCGTTCGACACGTTTCAGCCTGTTTTGGACGGCCAGCACTACACCTGCCTCGATGATTTCAGGCTCTATCGCTACGAGGCCGAGGACCGCAGTTTTGCCGCGGAACTGCCCGTAGACGAGGACGGCCTCGTCATCGACTACCCCACCCTTTTCCAAAGACTATCACCGGAGACTATCTGATGACTTTCAAGACCCTCGACGATCTGACCGACATCGCCGGCAAGCGCGTTCTGGTGCGCGTCGATCTCAACGTGCCGGTCAAGGACGGCGTGGTCACCGACGCGACCCGCATCGAGCGCGTCGCGCCGACCATCCGCGAATTGTCCGAGAAGGGCGCCAAGGTCATCCTGCTCGCCCATTTCGGCCGTCCGAAGGGTGAGCCGGTCGCCGACATGTCGCTGAAGACAATCGCTCCTGCCGTCGAGGACGTGCTCGACCAGCGCGTTCATTTCGGCGCCGACTGCATCGGCGACAAGGCCAAGAACGCGATCGCCGAAATGAGCGACGGCGACGTGCTGCTCTTGGAAAACACCCGCTTCCACAAGGGCGAGGAAAAGAACGAGGCCGAATTCGTCAAGGCGCTCGCCGCCAATGGCGACATCTACGTCAACGACGCCTTCTCGGCCGCCCACCGCGCCCATGCTTCGACGGAAGGTCTTGCCCATCACCTGCCGGCCTATGCCGGCCGCACCATGCAGGCCGAACTCGAAGCGCTCGAAAAGGGTCTCGGCCAGCCGAAGCGCCCGGTCGTCGCCATCGTCGGCGGCGCCAAGGTCTCGACCAAGATCGACCTGTTGCAGAACCTCGTGACCAAGGTCGATGCGCTCGTCATCGGCGGCGGCATGGCCAACACCTTCATCGCTGCCAAGGGCATCAATGTCGGCAAGTCGCTGTGCGAGCATGACCTCGCCGACACCGCCAAGGCGATCATCGCCGCTGCCGACAAGGCCGGCTGCGCCATCGTGCTGCCGGAAGACGGCGTGATCGCCCGTGAGTTCAAGGCCGGCGCCGACAACGAAGTCGTCGACATCAACGCCATTCCCGCCGATGCCATGGTTCTCGACGTCGGCCCGAAGTCGATCGCGGCCGTCAATGACTGGATCTCCAAGGCCGAAACGCTGGTCTGGAACGGTCCGCTCGGCGCCTTCGAAATCGCGCCTTTCGACAAGGCCACCGTTGCCGTTGCCAAGCATGCGGCTGCCCGCACCCGTCAGGGTTCGCTGGTCTCGGTTGCCGGCGGTGGTGATACCGTCGCGGCGCTGAACCATGCCGAAGTCGCCGACGATTTCAGCTACGTCTCGACCGCCGGCGGCGCATTCCTGGAGTGGATGGAAGGGAAGCCGCTTCCGGGCGTCGACATCCTGAAGCAGAAGTAAGTCATACAACCGGCGCGTGGGAAGCACTCTCACGCGCCGGCCATCAAGAAAAAACATCATTTATTCAAACGATTAAAAAATTTTAAATCGTTTCAGTCGATTTTCCCGCCATTTTCCTGGACAATTTCACCTGTTACTCGCGCTCCTGTTGGGAGCGTGGCGGTTGCCCCGTGCACCGTCGGCCCTGCAACTGTTTCAGTGTTCGCCTGATCCTGATGATCGGCGCTGTCTAGGGAGAGAAAAAGCATGACGGAAAAACTGGAAGACATCGCCGTCGCCATGGTCGCCAATGGCCGCGGACTGCTTGCCGCTGACGAGTCCACGGCAACGATCAAGAAGCGCTTCGATACGATCGGTCTCGAATCCACCGAAACCTCCAGGCGCGATTACCGCGAGATGCTGCTGCGCGCCGAAAAGGCGATGCGCAAATACATCTCCGGCGTCATCCTCTACGAAGAAACCCTGTTCCAGCATGCGGTCGACGGCACCCAGCTCGTCGACATCATCCGGGCGGCCGGCTCGATCCCCGGCATCAAGGTCGATGCGGGCGCCAAGCCGATGACGAACTTCCCGGCCGAGACAATCACCGAAGGCCTCGACGGCCTTGCCCAGCGGCTGGCGAGATATCACGAGGCCGGCGCACGCTTTGCCAAGTGGCGCGGCGTGATCTCCATCTCCGATACGCTGCCCACCGCCGGTGCGGTTCGCGCCAATGCCCATGCGCTCGCCCGCTACGCCGCCCTGTGCCAGGACGCCGGCATCGTCCCGATCGTCGAGCCGGAAGTGCTGATGGACGGCGCGCCGGGCGATCACTCGATCGATCGCTCCGAACAGGTGACCGAGTGGACGCTGCGGACAACCTTCGAAGAATTGGCGGCCATGCGCGTCAAGCTCGAAGGCATGATCCTGAAACCGAGCATGGTGATCGACGGCAAGAAGGCCCGCAATGCCTCCGTCGCCGAAGTGGCCGAGCGCACCATCCGGGTGCTGAAGCGCACGGTGCCTTCGGCGGTACCGGGCATCGCCTTCCTCTCGGGCGGCCAGTCGACCGAGGAAGCGACCGCCCACCTCTCGGCAATGAATGCCAGCCACGACCTGCCCTGGAAGCTCACCTTCTCCTATGGCCGCGCGCTGCAGCAGGAGGCGCTCAATGCTTGGCACGGCAAGGCCGACAACATCGGCGCCGGCCAGCGCGCCTTCTCGCATCGCGCCGAGATGTGCAGCCTTGCCGCCAAGGGTACGTGGAAGAAGGAACTCGAGAAGGCTGCCTAAGCCAGGTCTACCGGATGAGAAGGGGCCGTCCGCCGGCCCCTTTTTTTGCCAAAGGGTTGGCGCGCCTGCGAGGTGACGGCTTCGTCGGCGTCGGGGAACTTGTCACCCGGACAAGTTCGCGTCTTTGTGCGGTGTGTCGGCTGCCTTAAGCCTTGGCTTCAGAGCCGACACGATGAGCGCCAACGGCGCCCAACCAGCGAAAGCCAGGACCATGACCTCTGACACCGCGCCGAAATCCGTTGCCTATGTCACCGTCGACGTCTTCACCGACGAGCGCTTCGCCGGCAACCAGTTGGCTGTCATGTCCGACGCACGCGGCTTGAGCGATCGTCAGATGCAGGCGATCGCGACCGAATTCGGCTATTCCGAAGTCACCTTCGTTTTGCCGCCGCGCGACCCCGCCAACACGGCGGAAGTCCGGATCTTCACGCCGACGACGGAGATCCCCTTTGCCGGTCATCCCAATGTCGGCACGGCCTTCGTGCTCGGCGGGCAAAAGGAAATCTTCGGCCGCGCGCCCGGTGAAATCCTGCGGTTCGAGGAAAAGGCCGGCCTTGTCGAGGCCACATTGCTGCGGGAAGGCGGTGTAGTGGTGGGCGCCACCATCGTCGTACCGCGCAGCCTGACCGTCGGCCCCGAAATCGACGCCGACACCATCGCCGCCTGCGCGTCGCTCGCGCCTGAAGCCGTCAGCAGACGCGTGCATGCGCCGACCCAGCTTTCCGTCGGGCTGCCCTTCGCCGTCGCCGAAATCAAGGATGTCGCGACGCTGTCGTCCGCCCACCCCAATGTCACCGCCTTCCAGGCGGCCAACGCGCGCTACAAACCCGAGGAAGACAGTTTCAGCCTGTTCCTCTACGCTCGCTCGGCAGAGGCGCCATGGCAGATCCGGGCGCGCATGTTCGCGCCGCTCGACAATGTCAACGAGGACCCGGCAACCGGCAGCGCCTCGGCAGCACTTTCCGCCCATCTCGTCTCGCTCATCCAGGAGCAGGATATCGATGTCGAGATCATCATCGAGCAGGGTGTGGAGATGGGGCGCCGCAGCCTCATCGGCGCGCATGTCCGAAAGCAGGGTGGTGTCGTTCGGAAGGTCAGCCTTTCCGGCCATTGCGTCAGCGCCATGCGCGGGCTGATCGACCTCTAGAGCGTCCTTCCTCGCCCTCAGGCGCAGTCGCGCTCCGGCAGAAGCTTCAAGATATCGGCAAACATATCCTGCCATTCGGCGTCGTCCATCTCGAGGAAGCCGAAGCCGCGCAGCAGGAAGACGCCTTCGGTCGCGAGAAACACCATTCGCGCCCTGCGCCCCTCCTCCGTCGAGAGGTCGAGACCATCGAGGCGGGCGCGGTACCAGGCGCGGTTCTTCGCCATGTGCTCTTCCCGCTGCAGCAGCGCCGCCATCATGCCGGATGTGCGGGCATTGTCGGCCGTGTTCATCCGGGCGGTCACCGATGCATGGGCACGCATCGCCTTGATCGGATCAGGATCGTCGCCACCCTCCGCCGCTACCGCGGTATCGAACTCGTCGAACCAACGCTGCATCATCGCGTCGATCAGGCCGTCCTTGTTGCCGAAGCAATATTGCACGCCGCCCTTGGTGATGCCGGAAGCCTTGGCGACGGCATCGATCGTCAGGCCGGCCGCGCCGACGGAATTCACCACCGCCTCCGCCGCGTCCAGAACCTTGTCCCGATCGATTGTTCGTCGCCGTCCCATCTTGACTTCCTATTTCAAATCCATACGTACGTATTCAAATAACCAACGCCCCTGATTTAAACAAGGCCCAGCCCCCATTTCCCAGTGGCGGCCACCGAGGTGTACCATGCTTCCGCAAAATCGCTGGCTCATTCTGGCCATAGTATCGAGCGCGCTCTTTCTGATCGTCGTCGACATGACGGTGCTCTATACCGCCCTGCCCCGCCTGACCCACGATCTCGGCGCCACCGCGTCGGAGAAGCTCTGGATCGTCAACGCCTATGCTCTCGTCGTCGCTGGTCTTCTACCCGGCCTCGGCACGCTCGGCGACCGGCTCGGCCACAAGAAGCCCTTCATCGTCGGCCTTGCCGTCTTCGGCATCGCCTCGCTGATCGCCGCCTATGCGCCGACACCGGCGATCCTGATCGGTGGTCGCGTCCTGCTCGCCGTCGGCGCTGCCCTCATGATGCCGGCGACGCTGTCGATCATCCGGCTCACTTTCACCGACGAACGCGAACGCGCGCTGGCGATCGGCGTTTGGGCAGCGATCGCTTCGGGCGGTGCCGCGATCGGCCCGGTGCTCGGCGGTTTCCTGCTCGAATACTTCTGGTGGGGCTCGGTCTTCCTCATCAACGTGCCGGTCGTCGCGATGGCCCTCGTGCTCGGCTTCGTCGTGCTGCCGAACAACGCCGGCAATCCGAAACACCCCTGGGACGCGATCGGTTCGCTGCAGATCATGGTCGGCCTCATCGGCCTTGCCTATGCCGTCAAGGAAACGAGCAAGCGCGAGCCGTCGTTGGAAGCGGGTCTCGCTGCCGCCGTGATCGGCGCTATCGCGCTCTTTCTCTTCGTGCGCCGCCAGCGCCGCAGCCCGCATCCGCTGATCGACTTCAGCCTCTTCCGCAATGCGGTGTTTTCCTCCGGCGTTGCCGCAGCGCTCGTGGCATCCGCCTCGATCGTCGGCATCGAACTGGTGCTGAGCCAGCAGTTGCAGCTCGTCGAGGGCTTTTCGCCGCTCGAGGCCGGCTTCTTCATTCTGCCGATCCCGCTTGCAGCTTTCGTCGCCGGCCCGCTGACTGGCACCCTGCTGCCGCGCCTGGGCGCCGAAGTGGTACTGCGCTCGGGCCTCATCCTGGCGGCTCTCGGTCTTGGCGGCTATCTGCTCGCCCATGAAACCGGCGCGCTCGCCCAGATCGCCACCCTCGTCGTTCTCGGCCTCGGCATCGGTGCGTCCATGACCGCCGCCTCCAGCGCCATCATGTTCAACGCCCCGCCGGAACGGGCCGGCATGGCAGCATCGATCGAGGAGGTCTCGTTCGAGCTTGGCGGCGCGATCGGCATTGCCGTGCTCGGCACCGTCATGTCGGTCGTCTACACCGCCTTCCTCGTCCTGCCGGAGGGGGCTGCAATCCCGCCGATGGCGCGCGACAGCCTCGATGAAGCCCTGCTTCTCGCCGAGAAGCTGCCGGCGGATGTGGCGAGCGAACTGGTGAGCCGTGCCCGCCTCGCCTTCGAAGGAGCGTTTACCGCGGTCGTGATGGTGGCAACAGCGATGCTGTTCGTGACCGGGGCGGCCATTTGGTGGCTGACGGCCGGGCGCGTCAGCGCCCCTCAGGGATCCCGCCAGGCGGGCCACCACTAACAGCAAGCTTCGAGCCGCCGGATGGAAACGACTGTCCGGCGGTCAGCGCAATCCGGCTTCGCATTTCGCGATCGCCTCGACCATCGCCTGGAAGCGAACATGGTGGCGCACCGCGTCGAGGTCGGAATCCTGCTTGAACCAGAGCAACTGGTAGCAGGAGCTCTGCGGCAGCAAGGTTTCGAGAAGATCGAGGGCCGCGTCGATATCGCCAAGGATGCAAAAGACGCAGGCCGTGTTGTAGCGGGCGACCACGTCATCGGGATCGATTGCCAGCGCCCGCGCTGCCCATTCGCGCGCACGGTCGGCCTCGCCCATATGGGCAAGCGCCAGCGCGCCGCGGTGGGCCGGGCCCGAGTTTTCCGGGTTGAGCTCCAGCGCCCGCTCCGCCCGAGCGATGCCGATGCGTGCCCACTGCTTGCGTTCAGTATCCCGGCCGAGCGTGCGATAGGCGCTCATCAGGTGGATCGGTGACAGGTAGTCGTCCGGCCGGATATCGGCGGCACGCTTGAAGAACTGAATCGCCATTTCGAACGCGCCCTGCATGAACAGGAAGCGGCCATAGTGGAAATTCGCCTCGTAGAGCCCGGCATCCAGCGCAAGCGCCTGCTCGAAGGCGGCGACGGCTTCGTCGCATTGGCCGTCCTGGTGCAGCACGAGACCGCGCGACGCATGGGCCTCCGCGAGGTCTGGGTCGAGCGCCAGCGCCTTGTCGGTCATGGACAGGATGCCTTGCAGCGGAAATTCACCCTCGTGCCAATCGCGAAGCGCCGACTCGCAGTCGGCAATGCCGGCATAGGCGCGGGCAAAATCCGGATCGAGCTCCACCGCCTTCATGAACATGCGCCGCGCGAGCAGGAGATAGGAGCGCGTCCAGGCGTGGGAAAACTGCCGGCCACGCAGATAGTAGGTATAGGCCTCGACGCTTGTCGTCGGATCGCTTTCGATCGCCCGCCTCTCCGCCGGCAGCAGCTTGATCTTCAACTGGTCGACGATCGCATGGGTGATTTCGTCCTGGATCGCGAAGATATCAGTCAGGTCCCGGTCGTAGCGGTCGGCCCAGAGATGCGTGCCGGTCAGCGCATCGATCAACTGGCCGGTGATGCGCACCTGCGCGCCCGCCTTGCGCACGCTCCCCTCGAGGATGTAGCGGACGCCCAATTCCTGGGCCACCTGCTTCACCTTCACCGACCGCCCCTTGTAGGTGAACACGGTGTTGCGAGCGACGACGTGCAGCTTCGAGATCTTCGAGAGATCGGTGATGATGTCTTCGGTGATGCCGTCGGAGAAGTATTCCTGCTCCGGATCGTGGCTCATATTGGTGAAAGGAAGCACGCCGACCGAGAGCCCGTAGCCATCGTCGAGCACCACCGGGCACGATCCGTTCGGTGCCGACGCGACCTTCGTCGGGGCGCCGAGCGCCACCGAATAGACGTGAACGCCGGCGGCGATGTTCTTCAGCGTGTGTTCGCCCTTGTCGACGAAGCCGACATCCAGGCGCGACCCGACGTGATCGCGCACGGAAGCCGAGACGGCGATGCCCGACGGCTCTGCGAGGCCTTCGAGACGCGCCGCGACATTGACGCCGTCCCCGAAGATGTCGCCATCCTCGACGATGATGTCGCCGAGGTGCACGCCGATCCTGAGCTCGATGCGCTTCAGCGGCGACACGCTTTCGTTGCGCAGCAGCATGCCGCGCTGGATATCGACGGCGCAGGCGACCGCGTGCACGACGCTTGCGAACTCGACCAGGATGCCGTCGCCGGTGAGCTTGACGATGCGTCCCTTGTGACGGGTGATCTTCGGATCGACGAGTTCGCTCTTGTGCCGTTTCATGGCGGCCAGCGTGCCGGTTTCGTCAGCGCCGATCAGGCGACTGTACCCCACGACATCGGCAGCGAGAATGGCAGCAAGCCGGCGTTCCAAGAAACCCTCGAAGTCATCTCCCGAATGAGGTTCGCACTTTAGCGCTTTCTTTCCCATCTGTCCTGCGCCCTTTTCTGGTTGAAACGACAGGTTTCGCAACCAAGGTAGCGGCGAGCCGGAGGCGATGGAGTTCCAAAGGTAACGGGGAGTTGCGGCGGGGCGGCCGGGTCAGGGACGGATCAACACCGTCACCATCATCATCACGATGGCGAAGACCGCGATCTTCCAGAAATCGCGACGGCGGCGCAGCCCCGGAATGCCGATCGGCCAGAGGAGCTGAATGGCCATGATCAGAAGCAGAAAAAGGGCGATCGCCTTCTGCATGTTGCCCTCGTCTACCGGGAGGCTGCCTCAACCGGTGAAGCGTTCGCAACACCGGCACTCTTCGTCGCACGCAGCACCGCCTCCCCCGAGGACTAGCGATACGTTGCGCTTGGCAAAAAGGGCTAGTGTTTCCGCGGGCGATTTGCAATGACCGGCCGCCGCATGTTGCGTCATTCGTCTCCCATCGAAGGACAAAACCTGCGGCACAGCCAGACGCTGCAATCAGAAACCGGCTGGCAATTCACCAGGCACCGCCCTAACTTGCTGACGGCAGAACGAATTTCGGATGAATGATGAGAAAGAACCTGCTCCCGGTCGCCGCCCTCCTGCTCGGCACGCTGTTTCTCTTTCTGGGCAATGGTCTGCAGGGGCTTCTTCTTCCCGTGCGCGGCACCGCTGAAGGCTATCCCACCACCATCCTCGGGCTGATCGGCACATCCTGGGCTGCTGGCTTCGTTCTCGGCTGCTTCTTTGCGCCCACGGTCGTCAAGCGCATCGGCCACGTGCGCGCCTTCAGCGTCTTTGCCTCGCTCATCGCCATCGTCGCGCTAATGACCGGCATCCTGATCGATCCGACCTGGTGGCTGATCCTCAGGGCGCTGACAGGCTTCTCCACTGCCGGCACCTCGATGATCATCGAAAGCTGGCTGAACGAGCGCGCCACCAACGAGAGCCGCGGCGTCATCTTCTCGCTCTATATTGCCATCACGCTCTTCGGCGTCGTCGGCGGCCAGATGATGATCCCCTTCGGCGATACTTCCACCACCATCTTATTCATGATCTGCGGCATCCTCTACTGCGTCGCCATGCTGCCGACGCTTCTGTCCAAGGCTGCCTCGCCGCAACCGCTGAAGAAGGTGAGCCTCGACCTGCGCGGCCTTTACCGCAACTCGCCGGTTTCCTTCCTCGGCATCCTGCTCGTCGGTATTGCCAACGGCGCCTTCGGCACGCTCGGCGCCGTCTTTGGCCGCCAGGCGGGACTTTCCGACAGCACCGTCGCCGCCATGATGAGCGTGGCGATCTTTGCCGGCGCCGTCATGCAGTTGCCGGCCGGGCGGCTATCCGACCGCATCGACCGGCGCTACGTCCTGGCAGCACTTGCCGGGGTCGGCGCTCTCGCAGGCTTGCTGATCTTCCTGGTCGAGCCGACCCAGGTCTGGATCGTGCTGACGCTGATTGCGATCTACGGTGCGGCGGCCAACGCGCTCTATCCGATCGCCGTGTCGCACGCCAACGACTTCGCGACGGCCGAGGACTTCGTCAAGGTCTCCGGCGGCCTGCTGCTGCTCTACGGCATCGGCACCATCATCGGCCCGACGATCGGCGGCCCGGTCATGACGGCGGCGGGCCCCTACGGCCTGTTCATGATCACCGCCTGCGCCCATATCCTGATCACGGCCTACGCCATCATCCGCAGCCGGATGCGCGCGCCGGTCCCGGTATCCGACCGCGACGCCTTCTCGCCGGTCAACGCCGGCACGCCGACGACGCCGGAAAGCCTGCAGCTTTCGCCGCGCGCGGCGCCGTTTGACGAGACACGCAACGAGCCAGACAAAGGTCCGGAATGGGAGGATCAGTCCGATGAGCCTGTTTGACGACGATCGGCCGCAAAAGAAGGTGGCCCATGAAATTGGCAGCGATCTCGCGCTGCTGTCGGTTGACGAGTTGACGCAACGCATCACCCTTCTGACCGAGGAGATTGCACGGCTGGAGGCGGAGCGGACACGCAAGTCCGCCAGCCGCTCGGCCGCCGAGAACCTGTTTCGCTGATCCGGCGGCGTAAGGTCGCACCGCAGCAAAACGAAGCGCGTTTAACGCGGCATTAAGCATTATCTGCGATTGTCAGGGCATCCGGAGCTTTCCGGTTTCAGACAATTTCACCGACTGGCGAATGGGTCTGATTTTTCTCCCTGTTTTACCTTGAGAGCCGCTTTCCGCGGCTCTTTTTTTGTTTTGGCATAGGTTTATCCAAAGAACTGTGGAGATTAACCCTTTCTTAAGAATGCCCTTGCGCGAAATGCGCTATCGGATCATTCTTCAAGCATAGAGACGGGCAAGGATTTATTTCCCATAACCGTCCACTACCTGACTGTCGTGATGCGTTTGAACCAGGGAAAACAGGTCATGTCCGAGAGAGGATTGAATACGGTCAGTTTCGCAGGACACGCGGCGTCCTCGGCACAATTCAAGACCCTCTATTCGGAAGGCATGGGACTGGTCGAAGAAACGGCCACCTATCTCGACGGACCGGGCCGCGCCGCTTCCAAGGTCCTGCCGCGCATGGCATCGGTTCTCTATGCAGCCGAATCCATGCGGCTCACCACCCGCCTGATGCAGATGGCTTCCTGGCTGCTCCTGCAGCGCGCCGTCAACAACGGCGAGATGAGCCGCGATCAGGTGATGTCGGAAAAGAGCAAGGTTCGCCTCGACAGCTTCAACGTCGACAAGGCGGCTCCCGGCTGGGCCGAACTGCCGGAATCCTTCCGCGACCTGATCGAGCGCTCGCTGCGCCTGCAGAACCGCGTCGCCCTGCTCGACCGCGAGATCTATCGCCCGAACGAAGCGGCCGCGATCGTCCCGGACAACCAGAACGGTGTCAAGGCGCAGATCAAGCTGCTGCAGACGGCCTTCGGAACCAACTGACGCCGCGCAGAAAATAGACCTGAGAAATCAAACCCGCCGCAACAGCATTTGCCGGCGGGTTTTTCGTTGCGACCGGCAGCACATGGCGGCGCTGGCGCGCCTTGGCCTCGACTGCGAAAATTCCTGGAGAAACCTCACCGAGGGCGCCTATCCGATTGACGCCACACAAGGGCATCTCGATCTCCTGACGGAAGAGGCGTTACCGCTTGCGAAAAGCGCCGGCTGGCCGGGTCAGGAACCGCGACATAACGCCGTCATCCTGCTCCTTGCCTGGAACAGCGACGGAGCGCCAGTGGCCACAGCGCGTCCATGGCACGGCGCCATGTCACCGCCTCGCCCGGCCTATCCCCCAGAACCAAGACAGAAAAAAGCCCGGGCCAAATGACCCGGGCTTTTTGAATCTGCCGAAGAGGCGCTCGATTAGAGGCCGAGGCCTTCGAAGCGCTTCTTGAACTTGGAGACGCGGCCGCCGCGGTCCATGAGCTGCTGGTTGCCGCCGGTCCAGGCCGGGTGCGACTTGGGGTCGATTTCCAGGTTCATGGTGGCGCCTTCAGAACCCCAGGTCGAGCGGGTTTCGTATTCGGTGCCGTCGGTCATGACTACCTTGATGACGTGGTAATCGGGATGGATGTCTGCCTTCATAACGATCTTCCTAGAGTTCCAGGGTCCAATTGTCGCAAGGCATTGCGACTTCGAGACCGAACACGTAAATGAAGCCGCGCACCGGCTGAACGGCCACGGCTTCCCAATTCGATGCCGTGCCTATACATCAAGGTCTGCGCGATAACAAGTGCCGCACGGAAGACTCATGGGCAATCCCTTCCTCCGTGTCTGGCGAAAGGGGTCAAGTGTCGTCAAGAGAAAACCAGGCGCCTGCGCGCAAGTCCATCCGCCCGCTCGCCACGCTCCTCCCCTATCTCGCCCGCTACCGTCATCTGGTCGTCGGCGCCGGCATTTCGCTGATCCTCGCTGCCGTGACCACGCTGGCGCTGCCGCTCGCCGTTAGGCGGATGGTCGACAACGGTTTCTCCAGTCCCGACAGCGGCTTCATCAACACCTACTTCTCGATGCTGATGATGCTCGCCATCGTGCTGGCGCTGGCAAGTGCAGCGCGCTACTACTTCGTCATCACGCTCGGCGAGCGCATCGTTGCCGACTTGAGGCGCAATGTCTTCGATCGCGTCACCCGCCTTTCCGCCTCCTTCTTCGACGTCAACCAGTCCGGCGAGATCGTCTCGCGGCTGACCGCCGACACGACGCAGGTAAAATCCGCGGTCGGCGCCACCGCCTCGGTCGCGCTGCGCAACCTGATCCTGTGTCTCGGCGCCATCGGCATGATGGTCTATACCAGCCCCAAGCTGTCGAGCCTGGTGCTGATCGCCATTCCGATCATCGTCTTCCCGCTCGTCGGCTTCGGCCGTTCCGTCCGCCGCCGCTCGCGCCAGGCGCAGGACACGCTCGCTGCCGCCTCGGCCTATGCCGGCGAGGCGATTGCCGCATCGCGCACAGTCCAGGCCTTCAACGGCGAAGGGCTTGCCAACAGCCACTTCGGAGCCGCCGTCGAGGATGCCTATGGCGCGGCGCGCGCCGCGATCAAGGCGCGCTCGGTGCTGACCGCTTTCGCCATCACCATGGTGTTCGGCAGCGTCGTCGCCGTGCTCTGGTTTGGCGCGCACGACGTACTGTCAGGTAATCTCTCCGCCGGCACGCTCAGCCAGTTCCTGCTCTATTCGGTCTTTGCCGCGGGCAGCCTCGGTTCGCTCTCGGAAGTCTGGGGCGAACTCTCGCAGGCAGCGGGTGCTGCCGAGCGACTGAACGAGCTTCTGACCGAAGTCCCCGAGATCCAGGCTCCGGAAAATCCCGTCGCCATGCCGGTCCCGGCGACCGGCGCCATCGCCTTCGACGACGTTCATTTCGCCTACCCGTCGCGACCCGACTACAAGAGCCTCAACGGCCTCAGCTTCAAGATCGCGCCCGGCGAGACCGTTGCGATCGTCGGACCGTCCGGCGCCGGCAAGAGCACTGTGTTCTCCATGCTGCTTCGCTTCTACGACCCTGCCAAGGGCGCAGTGCGCGTTGATGGCGTCGACATTCGTACCGTCGACCCGAAGGATCTGCGCGACCGCATTGCGATCGTGCCGCAGGATGTGACGATGTTCGCCTCGTCGGTGCATGACAACATCGCCTTCGGCATGCCGAATGCCAGCCGCGAGGCGGTGCGTGCCGCCGCCGTCGCCGCGCAGGCGGACGATTTCATCAACAGGCTCGACAAGGGTTACGACACCTATGTCGGCGAACGTGGCGTTACACTTTCCGGCGGCCAGCGCCAGCGCATCGCCATCGCCCGCGCCATCCTCAAGAACGCGCCGGTGCTGCTTCTCGACGAAGCAACCTCGGCCCTCGACGCCGAGAGCGAGACGCTGGTCCAGAAGGCGCTCGACGGCCTGCTGCACGAGCGCTCGACCATCATCATCGCCCATCGGCTGGCGACCGTGCTGAAGGCCGATCGTATCCTGGTGCTCGATCACGGCCGCATCGTCGAGGAAGGAACCCACGCCTCCCTCATCCGTCAAGGCGGACTCTACGCCAAGCTTGCGCGGCTGCAGTTCAACCATGGCGCAGAGGCACTGTTCGTCAACGTGCAGAGCTAAACGCACCGCACGGCGCGAAAAGCGTCCTCCGATTTGCCGTAAAGCGGTTGCCGACGGGAGGCCGAGCCCTATTGTTAGGGGGCCGGCCGAGGAGGCCGGTATCGCTTTCTGCTGAATTGATCGGGAGGACTACCGCATGGCATTTTCGCACCTGACCCGGCGTGCCACTCTGGCGCTGGGCCTGATGGCGCTGACGGCGCTGCCCCTTGGCTCGACGGCACTGGCCCAGGACTTCCCCGACCGGCCGATAACGCTCGTCGTTCCCTTTGCCGCCGGCGGTTCCACCGACGTGGTTGCCCGCATCGTCGCGCAGAAAATGTCGGAGGACCTCGGCCAACAGGTGATCGTCCAGAACGTTGCCGGCGCCGGTGGCAATCTCGGCGCAGACAATGTCGCCCGCGCCGATCCGGACGGCTATACGATCCTGATGGGCACGGTCGCCACCCACGCGCTCAATCCGCTGATCCTGAAGACCAAGCCCTACGATCCCGAAAAGGATTTCGCGCCGATCTCCCTGCTCGTCGTCGTGCCCAACGTGCTCGTCGTCAATCCGGAACTCCCGGCCAAGGACGTTGCGGAACTGCTGGCACTCCTGAAGGCCAAGCCCGACGAGTACAGCTATGCGTCTTCCGGCAACGGCACGCCGCTGCACCTCTCCGGCGAACTCTTCAAGAAGATGGCCGGCGTCAGCATGCAGCACATCCCCTACAAGGGCGCAGGCCCGGCGCTGAACGATGTCATCGGCAACCAGGTGCCGATCATGTTCGACAACCTCCCCTCCTCCTCCAGCCACATCAAGGCGGGAACGCTGAGGGCGCTTGCGGTGACCACGGCGGAACGGGCACCGTCCTTCCCGGATGTGCCTACGGTCGCCGAGGCCGGCATTCCGGGCTACGAGACCTACACTTGGAACGCGCTCTTCGCCCCGGCCAACACGCCTCAGCCGGTCGTCGCCCGCCTCAACGAGGCGGCCAACAAGGCGCTGAAGGATCCCGCAGTCGTCGAGCGCATGAAGGAATTCAGCGCCACGATTGTCGGCTCGACGCCGGAAGAGCTGGAGGCCCATGTGAAAGCCGAATTGGCGAAGTGGACGCCGGTCGTTCGTGACGCCAATGTGCAGATGGATTGACGATCAGAACGAGCGGGGCCCCTCATCCGGCTGCCGCCACCTTCTCCCCGCAGGCGGGGAGAAGGGACTTGTGGCGCGGTCCGTGCGTATGCGCCAGCACATACGATGTTACTCGGTTGCCTGAACCTCGATGTACCGCGCCGCCTCGGCGGCGATTACACGTGAGGGTATCGTTGCACAATCGACCGTCACCTCCCCGCTTGACGAGAAGAGGGCTAGGATGAGGGGCAAATACGCGGCAAGGAGCCATCACACCCCGGCAGCACCCCGCCCCGCGGCCCGGCCGGAAAAGATGCAGCCGCCGAGGAACGTGCCTTCGAGCGCGTTGTAGCCATGCATGCCGCCCCCGCCGAAGCCGGCGACTTCGCCGGCAGCGTAGAGACCGGGCACCGGCTCGCCCGATTGCTCCAACACCTGGCCTGACAGGTTGGTTTGAAGCCCGCCCAGCGTCTTGCGCGTCAGGATATGCAGCCGAACGGCAATCAGTGGGCCGGCTTTGGCATCGAGCAGCCGATGCGGTTTGGCCGTGCGTAGCAGCCGGTCGCCGCGATAGGCGCGCGCACCGCGGATCGCGGTCACCTGCGCGTCCTTGGAGAATGCGTTGGTAATTTCCCGGTCGCGCGCCACGATCTGCTGCCGCAAGTGCTCCAGTGACAGCCGGTTCTCACCGGTCAGCGCATTCATCGCCGGCACCAGGTCTTCGAGACGATCGCGGACGATGAAATCCTCGCCCTTGTCCATGAACGCCTGGACCGGCCCCGGCGGGTTCTTGCCGAGCCGCTTTAACAGAAGGGTGATGCTCTTGCCGGTGAGATCGGGATTCTGCTCCGAACCGGAAAGCGCGAACTCCTTTTTGATGATCGCCCGCGTCAGCACGAACCAGCTGTAATCATGACCGCTGTCGCGGATCGCCTTCAACGTGCCGAGCGTATCGAAGCCGGGCATGGCCGGCGCCGGAAAACGGTTGCCGTCGGCGTCGCACCAGAAGGACGAAGGCCCCGGCAGGATGCGGATGCCATGGTCCGGCCAGATCGGATCGAAGTTCTTCAACCCCTCCGTATAGTGCCACATGCGATCCGCATTGATGACCGCGCCGCGCGCCTGGCTGGCGATCTCCAGCATGCGCCCGTCGACATGGTGGGGCACACCCGCAACCATCGTCGCCGGCGGCTGGCCGAGCCGCTTGCGCGGCCAGTTGCGGCGCACCAGATCATGGTTTCCGCCGATACCGCCTGACGTGACGACGACCGCGCCCGCCGAAATCTCGAAATCGCCGACGATGTCGCGGGAGCTGCGTTCACCGCGCCCGACCGGATCGTCCTTGAGCAGCGCACCGCGCGCACCCGTCACGCGGCCTTCGGTGGTCACAAGTTCATCCACCCGATGGCGGAAGCGGAAGCGTACGAGACCACGACTTTCCGCCTCCCGCGTCAACCGGATGAACGGTTCGAGCACCGCCGGGCCGGTACCCCAGGTGACGTGAAAGCGCGGCACCGAATTGCCGTGCCCGTGGGCGAGCCCACCGCCGCGCTCCGCCCAGCCGACCACGGGAAACCAGCGCATGCCGAGCGAGTGCAGCCAGGAGCGCTTCTCGCCCGCGGCAAAGTCGAGATAGGCTTCGGCCCAGAGCCGTGGCCAGTGATCCTCCGGACGGTCGAACTGCGAGGAGCCCACCCAGTCCTGCCCGGCAAGCTCGCGGGTGTCGCGGATGCCCATGCGGCGCTGTTCAGGGCTGTCGACAAAGAACAGGCCGCCAAGCGACCAGAAGGCCTGTCCGCCAAGATTCTGTTCCCCTTCCTGGTCGAGCACGATGACCCTGCGGCCGAGTGCCGCCGCCTCCGCTGCGGCGACAAGGCCGGCAAGCCCCGCGCCGATAACCAAAACGTCGCAATCCATGAAATGCTCTCCCCCTCGCATCCCATCCGGCCCCCCACGCACTGACACGCAAAGGCCGCCGCAGCCATCTGAATGGCTGCGGAAATTGTTACGCGTACGTCAAGGTCAATTCAAGCGTCAGGCTGCGTCGCCCGACGACGGGATACGCGGAGAGCGAATTCTATTTCTCGGTCAGCTTGAGCTCGATGCGGCGGTTCTGCGCCCGCGCCTCAGGGGTTTCACCCGGTGCAATCGGCTGGTACTCGCCAAAGCCCGCAGCCACTAGCCGATCTGCTGGCACACCCTTCGAGATCAGGAACTTGACCACGGAGGTTGCACGCGCCGACGAAAGCTCCCAGTTGTCGGCGAAGCGCCCGGCGCCTGAAAGCTGCACATTGTCCGTGTGGCCGTCGACGCGCAGCACCCAGTTGATTTCGGAGGGGATTTCCTTGGCGAGGTCGAGCAGCGCGGTGGCGAGCTTGGCCATTTCCGCCTGCCCTTCCGGATTGAGGTCGTTGCCACCAGAGGGAAACAGCACCTCCGACTGGAAGACGAAGCGGTCGCCGACGATGCGGATGTTCTCGCGGTCGGAGAGAATTTCCCGGAGGCGTCCGAAGAAGTCCGAGCGGTAGCGGTTGAGTTCCTGCACCCGCTGGGCAAGCGCCACGTTCAGCCGGCGCCCGAGATCGGCGATCTTGGTCTGCGACTGCTGGTCCTTGGCTTCCGACGCCTGAAGCGCGACTTCGATGGCGGCGATCTGGCTGCGGAGCGCCGCAATCTGCTGGTTCAGCAGTTCGATCTGGCTCATGGCCCGGGCGCTGACTTCACGCTCGGTCTCAAGCTCAGAGCCGAGACGGCCGATCTTCTGGTTGGCGGCGTCCGTGCTCCCGGCGCCCTGGTCGAGCAGGGCCTGCAGCCGCGAGCGTTCGCCTTCGGACGTGGCGAGCGACGCCTGCAGATTGGCAAGCGAATCCTCGAGATCCTGCTTGCCGCTCTTTTCGAGCGCCAGAAGCTGGGTGAGTTCGTTGATCTGGCTGTTCAGCCGCGTCAGCACCTCGTCCTTGCCGCTGATTTCGCGACTGAGCAGAAACTGTGCAAGGACGAAGACGGTCAGCAGGAACATGATCGACAGCAGCAGCGTCGACAGTGCGTCGACGAAGCCCGGCCAATAGTCGATCGTGCGCTGAGAGCGGCCTTTTCGGGCAAGCGCCATGGATTACTCTCCTCCGGCCTCTTCCACGCGCGCCTTGGCCGACACGGCCGGCTTGTCATGCGCCGGCGACCGGTCGGAGATGCCGACCCGCGATGCCAGCTTGTCGAGCGTCTTGCGCATCGCCTTGGCTTCGTCCTGCTGAGCCTCAATCCAATCCCGCAGCATCTGCTGTTCGCCGCGCATGTTCTTGACCAGCCCCTGAATGCCTTCGGCGAGGCTTGCCATGGCCGCGGTCGTGCGCTGGTTCGCGCCGCCCTCATGGTTGAGGCGGACGAGCTGGTCGGTGAGCCTCTTCAGCTCCTCGACCGGCGCGCCGGCGGGCAGATCGAGGGTCGGCGAAAGTTCCGAGCCGACGTCCGTCACGGAGGAGAGCCAGTTTTCAAGCTCGGTGTAGAACCGGTTCTGCGCGCGCCCGGCCTGCAGATCGAGAAAGCCGAGGATCAGCGAACCGGAAAGGCCGAAAAGCGACGTCGAAAACGCCGTTCCCATGCCGGTGAGCGGTGCCGACAGGCCATTCTTCAGCGCCGAGAGGATGTCTTCCGTCGTTCCCGATCCGGCATCCAGAGACTGGATGACCGTGTTGATCGAGCCGATCGTTCCAAGAAGGCCCCAGAAGGTGCCGAGCAGGCCGAGAAACACCAGAAGCCCGGTCAGGTAACGCGAAATGTCGCGCGATTCGTCGAGGCGGGTGGCGATGGAATCGAGGATCGACCGCAGCGCCGTGGTCGAGATCGCCGTCTGGCGACCGCCGATCAGCGCCCGCATCGGCGCAAGCAGCACCGGATCGCGCCCGACCTTGTCCGCGCTGCCGGCGGCACGAAACGAGTTGAACCAGCGCACCTCGGGGCGCAAGCCCAGCACGTGGTTGAAGACGAGCAGGATGCCGATCAGAAGGACGCCGAGGATCAGGCCGTTGAGGCCCGGATTGGCGAGAAAGGCGTTTTGGGCCTGACGGAAGAGGATTGCACCCACGAAGCCGACGATGATCAGAAAGACCACCATCGTCCAGAAATAGTGCATGGGGCTCGAGAGCTTGTGCGGGTTGTAGCCGTCTTCCATACCTTCCCGACCGTTCCACCCGGACAGATGCAGTTTCGTCATGGGTATGAGTATCTCCCGCTTCACTTGACGGAACGGCGCCGCGCCGGCCCGGAGCCTATCGCATAATTCCTGAAACCGAAATCGATTCAAGGGCCAATTTGTGTATGCAGCCGGGATCACGCCACGGCCTGCAGGTCGCCAGTTAGGCACAGGCCTGTGGCGGTGTCGTGTTGCACCGCCCAGCTTCGCGCCAAAAACAAAGCCTCCGATGCGGGATGCGCATCGGAGGCTTCGGAACAAACGGGATTGCGACTTACTTCGTGGGCACCGGGCGGTGAACGACTTCCGTCAGCGCCTTGACGATGTATTCGTTGCCGCAGATGACCGAACCGTCATCGACCGGGCGGGCGCCGCCGTTGATATCGTGCGTCCAACCACCGGCTTCGCGAATGAGAAGCACACCGGCGGCAATATCCCAAGCGGCAAGGTCGCGCTCCCAGTAGCCGTCGAAACGGCCGGCAGCGACATAGGCAAGATCGAGCGCAGCCGAGCCCATGCGGCGGATACCTGCAACTTCGCCCATCACATGGCGCAGTTCGATCAGGTACTTGCCGTGGTTGCCGCGGCCAAGATGCGGCGTGCCGGTGGCGATGACGGCATCGGAAAGATGCTTGCGCGCAGCGACGCGCAGACGACGGTCGTTGAGGAAGGCGCCACCGCCGCGCTCGGCCGTGTAGAGTTCATCGGTTGCCGGGTTGAAGACGACAGCGCCGACGATCTCGCCCTGGCGCTCCAGTGCGATCGAAACGGCGAAATGCGGAATGCCGTGCAGGAAGTTGGTGGTGCCGTCCAGCGGATCGACGATCCAGCGGTGCGCACCGTCGGTGCCGATGATCTCTTCGCCTTCCTCGCCGAGGAAGCCATAGGTCGGGCGAGCCTTCAGGAGTTCTTCGCGAATGAGCTTTTCGGCCTTACGATCGGCCTGCGAAACATAGTCGCCCGGTCCCTTGAGCGAGACCTGCAGGTTCTGGACTTCGCCGAAATCGCGGGACAACGACTTGCCCGCCTTGAAGGCGGCCTGAACCATGACATTGAGAAGTGCTGAACGAGCCATCTGGCGATCCCTTGAAAAACGAAGGCCGATCGAACGCGTTCGATCGGACGTTGAACCTGCTTGACGAAACATAGGCGCATTACTGGCCCCAAGGGCAAGCTGCAAACCGTGCTCCGTCGTCAAAAAACCGAGTGAAGTCTCACTCCGCTCGCGCATTGCTGCCACTGTCATGGAGCCACGAGCAAAACCGCGGCCTCAGAACCACAAAAGCCCCGCGAGTTCAAGCGAAATAGCATTTTTGCCGGCCGGCGGCGACGGGATTCCGCCTCGCTCAGCTCCGGCGATACCTGTTGGCCGCACTCAGCGCCTGCTTCTGCTGCTCTTCATTGAGACCGAGGTAGAAGTCTTCGAGCGCATCGTCCTTGAGACCGGCACGGCGTGACAGCACATACCATTTCGCCGCCTCGACCGGGTTGGGCCTCGTGCCGATGGCATTGACATAGAGATGCGAGAGACGGTTCTGCGCCACCACGTTGCCGCCCTCGGCCGCCCGGCGCATCCAGCCGAAGCCGTCCTCCAGGTTCCGATCACCGGCAATGCCTTCGATCATCCAGATCGCGATGTCCAACTGGGCGGTATCGAAGCCCGCCCGCGCCGCACGGATCAGCCATTCGCGGGCACGCGCCCGCTTGCTTTCCTCGATGCCGTCGACATTGACCAGGATCTGCGACAACGCATATTGCGCGTCGGCAATGCCCTGTTCGGCCGACTTCTCGTAATAGGGCATCGCCAGCTTCAATCCCTTCGGTCCGGGATTGTCGGCAACGAGCGTCTGGCCGTAATTGAACTGTGCCGAGCCATTGCCGAGATCGGCCGCCTTCTTCATCAGCTCTTCGGACTTTTTCCGGTCACGCTTGGCGTAGCGCCCCTCCATCAGGATCAGGGCATATTTGAACATCGCCGCCGGGTCGCCTTTTTCCGCCGCCTGGCCATACCAGAAGGCAGCCTGCTGCGGGTTGCGCACGACGCCAAGCCCCTGCTGCAAGATTTCGGCAATGAGCGTCTGTGCCGCAGGATCGCCGAGCTGCGCCCGTGGCAGCGCCAGATCCATCGCGGTCAGGTAATAGCCGCGCTGAAACGCGCCGTAGGCGTCGTCGACCTTGCCGGCGAAGGGTTTTTCGGCCGGCAGCGCCGGCAATTCGGCGCCCATGCGATCAAAGACACCCACGCCTCCAGATGGCGCCGTGCCGTCCGCCGGCTTCTTGTCCGGAGCCGAGTTCGACTTGTCGCCAGTCTCGGCTCCTTCGGGCATCGCCGCGCCGTTGAAGGGCGTGATGCGGCCACGCTTTTCGACGCCGGCATCGTCGCTTGCGGACGGCTTCTCCTGGGCATGCGCCGGCAGCGCCAGGGCAACGGCCAGGGCGACAAGGGAAAGACCTCGACTCAATCTGGAAGACGGACGGTTCAACATCGAAACGTCTTAATCTTCAAACCGTGGCGCTTTTTCGTCAAGCAACGCGTTGACCGCGGCAACGACGGAGGGCGCCTGTTCCGGCTCACCGAAGACGGCCAGACGAAGCGCCACAAACTCGGCGCCGGTCTCCGCCACTGCAAGCGCCGATTGCGGATCGGTGCCGCCCATGACGATGCACGGGATCTCGATCATCGACGCCCACCATTCGGCAAGCGCGAGGTTCTTCGAATGCGCCTCCGGCTTGATGTCGCCGTCGGTCCTGCCGAAGAACACGTAGTCCGGGCGCACTTCGCCGATCTCCAGCGCATGGTGGCGGTCGGCCGCGTTGCCGCCGCCGACGATCAGCTTCGGCGTGTGCTTCTCGACCGCCTCACCGAGCACTTCGGCATTGCCGGCAACATGCAGGCCATCCGCCTTGGCGCGACCGGCAACGCGCGAGTCACCCGCGATCAGTGCTGCGGCGCCCGCCTCCTGGATGACCGGCACCAGGCGCTCGGCATGCTTCTGGAACTCGCTATCGTCGAGCCCGTATTGCGGCACGATCACCGAGGCGACGTCGCCACCCTTGAGCGCGTCGGCTAGTACCTTGGCACGTTCCGCCGCATCGGGCATGTCGGGCGCGATCAGCACCAGGCGGCAGCGTTCTGTTGTCATGCTCAGATATCCATTTCCGGCTGTGCCGCGTAAGCCGCGAAACCAGCGCTCGATTTCATTTCCGAAAACCGATAGACGGAGACTGCAAAAGGATCAACAGCCACCCATGCTTCCGGATCTCGACTTCTACCTTATCGCCATCCCGGCCGTTCTGCTTGTCGGCCTCAGCAAGGGCGGCATGGGGGAAGCACTTTCGCTCATGGGTGTACCGATCTTGTCGATGGCGGTGTCGCCCGTCCAGGCCGCCGCCCTTCTCCTGCCGATCCTGATCGCGATGGATCTTGTATCGCTCTGGATGTGGCGCAAGCATGGCGACCGCAAGACCCTTTTCATGCTTTTGCCCGGCGCCATTGCCGGCATCGTCATCGGCTGGGCAACCTCCGCCTATGTCTCGCGTGACCTGCTCCGCCTGATCATCGGCCTGATCACCGTGCTCTTCGTGCTTCGCTACGTCTACAACATCTGGCGCATGCGCCTCGGCATCACCATCGCGCCGAAGACGCAGCGGGCCGGGCCGGCAGCGCTTTGGGGCTCGTTCGCCGGCTATGGCAGCTTCGTTGCGCATGCCGGCGGCCCGCCGTTCCAGATCTACGCGCTGCCACTGCAGCTCGACCCGCGCGAATATACCGGCACGATCGTGCGCTTCTTCGCGATCCTGAACGCGGTGAAGCTCATTCCCTATTTCGCGCTCGGGCAACTCGACCTCAGCAACCTGAAAATCTCGGCGACGCTCTTTCCGCTGGCGATCGTCGCGACCGTGTGCGGCGCCTTTATCGTTCGCCGCATGAAGCCGCAGATCTTCTACCCCTTCATGTATAGCATGGCCTTCATCGCGGGCTCGAAGCTGCTCTGGGACGGTATCGTCGGCCTCGCTGCGGGCGGCTGAGCCGCCACCCAAGTATTACGGAAATATTGCAAAGCAAAATTAGCGTTTCGCACCGCACAAAATTCTTGCTGCCTTGCAAAAATTCGCCTAACGTCCGCCCATGACGATCGCGGACCCTTTCGATGCCATTGCGGACCCGAACCGGCGCCACCTGCTGGAGGAATTGCGGCGCGCGCCGAAAACCGTGAACGAACTGGCCGAAGGCTTGCCGATCAGCCGTCCGGCCGTATCGCAGCACCTGAAAGCCTTGCTGGACTGCAATTTGGTCTCGGTCTCGGCGAGCGGCACGCGGCGGATCTATGCGATCAACCGGCCGGGGTTTGACCGCCTCAACCTCTGGCTCGACCAGTTCTGGTCTTGAGCTTGGAAGCGACGACCCGGAAAACAAGAGGACCGGGCGTCAAGCCCGGCCCGAAATTCCGTATATTCCACTGTGGGGGATTGGTTCTAAACCTTGTTGCGCCTACTCAGAGGGGAGATGGCGCTTCCCGATGGTTCTGGGAAATACCGTTGATAATCAGTGAGTCGAGGAGCGAAGCCTTTCGATTTCGTCCTTGATGCGCAGCTTCCTTCGCTTGATATCGGTAATCAGTTCGTCTTCCACTGACGGCTGATTCATCGCTACGTGGAGCTCCTGCTCCAGGGCGCCATGTTTTTTCTCAAGCGTTGCAAGATGAGCCTCAACAGTCATTTGGCAGTCCCTTCCTTTTGCTTGCATCCGGCACGCAAATGCCGGATGTTTCATGGTTGTAACCTTACTACTGTGCCATGCCATTTTTCATTTGTCGAAGGCGAAATGATGACGAGGGATAACTTCCCGTTACCGCCCAAGATGTGATAGAGCGGCGCATGAAATTCCGGTTCGAGGAGGACTTCGCAACCGGGCTGATGGGGATCGCTTTGCATGCCGGACCAGGACCAGGCCGAACTCAGACTGACCGCCGCGCGGCTGAGGCAGGAACATGAAGACTATGATGCTGCCATCAACGCCATGATCGAGACCGGCTGCGACGCGCTCAGAGTGCAGCGCATGAAGAAGAAGAAGCTGGCGATCAAGGACAAGATCAGCAAGATCGAAGACCAGATCATTCCCGATATCATCGCCTGAACGCGGAACAGGACAGACGTGATCGACACCACGACCCCACCCGTCGCCATCATCATGGGAAGCCAGTCGGACTGGGAGACGATGAAGAACGCCGCCGATACGCTCGACGCGCTCGACATTCCCTATGAGGCACGCATCGTTTCGGCCCATCGCACGCCCGATCGGTTGGTCAACTTCGCCAAGGGCGCCCGCGACGAGGGCTTCAAGGTCATCATCGCCGGTGCCGGAGGTGCTGCGCACCTGCCCGGCATGTGTGCCTCGATGACGCCGCTGCCGGTCTTCGGCGTCCCCGTGCAGTCGAAGGCGCTTTCCGGCCAGGACAGCCTGCTGTCGATTGTCCAGATGCCGGCCGGCATCCCGGTCGGAACGCTGGCGATCGGCCGCGCCGGTGCCGTCAACGCAGCCCTCCTTGCCGCAGCCGTCCTTGCGCTTGGCGACGAGGACCTCGCCGACCGGCTCGACGACTGGCGCGAACAGCAGACCATTGCCGTTGCCGAGTATCCGGTGGACGAGGCATGACCACCATCGGCATTATCGGCGGCGGCCAGCTCGGCCGCATGCTGGCGATGGCAGCCGCCCGACTGAACTTCCGCACGGTCATCCTCGAGCCGCAGGTCGACTGTCCGGCTGCCCAGGTCGCAAACGACCAGATCGTCGCTGCCTATGACGACGAAGCCGCGCTCGGAAAGCTTGCTGAAGTCAGCGACCTCATCACCTACGAATTCGAGAACGTTCCGGTCGCGGCTGCCGAGCGACTGGCGGCAAAACGCCCCGTCTTCCCGCCACCGAAAGCGCTGGAAGTCGCGCAGGACCGCCTCACCGAGAAGCGCTTCATCAACGGCTGCGGCATTGCCACGGCGCGCTTCCATGCCGTCGACAGCCAGGCCGACCTTGAAGCGGCCCTTGCGGATTTCGGCGGGACCGGCGTGCTGAAAACCCGTCGCCTCGGCTATGACGGCAAGGGCCAGCGCGTCTTCCGCTCGACGGCAGACAGCCCGGCGGGCGCTTTCGCAGCACTCGGCGGCGTACCGCTGATCCTCGAAAGCTTCGTGCCCTTCGAGCGCGAAATCTCGATCATCGCCGCCCGCGCGCCCGATGGCGCCGTTGCCTGTTTCGATCCGGCGGAAAACGTGCATCGCAACGGCATCCTCCATACCTCGACGGTCCCGGCAGAGATCGGTGCTGCGACCGGCGCAGCGGCACGGGTTGCCGCCAAGGCGATCCTTGATGCGCTCGGCTATGTCGGCGTCATCGGCGTCGAGTTCTTCGTGCTCGCCGACGGCAGCCTGATCGTCAACGAGATGGCGCCCCGCGTGCACAATTCCGGCCACTGGACGGAAGCTGCCTGCGTCGTCTCGCAGTTCGAGCAGCATATCCGTGCCGTCGCCGGACTGCCGCTCGGCAATCCGCGTCGCCATTCGGACTGCGTCATGCAGAACCTGATCGGCGACGACCTCGACACGGTCCCCGCATGGCTTGCCGAGGATGACGTGCTGGTGCACCTCTACGGCAAGACCGAGGCCCGCGCCGGCCGCAAAATGGGCCACGTCACGCGGCTCGTCCGCGGCTGAGGACCATAGAAATGCGGGGCAAGACACCAAAATGGGGCGTCTTGTGGTTGACACACCAGGGGTGACACGGTATTTGCCATCCCACCTTAAAGGAGCGCGCTCACGGGCGCGCTTTTGATTGTTAGAGATACCGGGCGAATTTTCATTCCCCGAAACCTGCGGATCAGGAAAATGAAGATCAAGAATTCGCTCAAGTCGCTCAAGACCCGCCACCGCGAAAACCGTCTGGTTCGTCGCAAGGGCCGCATCTACATCATCAACAAGTCCAACCCGCGCTTCAAGGCTCGTCAGGGCTGAGACCCGACAGGGGACTTGGGGACAGCGCTCAAGCGATGTCCCAGAATTGATTTTGAAGTTATTCCGTGGCGAGCTAACATGCTCGCCATGCGAGTTTTTATACCCTTGATTCTGGCGTGTTCCGCCCTGCTCGCCACCTCCACGGGAGCTGGCAATGTTTCCTTCGCGGCGGAAGCCTCGACCCAACCGGAAGCAACCAGCCTCACCACCCCGAAGCAGCGCCTCGACACCCTGTTCGCCGACCTGAAAAAGGAACGCGACCCCGACAAGGCACGCGAGCTCTCCAACCAGATCCGCATCGAGTGGCAGGATTCCGGCAGCGCCACCGTCAACCTGCTGATGCAATGGGCCGACAAGGCGATCACCGACAACAAGCAGCCGGCCGCTCTCGATATCCTCGACCAGGTTATCGCCCTTGCACCCAATTATGTCGAAGGCTGGAACCGCCGCGCGACACTGCATTACGCGATGGGCAACTACCGGAAATCCATGTCGGACATCAATCGCGTGCTGTCGATCGAGCCCCGCCACTTTGGCGCACTTGCCGGCATGGCGGCAATCCTCGGCGCCTCCGGCAAGGATGAGCTTGCCATGCGTGCCTGGGAACAGTTCCTGGACATTTATCCCGCCGATCGCAAGGCGCAGGAACAACTGGGGGAACTTGCCGAAAAACTCGCCGGCAGCAAGACCTGACAACGCGCGTTCCAGTCGATTGCCGAGCCCGCCAACGCCCATCCCCTCCGACAGGACATCGCTTCTGAAGATCGCGACAGCCGCGCGCCATTTCATCGCACCGATCTGGATGGAATGGCATCGTCACGCCGGCGCGGACCGCCCCACGATCGCCTCGCAAGGCACCTGCGGCCGCACGAGCCTGTTCCTGCAGCGCGTCTTGAGCACCCAAGGCTTCAGCGCCGACTGGGTCTGCGGAACGCCGCGCAGCGGGCCGTTGGAGCCTGAAATCGGACCGTTCGGCTTCAACTGCGGGAAGAGCTGGCAAAGCCACGCCTGGGTCGAATGCGGCGATTTCATCGTCGACATCACAGCCGATCAATTCGGCGCGCCTCCGGTCCTCGTTGTCGATCGCACGGACAACCGCTACAACAAAGGCAACCGGGATGGGGCGCTGCCAGAGTTCGTGCTGGCCCGCCGGCGCGCCGTGGACGACATCTGGCCGCAATGGCAAAGAATAAGTGCCGGTGGCCTCAAGGGTTCGCTTACGCCTTGAAAGCCGGGCGCCGGAAGACAAATAGAGACTATGTTCCCAGTTGCGCTCCTGTCCCTTGCACTGATACTCGCCGGCGTCGCCTACAGCCTCTGGCACGCGCGTAGCTTCGCCCGGCGCTTTCCCAATGTCGGCGAACTGATCGACATCGGCGGCTACCGCATGAACAGCGTGCACCTGCCCGCCGGCGGACAAGCCGACCTCTTGCCCGTCGTCTTCATCCATGGCGCCAGCGGCAACCTGCTCGACCAGCTGCATGCCTTCGCACCGGCCCTTGACGGCCGCGCCGAGATGCTGTTCGTCGATCGCCCGGGCCACGGCTACTCGGAGCGCGGCGGGCCGGAAAACGACTTGCCGGACGGTCAGGCGGATGCGACCGCAAAGCTGATGGACAAGCGCGGCATTCGTCGCGCCGTGATCGTCGGCCACTCCTTCGGCGGCGCGATTGCAGCGAGCTTCGCCCTTAACCACCCGGACAAGACCGCCGGCCTCGTCCTGCTGGCGCCGGCGACCCATCCCTGGCCCGGCGGCATCGACTGGTATTACCGCCTGACGGCCCTGCCCTTCGTCGGCTGGCTCTTCGCCCACACGCTGGTGACGCCGCTCGGGCAGCGGCGCATCGAGGGCGGCACACACTCGATCTTTTCGCCCAATCCACGGCCGGCCGACTACATCGACAAGACTGGCCCGCATCTCGTGCTGCGTCCCTCGACCTTCCTCAGCAATGCCCGCGACATCGCCAACCTGCACGCCTATCTGACCGCGACCGCGCCGCGCTACCGGGAGATCGCCGCACCGACGGTGATCATCACCGGCGACAGCGATGGCATCGTGCTGGCCGATATCCACTCACGCGGGCTGGCGCGCGATATCCCCGGCGCCGAACTGCTCTGGATCGGCAATCTCGGCCACAAGCCCGACTATGTGGTCACCGATGTCATCGTCGCCGCGGTGGAGAAGCTGGCCGGCAAGCCCGGGGATCTGGATGCGGCAGTAAAGCGCGCCGAAGAAAGGCTTGCCGCCGCCAAGGCACCCTGATCGCGCCAGGCCATCCGTTGGGACCGCACCCCATCTGGCAGCCTTTGTCGGCGCGCCCGTTATCCCGCCACCTGCCATCATCAACAAAACACGAAACCCCAGGAGCGGATCAGCGCTCCTGGGGTTTCGTTGCAGTCCGAAAAAGAGAGCGGGCGTCAGACGCCGCTCATGCCGTCCGAGCCGATATAGGCGATACGCAGCATGTTGGTCGCGCCGGGGGTACCGAGCGGCACGCCGGCCGAAATGATGATGCGTTCGCCCGGCTTGCCGAAGCCTTCCGAGGCAACGATGCGGCATGCGCGGTTGACCATGTCGTCGAGGTCTGTCGCATCCTCGGTGACCACGCAATGCAGGCCCCAGACGACCGAGAGGCGGCGCGCCGTCTGCACGATCGGCGACAGCGCGATGATCGGCACCTGCGGCCGCTCGCGGGCGGCGCGCAGACCCGTCGTACCCGACGAGGTGTAGCAGACGATGGCAGAGAGCCGCAGCGTCTCGGCGATCTGGTGGGCCGCAAGCGAAATCGCGTCGGCGCCGGTGGCTTCCGGCGGCGTGCGCTGCGCGTAGATGATGCTGGAATAATGCGGGTCGCGCTCGACGTTGCTGGCGATCGACGCCATGGTCGAAACGGCTTCCACCGGATATTCGCCCGAGGCCGATTCTGCCGAAAGCATGACGGCGTCCGCACCTTCGAACACGGCTGTCGCGACGTCGGAGACTTCGGCACGCGTCGGGACCGGAGCCGAAATCATCGATTCCAGCATCTGGGTGGCGACCACTACCGGCTTGCCGGCGCGGCGACATGCGCGCGTCAGCTGCTTCTGCAGGCCCGGCACCGATTCCAGCGGCATCTCGACGCCGAGGTCACCGCGGGCAACCATCAGCGCGTCCGAGAGTTCGATGATCTCGTCGATCCGGTCCAACGCCTGGGGCTTCTCGATCTTCGACATGAGGCCGACGCGGCCGCGGGCGATCTTGCGAACTTCGGCCAGGTCTTCCGGGCGCTGCACGAAGGAGAGCGCCACCCAGTCGAATTCACCGGTCGCCAGAACGGCGTCGAGGTCGGCACGGTCCTTGTCGGTCAGCACACCGACGGCAAGCAGCGTGTCGGGCAGGCTGACGCCCTTGCGGTCGGAAATCTTGGTGCCGGCGACAACGGTCGTGACGATGCTCTTGCCGTCGGTCTTCTCGGCCTTGAGGTGCAGCTTGCCGTCGTCGATCAGCAGGCGATGGCCGGGCTTGACCGCTTCGAGGATCTCCGGATGGGGCAGATAGACACGGGTGTTGTCGCCAGGCTCGTCCTTGTTGTCGAGCGTGAAGGTCTGGCCGACCTTGAGATCGACCTTGCCTTCGGCGAACTTGCCGACACGCAGCTTCGGTCCCTGCAGGTCGCCGAGAATGCCGATCGGCCGGCCGCAGCGCGCCTCGACCGCGCGGATGCGCTGCACCAGCGTGCGCATCACGTCGTGGCTCGCGTGGCTCATGTTGATGCGGAACAGATCGGCCCCGGCCTCGTGCAGCTTCTGGATCATCTGCTCGTCCGAAGACGCCGGTCCGAGCGTTGCGAGGATTTTGACTTTTCTGTTCCGCTTCATCAATTCTGGCTTTCCTGCGTGCCGGACGGATCCGAAAGCTGAACCATCCAGCTTCCCTGCCGTCCCGTGTCGTACTCTTTGAATCCCATGCGCTGGAAGCCGCGGGCGAAGCAGTCCTGCACGCCCGTGATTTTAAATTCGTTCTCGGCAACGCACATGTTGACGTCACCGGTCCAGCGGCCACCACGGGCCGCATCTTCCGCGTAAAGATAATAATATCGTGACTGAAGCTCGCCCTCGATCAGGGTCGCGCAGGTGTTGGCAGGCACCTGCCACCAGCCTTCCGTCATCCAGCCGTCCTTGGCCCGGTAGCCGATGGCTACGCCGACCAGTGTCTGGGTGCCGTTGCACACGCGGAAGTCGGCGCGTGCGTCGCTGGCGAAAAGAAATGAGCTTGATGTTACCAGGAGAAACAGGAGGATGCCTCCCAGTGTCGTCAGCCCCGGCTTCGCTTTGGAAAAAGGATATCTGGACACGGTTTCCGATGGAACTCCGTTTTGATTTGCGTGGCACTTTCTTGCGACGGGTGGGCCCGAAAGTCAACGCAACTCTAATCGATTACAATCGGTAAATTGCTTTCGGATTTCGATAAACAGTTGCGTTTTTCTTGCGATTGACGCCCTCGCGTGCGATCAGCGAGACGGGGCGCTGAAACGGACTGGAACGGCATGCAACACTATTCTCCCTATGAGATTATCGAAGCCAAGCCCACAACCGGGCTCGTGCTCCTTGCCGATCACGCGATGAACCGGCTGCCTGCCGAGTATGGCAGTCTCGGCCTTCCCGCTGCGGCCTTCGAGCGGCACATCGCCTACGATATCGGTGTCGAAGCGCTCGTGCGGCGCCTGTCGGCGATGCTCGATGCGCCGGCCGTTCTCGGCTGCTTCTCGCGCTTGCTGATCGATCCCAATCGCGGCGAGGACGACCCGACGCTGATCATGCGGATTTCCGACGGAGCGATCATTCCGGGAAACCATCCCATCACCGAGAAGGAGTGGGAGAACCGGCTGAACCGGTTCCATCGTCCCTATCACCGCGCCGTCTCCGAGACCATCGGCCGAAGCGCCGAGGCGCATGGCGCAGCACCGCTGGTCATCTCCATCCATTCCTACACGGCGGCCTGGAAGGGCGTCGCCCGTCCCTGGCACGCCGCCGTCCTCTGGGACAGCGACGGCCGCGCCGTTCGGCCACTGATCGACAGGCTCGAGGCACCGGGCGATATCGTCGTCGGCAACAATGAACCCTATGACGGCGCGTTGCGCGGCGATACCATGTTCCGGCACTGCATGGTGCCGGGCATTGCGCATGCCCTGATCGAGGTGCGGCAGGATCTGATCGCCGACGCCGAAGGCGTTGCCGCCTGGGCCGAGCGGCTGGCGCCGATCCTGGCAAGCCTCAACGCCATGCCCGAACTGCATCGGTACGAGCGGCACATCTCGCGCACCGGCGCCTATGATGAAGAGGAAGAGCGACCATGACCGAACTGACCCCGGAGCAACAGATCGCCTTCGAGGCCGCAGCCTTTCGCCGGCTGGTCAACCATCTGCGCGAGCGCAGCGACGTCCAGAACATCGACCTGATGAACCTCGCCGGCTTCTGCCGCAACTGCCTGTCCAATTGGTATCGCGAAGCCGCCGAACAGGCGGGCGTTCCGCTTGCCAAGGAGGAATCGCGCGAGATCATCTATGGCATGCCCTACGAGGAATGGCGCGAGCGCAACCAGAGGGAAGCATCCGCAGAACAAAAGGCGGCGTTCGAGCTCAACCGGCCCAAAGCTGAGTGAGGAAAGGCGTATGCGGTTTTCCGCGGCATTCCGCTCTAACTCGTAAGCCGCTTCAAAATGATGGCTGGATCGAGCCGACGCAAACCGTCGTGATCAAAGGAATAGGGTCGTTTCGCCCGCCTCTGCCACGGAAATGACCGCGTTGTTGCGCAATCACCCTTGACCTTGGCGGCCGTTCGCGGCACGTCACGGCACCCAAGAAATTCCATTCCCCCTATCAAGGAGAAGACCATGTCGGATGCTCACGGCGTCGCACGCGATCAGCTTCGTGCTTTCATCGAACGGATCGAACGCCTGGAAGAAGAAAAGAAGACCATCGCCGACGACATCAAGGACGTCTATGGCGAAGCCAAGTCCACAGGTTTCGACGCCAAGATCCTGCGCAAGGTCATTTCGATCCGCAAGCAGGACCACGACGAGCGCATGGAACAGGAAGCGATCCTCGACACCTACCTCCAGGCGCTCGGCATGGTGCCGGCAGCCGACGAGGGATAAGCAAGTCTTTTTGAAGGCCGCCTGTCGGCCGCCTTCGCCTTCCGCGCGTGAACGCCGGCAGCAGAGGCTCTCAATGCAGCCGGGAGCCGACATAAGGCGAAGACAGAATGCAGATACGAAAAAGCCCGCCAGGTCGGCGGGCTTTTTCGTGTCTATGGTTTGGTGGAAGCTCAGTTGGTGCTGAACTTCTTCACTTCCATGAAGTTGACGGCATTGCCGCTGAACCGGGCCGTGTCGACGTTTGGTCCGGCGCTGCTGGAGAAGCCGGCGGCATAGACTGTCGTCGGAGCAGTACGCAGAGACTTGCTGACGAAGCGCGGCGCCTTCACCGGCTTGGAAAGCGTTGCGACGCGGCCGGTCGAAAGCGCCCATTCGGAAATGATCTTCTGGGTCAGCTTCGGCTCGGCGCGCACCGATGAGCGGGTCGCGGCATCGGCGTCGTTCTTCTTCGGTCGGCCGCCCTTGGCCGGAGCTTCCGCCTGCGTGTCGAAGGCGCTGTCGAAGATCGCGGCGCGCGCATTTGTACCCGACTGCGGCGCATAGGCTGCCATCTCGATCGGCTGCGGCTGGGCAACCGGCTGACGTTCAGCTGGCGTCGGCTGGGCAAGCGCGACACGGGTCTTGGCTTCAGCCGCCACGTCGCGCGGCGGTTCGGCGGATGCCACGACCGGGCGCTCCGCGAAGGAGGGGATCACGACCTGTGCATCGGCAACGGCGGCAAGCGCCGCGTCACCCGCGGGCCGCACGGCCGGAACCGGCACGAAACCGAGCGCCTGCATGTCCGGCTCGGCATCGGCGGATGCGACGAGCGTGTTCATGTCGCGGCGGTCAAGCATTTGCGGCACAGGAACCTTCATCGAGCCGAGGTCGGCAAACTCGCTCGGCATTTCCGAGGTTGGCGGCAGGGCGGCAGCAAGGGCTTCCTGCGCCGGGTTCTTCTCCGGCGCCACCAGGGCGACGGCTACGCCACCATCGGCAGGCGCTTGCTTGAAGGCAGGCCGCACCGCCGGGACCGGCGCATTGATGTTCTGTTCGGCAGCAACCGTCGGCTCGGCGGCGACAGAACCGGCGACGCCGGGCAGCGCTTCCTGAGCGGCGGGCGCGGCAGCCGTCTGTACCTTGGCAGCAGGAGCTGCGCCACCTTCATCGTCGGCACCAGGGCCGGCTGCGATTGCCGAGGGTTCTTCATCCTCGTCACCGCCGCCGCCAAAGAGCATGGCGAACAGGTTGCCGCGGCGCTTGCCGCTCGCCGTATCGCCCGGGCCCGTATCGCCGCCACCAGCGACCTGGATCGCCGACGCGCCGACGCGACGCTTGTAGTCGGCAACCGCCTGGTCATAACCCGGAAGCGGCTTGCCGTCGGACGGCAGATGCATGGTCTTGCCGTCGGGGAAGAGGCGCGCCAACTCGGCACGGCTCATGCGCGGCCAGGCGCGAACGCCACCGACATCCATATGGACGAAAGGCGAGCCGGAAGTCGGGTAGTAACCGACGCCGCCCACCTGGAATTTCACGCCGATTTCACGCAGCGTCTTCAGCTTCACATCCGGCAGATAGAAGTCCATCGCCTTGCCGAGCATGTGCTGGCTCTTCTTGGCGACGCCCTTCGAACGCGAACGCAGCATGCCGTTGGTCGCCGGCGAACGATAGGCCGAAACGACGTGGATGTAATCGCGCGATCCGCTCTTCTGGTAGACTTCCCAGACGAGATCGAGCAGGCGCGGGTCCATCTTCGTCGGCTCGTTGCGACGCCAGTCGCGCAGGAAACGGTTGATTTCCTGCAGACCCTTGGCGTCGTAGCGGCCATTGCGCTTGAAGGTGATCTGCGCCTTTTCCTGAGTATGAATGAAATAGAGCTTCAGTGTCCGGGTCTGGCCTGCGGCCTCCACGGGAGGAGCAAAACCAGGCGTAACGAGGGCAGCCGCAAGAGCAACGGATGTCAGAACCTGCGGCACCCGGCGGGTGACCGCCGCGCAGACTCTCGCTAAGGAGCCGAGCGGCTTCTTAAAACCGAACAAATTTGGCATTCAATCCCCGTCCGACGGACAACCGTGCTTCGCTGTCTCAGATGACTGTCAAATAAGGTGACAGCATGGCAAATTTGCCACAGTCGTCACCGCCCCTTATAATATAGTGAATACTTCACTAACAAGGTCTAAACGGCGGTGACTGAATAGCACGGCTAATGAATCGTGAATGCGTCGATTTTATGCCGCCTCTCTCAAAGGGTTATCGGGATCGATGCCATAATCCTTCAGCTTGCGGTAGAGGGTAGACCGGCCGATACCGAGCTTTCGGGCAACCTGACTCATCTGTCCGCGGTAGAATTTCAGCGCAAAACGAATCAATTCCTCCTCGACTTCGGCAAGCTTGCGCACGTCTCCGCCCTCGTCGACGCTGGCGATCGCATTCTCCATGCGCGGGTCGCTGGAGGCTTCCGCCTCCATGGACTTCGCCGCACTCGCGAAGTCGGGATAGACGCTTGATGCCGTCTCGCCGCCAGCCGGCGCCCGCTCCGGTCCGCCCTCGCCCCAGGAGAAGCCCGAACGATCGGAAACCACGTAGCCGGGTATCTGAGTGGCGATCTGCGGGAAATCCTTCACCGTCAGTTCGTTGCCCTCGGCAAGCACGACGGCGCGGAAGATCGCGTTCTCGAGCTGGCGAATGTTGCCCGGCCAATCATAGGCGGTCAGAAGCGCGAGCGCACCGCTCGATACCGTCAGCGGCTGGTTCAGCCGCTGCTCGGCGGCGAAGCGCTCGACGAAGGAGCGCACCAGCACCGGGATATCTTCCTTGCGTCGGCGAAGCGCCGGAATGGTGATCGGGAAAACATTGAGGCGGTAGTAGAGATCCTCGCGGAACCGCCCTTCGCGCACTTCGTTGATCAGATCCTTGTTGGTGGCCGAGATCAGCCGCACGTTCACCTTCTGCGGATGGCGCGCGCCGATCGTCTCGACCTCGCCCTGCTGAACCGCGCGCAGCAGCTTCACCTGAACCTCGAGCGGCAAGTCGCCAATCTCGTCGAGGAACAGCGTTCCTCCGTCCGCATCGACGAACTTGCCGGTGTGCTTTTCGGTCGCGCCAGTAAAGGCACCCTTTTCGTGACCGAAGAGAATGCTCTCGACCAGATTGTGCGGGATGGCGCCACAGTTGACGGTGATGAAGGGCTTGCCGACCCTGTCGCTTGCCGACTGGATGGCGCGCGCCACCATTTCCTTGCCGACGCCGGATTCGCCCTCGAGCACGATCGGGATGTTGGACTGCGCGGCGCGGCGTGCAAGGTCGATCACCCGGATCATCGCCGGGCTTGCCGAGACGATATCGTCGAAGCCGACGGCGCCACCGCGCGGACGGCGCGAGGTTTTGACCTTGCCGTCACGGCTTGCCATTTTCAGCGCATTGCTGATGGCCACGGACAGCCGTTCCGGAGAGACCGGCTTGACCAGGAAGTCGAAGGCGCCGGCCTGCATCGCGTGCACCACGGTCTCGATGCCGCCCTGTCCGGTCTGGACGATGACCGGCGTGTCGACGCCGCGCTCGGCCAGCGCTTCGAGGAAGCCGTGGCCGTTCATTTCCGGCATCAGGAGATCGAGAAGGATGACATTGATCATGCCGCCCTTGCGCTCGAGCAGTTCCAGACCGCTGCGGCCGTTATCGGCGAGATGCGCCACATGACCGAGACGCTCGATCATGTTCGTCAGCAACCGGCGCTGCACCGGATCGTCATCAATGACCAGAATGTGTGATGTCACGGAAGCCTCCTGCTCTGGACACGCGGTACTCTTTGGCCAACCTCATGTGCCAAATCACGTCAGGCATCTGTGCCATAAAGGGCTGAACATCATGTTTTGAGAAATGCTTGCATTTTATCCATTGCCGGCGATAGCAATGGGGCCCATATCGCTGCCTCTTCCTGTCACGAACGAGAGAAATCCGACGATGACCTTCCGCCCCTTCGCCCCCGAGCAATTTGTTGTCCGCGCCGCCGCCGGCCAGAGCCATGGCGCCGCTGCCGACCTCGGTGACCTGCCCTCCTGGCGGCTGGAGGATCTTTATGCCTCCGCTTCCTCGGATGCGTTTCGCAACGATATGACGAAGGCCGATGCCGACGCGATCGCCTTCGAGACCAAGTGGAAGGGCAAGCTGGCCGAAGCGGCGACGAAGAGCGGCGAAGCCGGCATCGGCGCTGCCGTGCGGGAATTCGAAGCGCTCGAAGACATCATGGGCCGCATCGCGTCGTTTGCGGGCCTCACCTATTTTTCGGACACGTCCAAGCCGGAGAATGGCAAGCTTTACGGCGATGTGCAGTCGAAGCTCACCGACATGTCGGCGCATCTCCTGTTCTTCTCCCTGGAGCTGAACCGGATCGACGACGCGATCCTCGACAAGGCACTCGAAACAGACGCGCTCGCCGCCCATTACAAGCCCTGGCTGACCGACCTGCGCATGGACAAGCCCTATCAGCTCGACGACAAGCTGGAGCAGCTTTTCCTGGAAAAATCGATGACCGGTGCCGCCGCCTTCAACCGGCTGTTCGACGAGACTATGGCAAGCCTCACCTTCACTGTCGACGGTGAAGCGCTGCCGCTCGAGGTCACCCTGAACCTGCTGCAGGACCCGTCGAGCGACGTTCGCAAGAAGGCGGCGATGGCGCTGGCGGAAACCTTCAAGGCCAATATCCGCACCTTCACGCTGATCACCAACACGCTCGCCAAGGACAAGGAAATCTCCGACCGCTGGCGCGGCTTCAAGGATATTGCCGACAGCCGGCATCTGGCCAACCGCGTCGAGCGCGAGGTCGTCGATGCGCTCGCCGAAGCGGTCAAGTCCGCCTATCCGCGCCTGTCGCACCGCTACTATTCGCTGAAGGCAAAGTGGCTCGGCATGGAGCAGATGGATTTCTGGGACCGCAACGCGCCGCTGCCGGAAACGCCGAACGCGCTGATCTCCTGGGACGAGGCCAAGGACACGGTGCTCTCCGCGTATAATGCCTTCGCGCCGGAAATGGCTGATATCGCCCGCCGTTTCTTCGATGAGCGCTGGATCGACGCGCCGGTGCGGCCCGGCAAGGCGCCGGGCGCCTTCGCCCACCCGACGGTGCCGTCGGCTCACCCCTATGTGCTCGTCAACTACATGGGCAAGCCGCGCGACGTGATGACGCTCGCCCACGAGCTCGGCCACGGCGTGCACCAGGTGCTTGCCGGCGGACAGGGCGCGTTGATGGCCTCGACGCCGCTGACGCTCGCCGAAACCGCGTCTGTCTTCGGCGAGATGCTGACCTTCCGCGCGCTTCTCGACCAGACGAAGGACAAGCGCGAGCGCAAGGCCATGCTCTCCCAGAAGGTCGAGGACATGATCAACACGGTCGTGCGCCAGATCGCCTTCTACGAGTTCGAGCGCAAGGTGCACACCGCGCGGAAGGAAGGCGAGCTGACGGCCGACGATATCGGTAAGCTGTGGCTGTCGGTGCAGAACGAGAGCCTTGGCCCGGCCATCCGGATTTCCGAAGGCTACGAGACCTACTGGGCCTATATCCCGCACTTCATCCATTCGCCCTTCTACGTCTATGCCTATGCCTTCGGCGACTGCCTGGTGAACTCGCTCTACGCGGTCTACCAGAACGCCGAACAGGGCTTCCAGGACAAGTACTTCGAGCTTCTGAAGGCCGGCGGCACCAAGCACCATTCCGAACTGCTCGCCCCCTTCGGCCTCGATGCCACCGATCCGTCGTTCTGGGCACAGGGACTGTCGATGATCGAAGGGCTCATCGACGAACTCGAAGCGCTTGATAAGGCCTGATCCGGACAAGGGTCCGGATCGCGGCGCGATCGACAAGACGACTTTATGAGCGACACTGCACCCTATGTGCTGTTCCGGGACGACAGCGAAAGCCGCACCACGGTTTTCGCATCGCCTTCGCGCGTCATAACGGCCCGCACGAAGGCCGATTTTGTCCGCGGCCTTGCCGAGCTTGAACGCGCGCACAAATCAGGCAAATGGATTGCCGGCTTCATGTCCTATGAGGCCGGCCATCTCTTCGAGGAGAAGCTCGAAGGCTTTGCCGAGGAAAATCGCAAGACGCCGCTGATGTCATTCGGCATCTTCGATGCGCCGAGTGAGGATCATCCCCTCGCCGAGCCGCAGCGGCGAACCGAGAACGAACCCTTCTTGAGCGAACCGCGCGCCGGCTGGGATTTCGATACCTACCGCGAACGTTTCGACCGCCTGCACCTGCATCTGCGAAAGGGCGATTGTTACCAGGCAAACCTGACGATGCCGATCCATGCCCGCTGGTCCGGCGACCCGCGCGCAGCCTTCTGGTCGCTGATCGACCGACAGCCGGTCAAATACGGCGCGCTCGTCGCGCTCGACGGGCCAGTGCTCCTGTCGCGCTCGCCGGAGCTTTTCTTCCGAGTCGATGCGGACGGCTGGATCGAGACCCACCCGATGAAGGGCACGGCCAAGCGCGGCGCGTCGGCCGCGGAAGACGCCGAGATCATCGCCGCCATGCGCGCCGACGAAAAGACCCAGGCCGAAAACCGAATGATCGTCGATCTCCTGCGCAATGACATCTCGCGCATCACCGAGGTCGGCACGCTTGATGTCCCCAAGCTCTTCGACATCGAGACCTACCCGACCGTGCACCAGATGGTGAGCCACGTCCGAGCAAAGCTCCTCCCCGAGATCAGCCTCAAGGATATTTTCACGGCGCTCTTCCCCTGCGGCTCGATCACCGGGGCGCCGAAGATGCGCGCCATGGAAATCCTGCACGACCTGGAAGACGGTCCCCGCGACGCCTATTGCGGCGCCATCGGTTTCATCGCCCCGAACGGCGTGATGCGCTTCAGCGTCGCGATCCGGACGATATCGCTCTTCGAAAATGGCGATGCCGTCTTTAATGTCGGCGGCGGCATCGTCTTCGACAGCACCGCCCAGTCCGAATACGAAGAGTGCCTCCTGAAGGCCCGCTTTGCCGTTGGCGACGACAGGATCGCGCTCGGCGAAGGCGATGTCGCGCCCGCCGACGACGCGGTCGTCCGATGACGGATTTCTCGTTGATCGAAACCCTGCGCTACGAGCCCGAAGCCGGTTTCATCCGCCTGCGTCTGCACCTCGCCCGGCTGGTCCGGTCCGCCCGCCGTCTCGGCATTTCGGGCGCCGATGGCGCGCAGGCCGCGCTGCTTGCAGCGGTCAAGGCCGGCGATGGCGGCGCCGCGCTTCGCGTTCGTCTCGAGCTCTTCCCGGACGGCCATATCGAGGTGAAGACCGCCCCCTTCGCTCCGCTCCCCCAAGATACGGTCTGGCGGGTACGGGTTGCCAGCACCCGGCTCAAGTCGGGCGATCCGCTGCTGCGCTACAAGACCAGTCGCCGCGCCGCCTATGAGGCAGCCCGCGGCGAGTTCGGCCCGAGCGAGGCCGACGAAGTTCTGCTTCTGAACGAGAAGGATGAGGTCTGCGAAGGCACGATCACCTCCGTCTTCCTCGACGACGGCAGCGGCATCCTCAAGACGCCGCCGATCGCCTGCGGCCTGCTTGCCGGCGTGCTACGTACCGAGCTCATCTGCCAGCGCCGCGCGCGAGTTGCGCGGCTTTCGCTTAACGACCTCGCCCGCGGCGACCTTTATCTCGGCAACTCGTTACGGGGCCTGATCCGGGTGAACCTCCTGGTCTGAGCCGGGAAGCGTGTGGCGCCTGACCTGGTCCCGCCCATCGCGCTTGGCGAGATAGAGCGCCTGATCGGCGCGTGCATAGAGGTCGCTGACCGTGTCCCCGTCGCGATACTCCGCAACCCCGACCGAACAGGTGTAGAAGAACTCCGGGATGTTCTCGAGCGGGCGGGAATTGCGCACCCGTTCGAGCAGACGATCGAGAATGCGGTGGCCCTCGCTGATGGTGGTATCAGGCAGGATGAGCATGAATTCCTCGCCGCCAATCCGGCCGAAGCAGTCCGAACGGCGCACGAACTCCTGCATCTGGCGCGCAAAGTCGAGTAAAACCTCGTCGCCGCGCTGGTGGCCGTGGCGGTCATTGATCGCCTTGAAGTAATCGATATCGATGATCGCGACACAGCCCCACATATGCGGGTTCTCGGCGCAGTTGGCGATGAACTCGGTGAGACGCCCCATCGTGTAGCGGCGGTTGGGCACGCTCGTCAGCTCGTCGACCTGGGCGGCCCGAAGCGCAAAGTCGCGGTCCTGGCGCAGTTCCCGTTCTTCGGCATGGATCGTCGTGACGTCGACGGCGATGCACAGCATGCAGCCATCCGCATCCACCGTCTCCGTCATCCACAGCCAGCGACCGTCGTGCAGGTCTGTTTCCATGGCGCGGAACGGCACCTTGCCGCGCCGGTGCAATGTCGAGGCGATCCAGGCATCGATGTCTTCCGACTTCAGGATGGTGCCCTGTCCGGCGGCATGGTTCCGACGCATGATCTCTTCCCAGGTCGGGCTCTCGTCCGGACCGACATGGTAGGCCGCGCGAAACGCCGGATTGGCGAAGCGCAGTCGATCGTGCTGATCATAAAGTGCGATCAGCACGGGTGTTTTACTCTGTAGGGCCGCAAGAGCCTTGAGATGACTACCGGTCACGGTCTGTCACGCCTCCGGGAACTAATCAATTATGGCGCGAAGCGGATGCTTCTACCGTAGCTATAGCACGAACCGCTTGTGACAAGCGTTTCACCGTGCGAAACGATAGGGAATATGGTTAAATCGCAACCTAGACCGGTCGCTCCGCATGAAGCATACGCCTTACGACGGTTCTTCAAAACCTTTCACCATCGGCCTTGCCCAGCTCGACCCCGATCGCTGGATTGAGCCGGACGACCAGCTGCAGCACTATCTCTCCGAAAAGAAGCGGCTGCTTGCGCAAGCGCGCGGTACCGTGTTTGCCGCAGCCGACGGTACGCAGGACGCCCAGCGCGAACTGCTCGGCATTCTGGTCGACTACCTGCCGGCCGCCTACCCAGAGATCTACCGCCGCGACGGCGACAGCATGATCGTCGGCGGCGAGCCCGTGCCACTCGACGGCGATGATCCACTGGCCGTTTCGGGATCGCTTGTCCAGGACGATCTCGCCATCATGCAAAAGACCGGAGACGGCTGGCGTCTCAACGCCGCCTATGTCGCCTTTCCCTCGTCCTGGTCGCTCGCCGAAAAATACGGCCGCACCATGAACGAGATCCATGGCCCCGTCCCGGGTTTCGAGCATGGCACCCGCAATGCCGAACTGATTGCCCGCATGTTCGACAACCTGCCGCCGGGTCGCTTCGTCGAGCGCTTCAACTGGGCGGTCAATGTCGACGGCGCGCTGCACCTGCCGAAATCGAAATCCGAAGGCATCGCCGCCGGTGCGATCGAGATGACCGAGGAGCGGACCTTCATCCGCATCGAACGGCAGACGCTGCGCAAGCTGCCTGAGACCGGTGCGCTCGTCTTCACCATCCGCATCTATTCGGACCCGCTGACGATGCTGCGCAAGCGACCGGATGCCGCGGCGCTGGCCGCGTCCTTCGTCGAGCAGCTGCGCGCCCTGACCTTGCCGCAGGCCGCCTACAAGGGGCTTGTCAGCAAGCGGGACGGGCTGATTGAAGCACTGCTCACGATCGCCGGTTAAGCACAGACGCAAATAGCGGTTGACCCGCCGGCTCTTTATTGTGACAGCAATCTATGCTCTACAGCGCCGCGTGCCCCACGGGCATCGCGGCCGTCGGCACATTCATACGAGCCAGAACAGCGGCCACAGCCGCTTCCTCATGCTTAGTCACCCACCGCCACAGGGAAAGTTTTCTCAGGAGTAAGACAAAAATGGCAGATACCACCTATCCGGTTTATGGCGAGATCACCGGTCCGATCGTGATGATCGGTTTCGGTTCGATCGGTCGCGGCACCTTGCCGCTGATCGAGCGCCACTTCAAATACGACAAGAACCGGTTGATCGTGGTCGAGCCCCGTGAGGATGCTGCCGACAACGAGATCTTCGAACGCCATGGCGTTCGTCACGTTCGCGCGCATGTGACCAAGGACAACTACAAGGAACTGCTGAAGCCGCTTCTGACCGAAGGCGAAGGCCAGGGCTTCTGCGTCAACCTGTCGGTCGACACCGGCTCGCTTGACCTGATGAAGATGTGCCGCAAGCTCGACGTGCTCTACGTCGACACGGTCGTCGAGCCGTGGCTCGGCTTCTACTTCGACGCCGAAATGGACAATTCCGAGCGCACCAACTATGCGCTGCGTGAAACCGTGCGCAAGGAAAAGGAAAAGAACCCGGGCGGCACGACCGCGGTTTCCACCTGCGGCGCCAACCCCGGCATGGTCTCCTGGTTCGTCAAGCAGGGCCTCCTCAACCTCGCCAACGACCTTGGCGTGAAGTTCGAAGAGCCGCATCAGGACGACCGCGAAGGCTGGGCCAAGCTGATGAAGAAGGTCGGCGTCAAGGGCGTGCACATCGCCGAGCGCGACACCCAGCGCACCAAGAACCCGAAGCCCTTCAACACCTTCTGGAACACCTGGTCGGTCGAAGGCTTCATCTCGGAAGGCCTGCAGCCGGCCGAACTCGGCTGGGGCACCCATGAAAACTGGATGCCGAAGAACGCCAAGAAGCACAAGAAGGGTTGCAAGGCAGCGATCTATCTGGAGCAGCCGGGCGCCAACACCCGCGTGCGCAGCTGGTGCCCGACCCCCGGCCCGCAGTATGGCTTCCTCGTGACCCACAACGAGGCGATCTCGATCGCCGACTTCTTCACGGTTCGCGACAAGGAAGGCGAAGTCACCTATCGCCCGACCTGCCACTACGCCTACCATCCGGCCAACGACGCCGTTCTGTCGCTGCACGAAATGTTCGGCAACGGCGGCAACGCCCAGCCGGTGCACCACGTCCTTGACGAAAAGGAACTGGTCGACGGCGTCGACGAACTCGGCGTGCTGCTCTACGGCCACGACAAGAACGCCTACTGGTTCGGCTCGCGCCTGTCGCTCGAAGAAACCCGCCGCATCGCGCCTTACCAGAACGCGACCGGTCTGCAGGTCACTTCGGCCGTTCTCGCCGGCATGGTCTGGGCTCTCGAGAACCCGAAGGCCGGCATCGTCGAAGCCGACGAGATGGACTACAAGCGTTGCCTCGAAGTCCAGCTGCCCTACCTCGGCCCGGTCGAAGGTCACTACACCGACTGGACCCCGCTCGACGGTCGCCCGGGCCTGTTCCCGGAAGACATCGACACCAAGGATCCGTGGCAGTTCAAGAACATCCTCGTTCGCTAAGCTGCTGAGACGTAAGCGCATCCGGCCCGGGACACGAACGTGCCCCGGGCCTTTTCATCTCCGGCGGAAAAGCCCGAGGCCGCGGCCTGCCGCTCTTGCTTTCAACTCATGATCGCGGCATGGTCTGCCGGAATGAAACAATCCGCTCGACCCAAACGCGGGGGAAATCGCCTATGAAGCCATTCGCCGTTCTGACCCTAATCGCAACCGCGGCCGCGCTTGCCTCCTGCCAGTCGTCGCCACGGATCATCGATGAGGGTGGGCAGCCGGCACGCCAGGCTTCGGGCGTCGAGGGCTCCTGGGTAGACCCGAACGGTATCGTCTCGACATTTGCCGGCGGTACCTTCTCCACGCGCACGACCGACACCAACCAGTTGCTCGCCTCGGGCAACTACGTCAAGACGAGCCCGACGCTTGTCGAGATCAATATGACCTCGCTGGTGCGCAACACCCAGTCGAAGGTCGCTTGCGCTCTGGTCACGCAGAACCAGCTCAACTGCACCACCGACGCCGGGGCACAGTTCTCGCTCGCGCGTCGCGGCTAAAACAGAAAACACGAAATTGCAAAAGCCTCCGTCCGGAGGCTTTTTTCGTTTGCGGGCCACGACTTAACCTTAACGGTAAACCCGACAACCAGGGCATGGTTTTAGCGCTTGAAGTCGCCTTCAAGTGATGAAAACATCCGGCCCGGCAAAGCCACCCCGACCGTGGGGACCGGATCCGTTTCGGCGGACCGGATGCGGTCGGGCGACAACCGGCAAAACAGGAGAACATCATGATCAGACACGTGCGGACCGGCCTGATGACCGCGTCCATTCTTGCCCTCTCCTCGGGCGCAGCCTTCGCCGATTATGAATTGAACATCCTGCATATCAACGACCTCCATTCCCGCATCGAATCGATCAACAAGTTCGATTCCACCTGCTCGGCGGAAGAGGAGGGCAAGAACGAGTGCTTCGGCGGCGTCGCGCGCCTCAAGGCCTTGATCGACCAGAAGCGCCAGGACCTCTCGGGCAAGAACGTGCTGCTGCTCAACGCCGGCGACAACTTCCAGGGTTCGCTGTTCTTCACCACCTACAAGGGCCTCGCGGAAGCCGAATTCCTCAACCTGATGAAGTTCGACGCGATGACCGTCGGCAACCATGAGTTCGACGAGAGCGAGGACGGCCTTGCCGGCTTCCTCGACAAGATCGCCTTCCCGGTCGTCACCGCCAACGTGCTGCCGAGCCAGAAGTCGAAGATCGGCGACCGCATCAAACCGTCGATCGTGCTCGATGTCGGTGGCCAGAAGGTCGGCATCGTCGGCGCGGTTGCCAACGACACGCCGGAACTCTCTTCCCCCGGCCCGGACATCCTGATCGGCGACGACGTCGCCACCACCACGGCAGCCGTCGAGGAGCTGAAGAAGCAGGGCGTCGACAAGATCATAGCGCTCACCCATGTCGGCTATCCGCGCGACCTCGCGGCCATCGCCAAGATCCCGGATGTCGACGTCGTCGTCGGTGGCCACTCGCACAGCCTGCTGTCCAACACCGATGCAAAAGCCGAGGGTCCTTACCCGACGATGGTCGATAACCCAGGCGGCTACAAGGTTCCGGTCGTCCAGGCCGGCTCCTACACCAAATATCTTGGCGACCTCGTCGTTACCTTCGACGACAAGGGCGTGGTCAAGGCTGCCAAGGGCGATCCGATCCTGGTCGACAGCTCGGTCAAGCCGGATGAGGCCGTGCTCGCCCGCGTCGCCGAACTCGGCAAGCCGATCGAAGAGCTGCGCTCGAAGATCATCGCCAAGACCGAAGCACCGATCGACGGCTCGCGCGAGAATTGCCGCACCAAAGAGTGCGAAATGGGCAGCCTGCTCACCGACGCCATGCTCGACCGCGTCAAGGGCCAGGGTGTGACCATCGCCATCACCAACGGCGGCGGCCTGCGCGCCTCCATCGATGCCGGCGACGTTTCGATGGGCGAAGCCATTACGGTCCTGCCGTTCCAGAACACGGTTGCGACCTTCCAGATGAAGGGCGACGGCATTCGTGAAGCCCTGGAAAACGGTCTCAGCAAGCTCGAAGAAGGCGGCGGCCGTTTCCCGCAGGTGGCCGGCATGAAGTTCTCCTTCGACAAGTCGAAGCCGGTCGGCAGCCGCGTCGTCTCGGTCGAGGTGAAGGAAGGCGAGGCCTACGTCCCGCTCGATCCGGCCAAGACCTATTCGCTCGTCACCAACAACTACATGCGCAATGGCGGCGACGGCTACGACGTCTTCAAGGAGAAGGGTGAAAACGCCTACGACTACGGTCCGGGCCTCGAAACCGTGCTTGCCGACTACCTTGCCGCCCACCAGCCGTTCAAGCCCTATACCGACGGCCGCATCACCGAGGTCGCTTCGGCGGCCGGTGCGGCAACGGCCGAGCCGGCGGCGGACGCAAAGCCTGCTGCCGACGCCACGGCAGCCCAGCCGGCGGCAACGGCCGGCGGCACGGCGGCAGCGAGCGGCCCGCAGAAGCACGTGATCACCAAGGGCGACACGCTCTGGGATCTCGCCAAGGCCTTCTACGGCGAAGGCGCGCTCTGGAAGAAGATCTCCGACGCCAACGGCAAGCCGGCGCCGCGCCACCTGCATGTCGGCAAGGAACTGGAGATTCCGGCAAAGTAAGACAATTTGCCTCTACTTTCAGAGCCGGCGCGGCTTCCCCGCGCCGGCTTTTCTTTTTAGAAGGACTGGAAACCGAAGGAACGAAAGCGGCGTCCCGATACGGGGACCCGACGAGGATGAAGATGACCGATCAGCTTGCCGTGACCACCCCTGCCAACCACCCGTCCGTCAAATCCGGAAAGGTCGGTATCCTGCTGGTCAATCTCGGCACGCCTGATGGCACCGACTACACCTCGATGCGCCGCTACCTGAAGGAG
>NZ_LMJM01000016.1:0-289 GCF_001429005.1 Ensifer sp. Root954
GTCGCCGGTGCCATCCTTGAAGCCGATCAGGTTCGGGCATTCATCGCACAGCCTTGCAAGCGTATCGGCCTGCAGCACCGCGTTGTCGCGGTTATAGACCATGACGCCGATGCCGACCGACTGGCAGATCTTCTTCACATGGGCATAAAGCCCTTCCTGCGGCGCATCGATCAGATAGTGCGGCAGAAGCAGGATGCCGTCGGCACCGACGCGCTCGACCGAACGAGCGATGTCGACCGCCATCTCCGTGCCATAGCCGCAGCCCGATACGATCGCCGTGTCGCCGGAA
>NZ_LMJM01000016.1:392-39410 GCF_001429005.1 Ensifer sp. Root954
TTCGTGCGGGTCCTCCCTAAAACTCGACGCGCCTACTAAGCAAGTCATCACACACATGTCAATACGTCGTAATACAAGTCATCATATAAGATCTGCGGGTCGCCTTTGTACTTCGAAAGCGACGTGACGCCATAAGGCCGAAATTCGGCGCCAAACGCCGCCAAGAGATCGCTCCTTAACAAAATCGCCTCATCGCGAAAGCATTGCAATAGAGATGTATTATATGTTAGCGGATATCATATGATATGTGGGCGCATCGATCGCGGTGAGCGCCTGCACCGGCTTGGGGGGACAGGCGATGGAACGACTTCTGATCACCGGCGCGGCGGGGCAATTGGGCCGCGTCATGCGCGAAAGGCTGGCGCCATTGGCAAGGACGATCCGTCTAGCAGATCGCGCGCCGCTCGATCCGCCGGGTGAAAACGAGGAATGCGTTCAGTGCGACCTGGCCGACCGGGGCGCCGTCAACGAGCTTGTCGTCGGATGCGATGCGATCGTGCATCTGGGCGGCATTTCGGTCGAACGTCCGTTCTCGGAAATCCTCGACGGCAATATTCTCGGCCTCTACAATCTCTATGAGGCGGCGCGCGCCAACAACAAGCCACGCATCCTCTTTGCCAGCACCAACCACACGATCGGCTACTATCCGCAAGGCGAACGGCTCGGCCCGAACGCGCCCTACCGGCCCGACGGGCTCTACGGCGTGTCGAAGTGCTTCGGCGAAGCGCTGGCGCGCATGTATTTCGAGAAGTTCGGCCAGGAGACCGCCCTGGTCCGCATCGGCTCCTGCCTGCCCGAGCCCGTCAACTATCGCATGCTCTCCACCTGGTTTTCCCATGACGACTTCGTATCCTTGACGGAGGCCGTCTTCCGTGTGCCGGTTCTCGGTTGCCCGGTCATCTGGGGCGCCTCGGCCAACGACGCCGGCTGGTGGGACAATTCGCATGTTTCCTGGCTCGGCTGGCGCCCGAAGGACAATGCCGAAGTTTTCCGTCAGAAAGTCGCTGAAAACACCCCCACGCCGCAGCCGGGCGACTCTCTCGTGCGCTATCAGGGCGGCGCCTTCGTCGATGATCCGATTTATTGAGACATCACCCTTGGTTCCCGCGCATTGCAGCCAGCCATGGATTGCGCCCTTGATCGGCAATGGCGTATCCAGACACAAAGCACCCAAGTCGCAGAAACGGCCATTCCCATGAGCAACGTCACCGCCTCCGAACCCCCCGCCTCTCAAGGCAAGACGCTGGTGGCCAAGGTAACGGACGCCCTCAGCGGCCAGATCGGCGCCGGGCATTACAAGCCTGGCGACCGCCTGCCTTCGGAAGCGCAGCTGACGCAGGAATTCGGCGTGAGCCGCACGGTCGTGCGCGAAGCGATCGCGGCGCTGCGCTCCGGCGGGCTTGTCGAGGCGCGGCACGGTATCGGTGTCTTCGTGCTGGAGCCTGCGCCTTCGACCCCGCTGCCGTTCCACGGCATCGATCTTGCGCGCGTCTCTTCGCTGATCGAAATGCTGGAACTGAGGACCGCCGTCGAGGGCGATGCCGCAGCGCTTGCCGCCCTTCGCCGTTCGCCGGCCCAGGAAGAAAAGATCGCCGAAGCGTTCGACAGTTTCTGCGAGAGCGCCGCGCAGGGGCGGCCGACGGCGGAGGCCGACTTCAACTTCCATCTGGCGATCGCCCAGGCGACCAACAACCCGCGCTTCAGCGAGTTCCTGCAGATGCTCGGCACGGCGCTCATTCCCCGCCGAGCGGTTTCGGAGAGCGGCGAGGAAACCGTGCTGGCGTCTGCGGAGCTGTCGCGATTGATCGCCGAGCACGAGGCGATCCTCATCGCCATCCAGGATGGAGACGAGGAGCAGGCGCGCAGCGCCATGCGCCAGCACCTCAAGAACAGCCAGGTGCGCTACCGCTCGATGTTGCGCGCGGCCCGCTGAGGGATCGCGTCACCAGCCCGCTCAGGCGCGGCCAAGCCGGCGTATGTTGCCCACGAGTTCGCCAGCCAGACGAAGCGCTGCCGCCGTCGCACCAGCCATCTGCGGCATGATCAGCCATTCCAGCGTCCAGGCGGCGCCGGAACGCTCCTGTTCGTGGATCAGCGCATGGTGCATGCCGGAAAGCTGGGTCGCGTTGAACCGCGCGAGCGCCACCAGAACTTCGGCTGCCACCGGGTTCTGCTTGTGCGGCATTGCCGAGGATCCGCCGCCACCCGCAAGCTCGATCTCGTCGCCCTGCTGCGCCATCAAGGCGATGTCCTGGCCGAACTTGCCGAGGCTGCCCGTGACCAGCGACAGGGCATTGGCGAAGTCCGCCACCTCCGAGCGCTGGCTGTGCCATTGCGGAAAGTCGGCGAGATCGAGTTCTTCGGCAAGCGTCGCGCGCACGTCGTCCGCCCGGTCACCGAGCTTCTCCAGCGTCCCGGCGGCGCCGCCGAACTGGACGGCGAAGAGATCGCGATCCATCGCTTCCAGCCGGTCCTTGTGATCGAGCAGCGGCTCGATCCAGCTGCGCAGCCGGTCCGACACGGTGATCGGGATCGCCGCCTGCATACGGGTGCGCCCCATCAGTCCGCGCTCGCCCCATTCGTTGTCGCACTCCTCGAGCACCGTGACGATGTTGCCGAGCCGGACGGCGAAAAGCTCGGCCACCGCCTTCATCCTGAGCATCAGGCTGGTGTCGATGACATCCTGGCTGGTGGCGCCGTAATGCACATAGTCTGCCGCCTCGCCGCCGACGATCAATCGCAACTGTCGCACGAGTTCCGGAACCACCACCCCGTCGGCCGCCACGGCCCGCCTCAGCGCGCTGACGTCGGGCGAAAAGGCGCGGCACGCCTCGGTGATCCGGTCGGCAGCCTTGGCCGGGATGATGCCGTGCACGGCCTCGGCCCGCGCAAGCGCCGCCTCGAAGGCGAGCATCGCATGGATATCGGCGGAAGCCGAGAACTCGGCGGCAACCGCCTCATCCCCCAGCAACCCGGAAAGATAAGGGTGGTCGAAGGCGGAATAGGTCATGATTTCCCCGTTTCTGGTCGCGGATGCGGCTCGCCGAACGAAATGCCACCTGCTGCCCTGAATGCCGCCCATGCGGCACTCCATGTCCAGGCGTGACATTCCTGTTCAGATGTCGAGGAAGACCGTTTCCTTCTCACCCTGCAGGTGAATGTCGAAGACATAATTAGGCGCCGTTCCGGTCGCGACAAGCGTCGCGACGCGATGGCGATGTTCGATGCGCGCAAGCAGCGGATCGGCAGCGTTGGCTGCCGCCTCGTCCGGAAAATACATGCGGGTGTGAAGCCCTATGTTGATGCCCCGCGCGACGATCCAGAAGGTGATGTGCGGCGCCATTCTCCGGTCGTGGCTGTAGGGAACCTGCCCCGGCTTGATGGTCTCGAAGGAAAAGACCCCGTCTTCGGCGCCCGTTGCGCAGCGCCCCCAGCCGGTGAAGTTTGCGTCCGCAGCACCGCGTATCTCGGTCGGCGAATTGTAGAACCCGGCGGCATCCGCCTGCCAGATCTCGAGGAGTGCGTCTTTCAACGGCGCGCCGGCGCCGTCGATCACCCGTCCGGTGATAGTAATGCGCTCGCCACGCGTCTCAGCGTTCACCATCCGCGATCCGAGGTCAGCCTCGTAGACGCCGGTGATGCCGCAGAAGTTCGGGGTGAGGCCGATATGCACGTAGGGCCCGGCCGTTTGCGAGGGCGTCTCCTTGAGGTAGCCGAGTTGCTGAACCATCAGTTGCCCTCCAGCCGGTTCTCGAACAGTGTCGAGCGGCGTCCCCGCAGCACGATATCGAACTTGTAGGCCCGTGCGTCGAAGGGAATGGTGTTTGCCCAGTCGAGCGGGGCGATCAATTGTTCTACCGCCTGGCGGTCCGGGATGGTGTTGACGATCGGACACTTCCAGATCATCGGGTCGCCCTCGAAATACATCTGGGTGATCAGCCGCTGCGCGAAACCATGGCCGAAGACCGAGAAATGGATATGCGCCGGGCGCCAGTCATTGACGCCGTTCGGCCAGGGATAGGGGCCGGGCTTGATCGTCCGGAAAGCGTAGCCCCCTTCCGCGTCGGTTATCGTGCGGCCGCAGCCGCCGAAGTTCGGATCGAGCGGCGCGAGATAGCTTTCCTTCTTGTGGCGGTAGCGGCCGCCGGCATTGGCCTGCCAGAATTCGAGCAGCGCCCCAGGCACGGCGCGACCGCGCTCGTCGAGCACGCGGCCATGCACGATGATGCGTTCGCCAATGGCGCTCTCACCGGGCTTGGCGAAATTGTGGATGAGGTCGTTGTCGCGTTCGCCGACGACCGAATGCCCGAAGACCGGGCCGGTAATTTCCGAAATCGTGCCGTCGAGTGAAAGCAGCGCCTTTTGAGGCGAGCGCAGCACCGAGGTCTTGTAGCCCGGCGTCAGCGCCGGCGCATGCCATCCACGGTCGCGCGCGAAAAAGGCGCCCGTCTCCGGCTTTCCATTGGTTCTGTCGGACATCGCTTCCTCCCGTCAGGCCGCCGTTCCGGCATCGATCTCGGCAAAGACCTGCTTGGCGATCTTGATCGCGTGGTTGGCCGCCGGCACGCCGGCATAGATCGCCACGTGCAGCAGCGCCTCGCAGATATCCTCGCGGGTCGCACCGGTATTGGCGGTCGCCCGCACATGCATGGCAACCTCGTCATCCTGGCCGAGGGCTGCGAGCAACGCGATCGTCACGATCGAGCGCTCACGCTTCGTCCAGGTCGGCCGCGACCAGACATGGCCCCACGCCGCTTCGGTGATCAGCTCCTGGAAGGGGCGGTCGAATTCGGTAGAAACCGACTGCGTCCGATCCACGTGATTGTCGCCGAGCACCGCACGGCGCGTGGCCATGCCCTGGCGATAGCGGTCGGAGGGCGCAGAAGCGTCACTCATGGGTCCTGTCTCCATGCATTGCAATTTCGAAGAAGGCGCGAAGCACCGCGGTCAAGGCTTCCGGGTTTTCGACGCAGGGAATGTGACCGGCATCGCGGATGACTTCGTAGTGCGCGCCGGGAATGAGGCGGGCGGTCGCAAGCACCACATCCGGCGGCGTCGAGCCGTCCTGATCGCCGACGACGCAAAGCGTCGGCACGGCGATGCGGGCTGCCGCCTCGGTATAGTCGGCGTCGCGGATGGCGGCACAGGTGGCGACGTATCCGGTTACAGGCTGACGGACGAGCATGTTGCGATAGCCGGCATAGGCGATGTTTTCCGGGCGGCGAAACGCCGGCGTGAACCAGCGCTCGAGCACGCTATCGGCAATCGCCTCGATGCCGTGTTCCTCGACCGCCGCGATGCGTGCAGCCCAGGTCTCGGCCGTGCCGATCTTGTGCGCCGTGTCGCAAAGGACGAGCGCCCGCACCAGATCGGGCCGTCGCTGGTAGAGCGACTGCGCAATCAGGCCGCCGACCGAGAGGCCGCAGATGATCGCCTGCTTGACCGAGAGCATGTCGAGCAGGCCGGCAAGGTCGTTCGCATGGTCCTCGATCGCATAGGGTGTGGGCCCGATATCCGAGAGGCCATGGCCGCGTTTGTCGTAGAGGACGATGGCAAAATCGCCGGCAAGACGGACGATGACATCGCGCCAGATGCGAAAATCCGTGCCGAGCGAATTGGCGAAAACCAGCACCGGCCGGTCGCCGGTGGCGCCGATCACCTGATAGTGGATCGTAATGTCGTTGATACGGGCAAACTGCACGGGCTCTCTCCTCCGCCACCAAATTGGATATTTAATCTGGTTAGGTAAAATGATATTTCATGGCATTTCATTAACTTGAGGGTTATGAATTCCATGATCGACGCCCGGGTCAAGTTTCGCCATCTACAGACATTTGTCGAGGTCTCCCGGCAGAAGAGCGTGATGAAGGCGGCCGAGCTGCTGCATGTCAGCCAGCCGGCCGTGACCAAGACGATCCGCGAACTCGAAGAGGCGCTTGGCGTCGCGGTCTTCGAGCGCGACGGGCGCGGCATCAAGATAACACGCTACGGCGAGGTGTTCCTGCGCCACGCCGGTGCGGCGCTGACGGCGCTTCGGCAGGGGCTCGATTCCGTCTCGCAGGAACGGTCCGGCGACGGCGTTCCTGTCAGGATCGGCGCGCTACCGACAGTCTCGACACGCATCATGCCGCACGCCATGACGCTGTTTCTCAAGGAGGAGACCGGCGCCCGCATCAAGATCGTCACCGGCGAGAACGCAGTCCTCCTCGAACAGCTGCGCGTCGGCGATCTCGATCTGGTCGTCGGGCGGCTTGCGGCACCGGAAAAGATGACCGGCTTTTCCTTCGAGCATCTCTATTCGGAACAGGTGGTCTTTGCCGTCAGGGCCGGACATCCGCTGCTTGCCGGCGCCCATTCCACCTTTGCGCGGCTCGCCGACTTCCCGGTCCTGATGCCGACACGCGCCTCGATCATCCGCCCCTTCGTCGAGCGCTTCCTGATCACAAATGGCATTGCCAGTCTGCCGAACCAGATCGAGACCGTGTCCGACGCCTTCGGCCGGGCCTTCGTGCGGGCGAGCGATGCGATCTGGATCATCTCCGCCGGCGTCGTCGCCGCCGATGTCGACGATGGCACGATCGCAATCCTGCCGATCGACACAAGCGAAACGAAAGGTCCTGTTGGCCTGACCATGCGCGCCGACGCGGTGCCGCCGCTCGCCCTTTCTCTGCTGATGCAGACTATCCGAGAGGCGGCGACAGCGGTCTCAGCCAAGCTCTAGCAGCGCCTGGCCGATCGACACCGCCTTTGCGATCATCTCGCACCGGCAACCGCTCCGACGTTGAGAATTCGGCTGCTGCTCAACAGGCCTGCGGCCTGCACCAGCGGATAACCGGCGGCTGCGATATCGGAATTGATCCGGTGGAGGTCGCGCACGAGGTCGATGAAGAGGGCATTGTCTCTCGCACCGGCCGCCGTCTCCACATGCTCGCCGCCGAGATGCCGGCGCACGATTTCATCTTCGAGTTCACGGAAGCGGTCCTTTTGGGCCGCGAGCCGCGATGCGGCCGCGACGTCGCGGGAGGAGAGGGCCGCAGGCAACAATCGCAACGAGGCCACGATCACCTCCGAGAGCGCCTCGATCGCCGCACGCTGGCTGACGGTGAACTGGATGTTCTGCTTGATTTTCGCCCTGATGCGATCGGCAAGGCTTAGCTTGATGACGTCGCCCGCATGTTCGAGATTGCTCGCAAACAACATGATCTCATGGGCTCTGCTCGTCTCTCCGGCCGGCAACCCGTCCTGTGTCAATTGGCCGAGATAGGCGTGCACCGACGCCATGTAATTGCCGAGCCGTGCATCCACGGGCAGCAGTTCCTTCAGATTTTCGAGCCTGCCGGCCTGTAACGACGTCAGCGCCATCCGGAACATGCGCTCCAGCAATTCGCTCATGCGGATCGTTTCGGTCGTTGCATTGCTGAGCGCGATTGCCGGCGTCTCCAGCGACATGCTGTCGAGATAGCGCGGAGACGTCAAGGGATCGCCAACGACCGGCGCTGGCGGGACAAGCCGTTCCACAAGGTTCACGACGAACGACGACAGCGGCAAGAACACGGCCGCAACGACCAGGTTGAAGGTGACGTGAAGACCGACCGCGACATGCAACGGATCGGTGGGTAGACGGCCGGCAATATCGACGATCTGCCGCGCGAAGGGCAGCAGCGACACGGCCAGAAGCCCGCGGCAGAAGAGATTGGCGACCGGCAGCTTGCGGGCAGATGGCGGCTGGTCGAGCGTGGCGCTGACCGCCGGAAGTCCGCCGCCGAAATTGATTCCGAGGATAAGCGGGACGGCGCCGGCGACTTCGAGGCTGCCGTTCATCAGGAGCGAGGCGACGAGCAGGATGACGGCAAGCGTCGAGTGGAACAGCCATGCAAGCATTGCACCGACGAGGAAGCCAAGCACGGGCTCCGTCGCGACCGCCTGCAGGACATCGTGGAAAAGCGTGGCTTCGCGCAGTGGCGCGGTCGCCGACACGATCACCTTCAAGGCCATCAGCATCAGCCCGAGGCCCATCAGGATGCGGCCGGCGTTACGCGGTCGGATTTCGCCGGATACGCTGAATGCGATGTATCCGGTCAGGAGAAACAGCGGAGCGAGCACGCCGGCAAGCGACGAGCCGGAGGCAAAGAGGCCGGAGACGAGCGCGGAGCCGATATCCGCCCCGAGCAGGACGGCGAGCCCGGTCTGGGCCGAAATCGCACCGGCGCCTGCAAGCCCGGCAACGATCAGCGCCATGGCCGTGGCGCTGCCGAGCACGGCGGTCGCAAGGACCCCGCCACCGAAGGCGGTAAGCCGGTTCGACAGGCGTTCTTCGACAAAGCGCTGCAGCCGGTCGCCCCAGCCGCGCATGACGCCAGTGCGCACCATGCGAACGCCCCACAGAAGCAGCGCCACGCCACCCAGAAGTTCCAGGATAACGAATGTGCCGGAGTTCATCTCATGCCCCTCGCCGCAAGTATCAGTCGGCGACGAAGTCGTCGGGTGCGACAGATCCGATGTTGTAGCCCTCCAGCTGCGCGGTCATGCTGCCGCGCCGCGGGAAATGCAGGATGGTCGCCGTCCCCGGCGTGACGGGGACGACGCGCGACGGGGGAAGATCGAGGAATTCGTGGCAGGCGGCGCGCACCACGCCACCATGGGCAACCACGAGCAGGTCCCCTTCGGTGCGCGACATCCAGTCATGCACGCCTTCGGCCACGCGGCCGCGAAAGGCGCCCCAGGTTTCGCCGTTGGCCGGCGTGAACGTACCGGCGCGCCATGCGGCATATTCTTCCGGCCGCTCGGCGATCAGATCCGGCTTGCGCCGTCCCGTCCATTCGCCCATGTCCAATTCGCGGAAGCGCTCGTCGGTCGGCGCGTCCGGGTGACCGATGAGGGCGACCGTCTGCCGGGTGCGGCCGAGATCGGAGGCGATAATGCGAACCGGCTTCAACGCCTTGGCGTAGGGGCGGAACCGCCTCACCTGCGCGACCCCGCGCTCGGACAGGAGCGAGTTGTCCTGTCCCTGGAGGCGTTGTTCGGCGTTCCACTGGGTTTCGCCGTGGCGCATGAGGATGAGCCTCATTGTTGGATCCTTTCTCCGGTGGCGGCGAAAACCGCATCGGGGGTGCGAATGAAGGAAAGGGGGATCGGCTCCCCCGGTGTGGCGGTGAAGTAGCTGTCGGCCATGGCCGTAACGCGCAGGCCGCCGACCATGGCGGTCACCATGGTTCGGCCCGCGATCGGTGCTGCTTCGGCAAAGCGGGCCATAAGCGACGGTGCTCCGGCGACCGCGCCGACGCTGACGTCTTCGGCACGGTAGAGCAGTTGCGCATCGTCGCGGCCGGCCGCCACGGAAGCCGGCGCGAGCACCATATCGCCGAAGACGAGGCCGTCGCCGGCGCGGTGCACCGGTATCAGGTTTGCCGGCGGCGTGCCGAGGAAGGTCGCAACGAAGGTGGTCTGCGGATTGCGCAGGAGATCGATCGGCTTGCCAAACTGTTCGACGCGGCCGTTGTTGAGCACGGCGACATGGGTCGCCATGGTCATCGCCTCGACCTGGTCGTGCGTGACGTAGACCGATGTCGCCCCCGTCGCCCGGTGGATGCGCATCAGCTCGCTGCGCATCTCGATGCGCAGCTTGGCATCGAGGTTCGACAGCGGCTCGTCGAACAAAAGAATGCTCGGCTGTGGCGCGATCGTGCGGGCGATCGCCACGCGCTGCTGCTGGCCGCCGGAGATCTCGGCCGGATACCGTTCGGCAAGCGTGTCGATGCCGAGAAGCGAAAGCACTTCCCGCACACGCTGCTCGCGCTTGTCGCGCGGCCATCTGGCGACTTTCAGCGGCCAGGCGATGTTGCCGGCGACCGTCATGTGCGGCCAGAGCGCATAGCTCTGGAACACGAGCCCGGCGTTGCGCTTGCCGGCGTCGGCAATGACGCCGCCCGCGCCGCTCGATACGGTCTGCCCGACGAAGGCGATTTCGCCTTCGCTCGGGCTTTCAAGCCCGGCCAGCATGCGCAGAAGGGTCGACTTGCCGCAACCCGAGGGGCCGACGAGCACGAGAAAGGACCCCGCCGGTACCGAGATGTTGACGTCCTTGACGGCGGTAAAGGCGCCAAAGCGTTTGACGAGGCTGCGGATCTTGATGGCGTCCGCAGTGCCGGTTGCTAAAGCATTCATGGTGCTTTCCATTTCTGGACACGGTTCTGCAGGCTGTGGGCCACGAAGGAGGCAGCCAGGCAGACGACGAGGATGACGAGGGTGATGGCATTGGCGAACTGCAGGAAGCCTTCCGCAGCATAGCGATAGGCGACCATGCTCAAGACCGGCGAGGTGGCGGTGAACAGCAGCACGACCAGCGAGAGATCCCGCACCATCTTGACGAAGACGAGGATCGCGCCGGCAAAGAGGCCCCGGATCGCGAGGGGAAAGATGATCGCGAACAGGCGACGGATCAGTCCCGCACCCGTCAGCCGGGCGCTTTCCTCGATGTCGGCGGAGATCTGGCCGAGCACCGACCGCCCCGACTGCACGGCAAAGGGCAGATTGTGCGCCGATGCCGCGATGACCAGCAGGGCGAAGGTGCCGTAGAGCGAAGGCAGCGGCCCGATCGGCGCGCCGAAGAGCGCGATATAGGCCGCGGCAAAGGCGATGCTCGGCACCAGAAGCGGCAGGAAGGCGAGCTGGCTCAGCAGCGTCGCGAGCAGGCTGCCGCGGCGCTGGACGATGGTATAGGCCAGCCCAAGACCGAGCAGCATCGTGGTGAAGGCGACGACCAGCCCGAGACGGATCGTGTTCCAGATCGCGTCGATCAGCACCGGATTGCGGAAGATACCCGCCTGCCCCTGCGCCATCTCGCCGCCACCTTCGCCGATCCAGAAGTGCAGCGTCCAGTTGGAAAACAGCGCGCCGCTCTGCGGTGCCAGGCTCGACGCGGCCAGCACGAGGACCGGCAGCACCGTGGTCAGAAACCCGATGATGACGGCGATGGCAAAGAGTGGCCAGCGCCAGGCGCCAAGCGGGAAGCGTTTGGTCCGCCCGCCTTTGCCGGTCACCGTGATGAAGGCCTTGCGACCGGAGACGATACGATCGGAGAGCCACAGGAACAGTGCCGACACTGCAATGAGCAGCAGCGCAAGCACGAAGCCGCGTTCGTTCTGCCCGGTCTCGATCATGCCGAAGAGACGGGTAGAAAGCGTCTGCATCCGCACCGGCAGGCCGAGCAAAGCGGGTGCCGCGAAATTGGCGACGGCACCGGCGAAGGTCAGCGATGCCGCGGCAATCAGCGCCGGCGTGACCACCGGCAGGATGATGCCGAAGAAGATGCGCGGGCGCTTGGCGCCGGCCATCTGGCCTGCCTCGACGAGATCGGCGCCGACCGAACTCAAGGCCGCGGCGATGATCGTATAGGCGAGCGAATAATAGTGCGCGATCAGCACGATCGCCGTCGGGATGAGCCCCCAGGCGAGCCAGTCGGGAATGGCAAGGCCGCTGGTTTCGAAGAAGCCGGCCGAACCGCCGAGACGCGAATTGCGAAACAGCGTGCCCCAGGCAAGGGCTGCGGCAAAGCTCGGGATCATGTAGGGCAGCGACGCCATCAGGCCGAGGAAGCGACGGCCCGGCACGTCCGTCAGCACCACAAGCCAGGCAAGGAAGCCGCCGATGAGCAGGCAGCCGGCGCCGACGCTGAAACCGAGGATCATGGTATTGAGGAGCGGCCGCCACCAGAGGTTGGCCGAGAGCGGGCTGGCGAGCACGGCCTTCCAGGCCGCCATGCCCTCAGGCGTCAGCGTCGTGAAGAGGATGCGCAAGAGCGGAGCGACGACCAGGATCGCGACGATGGCGACGAGAATTGCCGGCAAGAGGAAGCCCGATCGGAGCAGCCGGCTGCCCGATGGTGCGGATATCGATAGGGATGTCATGTCAGAGCCTCGGCGTCTGTCGGCACGCGTTTTGGAAAAGCGTGCCGACAGACGGTTTCCGTTACTGGAGCGTGATGATCAGGTCGGCAATGCGCCCGCGCGCGGCGGCCGTCTTTGCCGGGTCGATCGTCCAGGCCTTTAAGTCATCGAGCTTCACCGAGTCCGGATGGTGGGCGATGGTCTTGCGGGTCGCGTAGTCGCCGGGGACGTTGAAGGGCTCGAAGCCCGCCCCGCCGGTCGGCGTATCGTCGCCGAACATGAAGTCGATCAGCAACCGAGCGGCCGCCGGATGCGGCGCCTTGTCTGCGACCGTCAGTACCGCCGGAAACAGGATGCCGTTGGCCGGCTCGACATTGTTGGCGATCTGCAGCGCCCAGCCCTCCTTCTCGTTGTCACGACGGTCGGAATAGGTGCCGAAACCGACGGGCGGGCTCTTGGCGTTGACGTCTCCCACCGACTTGTTGAGCACGTCGCTGTTGGGAACCAGGATCAGGTCGTTGGCGAAGAGGTCCTTGATGAACTGCTCACCGGCGCCCTGAAGATCACCTTCAACTTCGATATCCTTGCCGAAATGCGCCTTGTAGGCGGCGGCCATTTCGTTCGGATGCAGCGCGATCTCGGTCAGGAGATCGAGAAGTTCGCCACGCTGGCTCGGATCGACCATCAGCACCCTTCCCTGCCATTCCGGCTGGGTGAGCTGCCAGAGATTACTGACGGGCGAACCATCAGGAAACGCCTTCTCGTTGTACATCAGCACCTTCGTCGAGAGGCGCTGGGTCAGGAGCGGCGCCTTGTAGCGATCCTCCAGTTCGTTCGCGACCCGCGGCGGCACATAGTTCACGATCCGCTTCCCCTCCAGAAGCTTGGTGAACACGACAGGTGTGTCGGCAATATAGAGCACGTCGACAGCATGCACGCCGGCCTGTTGTTCCGCTTCGACACGCGCGATCTGCTTGGTCGAACTCATGTCGAGGCCGATGAGGTCGATGCCCGGATAGGTCTCTTCGAAGGCCTTCTCGATCTTGGCTATGCGGCTCGACAACGAGAAGACTGTAACGCTTCCCTCCTTCTGTGCGAGCGGCAGCAGTTGCTGCGGCGTCAGCCCGTCGAGATCGGACGCCATCGTCAAGGATGGCAGTGCAAAGCATGCGGCAAGTGCGGCACTGGTCAGTTTTTTCAGCATTTCGTTCTCCTCCCTTTATAGTTCCCCGCTAGAGCATTCTGCCTTCAAGTGGGATCACTTGCGGGCGGAAAGATGCTCTAGAATCAAAGTATTAGAACGTCCCTTGTGCGTTCTTGTGAACGCAGGCGCTCTAGTCGAAGTCGTTGAACAACTCCGACAGCTTCTCCAGCCTGCCGATCACCTGCCCCTGGTGGCGGCCGGCGATCGTCAGCACGATGGCGTTGACGATCGCAAACGGGATCGTCGGCGTCTGAAATTCGCTGCCCGAGCGTCCCCTCGGCGCTGCAAGCATCAGATCGGCAGCGGGCTCCATCAGCGGCCCGACCAGATCGGAAACGAGGATCGAGGGCGCACCGACCCGTGTCGCATGCCGCATCAGCGGGGCGTAGCTTTGCGGCTGTTTGCGAAAGGCAAGCGCCACGATGAGGTCGCCTGCCTCCATGCTGACCAAGCGCTCGGCGATGTCCCGGCCGCGCCCCGTCAGCTGGATCGTGGTCATGCCGAAGCGATCGAGGCGACGCTGCAGGAAGCCGGCCACGGATTGCGCATGCCCCTGCCCGAAGATGAAGACGCGACGTGCGGAAAAAATCATGTCCGCGGCCCTGTCGATATCCGTCTGCTCGACGGACCGGGCGAGCGTTTCGAGCGCGCTGATCTCGGCCGCAATCAGATCGGTCAGGTAGTCGCCATGCTCGACCTTCGAGACCGAGCGGCGCATGCGGTTGGCCGCGTCCTGATCGTCCAGCACCTCGCGCTGCAGCTGCGCGCGAAGGTCCGGAAAGCCCTTGTAGCCGAGCTTCTGCGCCAGCCGGGTGGCGGTGGCCTCATGAACGGAGGCGCGCTGGGAAAGCTGCGGGCCCGACAGGAACGCGGCCTCCGCCCGGTTTTCCAGCATGGTGGTGATCAGCTTCTGATCCGCATCGGTAAGCCGCCTGGAATGCGTCTTAATGCGATCGAGTATCGTCATGACGTCCCCGCAAGTTCATTTGCAGGATCCATCGTTCCTGCAATTTTCCGTGCCGTCAATAATGGCAATGCAAGAATCTTTGCAAGGGTCTGCAATGGGTGATGCCTCCTGTCTGTAGATGGGGTCCCGGCCCTGCAGGTTACCGGCTAGACGCCCCAACAAACCTACCTGCGCGTGCTCCATGCAGGACAATCTGCAACCTGTGCGTTTGCCCAACAGATTCTTTGCAAAGCACCGCAAACCGATGCCGCCGGCCGTGATTGCGCCGGACAAGCTAAGTCCCTCGAACGATTGCTCCTCCGATTTCGGCGCTCTCTCCACGCAACCCACACACGGCCTCAACGAATCCTGTGCCTGCCGGTTGCACCGCTGATTGCAGAGAAACTCCGAGAACCACCATGAGCGATCCCCAAACGACAGACCTTACCTTCGGCCCAACCCCGGGCAGCCGTCCCAGGAAACGGGAATGGGCGATCGGAGGCTTCAGCTGGCTTCTGACGAAACACATGTTTCTGGCGGTGACGGCCACCATTGGGGTGCTGACGTCGGGATCGTTCATTTACATGTACGTCCTCTATCTGACGCACCCCGACGCGGTCCTCGAGCCGGTCACCCTGGTCGAGCTCCTGGTTATGGCCGCAGTGCTCACCGTCAGCCTCATCATCGCTGCCATCATTGGCGGTCGCCTCAGCCACCGGATCGTGAACGCACTGGTGCTCATCCGCGATGCCGCAAAGGCGATCGCGATGGGAAATTTCTCCACCCGCGTGCCCGTTCGATCAAGACGACTGGGGGAGGTCGACGATGTGATCGACCATTTCAACCGGATGGCTGAACTGCTGGAGAACGCAGAGAAGGAGTTGCAGTACCAGAACAACGCCATTGCCCATGAGCTGCGAACGCCGCTGACGGTGCTGCGGGGCCGCCTGCAGGGAATGCGCGACGGCGTCTTCAAGCCAACCACTGAGCTTTACGATGGCTTGATCGGTCAGATCGATCACCTGACCGGCATCGTCGAGGACCTCCGCATCCTGGCGCTCTCGAATGTAGGGCGGCTGGAGCTCCGGTTGGAGCCAGGCGACATGGGCGAAGAGGTCGAGACCGCCGTAGCCGCGATGCTCGGCGAGTTCGAGAAGGCCGGGATGCCGGTATCGCTCAACCTCAGTCGGGCGCCGATGATGCTTGATCGCGGCAAAGTGCGACAGGCCTTGCTTGCGATCATGCACAATGCCACCCGCTATGCGTCCGGAAGCCGGCTCTCCATCGTGGCGAAGATGAGAGGTTCGGAGGCAATCTTCCAATGCCAGGATTCCGGCCCTGGTATGTCCGACGTCGACATCGAGCACGCTTTTGATCGGTTCTGGCGCGCGGATGACTCCCGATCCCGGGCGAGCGGCGGCAGCGGTCTCGGCCTGTCGGTGGTTCGCGCGATCGCCGAGGCCCATGGAGGTTCGGCCAGCGCGAAGCGAAACGAGTTCGGCGGCATGACCTTCGAAATCGCCTTGCCGACAGACTGCGGGAGCAGAGGCTCGCAAAGCGTACTCTCTCCATGAAAACCGGATGAACTCTGCGTGGAACCTGCAAGCAGATGAGGCAAACCGATCGCATTGAACGGGCCGGACCGGTCCGCGACAATAAAGGAAACGATCGATGACACTCAACTTCAAGACGGCCGCGCTTGCTCTCAACGTTGCCGCAGCCGCTTCGACCGCACAGGCCGCTGATTTCAACAATTCGGGCGTCGACTTTGCCAATGTGGATCGTTGGACGGGGGCCTATGCGGGCGGCCACATCGGCACCGGCTCCTCGAACCAGAAGGGCAGCAAGAACAAGATCAACGGCGGCGTCCAGGTCGGCTACAATCAACAGTTCGGCGATTTCGTGGTCGGTGGTGAGATCGAGGCGGCGCGCGCCGGCGGCTTACAGTACCAGGTTGGCAAAGGCGGCGCCTTGCAGCAGACCTGGAGCGGTACGGCCAGGGCCAAGGCGGGCTACGCACTCGACAACGTGTTGCTTTACGGCACGGTGGGCGTCACCACCGCCCGCTTCGAGGGCAAGGGCACCGTAACCTCACGCGATCGCTGGCACACGGGCTGGACCTATGGTGCGGGCGCAGAGATGGGATTTACCGAAAACATCTCCGGCAAGGTCGAATATACCCAGACCCGCTTCAACGGCGTGGACTCCACGATCGGTGGCGTGAAGGGCTCGAACAATCTGGTCAATCACGCGATCAAGACGGGCCTGAACTTCCGCTTCTGATCTCGACACGCCCGGTTCTACTGTCCCCCTAGCACCGGTCGGGCGAGCAGCAACACTTCACCAACCGGCGGCGCCTCGGCAGGCGCAGACTTCCTCGCTTCGGGTATTCCGCGGTTCCGTACAGGGCGCACGGCTCTTTATCCGCTGCGCTCCACACTGGGGAGTTGCAAGATGTAGTCACTGGAACAGGCCGATCAACGCCCTGCCGTTGGCCGCCGCCAGCCGGGCATTGTCGCGGTCGTTCACCCGCCCCCGGGGACCACTGGAGAGTGAAATCTCCAGCGCCTCGGGCGGGACGGGACGAACGCCCGCCTAAGTCACGCGAGAAAATCGAGCTCGCGCCCAGCCCGGATCGGGTGAGTTACTCCTCGATGTCGACCTTGTCGAAGCGATGCGAGCCCAGAGGCTCCATCACGTAGTTCTTCACCTTTTTCGACATCGGCAGCACGACGGTGGAATGTGCGATCGGAACCCAGGGCGCCTGATCGCTGATGATCGCCTGGGCCTCTTCGTAGAGCTTCGTCCGCTCGCCCTGGTCCGAGCTGGCGCGGGCCTTCTGGAAGATCTCATCCAGCGGCTTGTAGCACCAGTTGGCATTGTTGCTGCCACCGACGCCTGAGCAGCTGAAGAAGTAGCTGAGCAGGTTGTCGGGGTCGCCATTGTCGCTCGTGCCGCCGAGGATGATGGCGCCGTCGCGCGCTTTGTCCCGCGACTTCTTGAGGTATTCGCCCCATTCGTAGGAGACGATCTCGACACCGATGCCGACCTTGGCAAGATCCGCCTGCATCAGTTCCGCGGCGCGGCGGGCATTCGGCATATAGGGGCGGCTGACGGGCATTGCCCAGATCTTCATCTTCAGATCCTTGACGCCGGCCTCGTCGAGAACCTTCTTGGCCGCTTCGGGATCGTAGCCATAGCCCTCGATCCCGCCGTTATAGCCCCACATCGTCGGCGGCAGGACGCTCTTGGCCATCTGGCCCATGCCCTGATAGACGGACTCGACGATCGCCTTGCGGTCGATCGCCATGTTGATGGCGCGGCGCACCTCCAGCTTGTCGAATGGCGCCACCAGGGTGTTCATCGCCAGATAGGAAACGTTGAGGCCCGGTTGCTCCATGACGTTGAGGTCCGGATTTGCCTTTAGCTTGGCGATATCGGCCGGTGCCGGATACGGAGCGATGTGGCATTCGCCCGCCTGAAGCTTCTGCATGCGGGTGGTCGGGTCGGTGGTGATCGCGAAGATGAGATTGTCGATCTTCGGCGCGCCATCCCAATAGTCGGCATTGGCGGCAAAACGGATCGCCGCGTCCTGCTGGTAATCGACAAAGCGGAACGGTCCGGTGCCGACCGGCTTGCGATCGAGGTCCTCGCGCCGCCCGTCTGCCGCCAGCTTGTCGGCATATTCCTTCGACACGATCGAGCCGAAGTTCAGCGCGAGCTTCGACGGCAGTGACGCATCCGGCTGGTTCAGTACGAACTTGACGGTCCTGTCATCGACCTTGACGATCTCCTTGATCGCCGCCGGCATCTCCATCGCGTTGAACATTTCCCAGTTCGCGCCGGCGAAATAGCTATGCCACGGATCGTCCTTGTCCATCTGGCGGTTGAAGGTGAAGAGCACGTCGTCTGCATTGAAATCACGCGTCGGCGTGAAATCGTCCGTCGTCTGGAACTTCACGCCCGCGCGCAGTTTCAACGTGTATTCGAGATTGTCGGCGGAAATGGTCCAGCTTTCGGCAAGGCCCGGGACGACATTGGTGGTGCCGGGCTCGAATTCTGTGAGGCGGTCATAGACCGTCTCGGCCGACGCGTCCCAGGTGCTGTTAGCCGAGTACAGTGCCGCGTCGAAGCCTTCCGGCGCGCCTTCCGAGCAATAGACGAGCGTCTTTGCCATGGCCGGCGTCAGCGCGGCGCCTGAAAGCATGGTGGCAGCGAAGAGCGTTACAAGGGTGTTGCGCGTCCGCGCGAATTTCACGTTCATTGGTCTGTCCTCCCTAAAGGAATGGAATGCGAGTGCCGGCCGATGGCGCCGGAAGGATCATTCGGCCCTGCCGGCCGTGGTGCCGAGCCCGCGGCCGGGGGTCCAGACCGGATCCGGCGTGGTCCAGAGCACGTCGTTGCGGATCAGCTTCACCAGTTCGCTCGCCTGAAGATCGAGGAAACGCTCGCCCTTTGCAGCCGTTGCGCTGCGCGGATCGCCCCAGGTACCGGTAACCGGCGCGCGCTCGGAGAAGGAATAGAAGCGCGACACGTCCGCCGGCACGTCGACAGGGTGCTGCTGGTTACCGAAAGCCTGACCGAACATCTCGGTCTTTACCGCGTCCGGCACGATCGCCAGCATGACAGAGGCCTCACCTTCGCAGGCATGGTGGGCGCCGGTGTCGACTTCGAAGATCTTTGATGCCTCCTCCGTCGCCAGCATCCACGGCGTCGTCGCGACGATCGGCATGGCGAACTCGACCGCCAGTTCGCGCACGGCGACCGCCAGCGGATCCATGTTGCCGCCGTGACCATTGACAATGAACAGGCGCTGGAAGCCGAGCGTCTTCAGCGAGCGGACGATGCAGCGGAGGACGCGGCTCAGCGTATCGTAATCGAGCGTGATCGTGCCGCCGAAGGGCAGGTGATGTTCGCTCATGCCAGTCCACAAGCCCGGAAGGACGGCGACCGGAATGTCGTCGGCCACCAGCCGGGCCGCGCGGATCGCGGCTGCCGATGCGCTCGCGGTGTCGGTGATGACGGGCAGGTGCGGGCCGTGCTGCTCCAGCGAGCCGATCGGCAGGATTGCAAGCGCCCCCGGTTTGCCGGCAATTTCGCGCAGGCTCGGCGCGGTCATGCGCGCCCATTCAACTTCCTTGGTCATGTCAGGCCTCTTTCATGTCATCAAAGCAAATTCTGTTCGCCGCCTCGCCGGCGACAGGCGCCGTCTGGCGTCCGCGGGCATCGACCCGCAGGGTCACCGCGCGCCCATCCGATTACCGCAGGCTGACGAAAGGCGTCGAGCAGCGTTGGGTCAGTCAATCTCATCTCCGGCAAGCGGCGGGGTCGCGAAAAGGCGGTCCCGATTGGCAAGCGCCGCCCGATGGCGGCGGCTACAAATTTGCACAGTCGGAAATATCAATCAAATTATTTTTCCTATAAGAAAATTATATTTCTCAAACTATCGAAATTGCGCATCAAATGGCACAGGCCGCACCGCGCCGTTCCGGCGGCTGGGCCGGCGGGCGCGGATCTGGCGCGTCGTCTGCGCTTTCACGTCTGCGCCAGGTGACACCTGACATGGCGGGCGCTCTCGCTCAGGCGCCGCAGCACCTGGCCCGCCTCGCAGCCGCCGCCAATCCGGTCGCACCTCTGCTTGTAGAAGCAGCCGTCCGGCAGATGGCGGTTGTTGGGAAGCTCGCCCGCACGCACCTGGGCAATATCCGGCAGCGGGCTCTCGAAGCTCGGCGCAGCCGCCAGAAGCGTCTGCGTGTAGGGATGGCGGGGATTGCGCAACACTTCGTCGGCCGGGCCGGATTCGACGATCTGGCCGAGATACATCACCGCGACGTCGTCGCAGAAATGGCGCACCAGCGCGACGTCGTGCGAAATCAGGAGATAGGTGAGCCCGCGCTCCCGCTGCAGCTTCAAGAGCAGATTGATGATCTGCGCCTGCACCGAGACGTCGAGCGCCGATGTCGGCTCGTCCAGCACCAGCAACTCCGGGTCCGTGCTGATCGCGCGGGCAATGGCGATGCGCTGGCGCTGGCCGCCTGAAAACTCGTGCGGCAGGCGATCGAGGTGTTCCGGACGGAGCCCGACGGCGATGGCCAGTTCCTCGGCCTTCTCATGCAGTTCGGCCCTGCTGTGCCCACCGCGAATGTGCAGCGGCTCGCTGATCAGCCGCCAGACCGGCAGGCGCCGGTCGAGCGAGGATTGCGGATCCTGAAAGACGATCTGCATCTTCTGCCGCAAGGCGCGCTTTTGCTTGCCCTGAGCCTTCTGAAAATCCTCGCCGTCGATCGCCAACCTGCCCTGTTCAAAAGGCGCAAGCCCGATGATCGCCTGGGCGAGCGTGCTCTTGCCGCAGCCTGACTCGCCGACGATGCCGAGGCTCTTGCCGGCGCCGACCTCAAGGGTCACGCCATTGACCGCATGCACATAAGACGTGGGCCGCCCCAACCAGTTGCGGGAGGCCGGGAAGCGGACATGGAGGTCGGAAACCTCGAGCACCGGCCGCGCTATCGTACCAACGCCTTCGGTCATTGCCGGCCTCCCTGCTCTACGAGTTCGGTCGCCACACCGCGACGCCAGCAGGCGACCTGCTGGCCGCTGGCCCCCACCAGTTGCGGAGACCGGGTTCGACATTGTTCGACTGCTTCCTTGCATCGCGGCTGGAAGTAGCAACCCGCCGGTGGGTGCAGAAGGTTCGGCACAGCGCCAGGGATCGCTTCGAGTTCCTGCTTCGGCGCGACCCGCTCCGGCAGGCAGCGCAACAGCGCCTGGGTATAGGGATGCTGCGGCGTTTCAAGGACCGTCCGCGTCGCGCCGTGCTCGACGATCCGCCCGGCATACATCACGTAGAGCCGATCGCAGAGCTGCGAGACGACGGCGACATTGTGCGAGATGAAGATGACTGACGTGCCTGTCCGGCGCGCCCGGTTCTGGATCAACCGCAGGATCACCGCCTGCACGGTAACATCGAGTGCAGTCGTCGGCTCGTCGGCGATGATCAGGCCGGGGTTGCAGGAAAACGCCATGGCGATCAGCACCCGCTGCCGCATGCCGCCGGAGAGTTCGAACGGATAGAGGTTCATGACCCGCTCCGGCTCGCCGATCAGCATGTCGGCAAGAATGTCCCGCGCCACGCGCCTTGCCTCGGCGAGATCTATTTCCTCGTGGCGCATGATGACGTCGGTCAGCTGCCTGCCGATACGGATCGTCGGGTTCAGCGCGTTCATCGGTTCCTGGAAGATGGTCGAGACCACCTTGCCGCGCAGGTCCTGCAACTGATTGTCGTCCATGGAAAGCGTGCTGTGGCCAAAGAGCCTGACGGTGCCACCGGTGATGCGGTAGCGTCCCTTGGGCAGGAGCCCCGTTGCCGCCATCGTCGTCACCGACTTGCCGCAGCCGGACTCGCCGACGATACCGACGATCTCGGCCTTGCCGACGCTGATCGTGACATCGTCAAGCGCCTTGACGGCGCCGCTGAAGGTTGGAAACTCCAGGGACAGATTGTTGATGGCCAGCGCCTGGCCGCGTGGTTCTGCCGTTCCCATCGTCATCATCTGCCCCTCAAGCGCGGGTCGAGCATGTCGCGTATGCCGTCGCCGACGAGATTGCACCCCATGGCCGTGATCAGGATCGCCAGGCCCGGGAAGGTCGCGTACCACCATTGGTCGAGCATGTAGCTGCGGCCGCTGCTGACGAGCGCGCCCCATTCGGCGGTCGGCGGCTGCGCGCCGAGGCCGATGAAGCTGAGGGCGGCTGCAATCAGCACGACGCCGCCGAGATCGAGGGTCGCCTGGACGATGATCGGCGACATGGCGTTTGGCAGGATATGCCAGCGCAGGATGTAGAACGGCGAGGCGCCAAAGGTGCGCGACGCCTTGACGAAGACCTGCTCGCGCAGCGACAGCGTCTGGCCGCGGGCGAGGCGCACATAGGCGGGGATGCGTACGATCGCGACCGCCAGCATCGAATTGAACAGGCTTGGGCCAAGAGCCGCGGCCAGCGCCATGGCGAGCACCAGCGCCGGCAGGGCGAGCACGACATCCATCAGCCGCATGATGGCGGTATCGACCCGACCGCCGACGACGCCCGAGAAGCAGCCGATCAGCACCCCGACCGACATCGAGATCAGGACGATCATGAAGGCGGCGCCGCAGGAGGCCCTTGCCCCAAAGATCACGCGCGAGAACAGGTCGCGGCCGACCTCGTCGGTGCCGAACCAGTGCGCCGCACTCGGTGGCAACAGGCGCGCCGTCAGCGACACCTTGTCCGGATTGTAGGGCGCGATCACGGGTGCGGCGACGATCATCACGAGGACAAGCAGGATGATCGCGACGCCGACCAGCGTCAGCGGGCTGCGGCGGCTGAGGTACCAGAAATAGCGCAGCCGCTCGGAAAAGGACTTGGTCCTGCGCATTGCTGCATTCGACGCGGCAGGCTCTGTCGGCATGACGGCGGACATGATCAGACCTCCCTGATCTGCGGGTCGGCGAGCATGTAGGCGAGATCGACCAGGAGGTTGATCAGCACGTAGCCGATGGATGCGACGATGGTGAAACCCATGATGGCGGGGAAATCGAGGGTCTGGATCGAGGTCACAACATAGGTGCCCATGCCCGGCCAGGCGAAGATCGTCTCCGTCAGCACCGCGCCATAGAGCAGATCGCCGAGCGCCAGCCCGAGCAGCGTGATCGACGGGATGAGCGCGTTTCTGAGCGCATAGTTGAAGATGATCATGCCCTTGCGCAGGCCACTGGCGCGTGCTGTCCGGATGTAATCTTCCTGCAGCACGTCGAGCATCGAGGCGCGGATCTGGCGCGTGATCACGCCCATATTGGCAAAGGCGAGCACGAAGCCCGGCAGGATGATGTGGTAAAGGGCGCTGCGGAATGCGTCGAAACGGCCCTGCAGCAGCGAGTCGATCAGCAGGAAGCCTGTGATGCGCTCGGGTGTCGCAATACCCATGGCCAGGCGCCCGCTGCCGGGCAGGATCTGGAATTTCGCATAGAAGACGTAGATCAGGATCAGGCCGAACCAGAAGACTGGCATCGAGATGCCGCAGACCGAGACCGTGCGTGCCACCTGATCAATTGGACCATCCTTGTAGACGGCCGAGAGCACACCGAGCGGCACGCCGAGACAGATCGCGATGAAAAGCGCGACCACGCCGAGCTCCAGCGTCGCCGGCAGGAAGGTGCGGATATCGGCCGCGACGGGGCGATTGGTCCTGAGCGACGTGCCGAGATCGCCCTGAAGCAGATTGCCGATATAGATGGTGAATTGTTCGACGACCGGCCGGTCGAGACCGAGATTGCGCCTGACATTTTCAAGCGTCTCGGCGCTTGCCCTGTCGCCCGCGATCATGCGCGCCGGATCACCGGGAATGAGATGCGAGATCGTGAAGGTGATGACCGCGACCCCCAGCACGACGAAAAGCAAGAGGATCAGACGCGGAAGAATGATGCGGGTGATTGCCATGGACGTCAGCCCTTCCGGCAGGGGAACCCCGGCCTAGCTTGGGAAACGAAGAACCCCTGCCGCCACGGCCAGGGGCCGGCGGCAGGCGTTCCGTGGAATGCGGTCGGTCAAGCGAAGCTTGACCGTTCCTCCTCACTCCGTCTTCGACATCGTTCCGAAGTTGTAGACCTGGATCAGCATCGGATTGTAGACATAGCCCTTCACCGCGGCGCGGCGGGCGAAGATGTCGTTCTTCTCCATGATGTAGAGGTACGGCGCGTCGTCAGTCGAAAGCTTCTGCGCCTCGATGTAGAGAGCCTTGCGCTTTGCTTCGTCGACGATCGAAGCTGCCTCTTGGACGAGACCCGTCACCTTGCTGTTGTTGTAGAAGGAACGGTTGCCCGGACCGCCCATCTTACCGGCGTCGAACCAGTAGTTCATGAACATGTAGGGGTCGGCGAAATCAGGCGTCCAGGCGCCGGGCGCCATGTCGAACTTGCCGTTGGCGACCAACTCGCGCTTCGTCGTGTCGGCGACCGCCTGCAGATCGAGCTTGACGCCGATTTCTGCGAGAGAGGCTTGCAGCGCCAGACCGACCGGTTCCCAGGCAGGATCGGCCTGAGAGAAGGTATAGGTCAAATGGATGTCGCCCTTGCCGGATTCGGCAAGCAACGCCTTGGCCTTCTCGATGTCGTAGCTGTACTGGAAACCCTGCGGATCATGGCCCCACATGCCGCTCGGCACGGCGCCGCGCATCTGCTTGGCCTGACCGAGCATGATGCCGTCGATGATGCCCTGGTAGTCGACCGCATAGGAGATCGCCTGACGCACCTTGGCGTCGTCGAGCGGCGGCTGGCGATTGTTCATGTAGATGTAGTTCACATACATGCTCGGATTGCTCTCGACGACGACGGAGGCATCCTTCTGCAGCGCTTCGGCCTGATCGAGCGGGATCTGTTCGATGATGTCGGCATCGCCGTTGGTCAGTTGAAGGCGACGCGCCGACACGTCGCCGACGATGCGGAGCACGACCTGTTTCAGCGCCGGCTTGGCGCCTGCATAATGTTCGTTGCTGTCGAGCACGATGCTCTGGTTGCGCTCCCAGGAAGCGATGCGATAGGGACCGCTGCCGGCCGTATGCTCGGCGAGCCAGGCCTTCGCCATGTCGCCGTCCTTCTCATGCTCCATCACCTTTGGATTGATGATCGCAGCGCCGGAGACGGCAAGCGTGGAAATGAACGGCGCAAACGGCGCGGTCAGGTGAAACTTTACGGTCTGCGGGTCGACGACCTCGACCTCTTTCAAGACCGGGAACGCGTCGGACGGGCCGGCCTTCAGCTTCATCAGCCGGTCGAAGCTGAATTTGACGGCGGCGGCATCGACCGGCGAGCCGTCGTCGAATTTGTGGCCGGCCGCAATCTTGAAGGTCCAGACGAGGCCGGCATCGTCGGCAGTCCAGCTTTCGGCGAGTTCCGGCCCGACTTCCGTCGAGGCGCCCTTGTAGGCGACGAGCCTTTCATAGGCGGCGTAAGTGAGCGTGTAGCCGCTGTTGCTGATCTCAATGCCTGGATCGGCTGTCGGCGGATCTTCCGCGCGCGCCAGCACCAGCACGTCCTGCGCAGCAATCGCGCCGGAAAGCGGCGTCGATGCCAGAAGCAATGCAATGCCGATCGATTTCCACTTGGAACCGTTCATCTCGTCGTCCTCCCCAGAACTGCGGCGTGCGATGCCCTCCCGGCACCCACCGCGGTCCTAGACTAGGAAACGATTTTCCTAAGTGCAATATTTTTTCTTATCGTATTTGTTTTTTAGTTTCGATCAGCTTTTGAGCTTGATCGTCTGCGCATTTGCCAGCGTGGAGACCAATTCGGTTTCCGGGGTCGAGCAAACGCATAAGATCTGCGCCGGCTCCTCGCTGACGCTCAAATAGGCGTGTCCCATCATGGCGTCGAAGTAGCAGGAATCACCCTTCTTCAGCCGAAGGGGCGCGTAGATCTCGGTGTGAAGTTCCAATTCGCCGTCGAGGACGTAGAAAAACTCCTCGCCCTTGTGGCGGATGAGCGGCCCGAATTCCTCGAGCGTGCGCGCCCGTGCCATCGCTAGAATTGGGACCATCGATTTCTTGGAAATCTCCGTGCAAACATAGAGATAGTCGTAGTTCTGCGTGACGATCTCCCGACCGTCTCCGGATTTGGTATAGGTGCGCCGCCCCATCATGTTGGGGACGTCTTCCGCGCCCGTCATGGTCCCGAAAAGCTCGACGATGTCGACCTTCAGGCCCTGGGCAAGCTGGATCAAGCGGTCGTAGGTGAGCTGCATCTGGTTGTTCTCGACCTTGGAAAGGGTCGAGACCGCAAGCCCGGTCATGGAGCTGACTTCGGCCAAGGTCCAGCGGTTGCGATTGCGAATATCCTTGAGGATCTCGCCAAGGCTGGATTTCGCGTCGGTCATCGTTGGCGTCTCCATTTGCCTGCCGCCATCGAAGTGCTCGCCGGTTCTCGCCCGCCCGCAACACAGAATCCGATTGGCATGATAGGAAAACCATTTCCTATAATACGTGGCCGAAAGCAACATCGTGTTGACGGCAATCCCTGCCCCACAACCACTTGCAGCGTTTCGAAGCCCGCCTACTCCGCAAACGGGTTGGCGACCCTTGGCCAATAGGGGCGCTTCAGCTTGGTGAAAGCCAGATCCTCGAATGTCGGCTGCAAAGCGCCTGGCGCACTCACGTAATGAATGTCACGCGCGATCGGTTCGAAGCCGGCACGGAAGTGGTTGCTGGATTTCACCACGACGATCTTCTTTTGCGCGGGGTCGAGGCCAAGCGCTGTCATGCATTCCGGATGGAAGGTCTGCGTGCGCACTGTGTTGATCACGATGTCGATGCTGCCGGAAGACACCCACACGGCATCGCCGATGGCAAGCGGCGTCGGCCCGAAGCGCTGGGTGATGCCTGAAGCCACGCGCCTGACCGTCACCGTCAGGTCGAGCGGGTCGCCGGATGCTGGCCCCACCTTGCCGCCGATCCTCAGTGCCAAAGTGGCCCCTTCCCCCGCCTCGCGGCACATGCGAACCGCAATCGGATCCCAATAGAGGCAGGAGGCCACGTCTTCGATGCCGCGCTCGATGATTCGACGCAGGATGAAGGTCGAGTCTCCAGGCGCGCCTCCGCCGGCATTGTCCGAAACATCGGCAAGCACGATCGGACCGCTTGTCGCGGCAACGGCCCGGTCCAGCGCCGCGTCGATCCCGAGATAGTCTCCCCGCATCTGTTCACGCGCCTCGAATATCTCGCGAGCGAAGGACCGGGCGACACGCGCGGCTTTTTCCGGATCGTTGTCGGTCACAACAAGCATCTTGGCACCGACATCCTCGACATCGCCCCAGGGGAAGCCGTGACCGAAGGAGACCGAGAGCACACCGTCCTGCCCTTCCATCGCCTTCATGCGGTCAACGATGCCACGCAAGGGCGCGCGATGCGGGTGGAAGGTGTTGATCATGCGGCAATCATGCATGCCCATGGCCGGCTTCACTTCGCCCGCAAGTGTGCGCTCCATCAGCCGGAACAGTTGTTCCGCAACCTCTTCGATGTCGGTGTGCGGATATTCCTTGTAGGTGGCGATCATGGTCGCATTGGCCAGCATGCGTTCGGTGATATGGCAGTGCAGGTCGAGTTCGGCCGCAACCGGCACATCCGGCCCCACCACCTGCCGGACATGCGCAAGCAGATCGCCTTCGACATCGTCGTAGCCGTCGGCCACACAGGCACCGTGCAGCGCGAGCATCACGGCGTCAACGGGCATCGCGGCCTTGAGATCGTCGAGAATGGTGGCGCGGAAACTCTCATAGACCACTCGCGTGGTCCTGCCGCCGGGCTCGGCCACGGCGCACAAGCTCTCCACCACATCCCAGCCTTTCTCTTGCGCGGCATTGCGCCAGACGAACATTTGCGAAGAGCAGCAGTTGAGCGGCTTGCCGGTGGCATCGCCATAGGCGATCAAGTTCTCGCGGAAGGCCTCGATGCCGGTCTGCATGGGCGAAAAGGTGTTGGTCTCCGTATCCAGCCCCGCGATGAAAAGTTTCATTTTCGTCCCTCGCCATTCAAGAAAGATATTTTCTAATCATAAAACTATGTTTATCGTCGGAAAGTCAAATGCATTATCCGCGCCCTTGCGCGGCTGACCGGGGAGGCAGGAATGCGCATCTATATTTCCGCTGACATCGAAGGGATCGTCGGGGTCGTGAGCCGCGACCAGCTGATGCCCGAAGGTTTCGAGTACGAGAACGCGCGGCGCTGGATGACGGACACCGTGGTTCACGCCTGCGAGGCTGCGCACGAGGAAGGCGTCGAGGAGGTCATCCTCAGCGATTCCCATGGAAATGGCGAGAGCATCCTGATCGACCGCCTGCCGGACTATGTGCAGGTCGTGCGCAGCTGGCCGCGGCCGCTGATGATGATGCAGGGCGTCGAACTCGGTTCCTTCGTCGGCGCGATGCTTCTCGGCTACCATGCCGGCGCAAGCCACAAGGGCGGCGTGCTGTCGCACACGATCGGCGGCACCGCCTTTGCCGAAGTGCGCATCAACGGCACCGTCATGCCGGAGGCCGGGATCAACGCCGCCATTGCCGGACATTTTGGCGTACCGGTGCTGCTTGCTTCCGGCGACAACGTCGCCCTGGAGGAGATCAGGGAGCGTATCGGCGATATCGTGACGGTGCCGGTCAAGCAAGTCTACAGCACGCAATCGGCGATCACATTGACGCCCGCCGTCGCCCATCGCCGCATCCGCGAGGGCGTCAAGAAGGCATTGTCGAGGGCCGGTTCGGCAAAGCCGTTCAAGTTGGAGAACCCCGTCCTTGAGATCGTCTTCCGCAACCGCCTTCCGGCCGAATATCTTTCCTATCTCAAGGGCGTCGAACGCACCGACGGGTACACGATCCGCTACCAGGGCGACGACATGGTCGACGTCTCGCGTTTCATCCAATTCGTGGTCGGCTACAATTCCCGCCTCACCTTCTGACGAGCATTTCCGCGGAACCAATCCATGACCACCTCTATCGTCCTCGGCGCCGGCATGGTCGGCGTCTCCACAGCGCTCGCTTTGCAGGAAACCGGGCACCAGGTGATGCTTATCGACCGCAAGGCACCGGGCCGGGAAACCAGCTACGGCAATGCCGGCATCATCCAAACCGAGGCCGTCGAACCCTATGCTTTTCCTCGCTCGCTTGCCGAGATCGTCAGGGTCGGATTGAAGCGCGGCAACGATACGGACTGGCGGCTCGGCGACATGCCGCGGCTGGCCGGACCGCTCTGGCGCTATTTCACGCAATCGGCGCCGGCGACTTATGCGAGAACCGTCGCGGCCTACTCGAAGCTGGCGCTGCGGGCGAGCGACGATCATGCGCGCTTCATCGAACCCGCCAATGCCGGCGACCTGATCGTTCGCGAGGGCTGGCGCGCGGTCTACCGTTCGCCAGGAAAGCTCGATGCGGCTGTCGCGACCGCCGAGCGTCTGAAACGGGAATACGGCGTGCCGTCGGACGTGCTTACCTCCGACGAGCTTGCGGCAAGCGAGCCTGCGCTCAAAAGCCGACTGGCGGGCGCAGTCCATTGGACCTCACCCTGGACCTGCCGTGATCCGGGCGACCTGGTCTCGCGCTACGCCGCGCTCTTCGTCGCCCGCGGCGGCAAGGTCGCCCAGGGCGATGGCATGTCCCTGCAGCAGACCGGCGCGGGCTGGCGGGTCCTGTCGGAGGGTGGCAATCTCACGGCTGAAAACGCGGTCGTCGCCCTGGGGCCGTGGTCGCCGATGCTTTTGGCGCGGTTTGGCTATCGTGTCCCCATGGTGTTCAAGCGCGGCTACCACTGGCACTTTGGCGGCAAGGAAGGCCCACGCATTTCGATGCTGGACATCGACAGCTCCGCCTTGATCGCCCCGATGAACGCGGGGTGGCGGGTTTTGACCGGCGCGCACCTGGCGCCGCTCGGCACCGCCCCGGCATCCCGACAGATACGACACGCTGTCAGCGCCGCACGAACGCTCTTTGCACTCCGCGACCCCATCGAAGCAGCGCCATGGTCGGGTACCCGTCCCTGCATGCCCGACATGCTTCCCGTCGTCGGGCCCAGTCGTCACAAGGGCCTGTGGTTCCATTTCGGCCATGGGCACCAGGGCTTCACCCTGGGGCCGACGACAGCACTTCTCCTGGCCGAGCAGGTTGCCGGGGATCGCAACAATCCGCTGGCCCTGCCCCTGTTGCCGTCGACCCGAGACTGGGCATAGGCGAACGTCAGGGCCCGGTCATTGGCGCACGGTCGAAAATGTGCGGTCGGCCAGCCGCGGCAGCATGAGCCGGAAGGCGACGCTGCGGGCGCTTTGGAACAGGATCAGCGCGATCCACAGTCCGTCATTGCCGAAGACCGGCTGCAGGATCGCCCAGGCGGTAAAGTAGATCACCAGCGAGGCGACCATCAGATTTCGCATCTGCCGCGACCAGGTGGCGCCGATATAGACGCCATCCATCTGGAAGGCGACGATACCGAAGATCGGAAGGGCGGCGACATAGGGCAGGTACGCGTGTGCAAGTGCTGACACGCTTTCCGACGGGGCGGTGATGCCGATCACCCAGTCGCCGGCCACAAAGAGACAGAGCGCGACAAGGCCAGCAAAGACGAAGCCCCATATTGTGGTCAATCCGACGGCGCGATCGAAGGCTGGCCGGTAGCGTGCGCCGACGGCTCGTCCGGCCAGTTGCTCGGCTGCCGTTGCCACCCCGTCGAGAAAGGCGACGCCGAAGAAATAGAAGCGCAGCAGGATCGTATTGGCCGCAAGGACTTCGATGCCGAGCATGCCGCTTTGGCGGGTGAAGAAGGAAAGCCCGATCAGAAGCGCGAAGGAGCGGATCATCATGTCGCCATTGACCGAAAAGGCGCGGCGGAAGGCCGTCAAATCCGGAAGGTTCCACGCGGTCCGGTCGGTCTTTGCCCAGATGAGGTAGAGCCCCGCCAGTGCCGTGACGGCTTCGGCAACGAGAGAGGCGGCAGCAACGCCCGCCACACCCCAGCCGAGACCGAGGACCCAGTGCACGCTCAAGCCGGCGTTCAGCGCATTGAGCAGAGTTTGCAGGATCATGCCCCAGAGCGCATCGCCACGCCCGATGATCCAGCCGAAAACCACGAAATTGAAGAGGACGAAGGGCGCCGACCAGACCCGCCAGGCGAAATAGGTGGCGGCCGCTTCGGCGACCTTGCCTTCCGCGCCCATGGCGGCAAGGCCAAGCGCGCCGATCGGCTTTTGAAGCAAAAGCAGTGCCAGCCCCGCCACGATCGCGATGATGAGGCCGCTTGCGAGCATGCGCTGCTCTTCACGCCGGTCACCGGCGCCGAGCGCCTGGGCCGTAAAACCCGTGGTCGCGCCGCGCAGGAAGTTGAAGGTGACGAAGATGACGTCGAAGATGACGGTCGAAAGCGCCACGCCGCCGATCAGGGTCTCGTCGCGCAACTGGCCGATGACGCCGGTTGCGACGAGCCCGACAAGCGGGCTCGACAGATAGGCGATCATCATCGGCAACGCGATGCGAAGCACGTCGCGATGCGCGATGTCGAAGGGACGGACCGTGACCGCAGCGTGATCGGAAGCGTGTTTCACTCAATCCAGCCGGTGTGGTTCGCCGAGCGTATGCATCAGCCGATTGGCCCAGCCGAAGATTGCAACCGCGTGGATAAGGTCGAGGATCTGCAGGTCGTCGAGGCCGATCTCGCGCAGATGGTAGAACTGGTAGGCGCCGACATTGTCGGGATGCGCCGTCAGGTCGACGCCGAAATTGAACAGCGCCTGCTCGAATTCCGGCAGGTTCGCGTCAAGGCCGCTGCCATAGATCTCGTCCACCACCTCCGGCCGCTTTTCGAGCTGGATGTAGCGCGCCGCATGAACCGAGGCGCAATAGATGCAGCGGTTGACGAAGGATGCGGCAAGCGCGCCGATCTCCCGGCCACCGCGCGACAGCCCGCCCTCGCTATACATGATGTCGTTGAAGAGCGGCGTGCGCTCCTTCAAGGTTTCCGGCTCGTTGGCGAGAACCAGCACATAGTCCGAAATCTTCTTGTTGGACGGCGTGATCTTCAGCGCGTCGAGCTGTTCGGGTGTGGCGGTCTCGACATCGACCGGCTTGACATAGGGCTTCCAGTCGAGCGCTTCGACGGTGAATTCGTGCACGGCTTGCGACATCTCAGTTGTCCCTCAGCATCTTGAGGCCGGCCGTAACCAGCACCTGATAGTTCACGAAGGCGATGAGGCCGGCGAGCGTGACGATGTCCCGGTCGTCGAGACCTGCGGCGGCGAGCTTTTCGATGTTGGTGCGCGTCGCCTCCTTCGGCGAAAGCGTGACGAGATCGACATGGGCGAGGATCGCCTGAAGGCGGGGGTCTTCGATGCCGTTGCCAGGATCGGCAATCGACGCCAACGCGGAGCCCTCGTCCTCGCGTTCGAGCAGCGCCCGGAAATGCGCGGAGAGCTCCTGCGACTTCCAGAGTGCCGCCATGCGCGCAGCAAGGGCTGCTCGGAGCGCATAGGAGAAGTTGCGCGGATCGGCAGGGCGAAGGGCGGCCTGATAGCTCGTCTGGCTCAACTGCTTCAGCTTCGCCCGCTGTTCGCGCAGCGCCTGCAGGTCGGGAAAGCGATCGAGCCCGAGCACGGTGTCAATTACGTCAGTTGTCGATGGAGAGGTCATTGGTTTTCCTGTCATCTGAAACGCGGGAGGTTCAGGCCGTCTTCTGCGCCGGCGTCGGCGCGTCGGCATCCACCCATTCGGTCCCGTCGAGCTCCGGCTTTTCGTAGGCGATTAGCGCTTCCCAATGGTAGTCGACGTCCCGAATGAAGAGCGAGGCCGCGACCCCGCGCGCCAACCAGAGCGCACCCTCGCTGATGGCCGGAATGTCGCCGCTGACCTTGCCGACGCTGACGGAGGCGCCGTAGTTGAAGCAATGGATGTCCTTCAGCCAGGGGGCTGTTCCCGGCTCCTTCTCGGTGAAGGAGAAGTCTCCGCTCAGCCAGGGGAAGCGCCCGAGCCCGGGGTTCTCTTCGCCCGGTGGCGGCGCGTATCGGTCATCCCAGCAGGCGATCTGGTCCTGATAGGGGGCAAGCTCGCTGCGGCTCAGCGGATCGATCGAGAACCCAGTGCCGAGGATGACGAAGTCGGTGCGGAAGATGCGGCCGTTCGTCGTGGTGATAACGACCTCGCTGCCCTCTTCCCTCATCGACCGGATGCCGCAGTCGAAATGGAAGTAGGCGTTCGGGTGCCGGCTGACGCGCAGCGTCGAATTGTGTGGTGCCGGCGTCTGCTGCTTGGCCGCATAGTCCATCAGCCGCCAACGCCATTCCGGCGAGATCTCGGCAAAGCCTGCGGTCACACCATAAGAGCCGATGCCCATCAGCTTGTTGACCGTCGGCATTTCCTTGCGGCGGGCGAGAAGCCGCACCTCCCCTGCCCCTTGCTCCAACGCCTCGGCGGCATTGTCGACCGCCGAAGCACCGACACCGATGACGACGACGCGCTTGCCCTTCAGGCGATCGAAGTCGATCTCGTCGGCCGAGTGCGCCCAGGACTTGTGCCGCTCCATGCCCTTGACGAAATCCGGAATGGTCGGCTCGCCGAGCCCATCGCGGCCCGTCGCCATCACCAGCTTGCGGGTGATGATCGACGGTTTTGCACCGCCGGCGATTTCAAGTTCCAGCAGTCCATCGGGGCGCGGCACGACGCGGGTGACATGCGTGTCGTTTTCGACCGGAATGTCCATGACATCGCGATACCAGCGCAGGTAATCCATCCACATAGGCCGCGGGATGCGAAAGAGCTCCTCCCATTCCGCTTCACCATGAAGCGCTGTGAACCAGGCGCGGAAGCTGAGTGACGCAACGCCCAGTGCCGGGCCGAGAAGGATCTTCGGCGAGCGCAGCGTCTCCATGCGTGCATAGGTGACCCAAGGGCCCTCGAAACCCTTCGGAGCGCGGTCGACGATGCGCAGATTGGCAATGCCGGCACGCGTCAAGGCATGCCAGGCAACGAGCCCGCACATGCCGCCGCCGATCACGACCACATCGCTGACGTCATCGCCCGCCGCAGTCGTCACCGGCTTCGACCAGTTGGCCGGCGGATAGTTGAGGTAGCTCAGGTCCTGCCTTACCCGCGCATTGAGCGCGGCAAGCCGTTGCTGCTTTTGACTGTCGGTCATCCCCGATCTCCCTTCACTTCGCCAAAAGGACGGCATCGCGGTCGCGCCACCCCACCCAGACGTCGTCCCCTTCGATATGCGAAAGCGCCACCGGATCGATCTGCGCCTCGAGCGTGCTACCGTTGTCGAGCTTGACGGTCAGCGACGTGTGAGCCCCCTTGAAGACGCGCTGATCGATGCGCCCTTTGAGCGACGGCCGGTCTTCCGGCTTGCGCGACAGGCAGAAAACCGCCTCCGGTCGCAGCGCCACGGTGGCATGGTCTCCCGGTATCGGCGAGGTGCCGTTCACATCCGCATGCACGATGTTGCCGCGCCACTCGACGGCAGCGATCTCGCCGGAGACCGAAGCAACCGTGCCTTCGAGGAAATTGCTCTGGCCGATGAAGTTCGCAACGAAGCGGCTGCGTGGCCGGGCGTAGAGCTCGTCCGGTCCTCCCATCTGCTCGATCCTGCCCTTGTTCATCACGACGATGACGTCGGACATGGTGAGCGCTTCCTCCTGGTCGTGGGTGACGAAGATGAAGGTCTTGCCGGTCTTCTTTTGGATCGACTTCAGCTCGATCTGCATCTGCTGGCGCAGCTTCGCGTCGAGCGCCGACAGCGGCTCGTCGAGCAGAAGCACGTTCGGATCCGGAGCCAGCGCCCGCATCAGCGCCACGCGCTGGCGCTGTCCGCCGGAAAGCTGTGCCGGCATGCGTTCGGCGTGATCCTGAAGGGAGACGAGGGCGAGGAGATCGCTGACCCGTCTGTGGATCGCGGCGCTCTCCATGCCCTTCAATTCCAGGCCGAAGGCGATGTTGCGGCCGACCGTCAAATGCGGAAAGAGCGCGTAGTCCTGGAAGACGATGTTGACGTTGCGCTTGTTCGGCGGCAGGTGCGAGATCGGCTTGCCCTCGAGGTAGATTTCCCCCGACGTCGGGCTGTCGAAGCCACCGAGCATGCGCAGCGTCGTCGACTTGCCGCAGCCGGATGGGCCAAGCAGCGTGACGAACTGGCCGGGCGCGATCGCAAGATCGAGATCATCGACGGCGGTCAGCGCCCCATAGGACTTGTTGACGTTCTTGAAATGGACGACAGGCTGCATTTGCGTCAGCTCCTCGATCGGCGGGTGAAATGCTCGGCATAAAGGCCGATGGCGGTGGTGACGACGAGCACGATGGTCGCCATGGCGTTGATTTCCGGCGACATACCACCTTGCACCTTGGCGAAGATCAGCATGGGCAGGGTCGGCTGGTAGCCGCCGAGGAAGAAGGTGCGGACGAAGTCGTCGATGCTGGTCAACACGCAGAAGATCATGCCGCCGAAGAGCGCCGGCATCAGATAGGGGATGGTGACGCGCAGGAAGGCGATGAAGGGATCGGCGCCGAGATCGCGCGCCGCATCCACCAGATTGGCCGGCATCGACCGCAGCCGGGTCAGAACCATGATGACGACGAAGGGCACGGCATGAACCGTATGCGCAAGGATGATCGCGAAGGTTCCGGTCGGAATGTCGACGGCGCGGATGAAGATGCGCATCGAGATCGCGTTGATCAGCCCCGGCACCACGGCCGGAAGACAGGCGAGCGCGAAGATCACTGCTTTGCCCCAGATGTTTTCCGCCGAAACGAGAAGTGCGATCCAGACGCCGATGATCGTCGCCGAAACGGTGGTCGCGAGCGCAATGCCGATCGAATAGAGCGAGGCTTCGAGGAACTGCTTGTCCTGGATCACCTTGCCGTACCAGGACAGCGTCCAGTTGCCGATCGGGAAGGCGATGAAGTTCGCATCCTTGAAGCTCATCGCGGTCATCAGCGCCAGCGGCAGCACCAGATAGACGGCAAAGATCCAATAGGAAGCGCCAAGCGCGGTTTTCGGGAGGTCGTTGAAATAGTTTCGCATGGGTCCACCCTCACATCAGCCGGACGGAACGACCGCCGACGACCCGCATGAAGAGCCCGACGGTCGTCAAGGACACGACAAGCATGATCATCGAGAAGGCGGCGCCCTCCGGCCATTTGTCGTTTGAGCCGTGAAACAGCGTCGCGATAACTTCAGGGAAAATCACTGAATTCGGGCCGCCAAGCAGCAGCGGTGCTGCGAAGACACCGACGGCGGTCAGATAGACGAGGCTGCACCCAGAGACGATGCCGTCCTTGGAGAGTGGCAGGATGACCCGGCGGAACCGCTGAAAGGGTCCGGCGCCGAGATCGGCTGCCGCTTGGATCAGCGGCGTCGGGATCTTCTCGATCGCCGAATAGAGCGGCAGGAGCATGTAGAGCGCCAGCAGATAGATGACGCCGAAGCTCAGCGAAAAGAAGGTGTAGAGCATCGGGATCGGCCGGTCGATGAAGCCGAATTCCCGCAAGAGCACGTTCAGCGCCCCGCGGTTGGCGAGCAGCATGATGACCGAGAAGGTGCGGATCAGCTCACCGGCCCAGAAGGGGATGAGCAGCAGCAACAGGGCCCGCATCCGGTTCTTCGGCTGCACAATCTTTGCGACGTAGTAGGCCACGGGATAGACGATCACCAGTGTCGAGATCGTGACCACGGCGGCAAAGATCAGGCTGCGGACAAAGGGCAGGAAATAGAGCCGATCGGAGAAGAACAGCGCGTAGTTGGCCAGCGTGTATTCGCTGCTCTTGTCCGGCTGCGGCGGATAGTTGGCAAGAAGGCTGATATTGGCCATTTGCAGGATCGGCCCGATATGCAACATGGCGATCCAGAAAAGCGGCACGCCTGCCAGCACGGCGAGACGCACGCGCCGGCTTTCGACGAGCAGGCCGATCGTATGGCGATAAAGCCCCGAACGTGCCGCCTTGCCGATCCATCCGGCATAGCGCGGCACCGTCGACAAACCGACGGATGGCGGTTGTGTTGTCGTATCCAGCATTGTCTTTGTTCCCGGCTCTGGAAGAGTCCATTTTATGACGGGCGACCGGCCTCAGCCGATCGCCCGGATTTTGATAGGTCAGGCCGACTTGATCTCGGCCGTTGCCTTGTCGATCATCTCGTTCTTCATGTCGCGGTTGACGGAGCTGAAGAACTGGATGCGTTCGACCTGCTCGGGCGGCAGCGACAGCGCGGCACGCTCCTTCTCGTCCAGCACCTTGTCGACGCCGTCGAAGGCCGACGAGAAGCCGGACTGGCGGGTCATCGCAGCACCAATCTCCGGCGACGACAGGATGGCGTCGAGGAAGGTATAGGCAGCGTCCGCATTCGGCGCGTTGTTGACGATGTTGAAGGAGTAGAGGAAGCCGAAGGTCCCTTCCTTCGGCACCGAGATCTCGATCGGATGGCCGTCCATGATGAGCTTGGCGGCCGGACCGGACCAGGCCTGCGCCAGGTAGATGTCCTCGTTGACCAACATCTGCTGCAGCTCGGAGCCGGCATCGTAGTACTTGCGCACCTTGTCCTTGTGCTGGATGAGGAAATCGCGGGCCTGGTTCGTTGCGGCCTGTGCGACTTCGGGCTTGTCGCCATAGGTGACGTAGTCGCCGTCGTTGCCCTGGTAGCGCATGACGATCGAGAGGAAGTCGCTGACGATATAGGACGTCAGGTTCTTGTTCTCGTCATCGAACATGATCGCCCAGCTGTCGGAAGCCTTGGCGTATTCGGTGTTGCGCACCAGGCCCTCGAAGCCGGCAAGCAGCGGCACGCCGAAGGTCTTGCCGTCGACGGTCAGTTGCGGCGCGCCCTTGTAGGCGGCTGCAAGCTTGCCCCAGTTCTTCAGCCGCGTGGTGTCGAGCGACGAGAGCAGGTTCGATTTCATGAACTGCGACAGGCGATGGCCGGTCACGGTGACAATGTCGGTGGAAGGTGCAGCCCCTTCGGCGGTCAAAAGGTTGTACTGCTTTCCCTGGTCGTCGGTCAGCCGGATTCGCACCTCGATGCCGGTATCCTTCTGGAACTGATCGATGAAGGACTGCGGTACGAACTTGTCATAGGTCGTGATGTTGACGACCTTGCTCTGTGCGAAGGCCGGGCGGATGATCGAAGGCGCTGCGAGCACACCGGCGCCGGCCGCCAACAGCTTCATTGCCGATCGGCGGGTGACATCAAAATTGTTCATCTCGTTCTCCTCATTTTGGCAGGCTCAATTCTCGTGTGGGCGTTCAGAGCTTTTTGCTCCCCTTTATTTCGCCGCCGGGTTGTCCGGCAGCGCACCATTGCCGGCGTTCCTGCCGGCAAAGCTCCTTTCGGCGATACGCGCCATCTGCTTGGGATCATGCACTGTCAGATCCGGCATCCGCTCCGAAGCGATCCGCGCTATCCGTTGAATGAGTTCCCGAACGCCGGCCGAGAGCGGGCGCGAGCCGGCTGACAGGATCGCCCATAGGAAGGGGATCTCGACATCGAGAGGCCGAATGACGATGGGCGCCGATTGCAGACCGTAGGCCGTCGCCGGCTCGATGATCGCCACGCCAAGGCCGAGCGATGCGACCTGCACGGCGTTATTGGCCGCGTTGGTCGCGATAATGCGATTGGGCCGCACGCCGGCCGCATTGAGCACTTCATCAACGCTATGGCGCAGCCGAAACGGATTGGACATGGTGACCAGCGTGCGCCCGGCCAGATCGGCGATCGAGATCACGTCTTTCGCAGCCAGCGGATCGTGCGGCGCAACCGCGGCGACGCAGCGCCCTTCGAAAAAACCCTGAACATCCAGGCCGGGCTGATCGGCCGGCAGCGACGTCACGCAGAAATCCGCCGTCCGCGCAAACACCGACTGCACGGCGGCCTCGGCCGGCATGCTGCGCAGATTGATCGTGTGGGGCAGCAGATGCTCCGGCAGTTCGGCAAGTGCGATCGGGATGATGCCGCTGGCAAAGGCCGGCGTTGCGGCGATCTCGATCGGCTCGGGTTCCTTGCCGGCGATTGCCTTGGCGCGATTGCGCAGGTGCCCGATGCCGCTGACGAAACGCTCGGCATCCTCATGGAAGGCAATGCCCTTGTCGGTCGGCGCGATCCTCGGGCCATTCCGCTCGAACAGCGCAAAGCCGAGCGACGTCTCCAGGTCCTGGATCAGGCGCGTCACCTGCGACTGCGAGCGGTCGAGCAGGCGGGCGGCACCTGTGATGCTGCCCGTCGACATAACGGCGAGAAAGGCCTCGAGATCGCGTACTTCCATCGGCTATCATGCGCTCCCTGCATGGTGGACGATCAATAGTGCATAAAACGCATTCTTAGTTCTAGTGACAAAAGACAATTTTTCTCGGGTGGGCTCGACCGGGCCGGATCAGGCCCGCTCTTGCGGCCTTACCAGTCCATGACGACCTTTCCGGAATTGCCGGAGCGCATGGCCTGAAAGCCGTCGCGGAAC
>NZ_LMJM01000016.1:39443-40065 GCF_001429005.1 Ensifer sp. Root954
GCCGCCCTGCACGAAGGCGATCATCTTGTACCAGGTCTCGAACATCTCGCGGCCATAGATGCCCTTGAGGTTGAGCATCTTGAAGATCACCTTGTTCCAGTCGATCTCGAAGCCGGCCGGCGCGATGCCGAGGATGGCGATCTTGCCGCCATTGTTCATCTTGTCGATCATGTCGCGGAAGGCAGGGGCCGCACCGGACATTTCCAGCCCGACGTCAAAACCTTCGGTCATGCCGATCGCCTTCATCACGTCGGCAAGGTTTTCCTTCGAGGCATCGACGACATGGTCGATGCCGACGCTTTTCGCGAGCGCCAGCCGCGTCGGGTTGATGTCGGTGATTACCACCTTGCGCGCGCCGGAACGCTTGGCAACCAGAGCGCCCATGATGCCGATCGGCCCGGCGCCGGTCACAAGCACGTCCTCGCCGACGAGATCGAAGGAGAGTGCTGTGTGCACCGCGTTGCCGAACGGGTCGAAGATCGCCGCGATCTCGTCGGGCACATCCTCCGGGATCGGCACGACGTTATACTCCGGCAGGCAGACGAACTCGCCGAACGAGCCCGGCCGGTTGACGCCGACGCCGAGCGTGTTGCGGCACAGATGCCCGCGGCCGGCCCGGCAG
>NZ_LMJM01000017.1:0-298 GCF_001429005.1 Ensifer sp. Root954
GCGCGAGCATCTGCCTGAAGTGAAGGTCCGGGTCGTCAACGTCGTCAACCTGATGAAGCTGCAGCCGGCGGAAGAACATCCGCATGGCCTTTCGGACAGCGACTTTGATGGCATCTTCACAAGGGACAAGCCGATCATCTTTGCCTTCCACGGCTACCCGTGGCTGATCCATCGCCTCACCTATCGCCGCACCAATCACGGCAACCTGCATGTTCGCGGCTACAAGGAAGAAGGGACGACCACGACACCGTTCGACATGGTGGTGCTGAACGAACTCGACCGCTTCCACCTGGCCGGC
>NZ_LMJM01000017.1:379-4399 GCF_001429005.1 Ensifer sp. Root954
TGCAGCCTGCCAAGGCTGGGACATCGACCGAAGGGGACAATGTCTAGCCCCATCAAGGATCGATCTGATGGTCCGGCCAGTTGACATGATCGACATCAGTACGACACCTCTGGCAGGCGTGCCTCCTGACACGACCTTGCTTTCGAATGGGCACTACAACGTCCTTCTGACAGAGGCCGGCGCCGGGTATGAAACCTGGCGCGGCCTCGACATCACGCGTTGGCGTGAGGACGTCACGCGCGATTGCTGGAGCCAGTTCTGCTACGTCCGCGACCTTGAGAGCGGCGAGGTCTGGACGATTGGCCGGCAGCCGATTTGCCATCCGGAGGCGATCTACGAACACACGTTTCACGGAGATCGTGCCGAGTATCGCTGTTTGCTCGGAGACATCGAAATTCAATGGGCGGTGTCGGTTGCACAGGACTGCGATGCTGAAGTGCGCTTGCTGAAACTCAGCAACAAAGGTGAGAAAGCGCGAAAGCTTGAACTGACAAGCTATTGCGAAGTCTGCCTGAATGGCCGAAGCGCCGATAGCGCACATCCGGCATTTGCCAAGCTTTTCATCGAAACCTGGTTCGATACCGAAACAAGCGCATTGTTCGCACGGCGCAGACCGCGCAGCGCATCGGAGCGCCCCATCTGGGCGGTACATGTGTCTGCGTCAAGCCGCCAAGTCCATGCGGTGGAATATGAAACGGACCGCTACAGATTTCTTGGCCGACGGCGGACGCCTTCAAATCCTAGCGCTCTGGGGCCGGGGAGCCGCTTATCTGGGACGACGGGTCCCGTGCTCGACCCTATCTTCAGCATGCGCCGCACAGTCGATCTGGAACCCTCCAGAACGGAACTGATCGCATTCGTGACAGGCGCAGCGGACAGTGAGGCAGGCGCTACCGCAATAGCCAGCCGCTTCGCCCATGTCGACGCCGCGCGTCAAGCGTTACAAGAGAGGGAGAAACACACTGAAGACCCGCCTTGGTCCCCGTCTCTTCAAGACTTGGCCGTCTACGACCGGCTCCTAGCATATCTGGCATTCGGTGTTGCCGGCTTAAGGGAAGGCAGCACACCCGACACAAGACGACTGAACCGCGACGACTTGGGATCGGCGGGACTGTCGGGAGCCGTCCCAGTTCTTCTGCTGCGTATCGACAAAACAGACAAGGAATCCCTCGTCGACAATGTCATCAATGCCCACGCATTCCTTGCCAGTCGCGGATTTCCCTTCGATCTCGCGATCCTTGATGAAAGGCAGGCCAGTGAAAGCTTAAAGCTGAGCGCCGATGCGGCGGTCCATGTGGAGCAAACCCTCGGCAAAACCGGGGGGATTCATTTCCCACCCAGGGCGAGTGTCTCGTCCGATGCAGAAAATGCGATCACGGCCGCCGCGCGCCTCGTCCTTTGTTGCAGCCAAGGATCCCTTGCGGATCAACTTTCGGCGAGATCGACCACCACTTTTTCCACGAACAAGACCATGACGAATGTCTCTGTCTCGCACGAAAAGCGTCACGAGGCACCACGAGCTAACCTGCTTTTTTGGAATGGCCGCGGCGGGTTTACCAAAGACGGGCGCGAATATGTGATCGCAGGCGACGCGACGCCAACACCGTGGTGCAACGTCCTTGCCAATAGCGCGTTTGGCTGCCTGACAAGCGATAGCGGCCTTGGCTACACCTGGGCGGGCAACAGCCAATTGAACAGGCTCACGCCTTGGTCAAACGACCCGGTTTCGGACCCGCCGAGTGAAGTTGTCTACCTGCGAGATGAACAGACCGCCGAGCTGTGGACGCCGACACCTTTGCCGCTCGGCCAGGCATCGACCACAAGAACGAGGCATGGCCAAGGTTACACGTGTTATGAAAGCAGTCGCGGGCCACTACACCATGAAATGACCGTGCACGTCCCGGCCGCGGGAGCGATCAAGGTCATCCGTCTTGCCATTCGCAACGACGGAAAACGACTTCGCCGCCTTACCGCCACCTATTTCGTTGAATGGGTCCTCGGCACACTGCGCGAAAGCGCGCAGTCCCGGGTCGAATGCGAATTTGACAGCGAGATTGGTGCCGTCGTTGCCCGGAACATCTGGAAGGGCGATTTTTCCGACACGCTCGCATTCGCCGCTTCAAGCGCGCCTGTCCGGTCGTTCACATGTAATCGGCGCGCGTTCCTCGGCAGAAACGGTTCCATCGCTCAGCCGGTGGGATTGGAAGGCTTCGATCTCGGGGGGCATACCGGCTCTCTGCTCGACCCCTGCGCGGCCCTCATGGTCAGCGTTTCAGTCCCACCGTCCGAGACCGTCGAGCTGGTATTCGTGCTCGGGCAGGCCGAAAACCGCGCGGAAACGCACAGGCTCGTGCGCGAACATGCCGAACCGAAGGCGGCCAGGAAGGCGCTGGCAGCCGTTTCACAATATTGGGATCAGCTGCTGAACTCCGTCACGGTTCGAACGCCAGATATAGCCTTCAACCTGATGATGAACCGCTGGTTGCTCTATCAGGTGTTGGCTTGCCGTATCTGGGCGCGAACAGGGTTTTACCAGTCCGGTGGCGCCTACGGATTTCGCGACCAACTCCAGGACGTGGCAACCCTCGTCCATTGCGCACCCGATGAGGCGCGAGCGCACATTCTTCGAGCCGCCTCGCGCCAGTTTTCCGAGGGAGACGTTCAACACTGGTGGCATCCGCCATCGGGTGCCGGCGTGCGCACACGCATGACGGACGACCTCTACTTTCTGCCCTACGTCGTCCATCACTACGTATCGGTCTCCGGAGACTATGGGCTCCTGAGTGAGCAGGTTCGTTTCCTCGTCTCGCCGCCTCTAACGGACGATGAGGAGGAGCGCTACGAGGTGCCTCCGGCCAGCCAGGAAAGCGGGACCGTCTATGAGCACTGCTGTCGAGCGCTGGACCGAGGTCTGAGGCTAGGCAGCCACGGGCTTCCGCTTATGGGAACGGGCGACTGGAACGACGGCATGAACCGAGTCGGCGCGGAAGGCAAAGGCGAGAGTGTATGGAACGGGTGGTTCTTTCTGACGGTCCTTCAATCTTTTGCAGCCATCGCTTCGGCGATGGCTGATGAGGAACGAGCCAAATGGTGCAAAGAGCGCGCCGAGACCCTGCGCATGTCCTTGGAGACCCACGCCTGGGATGGCGGCTGGTATCGCCGCGCCTACTTCGACGGTGGCACGCCTCTCGGGTCCCAGTTGAATGACGAGTGCCAGATCGATGCGATCCCACAGGCCTGGGCAGTTATCTCGGGTGTTGCAGATGCCAAGCGTGGCGCGCAGGCAATGCGCGCGGTTTGGGAACGGCTCGTTCGTACCGATAACGGTTTGATACAGCTTTTCGACCCACCCTTTGACAAGGGCTCGCTGCAGCCCGGCTACATAAAGGGCTATGTGCCCGGAATTCGGGAGAACGGCGGCCAGTACACCCACGCGGCCACGTGGGTGGCGCTGGCGACCGCATTGCTGGGGGATGGCGATCGGGCATTTCAACTCTGGAGCATGCTCAATCCGATCAACCATGCCCTGTCACCCGAAGACACCGACCGCTACATGGTCGAGCCCTACGTTGTCAGTGCCGACGTTTATGGCGCCGCTCCTCACACCGGCCGCGGTGGCTGGACGTGGTATACGGGATCTGCGGGCTGGCTGTACCGGGTCGGCCTTGAGGCCATTCTCGGCATTCGACGTCAGGGCTGCCGGCTTTTTGTCGAGCCATGCATTCCCGTCGGGTGGTCAACATTCGACGTGGATTTTCGCCATGGAAGGTCGACTTACCGCATCAAGGTGAGCCGAGATACCAAACGAGCAAAAGACCACTATGCACTGAGCCTCGATGGGAAGAAGGTTGCTGACCGAAGTGTTCCACTCGTGGATGACGGACGAGATCACGACGTTCTTCTCGTGGTGGCCTAACCATGTCGGAATTGCTGTCGACAGATCCCGAACTGAACCGTATGCCGACCGAGCAGGATCTTGCCCGGTTGCAGTTCACGACGCTGCTCTACTATCTCCACTGC
>NZ_LMJM01000017.1:4479-4917 GCF_001429005.1 Ensifer sp. Root954
CAGTTTCTCCTGGAGTGCCCGCAGGGACCGGAACCCGACGCCTCCGGCTACAAGGGCTTCTTCTACCACTTCCTCGACATCGAGACCGGCAGACGTGTTTGGGAGTGCGAGCTTTCGACGATCGACTCCGCCTTTCTTTTCGCGGGTGCTCTGACAGTGGCCGCCTATTTCGACGGCGATGGCGCCGAGGAAGTCGAAATCCGCAGGGTGGCAAACGCGCTCTATGAACGAGCCGACTGGAACTGGGCCTGCGATCACGGGCTGACGCTCACCCACGGCTGGCGGCCGGAAAACGGCTTCATCCCCTATCGCTGGCGTGGCTACGACGAGGGCCTGCTCCTCTACATCCTCGGCCTCGGCTCACCGACCCATCCGCTCCCGCCGGAAGCCTATGCGGCCTACACCGCAAGCTACGACTGGCGGAACCTTTACGGGCGC
>NZ_LMJM01000018.1:0-299 GCF_001429005.1 Ensifer sp. Root954
AGGTCGCTGCCAGGTCTGCAAAGCGCAAGAAAATCCGGAAAACAAAGATCACCTTCTCTTCATCCCTCGGCCCAGCCGAAACACGGGCCGCCCTCAAGCGGCCCTTTTGTTTTGCTAGACCGAAGTCATCAGTGCGTCCCTTACACGAGACAAATCGCTTCGCAATTTGCTCGGCACAGACCATAAATCCCTTCGGGATTTACGTTACCGCGATAAATCCCATCGGGATTTACGCTTGGCGCGGGGTGGAGCAGCCCGGTAGCTCGTCAGGCTCATAACCTGAAGGCCGCAGGTTCAAA
>NZ_LMJM01000018.1:362-43964 GCF_001429005.1 Ensifer sp. Root954
ACGCCAACAGGGGCGACCCTCATCGGGTGGAGAGGGGCGGCGGCGGTGGCGGCGTCGTCGAGCCCGGACCCAGAGAGCGCTGGTCCATGACGCTATCGGCCCAGCGCCCGTAACGATAAGCGACACCCGGAAGCAGGCCGACGCGTACGAAGTTGAAGCGATCGTGCAAAGTGAGGGAGGCGACATTGTCGGCGTCGATGTAGCCGATCATCTGGCGAAAGCCGGCTGCGGCGCAGGCGTCGATCAGGCCCCGCATGAGCAGACGTCCGACGCCTTGACCGAGATGCTCGTGGTGAACATAGATCGAGTGCTTGACCGTGTAACGGTAGGCGGGGCGCTTGCGAAACAGCACGACATAGGCGTATCCGACCACCACCCCCTCCTTGACCGCGACGAGATGGGGCAAGCGGCGGCTTTTCAGGTTTTTCCGCCGCTCGCGAAGGTCGTCCGGCTGTGGTGCGTCGCCCTCTTCGACACCCTCTTCTATGCCGCGTCGGATGTGCCGGCGATAGATGGCCAGCATGGCATCAACGTCGCTCTCCCGCGACGGGCGAATGATGATTGTTTCATCCTGCGGCATGAGGGGTCACGAAACTCCAAAATTCTATTCAGCGACGACGTAGGTATGAAGTCGTATGCGGCCCGACGCGTCGGTTTGGCGGTAAAGGCCCTGGATCTCGACGTCGAAGCCGGGGAAAGTGTTGAAGCAGGTTTCGAACATCTTGAGATAGTCGATCATTGGCTGTGCGCGCTCGGTCAGTCGCTCGCCCGGCACGATTGTGGCGATCCCCGGCGGATAGACGACAAAAGGTGTCGTTGCGATCCGCCCGGCAATGGCGTCGATCGGCAGAAAGTCCACGTCGTTGCGCACAAGGCAGCGCGCCGCGTCGTGGGGTGAAAGGGCGATATCCGGCAGATGCTCTTCGGAAAACTGCTTGGCCTGCAGCGCGCTGACATTGGCGTCGCGGAAGAATCGATGCATCTCGCCGCACAGATCACGCAATCGTACCCCCGCGTAGCGGCCGGGGCGGCGGCGATAGAACTCCGGGATCACCTCTTCCAGAGGCGCGTTGTCGTCATGAAGCCGTTTGAATGCGACGAGGCCGCTGATCAATGTACCCGCCTTGCTTGCCTCGACGCCGGGCGTGAGCAGAAACAGCAGGGAGTTGAGATCGTTTTTCTCTGCGACGATCCGGTTCTCGCGCAAGTACTGCGCAACGATCGGGGCGGGAATGCCGTGCTCTGAATATGCGCCCGTTGCCCTGTCAAAACCTGGCGTGAGCAGCGTGAGCTTGTTGGGATCGGTCATCGCGAAACCTGGCGCCATATCGGAAAAACCGTGCCATGCAGCCCCCGGGGTGAGGTGCCAGAAGGCCGGATTGGTGGCGAGCTGATCAGTGGCGACGCTCTCCCATGGCACGTCGTGTACCGCTCCGGGGCTTGCCACATCCGGCATGGCCACGCGGTCCGGCACGAAGGGCTCGAAGAACCAGCGGCGCTCGGGCCGACGCTCCTTTTCCTCGAACTCCCTACGCACCGCCCGGATTTTCTTGCGAAGCTCGATGCCGAGTCGGATCGTATCGTCCCACAGCACTTCGCCGGAACGACCCTTCATCATCTGCGCGCCGACATCGAGGGATGCGAAGAGCGGATAAAAAGGCGACGTCGAAGCGTGCTGCATGAAGCTCTCATTGAAGCGTCGGTGCTCGACCCGGCGCTTCTGGCCGGTAATGTGCCGATCCTTCATGTGGATCTGCGATGCCTGCGAAAAGCTCGCAAGCTGCTTGTGCGTGGATTGCGTTGCGATGATGCCCGGTGCCTCGGGTCCGAGTTCGGCAAGGCCCATGGCAAAACGACCGGCATAGAGCGGGTGAAATTTCATGAAGCCCGCCCAGGCCTCGTCGAACAGGATGTAATCGCACAGATGGCCGATGGCTTTCAGGATCATCTCGGCATTGTGGATCGTGCCGTCATAGGTGCACTGTTCCACCACCGCCACCCGAAACGGGCGCGGTTTCTGCCAGGCATCCGGGTCCTTGACCAGCGGGTGGGCGCGGATGCGTTCGCGCAGCGCCTCCTCATTGAGCGCGCCTAAATCCATGGGGCCAATGAGCCCATGGGCATTTCTGGCGGTCGGCACATAGACCGGGATGCCGCCGGAGATCATCAGCGCGCCGTGATGGGCCGCCTTGTGATTGTTACGGTCAAACAGCACCAGGTCGCCATCGGTGACCAGGGCGGAAAGCGCAACTTTGTTGGAAGTCGAGGTGCCGTTAAGGACGAAGTAGGTCTTCTCCGCGCCAAAAATCTTGGCGGCTTCCTTCTGGGCGGCGAGCGCCGGCCCTTCATGGGTCAGGAGATCGCCGAGATCGAGCACGGAATTGTCAAGATCATCGCGAAAGACCGCTTCGCCCAGATGCTCCATGAACACGCGGCCGACCGGGCTGCGGCTGTAGAACACGCCGCCGTTGTGTCCGGGGCAGGTCCAAAGCTGGTTGCCTTCCTCGGCGTAATCCACCAGCGCGCCAAAGAAAGGCGTCTTCATCGTCTCGGCATATTGCTTGAGGCGGCTGATGAGGTTTTTCGCGATGAAGGCAGGCGTCTCTTCGGATAGAAAGACATAGCCGTCGATGAAGTCGAGCACTTCGACCGGTACGTCCTCAAAGCGCTTGCGCCGGATCAGAAGGATGATCGGGAATTCGAGACCGCGTCGGCGCATCAGATTGATGAGGGAGGCGGTCTTGCCTTCCATGCCTTTCTTGCCCCAGTCAACCATCATGCAGCCGATGGCCGCGTCCGTCTGGACGGCGATTTCCGCGTCCTCAAGGCTCCGTGCGCGGACCACCTCGAAACCAGACCGCTCGATCTCCTCGACAATCTGCTTGTACCTGGCCCCCTCTAGATCCTCGTTGTCGAAGGCGGGTGTCGCGAACAAAAAGGTGAAGCGTCTGAAGTAATCCATCTGTGCCTCCGCCATTTACACGATGCGAGTTGTTCGTGCGTTTCGTGACGATGTTGTGACGGCGGCTCTGGTTAGACGCGCTCTGTGAGCCGCAGAAGGTTGCGGAACGCCCGATGCGCTCTTGAAGTTCCACTGCGGCAAGGCGCGCGCGAAGGAATACCGACCACGGGTCGGACGTCCCTTCAATGCCCGACCAAGGCGAGCGGATCGCCGCTGCTAGCAGCAAGGGTTCCTATGAGGCATGCAAGTCGCGCGATATCGGAGCGCCCAGGCAAAATCCTTCGAACTGCGCGGTAAAACCTTCGCGCTCAGGAGAGCAGGCCATGACACCGATCCGTGCGTCTTCACCGGAGAATGGACATAACCGCGCCATCTGCCACGGACCATCGCCAAGGTGAAACTGGACCCTGAGCGCTGCCTCGTGCCGCGTCAGCCGGATATGCACTTTGGCGTTCGGCTGCGCTTGCGCAAGCGGGATTACGGACCAGTCCGACGTTCCGTTCGTGACGACAACTGAGAAATGCATCAAGCCGTCGGTGAACTCTATGCCGGTCTTGAGCCAGTGTGTTTCGTCGATAATCAGCATCAGCCCGGCTTGATCGTAGAGCTCGCGATAATCACCGCGCACGACCACCGATGCGGTAAAATCTCCGCTCACCGCCTGCAGTCTGGCATGACCGGAATGGCGCCTGAAGCCATAGAAGGTTGTCTGCCAGAAGTCGGTATTCGCCTCCGTTTTGAGGGTTAGCACGCCATTTTCGACGTTCCAGTTTCGAGGCTCATTCAACCAGGTAAAATCCGTCAAAACTCCCTCCAGCCTTACGATCGGCACGCAGGACGCACCCACCATTGCAGCACATCTATGGCCGAAGCAGGCGTCCGTAAAGGTTTCTGCGCGAAAGTCGGCCGGAGGCGCAGCCTTCACCTGCATTCGTAGCGCCGGCCGCCACGCCCAATGAATGTTCCGCTGCGCGGGTCATAGGAGCGGTAGCGCGCAAGGCACCGCGCATCGCGATCGTTGCGCCGATAAGCTTCCGCCTCGCGCTTCCGCTCGGCCTCCTGTGCCGCACCGATAATGATGGCGCCGAGCGCCAAACCGATCGCGCCGGCGGCCAAACCAGCCTTCATATCCTTCTTGTCCTGTTTTTCCTGGCGCTCGCGCCACCGATCGCGCCGCGCCTCCTCACAACGCCACCGGTCTCTTCCGTGAAGGTCCCGACAATGGCGCCAACCTCCATCGTAATCGTCAGCAAGGACGGTTGGAGCTGCAGGCACAGTCGCGCCCAAAGCTGCGGTCAGCGCGAGAACCTTACCGAAGACCGACGCACGCATGGGACATACTCCTTCAAATATCGAATCGACTGTTCAGGAGTCTTGGGGCCACGCGTTGCGAGAACATTGCGGCGAAGCACAGGGTTAAGCCGTCGCGGCCAAGCGATTGCTGGAGCTCGATCTTGGCCACGGATGCGGATCAGAGCGGCGCGTCGGGATCGGAGTATCGGGTCACCCACGCCGGAGGCTCTTCCTCCTTGCTTCCATCCACCTTGAGGTCCCGCTCCCTTGCCCAGCGGTACCCCCACATTGGTCCGAACTTGGTGGCGAGGCGGCTTCCTGTACGCCGGGTGGGCTTGCGCCTCCTCCAGGGAGACGAAGCGGTAGCCCGTACTTCTGAAAAGCCCGAGTATTCGATCGATGGTGGCTGCATTGATGCGATTGTCATGAAGCAGGAGAATGCCGGGCGGTTCGCACCCGAGGACCTTGCGGTTCAGATCCGCATCATACGCAATCTCGACGCGGCTATAGTCTATGTAAGCGTCTTCGATCCTTCGGACCATCGCCGTATCGGATCGCGCCAATGCCCGTTCATATGCAGCATCAAACACATAATCGATGGTGGATGCCGCGAGATGATAACCACGTTCGCCAAGTACCCGTTCGAACGCCTCGCGACGTTGATCCGTGTCTCCGAGGTGATTGTAGGGAAACCGGAAGAACCGAAGGGTTCGGCCGGCCTTTTCCACCATCGGCCGAATGCTCGCCTCTCCGTCAATCACTTCGCGACGAAACGCATCGACGTCCAAGGTATTGCTATCGGGGTGGTTCGCACTGTGATTGCCAAGCTCGAATTGGCCAGTGTTCCACGGTTCCAACAGTGCCTGACCGATCTCACCCAGCGCCTGCACACGCCGTTCGACGACAAACCCGATAGCGGGAACGTTACGAACGGCGAGACCGGCCAGAATGGCTTCGTTCGTGGCCCTCGCGACCGCAGCGAGTTCCTGCCCTCCCGCATCGCCTGCGCGGGTATAAGGGAGATCGTCGAACGTGATGGCAACCGTTCTGTCGTGCGGAGAAGGGCAAACGGGTTGGATCGCCTGCGACCGGGCCGGATCTGCCGGTGTCAACAGCAGCACGAGACCCGCCATCACCAGTCTCGTGCGCATTCCATTTCCTCGCTTGGTTTCTCTTTCTGCGCGCGGAGTGCCGTTTTGCGTCGTGTCGCTGTCACAAATGCTCAAGGCCGTTTCGCTCCCTGTTTGAAGTGCGCGGCTTCATGCCGAGCACCGGCCTTCGCCAATCTTCCGTTGATTGGCGAGATCACAGCGCCCGGATTGCCTCAACATTGCGTACGATCCGACAAGCCCAACGACGGTCGCGATCAAACGCGGTAGCTCGCCGTCGTCCACGGCCATTCCACCGCGTGAAAATGCTACCCCCTTCAGGCACGGTAGCGAGCGCCGGCCAGGTCTGCCCATCGTTCGACCAGGTCTGACGGCGTCGTCCAGACGGTTGCTGTCGGGTCGCATAGAGCTTGATTGCGATCGCCTCGGAGTGGATAAACGCCGGCAAGCCATAGGGAGATTCCTTGCCATGAGAGCACTTGTCCAGCGCGTTTCATCTGCGCGTGTCACGGTAGACGGCGCGGTCACGGGAGAAATCGCCAGCGGCCTGTTGGTGCTCGTGTGTGCGATGAAGGGCGACACCGAGAAGGAAAGCGAATGGCTGGCGCGCAAGATCGTCAACCTGCGCATCTTCAGGGACGATCAGGATCGCATGAACCGTTCCCTGGTCGACGTGGGCGGCTCAGCGCTCGTCGTCAGCCAGTTTACCCTGGCCGCAGAGACGAAAGGCAACCGGCCGGGCTTTTCTACGGCCGCGCCGCCGCAGGAGGGTAAACGCCTCTATGAGCATTTCTCTGCGCAAGTCTCGACCCTTGGCGTTGCTGTTGCGAATGGCGTCTTCGGCGCGGACATGCGGGTGGAACTGGCCAATGACGGTCCTGTAACGATCTGGTTAGATACGGCGGCCGGTTGATCGGTTTTGCGCGAGGACGCGCATCAAAGAAAAGCGGCCGACCGAGGTCTCCATGACCAGGGGGTAGCCCATCGCGCGAGCGTCAGGATGGCTGCGCGATGGCCTCGTTCATATGGGCCTGCTGACCGTAGAACACGCGAATGGCAAGAACGACACCAGCGATGAGTACCGCGACGCCGGCTGCCTCCATCATCGTCGGCCAACGTGCATGGACAACAAGTCCGCCAACTACGCCGAAGGCCGTTTCCGACACGATCAGCTGTGCCGCGAGCGCAACAGGAAGCGTCCTCGACGCGACATTCCAAGCCCATACCCCGCACACGGTCGCCATTAGTGCCAGCGACGTTCCCCATAGATAGAGGGAGCCGGCGGCTTCCCAACCGAAACCGAGCTTCGGAAGCTGGAAAAGGTCCATCGCCGCACCGACCGGGTAGAAAACCAGCATCTGGAGACCACCGCCGATCAGGATCAATGCGGACCATATGCCCGAAGGCATCGCCGGGCGGATTGCGAGCGCTGCCTGATTGGCGATCGCGAACCATACCCATAGACCGACCGCGGCCAGAGCAAGCGGAATACCAATCCAGAGCGAGCGAACGGAACCGAGACTATCTGCGGTGAACGCCGTGCCGTTGACCAGCACGAGACCGATCGCCACCAGTGCAAGCGGTGTCATCAAGAAGCGCCATGGCAGTGACGCCTGACCCCGGTTTCCAATGACGGCAAGCACAATCGGAACCAGGCCAAGGAAGGCAGGCGCAATGACCGGGCCGGCGTAGATTGCCGCTCCCGTTACCGTCAGGAAGTAGCCGACATAGCCGATGAAGGCCAATCCCGTGGCAGCCATGGCGTTTTGGAACGTCAGGTGGCGCAATGCCGTCTTACGTTCTGAAAACAGAATGAAGACCCCAACCGTCGCCGAGACCACATGCCGGATAAGAGCAAAGTCGAACGTGGAGAAGTCGCCGATTATGAACGGCACGACGAAATTGAGGGAGAAGGCAAAGGCTGCAAAGAGCGCGGCAAACACGCCGACCGAAAACTGCCTGTTCAACATGAGCATAGCCTCAGAGTTCTGATCGAGCTTTGCTGATTTCTCGTTGCCAAGCTCCGTTTACGCGATCCTTAAAGGGATAATCCTTCCCTTCGCGCGCTTCGACGCATAAGTTCGCAAGAGGGTTTTCGAAAAATAGAAACATGAACTGGAACGATGTCCGCTACTTCCTTGCAGTGACACGCCAGGGCGGCCTCACCGGCGCTGCGCGTGAAGTGAAAGCGAGCGCTTCGACGGTGGCGCGACGGATAGCGACCCTGGAATACGCTCTGAAGACGCGCCTGTTCGAGCGCCGGCCGGACGGCTACGAGCTCACTGACGCAGGCCGGGCGATGGTCGAGAAAGCAACGGCGATTGAAACTGCCATGCGCGAACTGGAAGGCAGCTTTTGCGGCCAGGACGGGCGCGTCTCGGGGGCGGTTAGGATTATCACCGTCGACACGCTCGCACATCACCTGCTGATGCCAAACCTGCCTGCTTTGCAGGAAGCCTATCCCGATCTTTCGTTGGGCGTTTCGGTCAACGCCACGTCCTTCGCCCAGATTCCACAGCGAGAGACGGATATCGGCCTTCGGCTCTGCCGCCCTGAACAGGGCAACTATGTGGTACGCCGGATCGGCACGATCGCGTTCGGTCTCTACGCGTCGAAAGCCTATCTTGAGAGCCACCCCGTCCGGGAAAATCATTTGCCGATCACCGGCCATAGGCTGATTACCTGGGGCGATCCCCTGTCGTTCCTTGTCGTGCCCAAGACCCTGCGCTCGTGGGTCGAAAGCGGCATCGCCAACCTGACGGTCGATACGATGCAGGCGCAGGTGCTCGCGATGAAGGCGGGCAACGGCCTCGGCGTATTGCCGTGTATCCTTGCCGACACGGAGGACGAGCTTGTCCGGGTCAAACCCGACCTTTGCAGGCAGGAGGAAGCCATTTGGCTTGTCGTTCATGAAGGGGTTCGCGACACCAAACGCATTCGTGTTGTTGGCGATTTCCTCGAGACGATCGTGAAGCAAGGGCAGCGCGCACTTTCCGGTCGGATTTCGGAACAATTGCAAGTGAAGTGACGCATGAGTGTCTTGTCTTTTGGCAGGGCGAAAGGGGCGTCACGGCGCGAAACAATCAGCGGTCACGTTGGCGGGGGGTATCATGGATCGCCTCGAAGCAATGAAAATGCTGCTCGCAGTCGTTGATGCCGGCAGCATCTCCGCAGGAAGCAGGAAATTGAATGCTCCGCTGCCAAGCGTCAGTCGCAAGGTTGCCGAACTCGAACGGTACCTGGGGGCGAGCCTCATCGTGCGCACCAGCCGCAACCTTCAACTCACCGATGCGGGCCGGGAATATGTCGAGGCGGCCCGAAAGATCATGGGCGATCTGGAGGAGGCGGAGCGGCGAGCCTCGGGCGAATACCAGACACCGCGCGGCACGCTGACGATCACCGTACCGGTCGAGTTCGGCGCCCGCTATATCATGCCGATCGCCCTTGGTTATTTGGAGAAGCACCCGGAGGTATCGCTGAACCTCATTTCGCTCGACAGAACGGTCCATCTTGTCGAAGAGCAGGTCGATATCGCCATTCGTCTCGGCGACCTCGCGGACAGTTCGCTCTATGCGGTCAAGGCCGGAGAGTTTCGCCTGCTGACCTGCGCCAGCCCGGCATATCTTGAGCGCCGGGGTGTGCCGACGCATCCGGGCGATCTTGAAGGCCATGACGGAATACTCTTCAACAAGCGGACGTTCTTCTGGACGTTCGATGTCGACGGCCGCCCGATGGAGGCCGTTCCCCGCAATCGTCTTGAGGTGAATACCGCGGCCAATTGCGTGGCCGCGGCGGTCGGCGGAGCCGGCATCGCCCGCTTGTTCGATTACCAGATCCCGGACGAGTTGTCGTCAGGCGCCCTCGTGCCGGTTCTGGAGGGTTTCGACGGCGCGTCGAGACCGATCCACATCGTCTATTCCGGTCAGGGCATGCTCACGTTAAAGGTGCGCTCCTTCATTGACTGGGCCCTGCCTCGCCTTCGCACTGTCTTCGGGCGGAGTGAGGCCTTGAAGGCCTAGTCGGCGAAGGCGCGGCGAACTTCGTCGACTGTTCGTGACGGATCCTGAAGGTGGGGGAAGTGGCCAACACCCTTTAGAACGGCGAATTTCGAACCGGTTCGATCGGCGAACTCCTTGCCCATCTCCGGTTTGATGTAGATGTCCTTTTCGCCCCAGATCACCTTGATCGGGGTCTTGAGCCTAGACAGATTGGCCTCAAGATAATCTTCATCCCGCGTGAAGTGGGCGTAATAGAATGCGAAGGCGTCGGCTGTCGTCACACCGTCGCGCATCCAGGATTCCTTCATGTCCGATTGCACCTCGGACGGCAAGTCGAACTGGTTTTCCGGTGCAAGGCCACGCCGATGTACGTTCTCCAAGATCTCGTCGCTTGTCTTGTTCATATAGGCGCGTGTCGGTGTTGCCGTCGGTTCGGCCTTCAGATTTTGAAGGCTCTCGTACATCCAATGCGGCCTGTTGAACGGCGCAAAGTCGCCGACGATGATCTTCTTCGCGACCGTCGGTTCTTCCAGCGCAAGAAGCAGAGCGGGAAGGCTGCCGATGTCCGAGGCGTAGATCACCAAATTCAATCGGTCGATGCCCGATCTGTCGATATAGGCTTTGAGAACCTTGGCGTAGTCTCTTGGTGAATAGGAGAACCGCTCCGGGGAAGGACGCGACGACTGGCCATAGCCAGGCCAATCGAACGCATGCACTTCGTACTGTGCGCCCATAGTTTCCGTGATCTTCGTCCAGACGCCCAGCGTCTCGGGAAAGCCGTGCAGGAAGAGAACCGTGCCGTTCGGATTGCCCTGACGGGAAACCATTCGTCGGAGCGTTATGTTCTCGTCGATCGTGATGAAGTCGATTTTCAGGGGCGTTGCGGAGCCGATTGGGCCCGCGTGTCCTGGTGCGGTCGATGCCATGATCGCAGAAGCTGTTGCGACGACGGTCTTGAGCGATGCCATGTCTTTAAGTCCTTCCGGTCTCTGAATGGTGAGTGTGACCAGAGCATCGGGCATCGAGCAGTCCGTCGGCAGATGCAGTTTTTGAGAGGCACCCTCTTGAACTCGGGCAAATTCGCTCTCGAGTGGACGCCAGTGCATTCAAGCGAGAGGATGGCTCTCAGATTTGCTCAGTACCGGGCAGCAGGTGCGATCCGTAGATTCCCGTCATTCATGGATCGCCGGGTTTAGCGACGATCCCGAACGAAGCAGCGAGACGAGACCGTCACTCGCGACGAAAGGACTGAGGAAAATGAACGACATCACGGCCTCCCCGCACAAGGAGATCGCGGAAAAGACAAGAGCGCTCGCCGGCCACTCTACCGTCGGCACGAACGACCTCGATGCCGCAGCAGCTTATTATGACAAGCTCCTTGCCGTCTTTGGCATCGGCCGCGTGCTCGTCCAGCCCGGACGCGCTGTCTATTACGGCCACCGTACCCTCGAATTTGGTGTGACGAAGCCCTTCAACGGAGAGACAGCGGTTGCCGGCAATGGCACCATGGTCGCCTTTGAAGCGCGCTCTCGAGCCCAGGTCGATCAGGCTCATGCCACGGCACTGGAAGCAGGAGGTTCCGACGAGGGTGCTCCCGGCCCGAGAGGCCCGGACGGCGGTGACCCCTATTGTGCCTATTTCCGAGATCCCGAAGGCAACAAGTTTCTCGTCTACCGCAAAGGCCCCGACGAGGTTTGATGATCAATGGAGTGCGGGGGCCGTCGCGCGGAGCGAGCCCCCCGCTCGACCTGTTTCCGCGCATCTTTTGAACAAGAGCTCTGCGCGGATCTCTCCAATGCGCCTTCTGGATTAGCGGACAGGAGTTTTTTGAAATGAACCTGGAAAACAAGGTTGGTGACGGGCCGCTCACGCGACGCTCGTTTCTGTTTCGGGGCGCTGCGATCGGTGTAGCCGCCGCGGTGATGCCCGGAACCGGCATCGCAGCCGACATCGTGAAAGCGACGGCGACGGGCGATGCCATCCAACCATTCAACGTCGACATTCCTGAAAATGCCCTCATTGACCTCAGACGGCGCCTGGTCGCAACCCGTTGGCCGGACAGCGCGACCGTCTCGGATCGGTCCCAGGGCGTCCAGCAGCGCAAGCTTGGTGAACTCGCGCAGTATTGGCAGTCCTCCTATGATTGGCGCCGGGCAGAGCGCAAGCTGAACGCGTTTCCCCAATTCCTGACGAAGATCGACGGGCTCGACATCCATTTCATCCACGTACGCTCCCGCCATGAGAACGCTCTTCCGCTGATTATGACCCACGGGTGGCCGGGTTCGATCTTTGAACTGCTTGACGTCATTGATCCGCTGACGGATCCGACTGCACATGGCGGCAAGGCCGAAGACGCCTTCCATCTCGTCATCCCTTCAATCCCAGGCTTCGGCTTTTCGCAAAAACCAGACACGACCGGTTGGGAGGCGCAACGGATCGCCCGTGCCTGGGACGCCCTCATGAAGCGACTCGGCTATAACAGCTATGTCTCGCAAGGCGGTGATTGGGGCGCAATCATCAGCGATGCCCTGGCGCGTCAGGCGCCAGCCGGACTGCTTGGCATCCACGTCAACAGGGTGGAGCGTTCGACGACGCTTCCAGCGGACGCTGCCAAGGCGTTGAAGAACGGCGGGCCGGCTCCCGAGACCATGTCTGCCGATGAAAAGAAGGTTTTTGACGAGGCTCGCGACTTCCTGAACAATGGTTTCGGCTACGCCTCGATCCTCAGTACGCGCCCGGAAACGATCGGCTACGGCCTTGCCGATTCACCGGTGGGGCTTGCAGCCTGGCTCTTGGACAAGATCGCCGACTGGGTGTTCACGCGTGGCGATGCGGAACAGGCGCTCGGCAAGGACGCCATCCTCGACAATATCACCTTGTATTGGCTGACCAACTCAGGGCCCTCAAGCGGGCGTATCTATTGGGAGAACGTCAAGGCAGGCGCGAAGCTCACGCCAGCCAAGGTTCCTGTGGCCGTCACCGTCTTTCCGGGCGAGGTCTATCGGCCACCGAGACAATGGCTGTCAAAGGCTTATCCAAAGCTCGTCTACTACAACCGCGCCTTAAAGGGTGGGCACTTCGCCGCCTGGGAGGAGCCCGAAATCTTCGTCGAGGAGATCAGAGCAGGTTTCAAGTCTATGCGCTTTTAGACGACGGATCGCCATTCCAAGAGACCAAGCAAGCTCCGCGCGGAGCCGGCATCGGTATCGGCTTTGCGGCAGAATACTTAAGTCGAGTAGTCAGTAGCCGACGTGCTTGATCCGATGCGATACCGGGATGTCGATGATGGCGAGGAATTTGACGACCGCGTCGAAAGCTTGCGTTAGCGCAACGAGGCCTGACGCCAAACATCTAGCAAGGAGCAGCCGGGTTTCGCGGATCGAGCACATTGGAGGGCTCAAATCATGGTCGAGATGGAACAGAGGGATCTAACGTTATGCGATTGCACGATTGAGGTTGCTGAACTGTTTGCCAGCATCCCGGCTGCTGGCATTGACGACGGCTTTTTGCTCGATCTTCTTAGCGTTCGCCTTGAGGCATCACGGGACCGTCTGACGCGGCCTCATCCGCGCGCGAGGGACGACACGTCATCCGAAAGAAAAGCTCTATGCTGACACTGACAAACCGACGAGTTTTGCGCGTCGAGCGCGACGCCAGTGGCGATTTCTCCGTGCCGGCGGCGACCATGTCGTCGGCGCTGCGTCTGCCCCCGACTGAGCTTAGAAATCGCCTCGACCGGGGAGAAGTCAAGAGCCAGGTTGAGATCGGTCAAGGGGAGCACCTGGGCACATTCCGGTTGACGCTTCGGTGCGGCGGGCGTCTCTGGAATGCAACCGTATCTTCCGATGGTACGGTGATCGATGAAGTCTTCACGTTCGATCGCGAGCGCTTGGCGAACTGGCGCCGTCGCCACGGCACCAGCGGCAAGGGCCCTTAACGGTCATTCAGATCTTCAACGATTGCGATCCTTCCGGAATAAAGTTGCGTTTCGACAAAGAACGATCGGAAGAACTGCCCCAGCTTCTCCCTTGAACAACGATCATGGATCGCCCCGCTTTGAAATCGATTGCGGATCATGACCTTTTAGGCGCCAAGGAGAGCACATTGACCGAATACACATTGGACACAGCCGTCGGAGTGATTGCGTGCGAGCTTCCCGGTGCCGCGGAACTCTTCAGACAGCACGGTATCGGATTTTGCTGTGGTGGCGATGTACCGCTTGCGCAAGCGGCCGCGGATGCCGGCATAGAGGCCGCTGATCTGCTCGATCGGCTTCAGGCGTTGGAGCTTGCCGCAAGACGCGAGGCTCCGGATGCTACAGGCGAGCTTATCGCTCATATTCTGGAGCGTTATCACCAGACCCACCGCACCGATCTGGAATGGTTGATCCCGCTTGCCCAAAAGGTGGAGCACGTCCACGGTGCTCATCGCTCCGCGCCACTTGGTCTTGCCGACGCGCTGGCCGAGCTCAAGGACCACCTTCTTCCCCACATGGCGCGGGAAGAGCTTGCGCTCTTTCCGATGATGCGCCATGAGCCCGATCCGGACATCCGACATCTGATTGCCGGCATGCGGGACGATCATGCATGCGAGAGCCGGAGCCTCGCCGTGATCGAGCATTTGACGCATGGTTTTACGCTTCCCGACGGGGCCTGCAGGTCCTGGACGGCGCTCTATGTCGGAGTTCAAAAATTCTGCGACGATCTCGTTACACATATGCATCTGGAAAACAGCGTTCTGTTTCCGCGGTTCGCTGGCATTGATGCATTTGAGGGTTCCGCTCTCTCGCCAGCAGCGCGTTCTGCGGGGTGAGGCCCTGACAGGTCTTTCCGGCATCGCTTTGCCCAACGGGAGGAGGCGGAGCTTCACACATCTCTTTGCACGCAACCCTACCCGGCGCTTAGCGCCGGGCACACTTTCACTGTTTTGAGCTGGCGCCGACGTGCCCCCACGAGGCACCGCGGCGATCAATTTGCTCTTCGCGAGTCGAGCTCACAGGGCGGAATTTATTCGCACGACGCGCAGTAGTTGTGGGTGGCGGGCTGCCTGCCGTCCCCTGGCAGATATCGCGGGGAGGGCAGGCCACGGGCCGGGCGATCCGACTTCAAAGGTATTGTTCTTGCGCCGGTCGGCCGCCGGCTTGACGCGAAGTCCTTTCCCCAGCTCCACCTGAGCATCAATCCGTGCACGACATGCGACAATCAAGGATTGCAATCAACGAAGCTGTCTTTGTTTGAGCTAGATCAAAGAATGTCCCGCGCCAAAGTTTCAATGCTCCGGCAACGATTTGCGGGAAAACACCCTGGAATGAAACTCTTCCGTCTTGTCCTTCTTCTCTGCCTCAGCCTGTGGGGCGCTGTATCCGCCAGCGCAGCATCGGTGCTTCAGGCGTTTTTGCCGACCACCACAGCCTCCGATCTTGTGCCAGGAGCGGACGGTTTTGGCGCTGTGCGTGATGATGTGGCGGCGGCCCCGGTGCTGAAGGGCGGCCAGACGGTGGCGTGGGTTTTCGTGACCTCGGATTTCGTCGGAACGACCGGCTATTCCGGCAAACCCATCCATACGCTCGTGGCGGTGGACAAGGATGCGAAGATCGTCGGCGTCCGGCTGGTGAAACATTCGGAACCCATCGTCCTCATCGGTATTCCCGACGCCAAGGTAAAGGCGCTTGTTGCCGGCTACGCAGGCCTTGATCTCGTCGCCGAGGCGAAATCCGGCGGCACAACCCACGAGGTAGATATCATCTCGGGCGCGACGGTGACCGTCATGGTCATCGACGATTCGATCGTCCGGTCCGGGCTAAAGGTTGCGCGCGCGCTCGGGCTTGGCGGATTGACACCGGAAGCGGACAATGCCGGCCCGCGCTTCGAAATCGATCCCGCGGCTACCGCGCCGGCCGACTGGGTCGAGGCAGAAGGTGACGGCACGCTGCGCCGCCTGTCGCTCGACGTTGCGCAGGTCAATGCTGCTTTCGCCGGCCATCCCGATGAGCGCGCCCGCGAGCGCGCGATTGCGCAAGCGCCGGAAACGACATTCATCGAGATGCAGGCGGCACTGGTCTCGGTACCTTCCATCGGCAAGGCCTTTCTCGGGGCAGCCGAAGAGAAAAACCTTCAGGCTTGGCTTGGCGAAGGCGAACACGCGATCGCCGTGGTCGGACGCGGGCTCTATTCCTTCAAGGGATCAGGCTATGTGCGCGGCGGCATCTTTGATCGCATCGTGCTCATCCAGGACGATGTTTCCGTTCGCTTTCGTGATCGCGACCACCGTCGCCTGGGCGCAATCTCGCTTGCCGGTGCGCCGGAATACAACGAGATGGACCTGTTCCGCATTAAAGCAGGCCTCGGCTTCGACCCGACAAAACCTTTCCGCATACAGCTCCTGGCCCAACGTGAGGTTGGACCGGTCGAAAAAGTCTTTCATACCTTCGATCTGGGTTACCAGCTTCCGCAGAAGTATCTGCGTGCTGTCGCGCCACCACCGGTGAAGGACGTTCCAGCCGTTGCTGATCGTGACGAGGGGACTGCACAGTCCGACCTGTGGAAACGCATCTGGGACGACTCGAAGCTGAAGATTGTCGTGCTCGGCGCCATGTTGGTCGTGCTGACGGGCGTGTTCTTCTTCCAGACCTATGCGGTCAGGAACGCGCGAGCGTTCTACATCTTTCGCATCATCTTCCTGACGGTAACGCTGGTCTTTCTTGGCTGGTATGCCAACGCGCAGCTTTCTGTCGTCAATCTGATGGCGCTCTTCGGCAGTCTCGTCAACGGGTTCAGCTGGCAGGCTTTCCTGCTCGATCCGCTCACCTTCATCCTGTGGTTTGCCGTTGCCGCGGCACTCCTGTTCTGGGGACGAGGAGCCTATTGCGGCTGGCTCTGCCCCTTCGGCGCACTGCAGGAGCTGACCAACCAGATCGCACGCAAGCTGCATATCCCGCAATGGACATTGCCGTGGGGCCTGCACGAGCGGCTCTGGCCGATCAAATACATGATCTTCCTCGGCCTTTTCGGGGTCTCTCTGATGAGCGTCGAGCAGGCAGAGCATCTGGCCGAGATCGAGCCATTCAAGACAGCGATCATCCTGAAGTTCATCCGCGCCTGGCCGTTCGTGGCCTATGCAGTCGCACTTCTCGTCGCCGGGCTCTTCGTCGAGAGGTTCTATTGCCGCTACCTCTGCCCGCTCGGTGCGGCGCTCGCGATCCCTGCGCGCATACGCATGTTCGACTGGCTCAAGCGCTACCATGAATGCGGCAACCCCTGCCAGACCTGCGCCCACCAATGTCCGGTGCAGGCGATCCACCGGACCGGCGAGATCAATCCGAACGAGTGCATCAACTGCCTGCACTGCCAGGTGCTCTACCAGTCCGAAACCGTCTGCCCCGTCGTGATCAAGAAGATGAAGTCGCGGGCGAAGCTTGCGGCAAGCCCGGGCGGCGTGCCGACCCATCAACCCGCAGCCAAAGTTTAATCGAAGCCAAGGTTCAAGCAAAAAGGAACCAGATCATGGAATCAAAGGAACACAAGGGACTAAGCCGGCGAGCACTTTTCAGCGCGACTGCAGGCAGCGCCATTCTGGCGGGCACTGTAGGGCCGGCCGCACTCAGCCTCGGCGCTGCAGGATTGGCGACACCGGCCCGTGCGGCCACGGGTGCCGACGGCTCGGTCGCACCGGGCAAGCTCGACGATTACTACGGCTTCTGGTCCTCCGGTCAGACCGGCGAGATGCGCATTCTCGGCATTCCCTCGATGCGCGAACTGATGCGCGTGCCGGTGTTCAACCGTTGCTCGGCCACCGGTTGGGGGCAGACCAATGAATCGATCCGGATCCATCAGCGCACGATGACGGAAAAGACGAAGAAGCAGCTTGCCGCCAACGGCAAGAAAATCCACGACAACGGCGACCTGCATCACGTCCATATGTCCTTCACCGACGGTAAATATGACGGTCGCTACCTGTTCATGAACGACAAGGCCAATACGCGCGTGGCGCGCGTGCGCTGCGACGTGATGAAGACCGACGCCATCCTGGAGATCCCCAACGCCAAGGGCATCCACGGCATGCGTCCGCAGAAATGGCCGCGTTCAAACTATGTGTTCTGCAACGGCGAGGACGAGGCCCCGCTCGTCAACGACGGCTCGACGATGACGGACGTGGCGACCTACGTGAACATCTTCACCGCCGTCGATGCCGACAAGTGGGAAGTGGCCTGGCAGGTGAAGGTCTCGGGCAACCTCGACAATTGCGATGCCGACTACGAGGGCAAGTGGGCGTTCTCCACCAGCTACAACTCGGAAATGGGCATGACGCTGGAGGAGATGACCAAGTCCGAGATGGATCATATCGTCGTCTTCAACATTGCCGAAATCGAGAAGGCCATTAAGGCCGGCCAATATGAGGAGATCAACGGCGTCAAGGTGGTGGACGGGCGTAAGGAAGCAAAGTCGCTCTTCACGCGCTACATCCCGATCGCCAACAACCCGCACGGCTGCAACATGGCGCCGGACAGGAAGCATCTGTGCGTTGCCGGCAAGCTTTCGCCAACCGTCACCGTGCTGGACGTGACGAAGTTCGATGCCCTGTTCTACGACAATGCCGAGCCGCGCAGCGCGGTTGTTGCGGAGCCGGAACTGGGCCTTGGCCCATTGCACACCGCCTTCGACGGGCGCGGCAACGCCTATACCTCGCTGTTCCTCGACAGCCAGGTGGTAAAGTGGAACATCGATGAGGCCATCCGCGCCTACGCCGGTGAGAAGATCAACCCGATCAAGGACAAGCTCGACGTTCAGTATCAACCCGGCCACTTGAAGACGGTGATGGGTGAAACGCTCGATGCCGCCAACGACTGGCTCGTTTGCCTGTGCAAATTCTCCAAGGACCGGTTCCTGAATGTCGGCCCGCTGAAGCCGGAAAACGATCAGTTGATCGACATTTCCGGTGACAAGATGGTGCTGGTCCATGACGGCCCGACCTTCGCCGAGCCGCATGACGCCATCGCCGTCTCCCCCTCGATCCTGCCGAACATCCGCTCGGTCTGGGATCGCAAGGATCCGCTGTGGGCCGAAACCCGCAAGCAGGCCGAGGCCGATGAGGTCGACATCGACGAATGGACCGAGGCCGTGATCCGCGACGGCAACAAGGTTCGCGTCTACATGACCTCGGTCGCACCCAGCTTCAGCCAGCCGAGCTTTACGGTGAAGGAGGGCGACGAAGTCACGGTCATCGTCACCAATCTCGATGAAATCGATGACCTTACCCATGGCTTCACCATGGGCAATCACGGCGTGGCGATGGAGGTCGGCCCGCAACAGACGAGCTCCGTTACCTTCGTTGCGGCCAATCCTGGCGTCTACTGGTACTATTGCCAATGGTTCTGCCATGCCCTGCACATGGAAATGCGCGGCCGCATGTTCGTGGAACCGAAGGGCGCCTGATCGATGCGGCTGTCCGTTCTCCTGATCGGCTTTCTTCTCGCCTCTCCGCTCTTAGCGGCGGAGCGCGCAGTCATGCCGGGTGCGGGCAGTCTTGCCGCAGCCATCGCCGGGGCTCAACCCGGCGATGTGCTGGTGTTGACCGACGGGGCCTATGACGGCCCCGTCTCCATCGATCGGCCACTGACCATCACCGGTCCGCGTGGAGCGGTGGTGAATGGGCTTAAGCAGGGTAGCGTGGTGACGATTGCCGCGTCGGACGTCGCCTTGACGGGGTTCACCGTCACCGGTTCGGGTCGTATCAACCAGGATCTCGACGCCGGGGTCAAAATCGTTCAAGGCGCCGATCGCGCCCGTGTCGAAAAGCTGCTCGTCACCGACAACATGCACGGCATCGACGTCCATGGCGGCCGCGACACGATTGTCTCCGGCAACGAGATCACCGGCACGCGCAGCGCCCGCATGAACGAGCGCGGTAACGGCATCTATGTCTGGAACAGCCCCGGTACGCTGCTTCAAGACAATATTATCCGCTACGGTCGCGACGGCATCTTTTCGAACGCCAGCGCCGACAGCATCTATCGCCGCAACATCATGCGCGACCTGCGCTTTGCCGTGCACTTCATGTACACCCGCAACACCGAGGTTTCCGACAACATCTCGATCGGAAACCATCTGGGCTTTGCGATCATGTTCTCCAACCGCGCCAAGATCCTGAACAATCTCAGCCTCGGCGACCGCGAGCATGGGCTGATGCTGAACTATGCCAACAATGCCGACGTGTCAGGCAATCTGGTGCGCGGGGGCACGAAGAAATGCCTGTTCATCTACAACGCCCACAAGAACCTGGTCTGGGGAAATCGCTTCGAGAGCTGCGGCATTGGCATACATTTCACCGCCGGTTCGGAAAAGAATGTGCTGACAGGCAACGCCTTCATCGCCAACCGCGAGCAGGTCAAATACGTCGGCACCCGCAATATGGAATGGAGCCATGAAGGCCGGGGCAATTTCTGGTCCGATCATCCGGCCTTCGACCTCAACGGCGACGGCGTTGCCGACAGTTTCTACCGCCCCAACGACCTGATGGACCAGATCCTCTGGTCGCAGCCCGCGGCAAGCCTGCTCACCGGCTCGCCGGCCGTGCAGATCGTTCGCTGGAGCCAGCGGGATTTTCCCGCCACGCTGCCTGGAGGCGTGCGCGACAGCGCGCCGCTGATGCGCCCCCTGACCATCCCTGTCCCGCTCGAAATCCTTGCCTATGAGGCCGAGGCCGCAGGGCGCTGGACTGAAGGAAATTACGATGACACCGACGCTGACAATCTCCAGGCTCACTAAGCGTTTCCAATCGGTGGAAGCGCTCAAGTCCGTGTGCCTTGCGCTGGAGCCGGGACGGCGCGCGGCACTGCTCGGCCATAACGGTGCGGGCAAGTCGACGATGATGAAGATCGTGCTTGGCCTCATCCCCTTCGACAGCGGCGAGGTTTCGGTTTGCGGCTCGGCGCCCGGTTCGCCCGCCGCGCGGACCCAGGTGGCGTATCTGCCGGAAAATGTCGCCTTTCACCCGGCTTTGACGGGAGAAGAACAGCTTCGCCACTATCTCGCACTGCGTGGCGAAAACCCGAAGCAGGCCACAGAGCTTCTTGCGAGGGTCGGACTTGGCCACGCGGCGCGGCGTCGGATCGGTACCTATTCCAAGGGCATGCGCCAGCGGGTGGGTCTGGCCCAGACGCTGATCGGCCGCCCCCGTCTCCTGGTGCTGGACGAACCGACCTCTGGCCTGGACCCGGTGTCGCGACGGGACTTCTATGACCTGCTCGACGGGTTGGCCGCAGAAGGAACCGCCATCCTGCTCTCCTCCCACGTGTTGACCGAGGTGGAGGCCCGCACCGACAGCATCCTCATCCTTTCCGGTGGGGAACTGGTGGCAGAAGGTACGCTTGCCGATCTTCGGACCCGCGCGGCACTTCCGGTCGCCTTTTCCGTTCGCCCCGCACCTGGTCATGCGTCGGCGCTGGCAGCGACCTTTCCCGAGGGTGTGGAAGGGGAGGACGGTCTCTTGCGCCTTCGCGGTTCGCAGTCGGAAAAACTGCCGCTCCTTGCCCGCATTGCGGCGCTTGGGAGCGCCATTGCCGATCTCGATGTCATCCCGCCCAGCCTCGAGGACATCTACAGCCACTTCAGCCGGAGGGACGGGCAATGAACCGCATCCTTGCCACCGCCGTCAGCGAATTCCGTATCGCATTGCGCAATCGTTGGGTCTCTATCGCCACCGGCATGATGGTGCTGTTCGCCCTGGTGCTGGCCGCCGCCGGCTCTGCCCCGACGGGCGATGTCGGCGTCGACCGGCTCTCCGTAACGGTCGCCTCGCTGACTTCGCTTGCGGTCTATCTGGTTCCGCTTTTGGCATTGCTGATGAGTTTCGATGCGGTGGCTGGCGAAGTGGAACGCGGCACGCTGCCACTGCTTCTCACCTATCCCGTCTCACGCCTGCAGATTCTGCTCGGCAAACTGCTGGCGCATCTCGCAATCCTCGGTCTTGCCGTGACGCTTGGCTACGGCGCGGCGGCGCTCGCAGCCGTCTGGTTCGATCCTGGAGCAACCGCGGGGCTTGGCGCCCTATGGCGGCTGATCTGGTCCTCTGTGCTGCTGGGTGCGACCTTTCTTGGCACCGGCTATGCGCTTTCGGCTTTGGCGCGACGGCCGTCGGGGGCGGCGGGCTTGGCCATCGCGCTCTGGCTGGTGGCGGTGGTGCTCTACGACCTCGCCCTGTTGGCGTTAATCGTGACGGATGGAGGCGGTGCCTTCACCACACACGCATTGCCCGTTGCGCTGCTTGCCAACCCTGCCGACGCCTTTCGCGTCTTTAACCTCTCGGCCGCACAAGCCGTTTCTGCCGCAGGCGGACTGGGTGGCGCCGCCGGCACGATCCCGCTCTGGCAATCGGCAGCCTCCCTTCTCGCCTGGCCACTCGCCGCCATAGCCCTTGCCGCCGCAGCCTTCCGAAAGGTGACCCCATGAGGACCCGACTTCGCTTCGTGCTCGTCGCGGCCGCTCTGGCGCTGCTCTCCGCCTGCAAGGAGGACGTCGCCCAAAGCATCGTGCCGCAGGACATGACGCCCGAGACCCTCGGTCATTACTGCCAGATGAACCTTCTGGAGCACCCCGGCCCGAAGGCCCAGATCTTTCTGGAAGGAAGCCCCGCGCCGCTCTTCTTCAGTCAGGTGCGCGATGCGATCGCCTATGCGCGTGGGCCGGAGCAGATTGCGCCGATCCTCGTCATCTATGTCAATGACATGGGGGCTGCGGGGGCAACGTGGGACCAGCCCGGTGACGGCAACTGGATCGCCGCCGACAAGGCGTTCTACGTGGTCGGCTCTGCCCGGCGAGGCGGCATGGGTGCGCCCGAAGCCGTGCCGTTTTCAAGCCGCGACGAGGCTGCGGCCTTCGTTCTTGCCGAGGGCGGCCAGGTGCTTGCGCTCGCCGATATTACCGATGCCATGGTTTTGACGCCGGTGGAGACCGGCTCGGAACCGCGAGCGGACGACGAAGACTATCTCGGCCGTCTGCGCGCATTGCCCCATCCAGCCGGAGGTTGACCCCATGCTGCTGACCCGACGCCGCTTGATTGCAATTTCTGCAGTTCTCGCAACGGCGCCCGCCATCGCCCACGCCAACGCGGCAACCCGCTTCTGGACAGGTCAGGCTCTTGGCGCGCGTGCCTCGATCCGGATTGCGCACCCCGAGGCCGAGACGATCGTCTCCAGGGTCATGGCGGAGATCGACCGTCTGGAAAACATCCTTAGCCTCTACCGTGCCAACAGCGCGCTTTGCCGGTTGAACCGCGACGGTCATCTTCAAGACCCGCCATTCGAGCTTTTGGAATGTCTGTCACTGGCCGACGCAGTCCACCTGGCAAGCGGCGGGCGCTTCGATCCGACGGTACAGCCGCTCTGGACGCTCTGGGCTCAATCGGCTGCAAACGGCACGCGACCCGGCCCGGCGGACGTTGATCGCGTGCGTGGCAACGTCGGCTGGGGCAAGGTCAAGCTCGATGCAGCAGCGATCACGTTGCATCCGGGCATGGCGCTGACGTTGAACGGCATCGGCCAGGGGTATGTCGCCGACCGCGTAGCAGCAATGCTTGAAGCTGAGGGACTGACGGACATTCTGATCGATACCGGCGAGTTCCGTGCGCTGGGGGGACGACCGGGCGGCGGCGGATGGCCCGTCCGGCTGGAATCAGGCGAGCGCCTGCCGCTGCGCCAGCGGGCGGTCGCCACCTCCGCCCCTCTCGGCACGACCTTCGATCAAGCAGCCAGAGACGGACATATTCTCGACCCCCTGACCGGAATGCCCGCGCCAGCAAACTGGCGCTCTGTCTCGGTGTCGGCATCATCCGCTGCCATCGCCGACGCGCTGGCGACGGCTGCATGCCTGATGCCTGATGCCGGATCGATCGTTGCGATGAACGCGCGTTTTGACGGCGTCCGCCTGGAAGCCGCCTCCGTTTAAGGTGGGCGACCAAGGAACGTCATCGGGGGCTTGAGAAGGGTCGGATCCGTCTCGGCCCCGATCGGCGAAAGGTAGGCGGCTGCGACCGCAGCGACGATCGCCTGTGATGGTGTTGGTGTTCTTCCTGAGCGCGCCGAACGGGGCAGTCCTTGCGGACTACCTCGCCTCCACTGGTCCTGTTCCGCGCCCATCGAGAAGCCAGGCGATGTTGACCTGCAGGATGCCGGCCATCATGTCGAGGCGGTTGGCCCTCGGTTCTGCGCGGTCGTTTTCCCAGCTGATCCAGGTCTCTTCGGTAACACCCGCGATTGCCGATATCTCTTCGATCGAAAGCTTGATGGCATCGCGGGCAAGCGAAATGCGGCCACCGATCGTGTCGTCGGTGGCGTCGGCCGTGGCGCGGGGTGCAAGCATGTCGTTCATGATGTCGATGATCCTTCTGTCGGGAGGTACGCCCGCAACGAGATCGCGGGCGTCGGTTGTGGACGCGAGCGGCAGAGCTTAGCCACCGTCCTTGGCGAGCCAGGCTTTGATCTGGTCGGGATGATCCGCGATGTACTGGTCGACAGCCTTTTCGTAGGAGGTCTGCTGGGCGTTAAACATCGCGGCTTCAAGATCGGCGATCGGCAGCTTCATGCGCGACAGCAGGCCTGAGACTTCGGGGTTGTCTTTTTCGATGTCCTTGCGTGCCAGCACGTCCACACGTTCGGCCTTGCCGAGCGCGTTCTTCGGATCCGCTATATAGCGAAGCTCGTACTTGCCGAACATCCAATGCGGGCTCCAGGCCGTGGCGACAAACCAATCCTTCTTGCGCATCGCGCGGTCAATGGTCGTCAGCATGCCGGCCTCACTGGAGATCTGCAGCTTGTATCCGTCGAGCGCGTAGTTCTTGACTGCCTGCTCGGACAGACGCGTAAGGCCCGCGCCGGGATCGATGCCCTCGATCCTGCCATTGAGCTTCTCCTTCACATCGCCCTTCTTGAGGTCGTCGATCGAGGCGATTGCGTCTTCGGGAATGTATTTCGGAACCACCCAGCCGAGCCTGGCGCCGTCGTAAACGGTCCCGAGGGTCGTTACCTTGCCCTTCACCTTGGCGAAGTAGTCGGCGTGGGTTTCCGGCAGCCAAGCCATCATCATGGCATCGAGGTCGCCGCGGCTGACACCCTGGTAAAGCGGAGCGATGTCCGTTTGGACCAGTTCGACCTCCTGGCCGAGCTCGTCCTTGATCAGTTTTGCGGCGAGCTTGGTGACGAACTCGGCGTCCGACCAGGCGGCCCAACCGATCCTGACGGGTGGCTTTTCCTCTGCGGCAGCCGCGCCAAACGTACCGGCGGCAATGCTGGCCGCAAGGCTGATGGTCGCAAGGGTCTTGAACATGGATGTTCCTTTCTTGAACGTTTGCAAGCGACAGCACGAACGCTGCCAGATGGATGGGAAAGTCCGCAGCGTCAGGCAGTGACGGGGGAGGTCCGGGGTTGTTCCTGTCGCCGGCGGAACAGGACGCGCCACGGGCTGGCGCGCTCCTTGCCGAAGCTCTGGGTGATCCGGTCGAGAATGACGGCGAGAATGACGACAGCGAGACCGCCTTCGAAACCGGTTCCGACGTCGAGACGCTGGATGCCGGTCAGGACCGTGTTGCCGATGCCGCCCGCACCGATCATCGAGGCGATCACCACCATGGAGAGAGAAAGCATGATCGTCTGGTTGATGCCGGCCATGATCGAAGGCATGGCGTTCGGCAGTTGCACCTTCACGAGCAGCTGCCAGGCGGTGCAGCCGAAGGCGTTGCCGGCCTCGATGAACTCCACATGCACCTGACGGATGCCGAGATTGGTGAGCCGCACGACCGGCGGCATCGAGAAGATCACCGTTGCGATCGTCCCGGGCACGGCGCCAAGGCCGAAGAACATCGCCGCCGGGATGAGGTAGACGAAGGCCGGCATGGTTTGCATGAGGTCCAGCATGGGCCGCACGGATGCCGCGACGCGATCGCTGCGCGCCATGGCGATGCCAAGCGGCAGGCCGATGAGCATGGCAACGAGCGTCGATGCGATGACGAGCGACAGGGTTTCCATCATCGCGGACCAAAGGCCCATGTGTTCGACCAGCATCAGTGAAAGGGCGGTAAAGACCGCAAAGCCGAAGCCGACGCGCCATAGCGACAAAAGCACGAAGATCGCGAGCCCGAGGGCCAAGGGGGCGGCGAGAAGTGCCGCCTGGATGCTGTTGGTCACGGTGCCGATGGCGGCAGCGATCAGATCGAGCAGCGGTGCGAAATTGTCGAGGATGTAGTTGACGGCGCTGTCGACGCCGTCACCGATATCGAAAGTCATGAATTGTCTCCGAAGGACTGGATCAGGCGGTGCGATCGAGCGTTTCGAGTAGCGCGGATTTGCTGATCGAGCCGAGGTAGCGGTTGGCTTCGTCGATGACAGGCATTGGGAACGCGCTTGCAGCCACCTTCCCAAGCACGTTGGACAAGCTTTCCGACGCCGGGATCGGCTCGATATCCGGCAGGAAGGCGCGCCGATAGGGGTCGGCGGCGCCGTCGCGGGCGGTTGCGATCAACGAAGACCGGCTGATCATGCCGTGATAGGTCTTGTCGCGGCCGAGAATGATGGCGACCTCGCGATCGTAGTGTTCCATGCGCTCAAGTGCAGCTGCGGCCGAAACACCCTGTCGCTCGATGATCGTTACCTGCGTCTTGCGGGCCACGTCGCCGGCGCGGAAGACCTGAGAGACATCGACATTGCGGAAGAACGACCGCACATAGTCGTTGGCGGGCTTCAATACGATTTCGTCCGGGGTGCCCACCTGCACGACCTCACCATTTTGCATGATGCAGATGCGGTCGCCGATCCGCATGGCTTCGTCGAGATCATGGCTGACGAAGACGATGGTCCGACTGTGTTCGGCCTGAAGGCGGACAAGTTCGTCCTGCATCTCGGTGCGGATCAGCGGATCAAGGGCAGAGAAGGCTTCGTCCATGAGGAGCACGGAGGGCTCGGCGGCGAGCGCTCGCGCAAGGCCGACGCGCTGCTTCATGCCGCCGGAGAGCTGGTCGGGACGGCTGTCGTCGTATCCTTCCAGCCCGACAGCGTGCAGAGCCGTCCGGGCGCGGGCCTTGCGCTCGGCCTCGCCGACGCCAGCGACCTCGAGGCCAAAAGCCGCGTTGTCGATAACGCTGCGGTTCGGCAGCAGCGCGAAGGACTGAAAGACCATGCTTATGTCGCGGCGGCGCAAGGCGATCAGTTCGCTGCGCGGCAAGCGTGCTACGTCTTTGCCATCGATCTCGATAGAACCGGAGGTCGGTTCGATCAGGCGGTTGAGGAGGCGCAGCATCGTCGACTTGCCGGAACCCGAAAGCCCCATGATCACGAAGATCTCGCCGGCCCGAATGTCGAAGGTCGCGTTGTTGACGCCGATGGTGCAACCCGTCTCGGCGTGGATCTGCGCCTTCGTGCTGCCGGCTTTAAGAAGGCTCAGCGCCTCGTCCGGCCGCTCGCCAAAAACCTTGAAAACGTTCTTGATACTGATCTTGACCGGTTGCTCGTCGGCCGAGCGGTCGCTCTCAGTTTGAAATGCCATATGTTCTGGGCCCGGCTCCGGAAGCGGGGCACTCTCCTTTGTGTTTGAAAGGCTGATGAAACGATCAGCGAAACGGAAAAGCGCACGACCAGAAAGGCCTGCGCAAATACGACATCATGTCGCATCCGATAGTCTTTTGGCACACTCGTGCAGAAATGTCCACATTGTGAGAATAGAAAACTAAGCCCTGGCGTTATTTGTCGCAGAAAATGGAATGCTTTCGCGCATTCTGAATGCGGTTATTCGGTGGCGGATGTGCAGGCGCCCGAAGACGAAAACGCGTTCGCCGGAGAAGCGAACGCGCGCGGCAGGGCCGGTCACTATTTCTTCAGCTTGCCGTAATCGAATTTTGGTGCCTTGGAGAGGTCATCCTTGTTGGTGTCGACATAGGCCTTCCAAGTGCCGTTGTCGTTGGCAAGCGCAATTGACGCCGGGTCGATGACGACATAGCTCTCGCCCAGGCCGAGGAAACCGCCGACGCTTGCGACGATACCGATGACGGACTTGCCGTCGCCGATGACAACGTCGGAAATCTCGCCGATCGTCTCGTTCTGCTTGTTATAGATATCGACGCCGATGAGCTGCGAATTGACGATATCGGTGTCTTTGATTTCCACATATTTCAGCGGCATCGTTGCGGCGGTACCCATCGTGATGCCGGGGCCGACCAGCATCGCATCTGCGCCGTTTGCTGCGGGTTCTTGCGCGAAGGCGGCGCTGGAAACGAGGGCAAGGGAAAGCGCGGCGGTGGTCAAATAATTCATGCATATCTCCTGTTCAGTCTCGCCACCGACCGGGGCGGTCGTGGCGGCTTCTAAACGGAGCCTGCTCAAAAAAGTTCCACGGAATCATTGGTATAAGCAATCTTGCGAAGTCTTTGATCTTTTCGCCTTCGTCCCCAATGCCTGCACAATCTCTACCGGAGACCCGCGACCGGGCGGTCGATCGCAGCTATCCCGCCTGTGGCGCGCTGGCACCGGCTGTTCGCACAGGCGCGAGGACCCCGCGGTAGCAACCAATAATTTTCGCTTAAGGCAATTTCACCCAGGGTTACTTGTAAACGATTGCTGGATGCGAAACCGCTCTTTGCGAACTGTTACCCGCTCGCCAGTTCCTCGACGCTGAGCGCGATCGTTCCGGTCACAGTCTGGAGAGGCTGCAGGCGGACGAGGCCGCCGTCGCGTTGATCGCGGTGCGCGTTCGGCCGATGGCTCATCGGCTCGAAGCAAAAGAAGCTGCTTGTCGCCGACGGCGAGTAGAGAACGAAGAACCGAAAATGCCCATCGGCCTCGAGCGAAGCGGCAAGCCCCGTTTCCGGCCATTCGATGCGGGCTCGTCCATCCCAGCCGTCGAAGGCATTGTTCAGCCAGTTCGGGGGCAAGGGGGAACCGGATGCAAAGTTCATGTTCTGGGGGATGGGGCCGGGGCGGTCTGGCAGATGACCTTCCCGTTCGCTCCAGTATCGGTCGGAACGGACGATGAGGCGCGTTTCAGGCGTGCGCGGAAAGTATGGATGGAAGCCCAGTCCGTAGGGCAGGGCCTGGTCGGCGCGGTTGGTGATGGAGAGCGAGAGGATCAGGCGCGGTCCGTCGATGGCGATCGTCTCTATCGCTTCATAGGCAAAGGGTGTGGCAACGCTTGCCTCCTGGTCCAAGCGAAGGGCGAGCGATTGCCGGTCGCGCTGCAGGATTGACCAGCGTCCAAGCCAGCCGTCTCCGTGCAAAACGAGCGGATCGGTGGTGTTTCTTTCCAGCCTGTAGTCGCGACCGTCGAATTGGAAGCCATTGGCCTCAATGCGGTTGCCAAAGGGCACCAGCGGAAAGCAGGCCTCGGCGCCGAACACTTGCGAGGCAAGCCCCGGTGCCGACGTCGGCGCCAGTAAAGGAATACCGCGCCAGCGGGCCGACAGGATCGCGCCGCCAAGCGGGCTCACCTCGACAGTGAGCCCTTCTTCGTTTTCGAGGAGGACGATGTCTTCCGTCATGCCCTAACTGCGACGACCGGCGGCGGCCGAACGCAGATTGTCGAGCAGCACTGCGAGCAGAAGGATCAGGCCGCGCACGACATACTGGTAGAAGGCCTGGATGTTGAGCAGGTTCATGACGTTTTCGGCAATGCCCATGATGAGAACACCGACGATCACGCCGGTCATCGCCGCCCTGCCGCCGGCAAGCGAGACGCCGCCGAGCACACAGGCCGAAATGACCGAGAGTTCGAGACCGGTTGCCGCATTCGGCTGGCCTGACGTGATGCGCGAGGCGAGCAGCACGCCGGCAACAGCGCAGACGAGGCCCTGCAGTGCGAAGATCCATATGCGCATGTTGGAGACATTGACGCCGGCGAGGCGTGAGGCTTCCGGGTTGCCGCCGATCGCGAGCGTGTTCTTGCCGAAGACAGTGCGGTTCAGCACGAAACCGAAGACGAGGAAGAAGCAACCCATCACCCAGATTGGCGTAGGGATGCCCAGGAACTTCGACAGTGCCAACTGATAGAAGCTCGGGTCGTTGATGCCGACGGCGCGACCGTCAGACGCAATCAGCGCGAAACCGCGCACGATCTGCATTGTAGCAAGCGTCGTGATCAGCGCGTTGATGCGGAAATGCGCAATCACCACGCCGTTGACGAGGCCGACGAAGCCGCCGCACAGGAGTGCCGCAATCAGGCCGACGAGGATCGAACCCGAGGCGTTCGATGCCATGACGGCGGCCATGCCCGAGAAGGCGACGGTCGAGCCGACCGAGAGGTCGAAGTCACGCGAGGCCAGGCAGAACATCATCGTGCAGGCGACGATGCCGATGGTGACGACCGACTGCAGCAGGCCGAGCATGTTGCGCTCGGTCAAGAAGTTCGGAACCGTCAGCGCCACGATGGCGAAGGCGACGGCCAAGATGACGACCAGACCCTGTTCGCCGAGAAGAAGTTTTTTCAAGGAAGTCATGACGGCTGAACCTGCTCGGTTGGAACATCGGGAAGGGCGGCGGCGAGGATGCGTCGTTCGTCGAAATCGGTGCGCGCGAAATCGGCGGCGATCCGGCCCTGGCACATGACGAGGATACGGTCGGTAATGCCCATCACCTCGGGCAATTCGCTGGAGATGACGACGATCGCCATGCCCTGACCGGCGAGTTCGTAGAGGATTTCGTAGATCTCCGACTTGGCGCCGACATCGATGCCGCGCGTCGGCTCATCGATGATCAGCACCTTCACGCCCTGTTCGGAGAGCCAGCGGCCAAGGATGACCTTCTGCTGGTTGCCGCCGGAGAGATTGATGATGTCCTGCTTGCGGGACGGCGTGCGCACCCGAAGTTTGGCGATGAAGCGGTCCGCCAGTTCCGCTTCCTTCTTGCGGTTGAGGATGCCGAAGGGCGAAAAGTGCCGGCGCGACGAAATCGCCATGTTTTCTTCGATGTTGCGCCCCTGAACGATGCCGTCGAACTTGCGGTCCTCTGGGCACAGGACCATGCCGGCGCGGATCGATTGTGGCGGGTTGTCGGCCGGCACGATCGCGCCGTCGATCGTCACGGTTCCCTGGTGGCGTCTGTCTGCGCCATAGACCAGCCGGGTCATCTCGCTGCGGCCAGCGCCGATCAGGCCGAAAAAGCCAAGGATCTCGCCGCGCCGGACCGAGAAGCTCAAGGGTGTCTTCAGCTTCGGACCGCAGATCGCGTCGACGCGCAGACGTTCCGCGCCGAGATCGCGGCCCCGCCAGCCCCAGATGTTTGAGATCTCGCGTCCGACCATCTCGGCGATGATTTGGTCGCGCGTGACCTTGGAAATGTCAGGATGATGGGCGGCAAGCTTGCCGTCGCGCAGCACAGTCAGGCTGTCGCAAAGCCGGAAGATCTCGTCGAGCCGGTGGGAGACATAGAGGATCACGGTGCCATTCGAGCGCAAGCGTTCGATCAGGGCAAAGAGGATTTCGCTTTCGCGGGACGACAGCGACGAGGTCGGCTCGTCGAGCGCGATGACGCGCGCATCAAGCATGACGGCCTTGGCGATCTCGACCATCTGGCGCTCGCCGATCGAGAGCGAGGCGATCTTGGCGGACGGATCGACGTCAATGCCGATTTCCGCAAGCTTCTCGCCGACGACGCGAAGCAACTGGCGTCGATCGATGACCCCGCCCTTGCCGGGGAAGTGGCCGAGCCAGAGGTTTTCGGCGACCGTCAGTTCCGGAACGAGCTGCAGTTCCTGGTGGATGACGATAACACCGGCGCGAAACGCATCGCGCACGGAGCGATAGCCTTGTGCTTCGCCTTCAATACGGATCTCGCCGTTATCGGCGGACTGGTCGCCCGAGAGCAGGCGGATAAGCGTCGACTTGCCCGCGCCGTTCTCGCCCATGAGGCCATGGACGGCGCCCTTGCGCACAGAAAACGAGACATCCGACAGCGCCTGGACGCCGGGATAGCCCTTGGAGATCGATTGGAATTCAAGGAAGTCTTGCATATGCGGCTCCGATACGGAACGCCAGGCAGCCGAGCCGCCGGGCCGATAGAGCGGGATGCGGAAAGTGTGCGCGGTTTTCCGCCCGCATCCCGCTCTAAACTACCAGAATCGATCACGTTGATTGTTTGGGTCGGTCCGACCCAAACAATCGTGATCTCGTGTCGCAAGCAGCGATTACTCGATGCCGAGATCCTTGCGTACGGCCTCGTAGTTGTCGCGCAGCGCAAGCTGGCCGGCGGTCAGGGTCAGCTTTTCCGGTTCCTTGCCGTTGGCGATCCACTCATACATGTTGAGTGCGGTCTCGTAGCCGTGGCGCTTCGGCGAGATGATGACGGTGCCGAAGAAGCCGGTCGCCGCAGGCTTCTTGAACTCGTTGATCGCCGAGTCCGCGCCGCCAATGCCGACGCCGATCATGCTGTCGGGAGCAATGCCGACCGTCTCGGTTGCGCGCACGGCGCCGAGTACCGCTTCGTCATTGAGGCCGATCGCAACCCACTTCTTGATGCCGGCGTTCTTATTGAGCACGATCGTCGAGGCGTTAAGTGCTGCCTCCGTATCGGTCTTGGCCTGCGGCGCGTCGAAGATGTTGGCTTCCGGGAAGCCGTTGGCCTTGAGAACCGAAAGCGCGCCCTCAACGCGGTCGACCGCCGTCGGGAGCTGGTCGTAGGAAACGCGGATCGCGCCGACGTCCTTCATGTCCCAGCCACGCTTCTTGATTTCGTCGACCAGGGCTTGACCAACAGCTTCGCCGATTTTCGTCGCCGAAATGCCCATGTGGGGCACGTCTTCGATCGGGCTGCCGTCGGCGTTGACCAAACGGTCGTCGACCGTCATCAACTTGAGGTCGTTGGCGGCCGCTTTCGCGACGATGCCGGGGCCGAGCTTGACGTCAGGGGTGCAGACGATGAAGCCCTGCGCGCCCTGGGCGCCGAGATTGTCGATTGCCGACTGAACCTTCTCGCCGTCTTCCGCACCGATCTTGACCAGCGTGAAGCCCTTTTCCTTAGCGGCGACGTCGGCGAACTTCCATTCGTCCTGGAACCACGGCTCTTCCGGCTGCTTGACGATGAAGCCGATTTTGACGTCGGCAGCGAACGCCGAGGTTGCCGCAAACACGGCGACGGTACCAGCCAGAATGGCTGCCTTGATAAAGCGCATGATGTCTCTCCCTGGTGAACTGCCTCCTGCAGTGAGCATTTGTGTATGATGAATCATCATATTCGTCAATTGCCTTTGTATGATGAATGAGATAGTGATGTATAACGATAGTGTGCTTCGTTGCGTTGTCGCCTCCAAGCGTCTGCGCTATGGAGCGACAGGGAGACGGGAGCGGGAGGAAAATGGCGGTGGAAGAGCAGGACTACAGCAACGGCGCGCAGGAGCGCGGCCAGCGTCGCCCTCGCGTTCAAAAGAATGTGACGCGCGCCATCGCCTCGGACATCTGCGCCGACGTCTTTCCGGTCGGCTCCTTCCTGCCGCGCGAAAACGACCTTTGCGAACGTTATGGCGTCAGCCGGACCGTCATCCGCGAAACCTTGAAGGTGCTGGAATCGAAGGGCATGGTCCGCGGCCGTTCCCGGGTGGGCACGATCGTCTGCAACAAGGACGAGTGGAACATCCTCGATTCCCAGGTGCTCGAATGGATCGGCGAGCGCATCTTTGAATTCGATCTTTTGAACTGCGTTCTGGAGGCGCGCCGCGCGATCGAGCCGGCGGCCGCTGAGTTTGCGGCCGAACGCGCGACCGTCCAGGAAATTGCCGACCTCGAGCGCGCCTGGCAGGCGATGCGTGACGGCGAGCGCGATGTCGTCGGCTTCACCGATGCCGACGTCGCCTTTCATACCTGCCTGCTCAAGGCCAGCCATAACCAGGTCTTCCTGCAACTCGTCGGCATCATCCAGGCGGCGCTGAAGTTCTCGCTGTATGCCTCCAATGAAGTTGCCGAACGTCGTGACGAAGCAATCGATATCCATGGCGAACTGGTCGAGGCACTGCGTCTGCGCGACAAGGCGAGGGCGCGCGACTGTTCCACGCGCATGCTGGATCTTGCCGCCCGCGACCTCAAGCTTGCCGTAGAACGTCACCGGCCCGCCCCGTCGGCGCGCTGAAACCCCTTCCCGGCGGCCGACGTCGTCGCCTTGTTTGACCCAGCGGATATCGCACCATGAAGATCACCAAGCTCACCACCTACATCGTTCCGCCGCGCTGGCTGTTTCTGAAGATCGAGACCGACGAGGGCATCGTCGGCTGGGGTGAGCCGGTTGTCGAAGGCCGCGCCCTGACCGTGGAAGCCGCCGTCAACGAGCTTGCGGACTATCTGATCGGCAAGGATCCGCTGCTGATTGAGGACCACTGGCAGGTGATGTATCGCGGCGGCTTCTACCGCGGCGGTGCGGTCCACATGTCGGCGATTGCTGGCATCGACCAGGCGCTCTGGGACATCAAGGGCAAGGCCTATGGCCAACCGGTGCATGCGCTGCTTGGCGGCCAGGTGCGCGACCGCATCAAGGTCTATTCCTGGATCGGCGGTGACCGTCCGTCCGATGTCGCCAAAAATGCCCGCGACGTCGTCGCCCGCGGCTTCAAGGCCATCAAGCTCAATGGCTGCGAGGAGATGCAGATCGTCGACACCTGGGAGAAGGTGGAAAAGGCGGTCGAAACCATTGCGACGATCCGCGAGGCGATCGGCCTGCATATCGGCATCGGCGTCGATTTCCACGGTCGCGTGCACCGGCCGATGGCGAAGGTCCTGGCGAAGGAACTTCAGCCCTTCAACCTGATGTTTATCGAAGAACCGGTGCTTTCGGAAAACCGCGAGGCGCTGAAGGAAATTGCCAACCATTGCTCGACGCCGATCGCGCTCGGTGAGCGGCTCTATTCGCGTTGGGACTTCAAGTCGGTGCTGGCCGACGGCTATGTCGATATCCTCCAGCCGGACCTGTCGCATGCCGGCGGCATCACCGAATGCCGCAAGATTGCTGCGATGGCGGAGGCCTACGACGTGGCGCTGGCACCGCATTGCCCGCTGGGACCGATCGCGCTTGCCGCCTGCCTTCAGGTCGATGCCGTCAGCTACAACGCCTTCATTCAGGAACAGAGCCTCGGCATCCACTACAACGAGGCCAACGACATTCTCGACTACATCTCCAACAAGGAGGTGTTCCACTACGCGGACGGCTTCGTGTCTATCCCGCAAGGCCCTGGCCTCGGCATCGAGGTGGATGAGCAATATGTCATCGAGCGCGCAAAGGAGGGCCATCGCTGGCGCAACCCGATTTGGCGCCACGCCGATGGCAGCGTAGCCGAGTGGTAGGGAGCGCGGGTATGGCGGGTCGTCTTGAGGGAAAACGCGTCGTTGTCACCGGCGCAGCGCAAGGCATCGGCCTCGCGATCGCTGAAGCCTTCCTTGGCGAGGGGGCGGGCCTCTTCCTCATCGACCGTGATGGCGACCTCTTGGCGAGCGAAGCCGAGCGCCTGCGTATGTCGGGCGGGAAGGTCGGCTACGCCACGGCCGATATCACCGATGCCGATGCCATCGAGCAGGTCGTTGTTGCCGCCGCCCGTGAGATCGGTCAGCCGAATGCGCTCGTCAACAATGCCGGCGTCAACGTCTTCTTCGAGCCGTTGAAACTCTCGGATGCCGATTGGCAGCGCTGCTTCGACATCAATCTCAAGGGTGCGTGGAATTGCAGCAAGGCTGTGCTGCCGGGCATGATCGAGGCGGGCGGCGGCGTCATCCTCAATATTGCCTCGACCCACGCCTTCACCATCATCCCGCACACCTTCCCCTATCCGGTCGCCAAACATGCGCTTCTCGGCATGACCAAGGCGCTGGGGCTCGAATATGCCGGGCAGGGCGTGCGCGTGAATGCGCTGGCGCCGGGTTATGTCCGCACGCAGAAGGCCGTGGAATACTGGAACAGTTTCCCCGATCCGGTCGCCGCCGAGGCCGATACCATGAAGCTCCATCCCGGCGGCCGCATCGCAACACCGGAGGAAATCGCCAAGGCTGCACTCTTCATGATCTCGGACGAATGCCCGTTCATGAACGCCACCTGCCTGACGGTCGATGGCGGTATGAGCGTGCTGCACCATCCCTGAAGGGCCACTTCGACAGCTTCCCTCCACTTTTTTCGACCTCCGGCCTCACCAGCCGGAGGTTTTTCTTTGCCTTCACGTCAGGCCGGTCATCGCTTGACCTGCAATAACTCCGATTATATGAGAAATGAAAAGAGCGCGAGCGCTCGAGGTAATCGGGGAGGACACATGTCCAGGAAATTAAGATCGCAGCATTGGTTTGGCGGACTGGACAAGGACGCCTTCATTCATCGCAGCTGGATGAAGAACAACGGGTTGCCCGACGACGTCTTCGACGGGCGGCCGGTGATCGGCATCTGCAACACTTTCTCGGAGCTGACGCCCTGCAATGCGCATTTCCGCGCGCTGGTCGAACACATCAAGGCAGGCGTGCTCGAGGCCGGTGGCCTGCCGCTGGAGTTCCCGGTGTTTTCCTGCGGCGAGTCCAATCTGCGGCCGACTGCCATGCTCTTCCGCAACCTTGCCTCGATGGACGTAGAGGAGGCGATCCGCGGCAACCCTATCGACGGCGTCGTGCTCATGGCGGGCTGCGACAAGACCACGCCGTCGCTGGTGATGGGGGCCGCCTCCTGCGATCTTCCTTCGATTGTCATCTCCGGCGGGCCGATGTTGAACGGCCGCTTCAAGGGTCGCACGATCGGCTCAGGCACCGATGTCTGGAAGTTTTCCGAAGACGTGCGTGCCGGTGTCATGTCGCAACAGGATTTCATGGCGGCCGAAAGCGCCATGTCGCGCTCGCCAGGCCATTGCATGACGATGGGCACCGCCTCGACCATGGCGTCCATGGTTGAAGCGCTCGGGCTTGCGCTGCCCGGCAATGCCGCCTGTCCGGCGGTTGATGCGGGCCGCGCCCGGCTGGCGCGGCTGACCGGGCGGCGGATCGTCGAAATGGTTGCCGAGGACCTGCGCCTGTCGAAGATCCTGACCCGTGACGCCTTAGCCAATGCCATCCGCGTCAACGGTGCGATCGGCGGCTCCACCAACGCCGTTGTGCATCTCCTGGCAATCGCCGGGCGGATTGGCACGAAGCTCTCTCTCGACGACTGGGACCGGCTCGGCCGCGATATTCCGACCATCCTCAACCTCATGCCTTCGGGGCGCTATCTGATGGAGGATTTCCACTATGCCGGCGGGCTGCCCGCCGTCATGAAGGAGATTGCTGCGCTTCTGGAACTCAGTGCCCTGACGGTGACCGGCCAAAGCGTCGGCGCCAACATCGAGTCTGTCGAGAACTACAACGACGACGTCATCCTGCCGCTCGATCGGGCCCTGACGTCGAGTGGCGGCATCGCCGTGCTGCGCGGCAACCTTGCGCCTGACGGCGCGATCATCAAGCCTTCCGCGGCGACCCCGGCGCTGATGCAGCACCGCGGCCGCGCTGTCGTGTTCGAAACCATCGACCACTACAAGGCGCGGATCGATGACCCGGATCTTAACATCGACGAGACCTCGATCATGGTGCTGAAGAACTGCGGCCCGAAGGGCTATCCGGGCATGGCCGAGGTCGGCAACATGGCTCTCCCGCAGAAGCTCCTGGAAAAGGGCGTGCGCGACATGGTGAGGATCTCGGATGCCCGTATGTCGGGGACGGCCTTTGGCACCGTCGTCCTGCACACGGCACCCGAAGCTGCGGTTGGCGGCCCGCTGGCCCTGGTAAGGGATGGCGACTGGATTGAGCTCGACGTTGCCGGCCGCCGCCTCCACCTCGACGTGAGCGACGAGGAACTGGCGCGCCGAAAAACCGCCTGGACCGCGCCACCCCCGGAAATGGTCGGTGGCTATCAGGGCCTCTATGTCGAGCGCGTGATGCAGGCCGACACCGGCGCGGATCTCGATTTTCTTGTCGGCGGCCGCGGCCACGCAGTTCCGCGCGAAAGCCATTGAGGAGGCGACGGTGGACGACTTCCGCATCGAAAGCCTTCATGGCATCCACGCCATCCTCTACGCGCTTTTCGACAAGGACGAAAAGCTCGATCGCGCCGCCATGCGCCGCCAGACGGAGATCTGCCTGGCAAGCGGCGTGCACGGCATGGCAGGGCTTGGCCTTGCGACCGAGGCCTCCAAGCTCGACGAGGCCGAGCGCATGGCAATCATGGAGTGGCTGGTCGAGGATACGGCCGGGCAGGTACCGGTCGCCCTGACGATCTTTGGCGCGTCGGTCGAGGAACAGGTGCGCCAGGCGCGCCATGCGGCACGGGCCGGCGCCGACTGGCTGATCCTCCAGCCGCCGATGGTCGGCCAGTTCTCGGCCGCCGAGTACATCCGCTTCTTCGGCCGTGTCGCCGATCAGACCGAGCTGCCGCTTGCCATTCAGAACGCCCCGGCCCTGATGGGACGAGGGCTGACGGCCGCCGATATCCGCGAGCTGGTGCGCCAACACCCCAACATTCGGCTGGTGAAGGGCGAGGGGCCTGTCGTCGACATCGCCCATCTCATCGAGGTTACCGAGGGCCGGCTGCCGGTATTTAACGGTCGTGCGGGCCTTGAGCTGCTCGAGAACCTGCGCATCGGTTGCCACGGCCTGATCCTTGCGCCAGATTCGATCGACTATGCCGTGCGCGCCTACGAGTTCTTTTCAGACGGTTGGGACGAGCACGCGCAAGAGGCTTATCGGCAGATGCTGCCCGGCGTGGTCTTCACCATGCAGGGCATCGAGACGCTGCTTTATTACGGGAAGCGCCTTTTCGGCGAACGGGCGGGCATAACCATCCACGACCGTGCGCCGGCCATGCGACCGACCGCGATTGGCATCGAGATGACCCGCCGCTACGCGGCCGCGATGGGTGGCTTTTCCTGATCGGGGCGACCGGCTATGAACGGGGCGGAGATGCAATGGAGAGAGTGGGCATGAAGGCAATCGCTCGGGAGGATCGCGGCCTGCCTGCTCGCATCGCAGGCGATATTGGCCGCCGCATCACGCTCGGCGAGCTGAAGGTTGGCGATACCCTGCCGAAGGAAGCCGACATGCTGGCGACGCTCGGCGTCAGCCGCACGACGTTGCGCGAAGCGCTGAAGATCCTGTCGACCAAGGGCTTCATTGAGGCAAAGCCCCGGCTCGGGACACGCGTGCGGGCGGCCGAACACTGGAACACCCTCGATCCCGTCGTGCTTTCGTGGCAAAGTGACGCGGAGGATCAGGCAACGCTTGCCGAAGAACTGTTCGAGCTCCGCCTGTCGATCGAACCGCTTGCTGCACGCCTTGCCGCCAGACGCGGATCTGCGGCCGAGCATGCAGAGATTCGGGCCGCTTTCGCACGAATGGCGGAAGGCGACGCTCGTGTCGAAGACGCGATCGAGGCTGATATCGCCTTTCACCTCAACATCTTTCAATCCGCCCACAACCGCTTCCTCTTGCCGGTTGCTTCCGTCATTCGGGCAGCGCTCTCCATCAGCATCCCGAAGACGATGGCGGCTACAGGCGGTTTCGGCCAATCCCTGGCCCAGCATGAGGCGATCCTCGTCGCGATCGAAGAACGCGACGAGGACAAGGCATTCGAACGCGCTGCAGCGTTGATCGCGTCGACCTACAAGCGCAATTTCGCCTCCTAACCAGTTGCTCCGGCGATACCGCCCGCAAGTTCGAGATCGTCACCGCGGCTCACGGGGAGACCTGATCCAGGAAAATCAGGCGCAGAGGTTCTTCAAGGAGGGTATCGATTTCGGTCGCGAAGGCTTGAAAATGGGGTGTCGCGAAGTGCGCGTCGAGCGCAAGCTGGTCGGCGAAAGCTTCGCGCATGTAGAAGGTACCGGGCTCATCCCGCAGCTCGAACAAGACATAGTCGAGGTTGCCGGGTTCTGCCCGCGTTGGAGCGATGAGACCAAGCAGGCCTTGCCGGAGGGCCTCGCGTTGGTGCGGTTTGGCCTTCAAAATCGCGATGGAGATTACCTTTTCTGTGGTCATGACGGTTCCTTTCGTCGGGCGCTGGTGCGAACGATCTCGGGGGTGGTTCTGCGGGTTGGTGCGGTGTGAACGGGTTTGAAATGCCGTGGGCCGATCGAGGTACATACTCATCTAGGAGCCCGGATCGACCAAGAGTGACGATAGTGCCGTGCAGCCCGGTCCGATAATCCGTCACGGACAGAAATGTTATTTCGGAGTTGGCGAATAATCTGTGCTCGCGTTGCCGGATCGCCGGCCTCGGTTCCGGCGGCAGGCCGCTGCGTAGAGCAAATCTCCTAGAACTCGACCGCCGACGTGCCCCTCGTTTTCTATGATCGGATGGCGTCGAGGATGGTCTGTATCAGTCGGCCTGACGGTGCGTTGCGTGGCCTGAGCAAACCGATCTCACGGCTCGGCGCGTTCGGCAGCGGTAGCCGGGCGACGCGCAGCTTGTCGAAGAGCGGCGAGCGCCAGTCGGGCATCAGCGACACGCCAAGTCCAGCCTCAACCATCATCGATATGGCTTCAAGTGAATCAAGCTCCAGCCACTCTCGAGGGAGAATTCGCTGGGTTTGAAGGTAGGTATCGGCCAGTCGGCCACCCCAGTTGCTTCTGTCGTATCGAATGAACGGTTGCTCGCGAAGCAGGCGATCGACGGGGGTCTCTGAAAGGTCCGGGGGGGCCAGGAGTACGAACCGTTCCGACCGGATGAGGTCCCAGTTGAGCGTCTTTGGAATGGGGAAGGGCGGTTTGACAAGGATTGCCGCGTCGATCTTCTCTTCAGCGACACTGTTATAGAGTTCGGCCGACGTGCCCGGCAGCAGGAAGATGTCGACGCCCGGCGTCCTGTCGAAAACCCTCCGCAAGGCGTTCGGAAGCAGGCCGGTCAGAACCGTCGAGATGGCGCCCAGACGGAGTTCTCCGAATGCCTGGTCGTCGCGCGCCAAGCCTTTCAGCTGCCTGACTTCGGCCAGAACGCGCCGGCTCTTTTCCAGGATTGCGACGCCCGCTTCGGTTGGCTTCACCCGCCGGCCTGATCGCGCAAGAAGAGGCAGTCCGATCTCGTCTTCCAACGCCTGGATCCGTTGCGCGACCGCCGCTGGCGTGACGCCCATGCGGCGTGACGCCTCGGCGAGCGAGCCATGCTGGACCACCGCCAGAAAGGTTTCGAGAAAGCGCGTTTCCATCCTTAGTTTTACTATCGTCTGAAGGGATAAAAAGGAAGGTTTTTCTTCCGTTTCCGCCTTGGCATAGTGCCGTCAAACAACAGGAGGAAGAGTTGGATCTTCAGTTGAACAGCAAGACGGCGCTCGTATTCGGCGCCGGTGGTGGGCTTGGCGGCGCGATCGCCAGGTCGCTCGCGGCCGAAGGCGTTTCCGTCGTTGTCGCCGACATCCACGAGGAAAGCGCCACGGCGACGGCAGAGGCAATCAGCGGCGCAGGCGGCAAGGCCATTCCGCTCGTTTGGGACATCGGCGACCTTTCCCTGATCGGTCAGAAGCTCGATGCCAGAAAAGCTGCGTTCGGACCGGTCGACATCCTTGTCAACAACACCGGGGGGCCGCCGCCAACGCCCGCCGCCGGACAGTCGCCCGACGATTGGTCGAAATATTTCGACCTCATGGTTCGCTCGGTGATCGCGGTCACCGATGCGGTGCTTCCGGGTATGCGCGAGCGCAAATGGGGACGCATCATTACCTCGACGTCCTCCGGCGTCGTCGCGCCGATTGCAAATCTCGGGATATCGAACAGCCTGCGCCTGGCCTTGGTCGGCTGGTCGAAGACCCTGGCGCGTGAGGTTGGTCGCGACGGTATCACCGCAAACATCGTACTGCCGGGGCGTATTGCCACCGGGCGGATCGTCTTTCTGGACGAACAGAAGGCCAAGCGCGAGAAGCGCCCCGTCGCCGATGTCACGGCTGAAAGCACCGGGTCGATCCCGGTCGGCCGCTACGGCGATCCGAAGGAATATGGCGACACCGTCAGCTTCCTTGCGAGCCCCCGCGCATCCTATATCACCGGCTCAGTCATCCGTGTCGATGGCGGGCTGATCAACAGCATCTGATGTGCGAGGTTTCTAATGACACTTGAGCCTCACGTCGTTGAAACTCTGAAGAGCGTCTCCACCGCGACGCTCACTACGGTTCTCCTCAAAAAAGGGCTTCGCAACATCTGGCTGCGCGGCACGAAACCACTGAAGCCCGGCCAGGGACGGGTTGTCGGCAAGGCCTTTACGCTGCGCTTCATTCCTGCCCGGGAAGACCTCGCCACGCCTGCGAGCTGGGCGTCGCCAATCTCCACGCGGGCGGCGATCGAAGCGATGCCAGAGGGCTGCATCGCCGTCGCCGATGCAGTGGGCGTCAGTGATGCCGGCATCTTCGGCGACATCCTGTGTGCCCGCATGGCGAAACGCAAAGTTGCCGGCCTCGTTACCGACGGCGTGATGCGGGACGCCGAGGGGGTGCTGGCGAGCGGCATGAAGGTGTGGTGCAATGGTGTTGCGGCACCGCCTTCAGTCGCAGGCTTGACCTTCGTTGGATGGCAGGAGCCAATCAATTGCGGCGGCGTCGCCGTTCTGCCTGATGATATTGTCGTCGTCGACGACGACGGCGCAGTCCTGATCCCGGCCGCGCTTCTCGAAGAGGTGCTCGCTGAGGCACCCGAGCAGGAGCGTATGGAAGCCTGGATCATGACTGAAGTGGATCGGGGCGTGCCGCTTCCCGGTCTTTACCCGATGAACGCTGAAACGAAGGCCCGGTACGAGGCGTGGAAGGAAAGCCAGAAATGACGTTCAGCACGCAATCCAAGGGCGTCTACGCCATCGCGACGACACCGTTCTTCGAGGACGGCTCGATCGATTTCAATTCGATCGACAAGTTGACAGACTTTTATGAGGAGAGCGGTTGCACCGGCGTCACGATCCTTGGGATCATGGGCGAGGCCCCGAAGCTCGAACCGGAGGAAAGCAGAGCCATCGTCAAGCGGGTGGTCTCCCGGTCGAAGATTCCTGTCATCGTCGGTGTATCCGCTCCAGGTTTTGCCAGCATGCGCTCGCTGGCGCGTGACTCGATGGAGATGGGTGCCGCCGGCGTCATGATCGCTCCGCCACCTGCGCTGCGCACGGATGATCAGATCGTCAACTATTTCGCAGGTGCGGTGGAAGCGGTCGGCCAAGATGTGCCGTGGGTTTTGCAGGACTATCCGCTGACCCTCACGGTTGTCATGGCGCCTGGCGTCATCGCGAAGATCATCACCAACCATTCGTCCTGCCTGATGCTGAAGCACGAGGACTGGCCCGGTCTTGAGAAAATATCAAAGTTGCGCGCCATGCAGAAGGCGGGCGAACTTCGCGAATTTTCCATCCTGTGCGGCAATGGCGGCCTCTTCCTCGACTTTGAGCCGGAGCGCGGTGCCGATGGTGCCATGACCGGCTACGGTTTTCCGGACATGCTTACCGAACTGATGGAGCTTTCTGCGGCCGGGAAAAGGGATGAAGCGCACGATCTATTCGACGCGCACCTGCCGTTGATCCGTTACGAGCAGCAGCTCGGGATTGGCCTTGCCATTCGCAAGCACGTTCTGAAGCGTCGCGGCGTTATCGCCACCGACGCGCAACGCAAGCCAGCCCAGATGCTGACCCCGACAGCGCGGGCGGAAGTGGATTATCTGCTTGCCCGTCTCGCGAGATACGACAGGCGAGCTGCTTTCTAGGCCGCTTCTTCTCACCGGGGCCCCCGTCCGTCTCTGATCTGAAGCGGCGGACGGGTTTTTAAAGGTCGTTCCCGTTCTGCGACTTGTCATTGCGGTCTGTGCTCGCGCTCGCGCGCCTGATACTCTGACCTTGCCGATTGTCGATACACCTGTTTCAGAACGAGGTTTGACGATGCAGGGCCAGGAAACTTTCCTTGAAAGAACGTTGCGTATCGGTGTGATCGTTGTGGTCGCGATCCTGCTTGGGGCGATCCAGTACGTGGTGTCTTCGCGAGGCCTCTATCCGGTTCTCTGAGAGAAAATCGCGACCTCCTGAGCTGGCGGCCTCGGCAATTATCCTTGCGGACCTGATCTGTAAATCGAAACAGCCCCGCCGCCCAACACCGAGATGGATGTTGGACGCCGGGGCTTGTCTCACATTTAAGCGAGCGTGTAGGCCGTCTTGACGGTGGTGTAAAACTCGGCGGCGTAGCGCCCCTGCTCGCGTGAGCCGTGGGACGAGCCCTTGCGCCCGCCGAAGGGCACGTGGAAATCGACGCCCGCCGTCGGCAGGTTGACCATCACCATGCCGGCT
>NZ_LMJM01000019.1:0-299 GCF_001429005.1 Ensifer sp. Root954
GCCGCTGCATGCCTTCGGCGTCTTCGGCGATGTTCGGATAGAACTCCGTATAGGTCCCTTCCAAATAGGCATGCGCCACCAGAGACGGCCCGCCATGGCCGGGACCGATGATATAGATCATGTCGAGGTCGTCACGTTTGATGACGCGATTGAGATGCACGTAGAGCATGTTGAGGCCCGGCGACGTGCCCCAATGGCCGAGCAGGCGCGGCTTGATGTGCTCGCGCTTCAGCGGTTCGCGCAGAAGCGGATTGTCGAGCAGATAGATCTGCCCGACCGACAGATAGTTCGAAGCGCGC
>NZ_LMJM01000019.1:334-10700 GCF_001429005.1 Ensifer sp. Root954
CAACGGTGCTGCTGATTTTCCGGATGCCGTCTCTTTCATCGATGCTGTTTCAGGCGAAACCATCTGAGCCTCCCGGTCAAAAGGACCTATGCTGAAATTCCCTCCAGCTTGCCGTCGCGCAAGCCATCGCAGTCTCTCGAATTCGCTACAGTCGTTGCTGTTTTTTCGGCGGGCAGGATGGTGGAACGCTTGAAGTTGGAACGACAGCAGCAGGAATACGCTTGCAGCGCCGCGGACACATGCCGCGGCGGTCTCGACGCATATCTTATTGCGGATAGGGCTCGGCGTAGTGCTCGACCACGCCGCGAACGCCGCGCACGTTCTCAGCGAGGATGCGGGCCGCCTTACGGCAATCGGCGGTATCCACGTTGCCCCAGAGGTGCACGATGCCGTCGGTCACGGCGACCTTTATGTCCAGGCCTTCAAGACCGGTATTTTCGCCGATGCGCACCAGGATACTGCGCCGGATGGCTTCGTCGCCGGCCGCCGTCTCGTCTTGCTTTGCGGACAAGATCGCCTGCAGCAGATCGGCGCGACTGACGATACCGACAACAAGGCCGTTTCTAAGCACCGGTACACGCTTGATGCCGCGCTCCCGCATCAGAGACGCGACGCGCGCGACCGAGGCATCCTCATCGATGGTCACGGGATTGGCCGTCATGGCATCACCGACCCTCCAGGAGGATCGGCGCACATAGGCGCTCGCCCGCTCGTCCGCGGCCCCGGCCGGGTCGGCGACCGGAATGCCGCCGCCAAGCTCGCTCCGGCGAATGAGGTCGCCTTCGCTGATGACGCCCACCAGGGCTCCATCACCGTCGACCACGGGAAGGCCACTGACATGATTGTCGAGCATGATCCGGGCTGCCTGCCTGACGCTGTTGTCAGGGGACAGCTTGACGACCGACGTCGTCATTACATCTTTAACGCGCATGTCGATCCCGCTCCCCAAAGGACTTGGCACCGTCATTTCGCTTCGTAAGGTAGTCCCATCTCGTCGGTTCGACAACTAATGGGTGGAGAAAAGGGAAATGGCGGACAGGGTGGGATTCGAACCCACGGTACGGTTTCCCGTACGCTGGTTTTCAAGACCAGAGCCTTAAACCACTCGGCCACCTGTCCTTGCCTGAAGCACCGCGCGACTGCGTGCCGGGCACGGCGTTATTGCGCGAAGCCTTGGCGCTTTGCAAGAATTAACATGCGTCGCTGCAAGATTTTCTCGACCGCTTTGAAGAGCAGGCGCCGGGCCCGATCACGTTAACCAGCCGTAAACCATAACTCACGAAATGCGGAGCCGGCCTGTGGATGAGTTCGCATTTTTGCCTTGATGATGTCATGAATACACACCTGTTCCGTTTCGGGACGTCGAGATTTCCGCTGGGGGTAAGCGGCAGGTTTCGAGTACGGCTTTATCGATCGATGTTGTGGGACAGATGACCTCCAATAAAAATGCGGCATATCTGGTCAAGGGACTGCGCCTTGCGGCGATCCCGGCACTGTGCGTAACGCTTGCCGCCTGCGGCTCCACGTCGAATGTCAAGAAAACTGCGCGGAGCAAGGAGTACTTTCCTGAATCCGTCTATGGCGTAAAGGCGAGCCCGCGCGTTGCCACCGGCAACAACATCCCGAAGGGCGGCGGACGCTTTCAGGTCGGCAAGGCCTATCAGGTCAAGGGCAAGTGGTACCAGCCCAAGGAAGACTTCGGCTATAACAAGACGGGTATGGCATCCTGGTACGGCTCCGCCTTCCACGGACGCCTGACCGCCAACGGCGAAGTCTACGACAAGGCGCATCTGTCGGCCGCCCATCCGACGTTTCCGCTGCCGAGCTACGCCCGCGTCACCAACATGGAAAACGGCACCTCGGTCATCGTGCGCGTCAACGATCGCGGCCCCTACGAATACGGCCGCATCATCGACGTTTCCTCGAAAACAGCAGACCTGCTCGACATCAAGCGCAAGGGCAGCGCGCAGGTGAAGGTGCAATATGTCGGCCGCGCACCGCTCGAAGGTAACGACATGCCTTACCTCATGGCGTCCTATGTCGAGAAGGGCCAGCGCGGCCCGAGCATCATGCCCGAAGGGCAGATTGCAACCGGCGTGATGGTTGCCTCGAACGAACCGTTCCGCAAGCAAAGCCTCGGCACCATCACCGTGCCGGCCAAGGCGTCGCTCGACGTCAGCGAACCGGTCACCGCGATGGCCGCGCCCGTGCCGCAGTTTGCCCAGCAGCCGGCGTCGTTCAACGAATTCGTCATGCTGCCGGAAATCGGCCCGATCCCGCGCGAGCGGCCGGAGTACATTCCGATGCCCGACGGCAACATGGCCTATGCGGCTGCCTATTACGAAGTTCGCGTCAGCGACGCCGAATCGCCCTTCGAAGCGATCATGGTCGACAAGAAGCAGCTAACGCCGCAAGTCATCGTCGACTACGCCAAGCGCCAGAAAACGAACGGTTCGGCCCGTTAACAGTTCTCGGCGTTGTGCCAAAATGACCACGCTGCTATGCCCGAGGGGAAACCGGAGTTTCCCATGCGCATGAAGATGCTTTCGGCCGCTTTCCTTGGCCTTGCGTTGTTTGCCGGCGCCGCATTCGCGCAAACGCCGGCACCCGCCTTCGACACCAAGGCAAAGCAGATCCTGCTGGTCGATGCAGAAACCGGCACGGTGCTTTTCTCGCGTGCCGAAAACGACCCGATCCCGCCAGCCTCGCTTGCCAAGCTGATGACCATGGAGGTCGTCGCCGAGGCGCTCGGCAAGGGCGAAGTCTCGCCCGAAACCCTCTACGACGTATCGGAGCATGCGTGGCGGACCGGCGGCGCGCCGGCCGGCACCTCGACGATGTTTGCCGCTCTGAAGTCGCGCATCCGGGTCGCCGATCTCCTGCAGGGCGTAGCCGTTCAGCTGGCCAACGACGCCTGCATCATTCTCGCCGAGGGCATGACCGGCAGCGAAGGTGCATTTGCCGAGCGCATGACGGCGCGCGCGCGCGAACTCGGCATGCCGGTCGCGACCTTCCGCAACGCGACCGGGCTGCCCGATCCCGGCAACAAGATCACAATGAGCGAATTGGTGACGCTCGTCCGCCACCTGCACGAAGCGCATCCCGATCTCTACCGGCTCTATTCCCAGCCGGAATTCGAATGGAACAAGATCCTCCAACGCAACAAGAACCCGCTGATCTCCGCCAATATCGGCGTGGACGGCCTGGCAACGGGCTTTGCCGAAGGTTTCGGCTTTTCGCTCGCCGCGTCGCTGCAACGCGGTGACCGCCGCGTTTATCTCGCGATGGGCGGCCTTGAAACCGACAAGGAACGTATCGAAGAAAGCCGCAAGGTTCTCGACTGGGCGATGACCGCCTTCGAGAAGAAGCGGATCTTCGCCGATGGAGAAGCGATCGGCGAGGCTGCCGTCTATGGCGGCGATGCATCTCACGTCGCGTTGGTGGCCGGCGGTCCGGTCGACGTGCTGCTGCCGGTCAACAATCCCGAGCGGCTGACGGCGCGCATCGTCTACAAGTGGCCCTTGCGGGCGCCGGTGACGGCCGGCACGGAAGTCGGCGTCGTCAAGCTGTGGAACGGCGAGAAACTGTTGCGCGAGGTCCCGGTCAAGACGGCCGGCGCGGTGGGGCAGGGAACCCTGACGAGCCGCGCGGTCGACGCCCTGCAGGAACTGCTTTTCTTCTGGCTCTGAGCCGCGCTCACTGGAATGCCTCTTCAAATCGTCACCTGACGGTTTCGCCCGGAGGACCAATCGGCTAAACAGGGCCAAATCGCATGCCGATACGGGAAAGCATGGTGTCGCTGAAAAAAGGTCTATTCGTAACATTCGAAGGCGGGGAAGGTGCCGGCAAGTCGACGCAGCTCCGCCTGCTAGCCGATTCCCTGCGCGCCCGCGGCTACGAGGTGCTGACGACGCGCGAGCCGGGTGGTTCTCCCGGCGCCGAGGCGGTGCGTCACGTGCTGCTTTCGGGGGCTGCGGAATCCTTCGGAGTGCGGATGGAGGCGATTCTCTTTGCCGCAGCCCGCAGCGACCATGTCGAGGAGGTCATCCGGCCATCGCTCGACAAAGGCATCATCGTGCTTTGCGACCGCTTCATGGATTCTTCGCGCGTCTACCAGGGCATCACCGGCAATCTCGAACAAAGCTTCGTCGAAAGCCTGGAGCGCGTAGCAATCAACGGTGTCGTGCCGGACCGCACCGTGATCTTCGACCTGCCCGCCAGCGTCGGCCTCGAGCGGGCGCAACGCCGCGCCGGCGACGACAATCCCGATCGTTTCGAAAAGGAACAGCTAGAGACCCACGAGAAGCGGCGCGACGCCTTTCTCGACATTGCCAGACGCGATTCCGAGCGGTGCCGGGTGGTGGATGCGACGCAGCCGGTTGAGGCCATCGCCGCCGAGGTGCTTTCGCTTGTCGAAGCGCTTCTGCCGCATGGCGACGGCACGGACACGTCGGCCGAGGAAGCCGTGTCATGAGCGAAAGAGCCGGGGTCCTTGATGGCGCCATTGCGCCCGCGGAGAACAATCGCCTGTTCGGCCATGAGCAGGCGGAAGCCTTCCTGGCGCAGAGCTATCGCTCCGGCAAGGGGCACCACGCGATCCTGATCGAAGGGCCGGAAGGGATCGGCAAGGCGACGCTTGCCTTCCGCTTTGCCCATCACATCCTAAAAAATCCTGAACCGGCCGATGCGCCTGAAACGCTTGCCGACCCGGACCCGACCTCTGCGATCGGCAGGCAGCTTGCCTCCGGCGCCTCACACAATCTCCTGCACCTGGCCCGCCCGATCGATGAAAAGACCGGCAGGGCGAAGGGGGCGATCACCGTCGACGAGGTCCGGCGCGCGGGCAAGTTCTTCAGCCAGACCTCCGGCACGGGCAATTGGCGGATCGTCATCATCGATCCGGCCGACGATCTCAATCGCAATGCGGCCAACGCCATCCTGAAGATCCTCGAGGAACCGCCGCGCCGCTCGCTGTTCCTGGTGCTGACGCATGCACCCGGAAAATTGCTGCCGACGATCCGCTCGCGCTGCCTGCCGCTGCGACTGAAGCCGCTCGACGCAGCACCGCTCGGCCAGGCATTGGCCCATCTCGGTTTCGATCTCGAGGGCGAGAATGCCGGACGCATCATCGCAGCCGCCAGCGGCAGCGTCGCCGAGGCGCTGAAGCTGATCAACTATGGCGGACTGGAAATCGCGGCAACCTTCGAGGGCATCCTTGCAGGGCAGGGACCGTCTGTCCGGAAAGACATGCACAAGCTCGCCGATGCCCTCGCCGGCAAGGACAGCGAAACGATCTTCGATTTCTTCCAGGCCCTTGCCAGCGATCGCATCATGCGCGAGGCGCGGGAGGCGGCCGTTTCGGGCGATATCATGCGCGCCGAACGCTTCGCCCGACTGTCAGCCTCCGTGACCGAGCGACTGACGGTCAGCGATGCCTATAATCTCGACCGAAAGCAGACCATTCTGTCGCTGCTCGACGATATGAAAGCGGCGCTATAGCGCCGGCTGAAAACGCCATTTTCGCTCGATCGCCGCCTGGAGGTCCAGCTTATGGTACTGCGCGAAGAGCAGGACGTGCCCAAGAAGGTCTGCGGTCTCGTCGGCCATCTGTGCCCGGAGGTCGTCCGGCGATTTCCCCTGGGACCTCCCGCGACCGCTCAGCTTGTTCCAGGCCTGGGTCAGTTCCCCCATTTCCTCCTGCATCTTCAAAATGAACCAGTCGGGGTCGCGCTCGATCCCGTGCGCGGCGGCATAGCCGGCCGACGCGGTTTCAAATTGGCTGCCAAGTTGATCCAGCACGACTCACCCCTTCATTTGTTTCCTGTTTGTTCTAAATCTTGCACGCGGGGCGCGCAAGGAGGAGGGCGGTGGCGGCGGCCGCTTCGGCCGGGCTTTTCATGGATCGCATGTTTCTTCCTAACAGCGTATGCGCTAAGAGCGTGCGTAGCTTAATCCGAGATAGATCGAATCCGCCTATGAGAGACACGTCCCCCTTCTACATCACGACAGCGATTTCCTACCCGAACGGCAAGCCGCACATCGGCCATGCCTATGAACTGATCGCGACGGATGCCATGGCGCGCTACCAGCGCCTCGACGGACGTGAGGTTTTCTTCCTGACCGGCACGGACGAGCACGGGCAGAAGATGCAGCAGACGGCGCGCAAGGAAGGCGTGACGCCGCAGGAACTTGCCGACCGCAATTCGGCCGAATTCCAGAAGATGGCCGTGGCCCTGAACGCGTCCAACGACGATTTCATCCGCACGACCGAGCAGCGCCACCATCAGGCGTCGCAGGACATCTGGATCCGCATGGGCGAGGCGGGCGACCTCTACAAGGACTCCTACGCCGGCTGGTATTCGGTGCGCGACGAAGCCTATTATCAGGAGAACGAGACCGAGCTGCGCGCCGACGGCGTGCGCTACGGCCCGCAGGGGACGCCGGTCGAGTGGGTCGAGGAGCAGAGCTACTTCTTCAAGCTGTCCGAATACCAGGACAAGCTGCTGAAGCACTACGAAGAGAATCCGGATTTCATCGGCCCGGCCGAGCGCCGCAACGAAGTGATCTCCTTCGTGAAGTCCGGCCTCAAGGACCTCTCGGTTTCGCGCACCACCTTCGACTGGGGCATCAAGGTGCCGAACGATCCGGCGCATGTCATGTATGTCTGGGTCGACGCGCTGACGAACTACATCACCGCGACCGGTTATCTCGACGATCCCAAGGGCCCGCGCGCCAAGTTCTGGCCAGCGAACATCCATGTGATCGGCAAGGACATTATCCGCTTCCACGCGGTCTATTGGCCGGCGTTCCTGATGTCGGCCGGCCTGCCGCTGCCCAAGCGCGTCTTCGCGCACGGCTTCCTGCTCAACAAGGGCGAGAAGATGTCGAAGTCGCTCGGCAACGTCGTCGACCCGTTCAACCTCGTCGAACATTTCGGTCTCGACCAGATCCGCTATTTCTTCCTGCGCGAGGTGTCGTTCGGCCAGGACGGCAGCTATAGCGAGGAAGGGATCGCGACCCGCATCAATTCCGACCTTGCCAACGGCATCGGCAACCTGGCGAGCCGCTCGCTGTCGATGATCGTCAAGAACTGCGACGGCCAGGTGCCCGTGTGCGGCCCCCTGACCGACGAAGACAAAGCGATGCTGGCCGCCGCCGACGCGCTGCACGAGATCACGCGCGACGAGATGGGTAAGCAGATGATCCACCGGGCGCTGGCGGCGATCATCGCCGTCGTCTCCGAGACCGACCGCTACTTCGCCGGCCAGGAGCCCTGGGCGCTGAAAAAGACCGATCCAGCGCGCATGGGCACAGTGCTTTACGTGACGGCCGAAGTCGTGCGCCAGATCGCAATCCTGCTTCAGCCGTTCATGCCGGAATCCTCGGCGAAGCTGCTCGACCTGGTGGCTGCACCCGCCGACAAGCGTGACTTCGCAGCGCTCGGCGAGGCCGGACGTCTCGCCTCGGGCACGCCGCTCGAGGCGCCGAAGCCGGTCTTCCCGCGCTATGTGGCACCCGAAGCGCAGTAAGGCATCTTGAGCATGCTGATCGATACCCATTGCCATCTGGACTTCCCCGATTTCGAAGCGGAGCGCGACGCAATCGTCGCGCGGGCGCGCGAGGCCGGTGTCGAGCAGATGATCACGATCTCGACCCGCGTGAAGCGGTTCGAGACGATCCTTGCGATCGCCGAGGCCTATCCGAACGTCTTCTGTTCCGTCGGCACTCATCCGCACAATGCGGACGAGGAGCTTGATATCACCACCGAGGATCTCGTGCGGCTTTCGGCCCATCCGAAGGTGGTGGCGATCGGCGAGGCAGGTCTTGATTACTTCTATGACAATGCGCCGCGCGAGGCCCAGGTCGAGGGCCTCCGTCGTCACATTGCGGCTGCCCGCGAGACCGGCCTGCCGCTCGTCATTCACAGCCGCTCGGCCGATGAGGACATGGCGGCGATCCTGACCGAGGAAACCGGGAAGGGGGCCTTCCCTTTCCTTCTGCACTGCTTCTCTTCCGGTCCGGAGCTCGCCCGTGTCGGCGTGGAGCTCGGCGGCTACGTGTCCTTTTCGGGCATCCTGACTTTCCCGAAATCCGAAGAGCTGCGTGAAATCGCCAAGACCGTGCCGCATGACCGGATGATCGTCGAAACCGACGCGCCGTACCTCGCGCCGAAGCCGTTCCGCGGCAAGCGCAACGAGCCGGCTTACGTTGCCCATACGGCAGCCGTGCTTGCCGAGACGATCGGCGTGACCACTGAGGAGATTGCAAGGATCACCACGGAGAATGCCTTCCGCGTCTTCTCCAAGATGCCGAGGCTCTGACGTGGCGTTCCGGCGCACTTTCACCATTCTCGGCTGCGGCTCGTCACCAGGCGTGCCGCGCATTACCGGGGACTGGGGCGCCTGCAATCCTGACAACCCGAAAAACCGGCGCATGCGCGCGGCCTTGCTCGTCGAGCAAATCGCGCCCGACGGCGGCAAGACGACCGTCGTCATCGACACCGGGCCGGATTTTCGTGCGCAGATGGTCGCAACGAACGTGCGCCACATCGATGCGGTGATCTATACCCATTCCCATGCCGACCATCTGCACGGGATCGACGACTTGCGCGGTTACGTCATCGAAAACCGCAGGCGGGTGCCGATCTGGGCCGATGCCTATACGATGGGCCGTATTCGCGAGGGGTTTGGCTATTGCCTGGAATCACCGCCAGGCAGCGGCTATCCACCGATCGTCGAGCCGCACATCATTGCCGATGATCTGTCGCCGGTGGTGATATCAGGCGCCGGCGGGCCGATCGCGTTCCGGCCGCTGATGCAGTTTCACGGCAATATTCATTCTCTGGGCTTCCGCATCGGCGACTTTGCCTATTGCAGCGATGTCAGCGATTTTCCGGCCGAGACCATTGCCAAGCTCGGCGACCTCGATCTGCTGGTGATCGATACGCTGCAGTACAAGTTCCACCCGAGCCATCTGTCACTGGTGCAATCGCTCGGCTGGATCGAGCGCCTCAAGCCGAAGCGGGCGGTGCTAACACACATGCATGTGCCGCTGGATTACGACACGGTGCAAGGCGAGACGCCTGATCATATCGAGCCGGCATACGACCTGATGCGGCTCGAATTCGATGTCGATGATCCTACGCCCGGCGCCTAAATCAGATTAGAATAAATCTATAATATACTGATTTATTTCGGGAAATATGGCGTCAGGTTGGCGCGAATGCGATCCAGAACCGTCGCACCCGACAGGTCCGGAACGAAGCGCTGGCCGGTGATCTTTTCGAAGGCTTCGATATAGACCGCCGAGGTCTGCTCGATGAGATCAAGTGGAATTTCCGGGATCGGATCCTTGTAGGGATCGCAGCGCGCAGTGACCCAGGCACGGACGAAATCCTTGTCGAAACTCCTGGGACGTTCGCCGCGCTCGAAGCTTTCCTGGTAGCTGTCGGCGATCCAGTAGCGGCTGCTGTCGGGTGTGTGGATCTCGTCGGCGAGAATGATCGTGCCGTTTTCGTCGGTTCCAAACTCGTATTTGGTGTCGACGAGGATCAGGCCGCGCTCGGCGGCGCGCTCTTGACCGCGGGCAAACAGCGCAAGCGCATATTGCCAGACGGTATCGAGCTGTTCCTTCGTCAGCAGTCCTTGCTCGATGATCGCTTCGACCGAAAGCGGCTCGTCATGGCCGCCGTCGAAAGCCTTGCTGGTGGGCGTGATAATTGCCTGGGGAAGCTTCTCATTGTCGCGCATTCCGTCCGGCAGGGTGATGCCGTACATCTCGCGCTCGCCGTTGCGGTATTTCGTCAGGATCGAGGTACTGGTCGTTCCGGCGAGATAACCGCGCACGACGACCTCGACCGGCAGGATGTCGAGCCGCTTGCCGATGACGACATTGGGGTCGGGATAGCTGACCACATGGTTCGGGCAGATGTCGGCGGTTTCCTCAAACCAGTAGCGCGCCGTCTGCGTCAGCACGTGACCCTTGTTCGGGATCGACGTAAGAATGACGTCGAAGGCGCTGAGGCGGTCCGTCGCGATTATAATGCGGTTGCCATCGGGCAGGTCGTAGTTTTCGCGAACTTTGCCTTTGTAGCGGTTTGGCAGTTCCGGAATGAAAGCATCTGAAAGAACGCGCAATTCGCTCATCACATCTGGCCTTGAAAATGAGGTGTTTGGTTCGGGAACGCTAAGCAGGCTGGAAAGGCCGGGTCAAGCTCGCCAAGGCAACGTTCAGCCGCAATCCATGCTTTCCGGCATATACGTTAGTTCCATAATCTATCTTATGTGATCTTTGCATGTAGCCGGGTGGGTTCAAGGATGAAGTGCGACTTGCGATAGATACCAATGGGTTGTCACTCGCAAGGAAT
>NZ_LMJM01000020.1:0-331 GCF_001429005.1 Ensifer sp. Root954
CTTCGGGCTGAAGGTGCGGCCCTCCAATCGCCGCCCGCCGTCGGCCGAGATCCGCAAGCGCGCCCTCGACCTTCTCGACCTCGTCCAGCTCTCCGGCCTCGACAAGCGCTATCCGGCGCAGCTCTCGGGTGGCCAGCGCCAGCGTGTGGCGCTCGCCCGCGCCATGGCGGTGGAACCGAACGTGCTTCTGCTCGACGAGCCCTTCGGCGCGCTCGACGCGCAGGTCCGAAAAGAACTGCGCAAGTGGCTGCGCGACATTCACGACCGCACCGGCCACACGACGATCTTCGTCACCCATGACCAGGACGAGGCGCTGGAGCTCGCCGACCGC
>NZ_LMJM01000020.1:449-140004 GCF_001429005.1 Ensifer sp. Root954
CGCCGGCACCCGCCATCTCGAACTCGACCTTGGCCGCAACCATCCGCATGTCGAGATCGAACTCTCGCCCGAACGCGCCGCTGCCGGCGACCACAGCCGCATCGCCTTCCGACCGACAAAGTGGAAGATCTTCAGGGAGGAGCAGCCGAATGCGGCCGCAACGCCGGAGCCGCCGGCCGAAGTGGAGACCGCCGAACCGTTTGAACTGGCACGCACCGGCAGCTGACCGGTCGCGTGCCTAGCGTGCAAGCGCGCCGGCAAACGACAGACTGAGCGTCGCCGTGCGGATATCGGTTTACTTTGGGATGCGCTAAGCAAGGATATCCGCTGCCGACAATGGCTGCGGAACCGGGAGAAGCGCATGACCATCGTCGACGACCTGAAACAAGCCCTCGGCGACATCGTGCTCACCGGCACGCAAATCGGCGAACGCCACCGCAGCGACGCCAGCCTGACCGGCCGGGAGCTGCCCAAAACCGTGATCCGCCCGACAAGCAGTGGCGAGATCGCCACGGCCCTCCGGCTCTGCAACGAGAACGGCCAAACGGTCGTCGTCCAGGGCGGCCTGACCGGGCTTGCTGGCGGCGCCAATGCCGGCAACGACGCGGTGGTGATCTCGCTCGAGCGTTTGAACGGTATCGAAGAGATCGACCCACAGGCAGGCACCATGACCGTGCGGGCCGGAACGCCGCTCGAAGTGGTGCAACGCGCCGCCGAAGACGCCGGTTTCCTGCTGCCGATCGATCTCGGCGCCCGCGGTTCCTGCCAGATCGGCGGCAACCTCGCCACCAATGCCGGCGGCATCCGGGTGCTTCGCTACGGCGTGACCCGCGACAACGTGCTCGGTCTCGAAGCGGTGCTCGCCGACGGCACGATCATCTCGTCGCTCAACAAGATGATCAAGAACAACACCGGCTACGACCTCCGGCAATTCTTCATCGGCTCCGAAGGAACGCTCGGCGTGATCACCCGCGCGGTCCTGCGCCTGCGACCCTTGCCCGCCGGCCGGCTGACGGCGCTCTGCGCTCTCGAAAGCTACGACGACGTGGTCGCCTTCCTCACGCGCTGCCAACGCCGCCTGCCCGGCCTCTCGGCCTTCGAGGCGATGTGGGAAAACTACTTCCGCTTCAACGCCGAGGCGGAGAAGCTGAAGTTCTTTGATGAAATCCCGCCCTTCGCGGTGATCGTTGAGCAGGATCTGCTCGGTGATGCCAGCGAGCGTGATGGCTTCGAGGCCTTTCTCGGTGAGGCGCTTGAAGATGGGATCATTGCCAATGCGCTGATCGCCCAGTCGGAGAAAGAAAGCCGTTCGTTCTGGAGCGTGCGCGAAGGCCACGCGATGGACAGCCAGCTGCCGGCGCTCGTCAACCTCGACGTCAGCCTGCCGATCGGCGATATCGGCCGCTTCGCCACGGAATGTGGTGCCGCCCTTTCCACCCGTTTCCCGGCCGCCCATGTCTCCTTCTTCGGCCACGTCGCCGACAGCAACCTGCATATCGCCTTTTCCGAGCCTGACAGCGACGCGGACACGCCGCATATCGTCGACGGCATCGTCTACGAAATCGTGCGGCGCTACAAAGGCTCGATCTCGGCCGAACATGGCATCGGCACGCTGAAGCGGGATTTCCTCGACCATTCGCGCAGCCCGGCCGAACTCGAACTCATGCACCGGATCAAACGGGCGCTCGACCCGAACGGCATCCTCAATCCGGGCAAGGTGATCTGAGGCAGCCTCATCGCCACGCAAACGGCTCAACTTCAGAGCCAGGACGCCGGCGTTTTCGGCAGGCGCCCTTCGGGATCGATAACCTTCAGTTCGGAACCCTCGCCCGCGTTCCAGTGCCACAGCGCGACGCAGGTGCCGCCGGGCGACATGAAGGACGGATAGATCAGGCCATCGAAGCCTCGGTCGCTCAACGCCAGTTGCAGCTGGTGCGTCTCCGGCACCAGACCACGATCGAGCGCATCGCGCCATTCGCATCGGTGGATTTCTTCGGTGAGACCAAGGTCGGAAAGGATCTCCGGCGCCGTCAGATCGGCAAGACGGGCAAAGCGGAGTTCAAGCTGGGCGATCAGCGCCGGGTGTTGGACGAAACCCTGATTGTATTCGGCCCAGGCGGTCGAGAGCTCGCGGGCGGCGTAAATCGTCGGCGTTCCAACGGGATTCCACCTCCCACCGTACCGCCCTGCCCCTTCGCCCGAGAGCGGCGCATGCGCCCAGCGCGGCACATAAGCGCGCCAGAGGCGCACCGGCTCACCAACCGCCATCAGGCGTAGACACCGGAACGCACGGCTTCGAGATAGGCGAGCACCTTGTCGGCCTTGCCCTCGCCGACGAGATCATAGGCGGTCTTGCCGGCCCAGCCGGGGATCGGCTGGTGCTTGAACCAGATGACGGCGCGGCTATCGTCGCCCGCCATTTCGCCGGCTATGGCAAGGATACGGACGACGCTGCTCAAGGCCGCATCGACCTTTCGGGCACTGGACTTCGCCGTCAGCGTGTTGCGCGCGACACCGATCAGCTTCGCGAGTTCGGCAAGCGTCACGCCAAGGCGTTCGGCGACCAGCCGAGCGGACAGGAAGGACGACTGGCTCTCGCCGTAGTGGGCGGTGGAGATGTTGAGACCGACAGCAGCCATGACAGGATCCGCACTTGTTTTGATCATCGTGTTATCAAAGTAAGATCAAAACATGCCCAAATCAAGGACGCCTATCGCCGCCAGGCGGGCTCGCGCTTGTCGAAGAACGCGCCGACACCCTCACGCGCCTCATCGGATTCCCAGCAATCGGCAAGCTGTTCGATGGTCGCGGCAATGGTCTTTTCGGTGATTGGAGCCCCAAGCGAGCGAGCCAGTCGCTTGGCCCGGCCGGTGGCCTCCGGCGCGACCGCCAGATAGGGCTCGATCTCCGCTTCGATCGCCGCATCCAGCGCGTCGGCGGTGACAACGGTGGTGGCGAGCCCCAAGGCGCGCGCCTCCTCCGCACCAAACAGACGGGCGGACATGAACAGCGGCCGCGCCTTACCCTCGCCGATGCGGGCGACGACATAGGGGCTGATGGTCGCCGGGATCAGGCCGAGACGTGTTTCGGTCAGGCCGAACTTGGCGTCGGTCGAGGCAACCGCCGCGTCACAGATGCTCATGAGGCCAACGCCGCCGCCAAAGGCATTGCCATGCAGGCGGCCGATCATGGGCTTCGAGATCTCGTTCAGCCCCTTGAACATCATCGCCAATCGCGTCGCCTCAGCAATGCGAGTCGCCCTGTCTGCATCGAACTGCTCGCGCATCCAGCCGAGGTCGCCGCCGGCGCAGAAGCTGCGGCCCTCGCCCTCAAGGATAACGACGCGGACAGAACGGTCGGCCGAAAGCTGCTCTGCCGCCTCGGTCAGTTCGCCGATCATCCGCGCCGAAAGCGCGTTGTGCTTCTGCGGCAGTGCCAAGGTCAGCCGCGCGACACCGCGTGCATCGGTTTCGATCCGGATCGTTTCGAAGGTCATGATCCCGTCCTTAAGGTCCGCGCGAAAGCGGCGGCCTGTTCGAGCTTCGCTACGTCGAGCCCCGTCGCAAAACCCTTGGCCGTTACGAAGGCGTTGACGGCGAGCGTGTCGACATTGCCGGCAGCACCCGGCGCATAGGGGCAGCCACCGAGACCACCGGCCGAACCGTCGAAGACCCTGAGGCCGCGGTCGAGCGAAACGGCAATGTTGTCGAGCGCGCGGCCGGAGGTGTCGTGGAAATGCCCGGCGAGCCTGTTGGCCGGAATGCGCTCCAGCACCGCGGCCAGCATCGCGTCCACCGCCTCCGGCGTGCCGCGGCCGATCGTGTCGCCGAGACTGATCTCGTAGCAACCGAGATCGTCGAGCAGGTCGGCGACGCGGGCGGGGCTCGCTGGGGCGATCGCACCCTCATAAGGGCATTCGACAACGCAACTCACATAGCCGCGCAGCAGAATTCCTTTTTCCCGGCACAGTTCGGCAACCGGTAGGAACCGCTCGATGCTCTCGGCGATCGAACAATTGATGTTCTTTTGCGAGAAGGTTTCGGAAGCCGACGCGAAGATCGCCACCTCGTCGGCGCCGGCTTCGAGCGCGGCTTCAAGACCGCGCATGTTGGGCGTCAGCACCGCGTAGCGCGTCCCGGGCCGCCTCCGGATGCCGGCCATCACTTCGGCGGCGTCGGCCATCTGCGGCACCCATTTCGGGCTGACGAAGCTCGTCACCTCGATCCGCTCGTAGCCGCAATCCGAGAGCATATCGACGAGACGTATCTTCTCAGTCGTTGGGACGAGCGCGCTTTCATTCTGCAGCCCGTCGCGCGGCGCCATCTCGACGATCGTCACATGCCCAGGCGCCGCTCCGCTCATTCCGCGCTCTCCGGCTGGAGCATCACCAGCACGGCGCCGGCTGTCACCTGCTCGCCTTCGCTGACCTGCACGCTCTCGACCACGCCGGCGCGCGAGGCCGACAAGGTGAGTTCCATCTTCATCGCTTCCATGACCGCAAGCGCCTGGCCCTTCTCGACCGCATCACCGGGGCGGACCCGGATGAGCTTGACGATGCCGGGCATCGGCGCCGAGACCGCGTCGTCGGCGACCTCGCTTGAGTGACCGGCACCAAGCGCGTCCGGCAAGCGAAGTCCGTAGGTCTCACCGTTCAGGAACAGCGTGATCTGCTCGCCTTCGCGCAGGAAACGGAACTCCTGCTGCGCGCCGGCGATTTCCGCCCGGGCGCCATCGGCAGAGCGATGGAGGATAACGACCGGCAGCGCCGCCGTCCCGGTGTGGACGGCGAACTGATCCCGGCCACGGGCCGCCAGCGCCACGGTCGTCCGTCCACCCAGGTGCTCGATCGCGATGTTGCGGTTTGCGTCACCCCAAATCTGCCAATGGCCGAGCGAAGACCAGGGATCGGCCGATCCGTCCGGCTGCAAGGCTCCGGTCGAAATGATGGCCGCAAGCGCGAGGGCCGCATCGTTCGGCACCGGCGACGCCGATAGCCGATCGATCGAACGATCGATCAGGCCGGTATCGGGGTGCCCGGCGCGAAAATCCGGTTCGGCCGCAAGGCGGGCCAGAAAATCGAGATTGGTGACCGTGCCACCGATGCGGCAGGCCCTGAGCGCGTTCTCGAGCCTGGCCAGCGCCGTCGACCGGTTGGACCCGTGCACGATCAGCTTGGCGATCAGCGGGTCATAGAACGGCGTGATCCTGTCTCCCTGCCGGACACCGGCATCGACACGGACGCCCTCCTCCGGAAAGCTCAAGGTCGTGAGATGCCCGGTCGCCGGCAGGAAGCCGCGCGACGGGTCTTCCGCATAGATGCGGGCCTCGAAGGCCCAGCCGTCGATGGCGATCTCGCTCTGGCGTTTCGGCAGCGCTTCACCGGCTGCAGCCCGCAGCTGCCACTCGACGAGATCGATGCCGGTGATCGCCTCGGTGACCGGATGCTCGACCTGCAGCCGGGTGTTCATTTCCATGAAATAGAACTGATCCGGCCAGAGTCCGTCGGTCACGTCGGCGATGAACTCGACAGTGCCCGCGCCGACATAGCCGATCGCCTGCGCCGCGCGAACGGCGGCTTCGCCCATGGCGCGCCGCACTTCCGCGGTCATGCCCGGCGCCGGCGCTTCCTCGATCACCTTCTGGTGGCGTCGTTGCAGCGAGCAGTCGCGCTCGTAAAGATGCAGGATGTTGCCGTGCCGGTCACCGAAGACCTGCACCTCGATATGCCGCGGCTTCGTCAGATATTTCTCGATCAGGACCGCGCCGTCGCCGAAGGCCGCTTCCGCCTCGCGGCGCGCCGCCTCCAGCGCAGCCGGAAAGTCGGCGGCGCTGTCGACCCGCCGCATGCCCTTGCCGCCGCCGCCGGCGCGCGCCTTGATCAGCACGGGATAGCCGATGTTCACCGCTTCCCCGGCAAGGAAGTCCGGCTCCTGTGTCTCGCCGTGATAGCCCGGAACCACCGGCACGCCGGATTGCTCCATCAGCGCCTTGGCGGCATCCTTCAGCCCCATGGCGCGAATGGCCGACGCCGACGGTCCGACGAAGGTGATGCCGGCCGCCTCGACAGCTTCGGCAAAGTCGGCATTCTCCGACAGGAAGCCGTAGCCGGGATGAATGGCGTCTGCGCCGACGGAGTGCGCCGCCGCGATGATGCGTTCGGCCACAAGGTAGCTGTCGAGCGCCGGCGCCGGGCCGATGCGGATCGCCTCGTCGGCCAGCGCCACATGCAGCGCGCCGACATCGGCATCGGAGTAGACGGCGACCGTGCGGATGCCGAGGCGCTTGGCTGTGCGGATCACCCGGCAGGCGATCTCACCGCGATTGGCAATCAGGAGTTTGGAAAACATCGGCATCTCCTGGCCCTATTGCGCTGCGATCACATCGATTTCGAGCAACCATCCGGCATCGAAGATGCCGGCGATCGCGACCGTCATGGCGGGTGCTAGCGCGCCGAGATATTCGGCGCGGGCCGCGCGGTTGGCCATGGCGTGTTGCCGATCGGCAAGCAGCACCGTCACCTTGACGATATCGACCTTGGTCATGCCCGCCGCGGTCAATTGCGCGTCGATGTTGGCCCAGACCTGGCGCGCCTGCGCCTCGAAACCCTTCGGCAGCGCGTCTTCAGGCGTCAGCGGCACCTGCCCGCTGACGAAGAGCAGACGCTCGAAGTTCTCCAGGCGAACGGCCTGCGAGTAGCCTCCACGCGGCTGCGGTGCGTTCGGGGCATTGATGTTTTCGCGTTTCATGGCGGTGTCCCTACATCCTGAAGAGGCCGAAGCGCGTGTCTTCGATCGGCGCATTGAGCGCCGCCGACAGCGACAGGCCGAGCACGTCGCGCGTCTTGCGCGGATCGACGACGCCGTCGTCCCAAAGTCTGGCCGAGGCATAGAGCGGATGGCTCTGGCGTTCGAAGAGATCAAGGATGGGCTGGCGGAAACGCGCCTCCTCCTCCTCGCTCCAGGGCGTTCCCGCCCGCTTCAGGGCCTCGCTGCGCACGGTCGTCAGGACGCCGGCCGCCTGCTCACCACCCATGACGGAGATGCGGCTGTTCGGCCAGGTCCACAGGAACCGCGGCGAAAACGCCCGACCGCACATGCCGTAGTTGCCAGCGCCGAAGGAACCGCCGACCAGCATCGTCACCTTCGGCACACGTGCCGTCGCCACCGCCGTCACCAGTTTGGCGCCGTGCTTGGCGATGCCTTCCGTCTCATATTTCCGCCCGACCATGAAGCCGGTGATGTTCTGCAGGAAGACGAGCGGGATCTTGCGCTGGGCGCAGAGCTCGACGAAATGCGCGCCCTTCAGGGCGGATTCCGAAAACAGCACGCCGTTGTTGGCGATGATGCCGACCGGGATGCCGTGCACATGGGCAAAGCCGCAGACGAGCGTGGTGCCGTAGCGCGCCTTGAATTCGTCGAAACGGGAACCGTCCACGGTGCGGGCGATGACCTCGCGGATGTCGTAGGGCGTGCGCAGATCCGAGGGCACGATGCCGGCGATCTCGTGCGGGTCGTAGAGCGGCGGCTCAGGCGTCACCAGCTCGACCGTCAACGGCTTCAGCCGATTGAGTGCCGAAACGGCCCGGCGGGCGAGCGCCAGTGCATGAGCGTCATCGCGCGCCAGATGGTCGGCCACGCCGGAGAGCCGCGTGTGCACATCGGCGCCGCCGAGATCCTCCGCCGAGACGACCTCGCCGGTCGCGGCGCGCACGAGCGGGGGGCCGGCGAGAAAGATCGTGCCCTGGCCTTCGACGATGATCGTCTCGTCGGACATGGCCGGCACATAGGCGCCACCCGCGGTGCAGGAACCCATCACCACGGCGATCTGCGGGATGCCGGCGGCCGACATATTGGCCTGGTTATAGAAGATCCGACCGAAGTGATCGCGGTCCGGAAAAACCTCGTCCTGGTTCGGCAGGTTGGCGCCGCCGGAATCGACCAGATAGATGCAGGACAGATTGTTTTCCGCGGCGATCTCCTGCGCGCGCAGGTGCTTCTTGACCGTCAGCGGATAGTAGGTGCCGCCTTTGACCGTCGGGTCGTTGCAAACGATCATGCACTCACGGCCAGACACCCGGCCGATGCCGGTGATCAGCCCGGCCGCCGGCGCATCGCCGTTGTACATGCCGTGCGCCGCCGTCATGCCGACTTCGAGGAAGGGTGTTGCCGGATCGATGAGGCTGGCCACCCGGTCGCGCGGCAAGAGTTTGCCGCGGCTGACATGGCGTTCGCGCGCGGTATCACCGCCGCCGGCGGCCGCCACCTTCACCGCGTCTTCGACAGTCGCGATCGCCTCCGCCATGGCCGCCTGGTTTGCCTTGAACGTATCGGAGGACGGAGAAATGTGAGATTTCAGAACGGTCATCAAGTCCTCTTTCGATCGAGTTCGGCCGTTTCAGTTGGCGGCGGCTACCGCGTCTCGGTGAACAGCTCCCGCCCGATCAGCATGCGGCGGATCTCGCTGGTGCCGGCGCCGATCTCGTAGAGCTTGGCGTCGCGCAGCAGGCGACCCGCCGGGTAGTCGTTGGTGTAGCCGTTACCTCCGAGCGCCTGGATCGCTTCGAGCGCCAGCGCCGTCGCCTTCTCCGCCGCATAGAGGATGCAACCGGCCGCATCCTTGCGCGTGGTCTCGCCGCGATCGCAGGCCGCCGCCACGGCATAGACATAGGCGCGCGCCGCATTCGCCGTTACATACATGTCGGCGAGCTTGCCCTGCATCAGCTGGAACTCGCCGATCGCCTGGCCGAACTGCTTGCGCTCATGCAGATAGGGGACGACCACATCGAGGCAGGCGGCCATGATGCCGAGCGGCCCGGCCGAAAGCACGACACGCTCATAGTCGAGCCCCGACATCAGCACGCGCACGCCACCGCCGATGGTGCCGAGCACGTTTTCTTCCGGCACTTCGCAGTCCTTGAAAATCAGCTCGCAGGTATTGGAGCCGCGCATGCCGAGCTTGTCGAGCTTCTGGCCGGTCGAAAAGCCGGCATAGCCCTTCTCGACGAGGAAGGCGGTGATGCCGCGCGGGCCGGCGGTCGGATCGGTCTTGGCATAGACGACGAGCACGTCGGCGTCCGGACCGTTGGTGATCCACATCTTGTTACCGTTGAGCACATAACGGTCGCCGCGCTTGTCGGCTCTGAGCGTCATCGAAACGACGTCGGAACCGGCGCCGGGCTCCGACATCGCCAGCGCACCGACATTCTCGCCGGAAATCAGCTTCGGCAGGTAACGCGCCTTCTGGTGGTGGTTGCCGTTGCGGTTGATCTGGTTGACGCAGAGATTGGAATGGGCGCCGTAGCTAAGGCCGATCGAGGCCGATGCGCGGCTGATCTCCTCCATCGCCACGCAATGGGCGAGATAGCCCATAGCGGCCCCGCCATGCTCCTCGCCGGCGGTAATCCCAAGCAGACCAAGCTCGCCCATCTCGCGCCAGAGCGGCATCGGAAATGCGTTGCTGCGATCGGTCTCGTCCGCCAAAGGCGCGATACGGTCCGTTGCGAAGCGCCGCACACTCTCGCGCAACGCGTCGATGTCCTCGCCAAGCGCGAAGCTCAATCCGCCCTGAAACATGTCTATCCTCCCATCGTGCCGGCCAGTGCGGTCTCCTCCCACAGCGGCCGGACGATAACGCTCCATCCTCTACGCGGATCGCAGCGAATGCAATGAGATCAACGCCGCGACATGGCCGGACGATAGCACCGCGTTTCGCTAATTTCCTTCCAAAGAGGGGCAAAGCCAAGCACGATATGCAAATCCGGAACCGCCTGCCGATTGCATCCTGTGCGCGAACGAGTTGGCGGGCCCTCGCGCCGAGTCCGGCGGCAGGCGTTCCACTCCTGGTACGGCAGCAGGTGTCGCCGTGACATCGCGGGATCGACGATCAGTTCTTGTTCGGCCAGATTTCCTGGCTGGCCTCGACGGCCGCAAGGCCCTGCATCGCGTCTCTATTGCCGGTGGCGGCAAGCGCCTCGAAGATGCGTCGCGCTTCCGCGTGGTACTTGAGGTTCATGTAGGCGTAGCCGCGCAGCACCATCAGGTCCTGGCGGCGGGTCGAGATCTGCCCGAGCTGATCGAGAAAAAGGATGGCCTCGCGGTAGCGATTGGCATTGAAGGCGGCAATGGCACGGTCGGCGAGGATCGCCGTCTGCAGCTCGTCGACCCGCCCCCGGCTCTGCGTCGACTTGGTCGCCGACACCGCGGCCTTGTTGGTGAGACCAGCGCGCAGGTAGGCCAGGCTCTGGCCATAGGCAGCGTCTTCGCGCATCTGCGACGCAGGCGCCTGCAAGGCCACCTCGAATGCTTCGGCGGCCTCCAGCGGCCGGTTGAGGTCCATCAGGCACCAGCCGCGCGCGAGCGCCGCCTGCGGCGCCATGCCGGCGGGATTGATGGTGGTTCGGCAGCCGGCCCCGCTGCGCACCGATTTCTGCACGACGCCGCCCGTGCGCGGCCTCTGAGCGGCAGGTTGCGCGACCACCTCTGTGACGACGGTGGTACGGGCCGTCGGCTGCGGTTGCGTCCGTTGCACCTCGGCCGTCGGAAGCGGCGCGCGGCTGACTTCGTCGAGCTTCTCCTTGACTTCGCCAAGCCGGGCGATGCGTTCGGAACGGCCCGACCACAAACGCTGGACTTCGACGACGCCATCCTTGTCGTTCAGCTGGTCACGGCTGAGCGCAAGGCCATAGGCCGACGGCTCGTCGTCCGACTTCCAGCGCAGCGCCGTTGCAAACCATTGTGCGGCGGTTGCCGGCTGGTTGAGGGCGCGCGCATACCAGCCGAACTGCTGGGCCGTGGCCGGTTCGCGGGCCTTGGTCGTTTCCTGAGCGATCCGCGCCAGCACGGCGGCATCGAGGGCGACCGGCGGATCGATTGCCAGCAGATTGGCAGTCGCCGCGAAATAGGTCGCAAGGGCATCGGGCGAGCTATCGCGCCACGGGTAGAGTACTGCCTCGGCCTCGAGCGGTGCCTTGCGCGCGATCAGCGTCAGCGCCAGCCCCTGCGCGGCGGAGGCGCTGTCTTCCTTGTCATGGGCACGGCGGAACCATTGCTCGGCGGCGCTCATGTTGTCGCGGCGCAGCTGATACCAGCCGAGCAGCAGAGCGTCGCTTGCCGTGCCACCGGTCTCGGCCAGTTTTTCGACGCGCTGGACGTACTTGGGATCAACCGCAAGCGCTTTGTCTCCGTCACCTTCGGCAACGAAGCGCCGGGCGAGATCGTCACGGATGCTTTCGAACTCCGGCACGCCCTCCGGCGTGGTGCGCTCGAGCGCGAGCAGATCCTGCAGCGTCGCGTAGGACAGCACAGCGGCAGCCTTCTGCACGGTGGCGAGCCGTTCCGGCGCATTGTCGCAGCTCTTCAGCACATAGAGATAGGCATCGCGGGCCCGGTCCGGCCGCTTGGTCTCGGCAAAGGCCTGCGCCACATGCCAGAGCACATCCACTTCCGAGCAGGTCAGAAGGCTCGGCGTGCTCGCAGCAATCGAAATCACGGTTTCATACTGCTTGAGCTCGGAGGCGTTCACCAGCCGGGCGCGAGCCTCGGCGACGTTGAGGCGCTCGAGCAGGTCCGATGGCGGCTGCCAGGCGGCTTCCTTCGCCTGACGCTCGGCGATCGCCTTGCGCACTTCGGCGTAGCGGCCTTCAGAGTAGAGCCGCCACATGGTTTCGAGCGCGACGTCGTTGTTGCGCGGCACAGCCAGCGGATCGGCGGGCGGGACCCAGTCGGGATAAAGCGAGCGCAGGCGCGAGATTTCCGCCTGCAGCCGTGCGGTATCGCCCTTGGCGGCAAAGTAGCGAAGCGCCGATTCGTCGACGACCGACTGCGGCTTGCTTGTGCTTTGTGCTTCCTCCGACGGCCTGTCGGCCTGGGCCACCTCGGTGAATTGCGGCGGCGCGCCGCGCGCGCCCTGGCCGGCGCTGCCGCCGACGGCGGGCGCCTCCTGGCTCTCACCAGTCAAGCTGCCGAGTTTCTTGTTGTCCTGGCGCAAGAAGCCGCCATCGGTCAGTCCGGCAACCCCGATCGCCGTAGTCATCACAGCGGCAATGGCAACGATTGAGGACTTCATAGACACTCCGGACGCTTCTCCCTCACGTAAGACAGCCCTAACAGGTGCAGCGTGGAAGGGTAATATTGCGTCGGGCTGAACACCTTGACGCTGTCGGGTATCGGAACCCTGTCCAAGACACAGGCCAGAATATGGTTAACAAATCGATAACCGGGGTCCGTGAGGCTGGTTTGAACGGCCCCCGTAGAGGCGTCGCTGAGGACCAATGCGTCGTTGTCGCCGGCCATTCCCGCCCGCAGCCGCGCCATCAGATCGCGGCCACCCATGTCCGCCCGGGCGAGGTAGAGCGGGATCCGCAAAGCGTTATAGCCGAACTCGGCGGGAAAGCCCTGGGCTGGCTTCGGCATCGCACGCAGGCTGACCCAGTCGGCCGGCAGTTTTCTCGGGCCTGATTGCAGGGCATTGATAAAGGCCAGGCCGTCATCCGAGAGCGCCTTCCAGCGCGGCGACGGCGCTACCCGATCAAGTGCGGGAAAAGCCTCGAAGATCCAGTAGGACGGATTGACCACCGGGCCATCCGGGCGATCGGTCGTGCCGAAGCCCGTAACGCCGGGCAACAGCAGCGTTCGCCCGCCATGATCGAGCAGGGTGTTGTCGAGGATGGCCTTGGCGATCCTCGATGCGGCCTGCAGGTAATCCTGCCGCTTCCAGCGTTCACCGGCGAGCACCAGCGCATAGGCGATCAGGATGTCGCCGTCGGTGGCATTGTTGATGTCGATAATGTGCGGCGTTTCGGTGGCACTCCACTTCCACGCCGCCAGCCCATCGTCGCGCAGCAGCAGCTCACGGCGCGTGAACGACCAGATCAGCGCGAAGTCGGCCGGGTTGTCGGCCAGCACGGCGAGAAGCAGGCCATAACCCTGTCCCTCGCTATGGCTGACATTGCCATTGGCGTCGTCGATGATCCGGCCACCGGAATCGAGGAACCGCGCCTTGTACTGGTCCCATTCCCCAGCCTTCACCGAGCCCGCCTGTTCGTCGGCTCCGGCCGCCATCGGCAAAAGGAGCGCAAGCAATCCGGCGAGAAGCGCGGTCCGCCACTTCATTGGCGCCGCCCCAGGCGAGTGAGCATCGAGGATGTTGCCAGCCCCAGAAGCACCGACAGCACGATCAGCAGCAGGGCATAGACCATGATGTTGCTGGACAGCCAGTTGGCAAAGATCAGGCGATAGTTGGTGAGCGACGGCGGCTGCGTCTGGACGAAATCGAATCCGGCGACCGGCGTCGCCTCGATCTTGTCTGTCGCCGGCTCATAGGCCGAGACCCGCCCGGCAAGCTGTTGCCAGCGCGTGACGTCGGCGATCGCCGCCGTGCCCTCACGCAGACGCTTTCCGGTTGGCGCCGTCAGCAGCGTCCAGGTCGCGTCGTCGCTCGGATTGGCGCCTTGCGCAATCACAAGCCCGGCACTTTCCGGCGGAATATAGGCGGCTTGCGCTTCGGGCAGGATACGCAGCGAGCTCAGCGAAATGTCGAACTCCTGCTTCACCCAGGTCTGAAACCCCGTGACCTGGTTGCGCCAGGCGCCGCCGCTCAGGCGCGTGCGCCATTCGTCGATGGCTTTCTGGGTGTCGTCAGGACGGCCGGTGTCCTCCGCATTGCCCCAGGACATCTGCCTGGCGGGGTCGATACCGACCTGTGTCAGCACCGTCTTCGGCAACTGCGGCATGGCGCCGATGAAGATCGCGTTGCGGCTGCCGGCTGCAAGCGGCGATGTGATCACCTCCACCAGCATCGGCCTGCCGCCGGCAACAGCCAGGCGGGCAAGGAAGGTCGCGGCCGCCGACAGCGTGTCCTCGTCGGCACGGTCGAGGAAAAGGGGAACGGCGGCGCTATCACTGCGATAGGGGGCAGCAGCACCGGAAATCGCAGCGATATTCGGCCGGCGACCGATGCGCGCGAAGTCCGGCATTCGCAGTTCGGACGTATCGAAGAGCGCGAAGCGCGGATCGTTGGAGGCCGGCGTTCCCGGCGCGCAGGCCTTGTCCGGCTCGGCGGAGAGCACCGCCTCGATCTCGATCAGGTTCGGACCGGGCTTGAAATGGCGCATCGTTACTTTGATCGGCAGGTGGCGCAGGATGTCGCCTGTGGCCGAGTTCAAAGGGATCGTCGATGCGATGTTGCCGTTGATATAGATGTCGATGTGGCTGCCTGGAAGCACGGCATCCGTATAGGCAGCGTCGAGCAGAAGCGTCGCGTCGCCATAGGCGTCGGCATAGAAATCCGACGGCACGGCTACGGAGAAACGCGTGCGAAAGCGCCGGCCGGTAAATTCGCTGGTCTCCACCCCGAGTTCGGAGAAGCGCAGGCGCGCATTCGTCACGACCAGCGGCGTCTCCGGCAACTGCCAACGCCCGGTGGCGATGACGTCGCGCGGCACGTTGCTCGGGCGGTCCATCGGCTGCGTGATCCCCTCGATCGCCTCCTGAACGGCGGACCAGTCTGGACCGCTGATCACCAGCACCGACGACTTCGTCTTGCCGTCGCGCACGAACATGGCGACAGGGCCGCTCGACGCACCTTCCGGCAGTCGCTCGAGGAACGGCGCCACTTCCTCCGCGGTGCCGACGAGCGCAGTCATCTGCCCGGGTTTCGCGAGTTCAGGCATGGTCTCGCTGAGGGCGAATTCCTGGGCGGGCATCTGGCCGCGCAACGCCATGCCTTGCGCAAGCCGCATCAGAGCTGCCGTTCGGCTCGGCTGCTGGAGGCCGGGTACGACCAGGTTGAACTGCGTCCGGCCGCGCGCATCGAGCCCGACTGCGCGTACGTCGTCGAGACTGGAAAGCGTCGCGCTGTCGCCGGAGGAAAACCGGATGAAGGCCGATTCCGGTGCGATCTCAGTCCACAGTTCATAGGTCGATTCGACCGTGCAGTCCGTGCGGTGGCGTTGGCGAACCTTGACGCGAATATCGTTGGATCCGGCGCGCAGCAACCCGGGCTTCAGGTCGTAGCTCAGCGGCGTGGCGGCCTCCGCCGAGCCGATCGGCTTCTCGCCGGCCAGTTCGCCATTGACGAAGATCGAAAGCGTCGACGCTTCCGGCGCAACGACGATCGCGTTCTGATAGGCGAAATTAAGCGAGGCGGCAGATTGCGCCTGCGCCGGCGTCAGATAGACGGACCAGGTGCGTTCATCGACCTCTCCGGTCAGCGACAGTGCGCTGAACGGGATGATGAAGCGCTTGAAGTCGTCCGGCGGCTTGAGCGTGACGATGGGCTCTGCCGGCCCGGCGTTGCTTCCGGTGTCTGCCGGCGGCTGCAGGATCGGAGCATCCGCCGGGCGCTCGCCGGACATGTCGAAAGGCGACGGCTGCGCCGACACGCCGGTTGCAAGGCTCGCAAGCAAGAGGGCTGGGAGAACGAGGCGCCTGAGCATCAAGCGCCCTCCTTCTGCGCCTCGGAGCCACGCAGGCTGCGAAGGAAGTAGATCATGCCGCGGCTCGTCTGATAGAGCGCCAGCCAGAGGAACCAGAACGTTCCGCGCACCAGTCCCGGATTACCGCGCCGGGCGCTTTGAAACTCGCTCCATTGCCGCGAATTGGCAAAGATCAGGTCGGCGACCAGGCTGTGATGGCGGGCGACCTGCGGCAGGTAGCGGCAGCCCATGATGGTGATATCGCCGGCAACCTCCTTGTTGCGGATCGCGACAGGCAGCGTCTCGGCCACGCCGCTGCCGCTATAGGGCTCGAAGCGGATCCCGCCCTCGGTGTCGGTCGGCAGCGTCGATGCGTCGATGCCGTAGACCTGGACGCGCGCGCCGTGCGCCGAGACATCCTCGATCGTTGCCGGATACCATTTGTCGGCGACCCCGAACTCGCAGCGGCGGCTGACCTTGACGCGCCGGGAGGCTGCCCGCTCGCCGCGCTCCGACACGACGCCGAGCACGCAGCCGGCCATGATCAGGTTCAAGAGGTTCCAGCCGCCGACGACGAGCGTCACGTCTGCCTTGTACGGCTCGGTGTAGACCCGGTAGACCGTCATGAGCAGGGCGACGAAAAGCACCGCGAAGATGACGAAGAACGGCCGGGCGATCTCGGAGAGCCGGCTTTCCAGGATCGATTCATCCTTTGCCGTCACCTTGAAGGTCGGCCGGCTCGGCCGCAGCAGCACAGAGATGACCGCCGGCAGCAGATGCACCGTCTGGGCGAACTCGTAGAGTTCAGAGATCCAGGGCCAGCGGAACGAGCCGTAGAGATAGTTCTGCATCATCAGGTTCACGACCATGTAGGCCAGCGTATAGGCGAGGAACTCGCCGCCAGACGCCGTGAAGATCTCAAGGTCGAAGAACAGATAGAAGAGCGGCGCAAAAAGGAAAATCGTCCGCGGGATCGGAAACAGCCAGAACAGCGTCGACGACATGTAGCAAAGCCGTTGCGGGATCGACAGTCCGCCCTTGAACAGCGGAAAGCGGAATATGAGGATCTGCATCATCCCTTGCGCCCAGCGGCTGCGCTGGCCGATGAAGCTGGCGAAGGTCGCCGGTTGCAGGCCGGCGATCAGCGGGCGGTCGACATAGATGCTGTTCCAGCCGCGTCCGTGCAGCGCCAATGCCGTTTCGCAATCCTCGGTGATGCTCATGCCGCTGAAGCCCTCGGTATCCTCCAGCGCCTTGCGGCGAAGAACGGCGGCCGAGCCGCAGAAGAAGGCGGCATTCCACTTGTCGAGACCGCGCTGGATGATGCCGTAGAACATCTCGTTCTCGCTCGGCATTTTCTCGAAAGTGCGCAGGTTGCGCTCAAGCGGATCCGGGTTGAGGAAGAAGTGCGGCGTCTGCACCAGGAACAGCTTCGGGTCCTGCTCGAAATAGCCGACGGTCTCCAAAAGGAAGTCGCGCGCCGGCGCGTGGTCGGCATCGAAGACCGCAATCAATTCGCCGTCGGAGTGCAGCATGCCGTTGTTGAGGTTGCCGGCTTTGGCGTGCTCGTTGCGCTCGCGCGTGAGGTAGCGCACGCCGAGATCGTCGCAAAGCGCCTGCAGTTCGGCATTGCGGGCGGATGCGCGCTGCGCTTCGACAAGGTTTGCCGAGTTGCGCTTCTGCAGGGTGCCGCCGTCGTCGAGCAGCCACACCGTCAGCTTGTCGGCCGGATAATCCATCGCCTTGGCGGCGGCAAGCGTATTGGCGAGCAGGCCTGCGTCCTCGTTGTAGGACGGCACGAAGACATCGACCTTCGGAAACTTGCCGGGAGAGATCGAACTCGCCTTTCGCGGCGGCAACGGCATCGCCACTACGAACAGGCTGAGCGACAACATCATCACGCTATACATTTCAGCGAGGTAGAGCAGGAAGCCCGGGATGAAGTTTTCAAGCTGGTTGAGCGGCGGCAGCGTGCTTGTAGTGCGCCAATAGACATAACGCAGCACGATCGCCGTACCGAAGGCGAGCGCGATCAGCCGCCAGCGGCCGCCGGCATTGGCAAGCTTGAGCACGGCCATGAAGGTTACGATGAGAACGCTGACGATGAGCTGCGTCTGGAGGTTCACCGGCAGCGTGATGACCGCCATCACACAAAGCGAGAAAAACGCCCAAGCGGCAACCGATCCGATCCTGCTCATACATTTGCCTTCCAGCGTTCGGCATCATGCCACTGGTATTGCCCGACCCATATTCGACCGAGTCTCCCCTACCGACACCAGCCCATAACAAAGGATGGTTAGCGGTCGATTAAGGGCAGGCTCCTCCGGTCTGCTGCCCTGCGCACGCAGGAGCCGGCACGATCACGTTCGGCAAGGTTTTCGCCGTGGTTTCCGCCTGCGCCTGCGGCATTGAGACGGTTCCGTCCGGCTGCGGAACCGGGATCGACGTCACCGCGGTGGGCGCAACGACCTGCTGTTCGACGCGTGCCGGAACGCTGCTGACTTCACGCCGTGCCACGGGCTGCACCTGGCGCCGCGGAACCACCACCGGAGCGCTCGTGGTCACCGCCTCTTCCTTGCGGTAGATCGGGCTGCCGGTTCGGCCGAGACCCGCCTCCAGCGGCGGCGGCGCGCCATAGGGGTTCCAGGCAGGATCGCCGAAGGTGCCGGTGATCGTGTAGCCGTAGACCGGGGCCAAAAGCTCGGTCTCGCTGGCGCCTGCCGCGCAATAGCGCAGCCTCACCTGGATCGTGCCGTAGCCCTTGAGCGGCGAGCGATGGTTCTCCGCCTGGCGGATCTGCTGCCAGGCAAAGATGCAGGCGTCGTTCGCCCGGCCCTGACCGAAGGCATAGCCGAACGGCCCGTAATTGTTCTGCAGGAAGTAAGGGTTGAGCGACAGCGAAACGCCGGGCAGCGCCCGGCGCGCCTCAGCCATCATTTTGTTGTCGCGCACAGCGACATAGTTCGAGCGGGACTGTTGGTCGAACTTGGCGTTCATCGGGCCGAAGAACTTGGCCCGCAGCAGGTTCTGACCTGGGGTCGCCGCCGACGTGTAAAGATAGATATCCTGCTCGATCGCGTTGGTGCTGCGCCGTTCGACGACGTTCAGAACCGCAGGCCCGCCGGGCGGCGGCAGGATCAACGCGTTTTCCGAGGGAACCATGATACTGCCGGTCGGCGTGCCGACGTCCTGGCGCGTGTTGCAGCCCGACAGCACGGTCGCGGCCACCAGCGACACCGCAGCCACGCGCCAGCCGTCCGCAGGGCGCAGCCGTCTCTCCGACGTGCCGAATCTCCGACTCAGATATCGTTGCATCATGGCTGAGCATTAGTTGATTCACCCCATTTCGCAAACCCGCGAAGAATGGGGGCAGAGATGCGACCGGGCGACGACGCACGGCTTTGTCCCCTCAAAATCGATTGTTTCAGGGCGGGCCGGCGCGCTTCCGCGGCGCCGCGACCAGTCGCCTCAAACCGCTTCTCTGGGACGGGCAAGATCGTTGACACCCTCGTCATCCGGGGCCTGCCCGTAGCTCATGCGGCGCATCTGCGCGATGACGCGCTCCATCTCGTCGTCGGGCAGAACCGGCGGCTCGCCAAGCGTCAGCGCCTGAACATACATGCGCGACAGGGTCTCGATCTCGATCGCCAGCCACAGGGCGGACTCGAGCGTCCTGCCGAGCGAGATCTGGCCGTGCTGGCCAAGCAGGCAGGCCGTACGGTCCTTGAGCGCCACAAGCGCATTGTCGGACAATGCCTGCGTGCCGAAGGTCGCATATTCTGCACAGCGGATCGTCGTGCCGCCGGCAATGCCGGTCATGTAGTGAAAACTCGGGATGGTCTTGTGGTGGCAGGCAAGCGTGGTCGCATAGACCGAATGGCAGTGCAGTACGACGTTGATATCCGTGCGTTCCCTCAGGATATCGCGGTGGAAACGCCATTCCGACGACGGACGAAGACCGACATAGGTACCGTCGAAATCCATCTCGACCAGATCCTCAGGCTGCATCGTCTCATAGGGCAGCGACGACGGCGTGATCAGGAAACCGGTCTCGGTGCGAACAGAAATGTTGCCCGCAGTCCCCTGGTTGATACCGTTCGAATTCATGCGGCGGCAGATGTCCACCATCTCGCGGCGGAGCGACAGAATGTCGGCCTTGGTCATCGATATGTCCTTTCGAAGTCGCGACTGAAACCATTGTTGTGCCCAGCCCGGGCGCGGGCTCGCCATTGCGACGCATAGACGGCGACAGCAGGCGAGAGGTAAGACACGTCGCCGGGATCGGCGAGCGAAAGCGGCGCCGGGCGCCGGCGCCGGCCCTCGCTTGCAAGCAGTGCGGCGCCGGAGGCCACGCCATAGGCATCGAGATTGAAACGCACACGCCGGTTCGGCATCAGTGCGGCGACGAGGCGGGCATAGAGCGGGTCGCGCAGGAAGCTTCCGTCGAGTACGACCAGCGGCCCCGGCCCCAGCGCCTCCACGCACTCCGCCGTTAGAAGCGCGCAATAGAGCAACGCCAGCGCCTTGCGTTCGATCGGCGTTTCCGGCGGTGGCCCGCTGATGCGACCGCGACCGGCACTTCCCGGAAAGAGGCCGTCATCGTCGCCGAACGACGGCAGCGCCATGCTGCGTCTGGCGATCAAGCCGAGAACGACGTCGTCAGGCACCGCGGCGTTCGGCGGTTCGCGGCCCGCCACATGGGAGAACTCGCGGCCACCCATCGTGAGCACGCCGCCGAGCGGGCGCCCGAAGACGTCGCTGTTCAGCGTCATGCCGCGGTGTTCGTCGAGCCGGTCGAGGGCCGTGCGGCCGGAAAAGGCGACGATCCAGGTTCCGGTCGAAACGACGATGAAATCGTTGAGCCCGCCGGCGTGATAACGATAGTGGTTGAGGCTGCTGTCGTGGCCGCCCGTAAGCACGCGCAAGCCTTCCGGCAACCCGTGGCGCCGGACAAGCTCGGGACGAGCGGAGCCGAGGACCTGCCAGGCATCGGCGAAATCCGGCATCAGGCTCCGCCAGCCGCGTGTCCCGACAATGGGCGCGAAGCGGCGTTCGGCGACATTCCAGAGATGCGATTGCGCGCCGAGCAGGCTCGCCTCGGATGCAGCAACGCCCGACAGCCGCCACGCCCAATATTGCGGCAGGCCGAGATACCAGCACGCGGCGGCGACGGCATCGGGCGCATGCTCCTGCATCCAGTAGAGCTGGCGCGCCTGATGGGTGGCGCTGTGCATCGTCGCGCTGCCGCGGTCGAAAAACGAGCCGGAGAGCGGCGCGTAGCCGAGCTGGATTTTCTCCGGCACCGGCTGCTCGTAATCGATCATCGGTAGAGCCGCGCCAGCGGCCATATCCGGGTCATCGCCGACGAGTACGCCGCCGGACCCGTGACCGGCGGCGACGAAGGTTTGCAGCGGATGGCGGCGACCAAGATCTGCGAGACTGGCGAAGATCCATTCGCCAAGGCTTTCGAGGTCGTGATGCCGCCAGGGCGGGCCCGGCAGCACTGGGTTGGCAACGCTCAGCGTTTCCAGGACGAAACCGTCTGATGTGACCGCGTTCAGCTTCACATTGGTCTTGCCGACGTCAAGGACGGCGACCGTCCCCGTGTCCGCATCCGCTGAAACTGCCATACCGAGCCCCTCCGTCCTGATAGAGGCGGCGCTTAAAGCGCGCGCACCTAGATCAATCCGTATTGCCGGGCCTTGTTCCTAAGGAACGGCAGGCCGTTGCCCATCACTTCCTCTTCGTCCCTGGCGACCGGCCGCCAGACCGCAAGGCCATAGGCCACTTCCGGCGGCATGTTGATGAAGCTTTCCATCGCCAGTCCACCCTTGAAACCGATCGCAGCCAGCGTCGCGAAGATCTCGTCCCAGGCGCAGTTGCCATAGCCGGGCGTGCCGCGGTCGCTTTCGGACAGGTGGATGTATTTGATGAAGTCGCGTGCATCGAGGATGCCGGTGCCGATGCCCTTTTCCTCGATGTTCATGTGGTAGGTATCAAGATGCACGAAGACGTTGTCGGCGCCCACCCGCTTGATCATGTCGACCGCTTGCCAACCGGTGTTGATCAGGTGGTTCTCGTAGCGGTTGACCGCCTCGACGCCAAGTTCGATGCCACGGGTTTTGGCGTGCTTGGCGGCGGCCTGCAGCACACGGGCGATGTTGTCGTACTCGGCTTCAGTCGGCGGCACGCCGGTGCGCTCGCCGATGCCGCCGTAGATGACGCCGGACAGCGCCTCGCCGCCGAGATCGGCCGTCTTGTCGATCGCCACCTTCAGATGCTCGATCGCGGCATCGGGTCGGACGGATGCCCAGGCGCGCTCCGGCAGGCCGAGCGAGCAGACCGCGCGCAGCTTGTTTTTCTCCAGCAGCGCCCTGGTATGGGCAGTATCAACCGCCGGCGGATTGAGCATCGGGATCTCGATGAAGTCGACGGCGTATTTCACCGCCGCCGCAACGGCGCGCTCCGCACCGGGGCGATCCCAATTCATGGTCCACATGCTCGTATGGACGCCAAAACCCTGCATGGTCATGTTTCCTTTCTGACAAATGAAATCTTGAATTTCGTCGCGACGAAGCGCAGCACCATGACGCCGGCGAGCAGCAAACCCCAGACGGCGGTCGCCAGATGCTGGTTGGCGCCGACGAGGTTGAGACCCGAAGAGAGAAGCTGCAGCACCACCAGCGCGACAAAGACAGGGATTACCCGACCGAAGCCGCCGAACGGATTGACGCCACCCAAGAAGCAGGCGAGCACCGTGATCAGCAGGTAGCTTTCACCGTGGCCGATGCGCACGGAATTGAAGCGCGCCAGCATGATGATGCCGGCAATCGCGCACATGGCGCCGGAGAGCGCATAGACGAGCACGATCACCTTGCGGGTGTTGATGCCGGAATAGCGGGTCGCCTCGAGGTTGGAGCCGATCATGTACGTGTTGAAGCCGAGCTTCGTGCGGGTCAGCAGCACGTTCCAGGCGAGCACGCAGACGATAAAGATGATGAGCGGGATCGGCACGCCGAGAAACGAGCCGTGACCGAGCGGACCGAGGAAGGCCGGAAAGCCGGATACGTCGCCGCCGCGCGTCAGGAACTCGCCGAGGCCGCGCAGGAAGATCATCATCGACAACGACACGAGGATCGGATGCGCGCGGGTAAAGGCAATCACCAGTCCCATGATCACGCCGCTCGCCGCCCCAACGAGAATGGCGAGCACCGAACCGAGCAGGAAAGCGCCGGGGCCGGCCTCCACCCCGCCATTGGCCTGCAACACCCAGGCGAGCGTCAGCCCGGCGATGTTGGCCGTGAAGGTGATCGCGAGATTGAGCCCGCCCGTCAGGATCGGCAGCAACATCGCGAGCGTCAGAAGGCCGAGCTCCGGCAGCTGGAAGGCGACCGAACCGAAGGTGGCCGCGCTGAGGAACTGCGGCGAGGCGATGCCGAACACCAACACCACGGCGAGAAACGCCAGCCCCGGCCCGGCCATTTCCGGACCGATGAGGGTCTTCACGCGTTCGACGATCGCACTCATCGTCCGGCTCCTTTCTGGCTGACGAAGGGCAGAAGTCTTTCGATGCGGGTGTTGGAGAGCGTGATCGCCCCGAGGATGATGGCGCCGATGATCATCTTGAAAGCGAAGGGCGAGACGCCCATCAGGTTGAGGCCGTTCTGGGTGATCGAGATCAGGAGCACGCCGAGCACGCAGCCGAGCACCGAGCCCTTGCCGCCGCCAAGCCGCGCGCCGCCAAGGACGACCGCCGCAAGCACGTCGAGTTCGCGACCATAGAGCGCGTTCGGCACCACCTCCTGCGCATAGTGCGCCTGGATGAGCCCACCGATGCCGGCCATCAGACCGAGCCAGCCGAAGGCGATGAACTGCATGGCGCCGATGTTGATGCCGAAGCGGCGCGCGCCTTCCGGATTGTCGCCGAACGCATAGAGCTGGCGGCCGGTCGTGGTGCGGGTGATCAGCACCCAGGTGGCGATGACGCAGAGCACCATCACCAGCACGGGAAGCGTGATCTCGATCCAGGTTCCGTCCGGCATCTCGTGTTCGAACAGGATGAGGCGGTCCGTCAGCCAATCCGGCAGGTCGTAGATCGACACGCCCTTGGTGAAAAACATCAGGAGGCCGAAGTAGATGTTGAAGGTCGAGATCGTCGCGACGATCGAGATGACGCGGAAACGGTGGATCAGGAAGGCGTTGATGGCGCCGAGCAGGATGCCGAGCGAGCCGGCAATCAAAAGGCCTGAGATCCAACCTCCCCCGCCAATCCAACCAAGAGCAATGGCCGTACCGTATTGCACGACAGAGGCGGCAACAGCGAAGGAGATATCGATGCCACCGGCGATCAGCACGGCGAGCAGCCCGACGGCGAAGATGATGTTGACCGAGCTGATGTTCAGCAGGTCAAAGGCGTTGCCGAGCGAGAAGAAGTTGGCGGTCGAGACCGACAGCACGGCGCTGATCGCGATGATGACGGCAAGCAGCGACACTTCCGTCGCGTGGGTGCGGACGAAGCTACGCATAGACCGCTCCTTCGATCTCGGCGAGCGAAGCGCTGCGCGGATCATAGCTGCCGACGATGCGGCCTTGTGCCATGTGCAGCACACGGTCGGCGTTGAAATAGACCTCCGGCACCTCATCGGAGATCAGAATGATCGCAAGGCCGGTCTCGGCAAGCCGCGCGACGATGTCGAAGATGCCAGCACGCGCACCAACGTCGACGCCGACAGTCGGGGCGTCGAGGATCAGGAGCTTCGGATCGGTCGCCAGCCACTTGGCGATCGCCACGCGCTGCTGGTTGCCGCCGGAAAGCGTGGAGATCGCATCCTGCTGCAGCCCGATCTTGACGCCGAGATCGGCGATCCAGCGCGCGACAAGGCTGCGCTTGCGATCCTCGGAAAGCAGTCCGCCTGAAAGGATCTTGTCGAGCGAACTGATGACAAGATTGTCGGCGATCGACTGCGGTTGGATGAGGCCAAGCGACAGCCGGTCCTCGGAGAGATAGGCGACGCCCGCCGCAATCGCATCGCGGTTGGACGAGAAGCGAGCCGGCTTGCCTTCAAGCGCAATGGTACCGGATGCCGGCTTCAGCATGCCGAAAAGCGTCAGCGCCAGTTCGGTGCGCCCGGCGCCGAGCAGGCCGGTAATCCCAAGTGTTTCGCCGCGCCTGACCGAGAGCGAGATATCCTCGAATTGCCCGGGGCGGGACAGGCCCTTCACATCGAGCACGACGGGCTGACCGTCGCGGAATTTCGCGCGCACCTGCTGGTCGAAGGTCTTGCCGGTCATCAGTTCGGTGATGCGCGACTGGGTCATGCCGGTGGCGGGGTAGACGCCCACCAGCGCACCATCGCGCAAGACCGTGATGCGGCTCGAAATCTCCAACACCTCGGCAAGCCGATGGCTGACGAAAACGACGGCGACGCCGGAGGCGGAGAGCCCGCGAACGATATCGAGCAGATGGTCGGTTTCCGATTGCGTCAGCGACGCGGTCGGCTCGTCCATGAAGACGAGCCTCGCTTCACCCACAAGCGCCCGGGCGATCGCCACGATCTGGCGCTGGGCAATCGCATATTCCTTGAGCGGCAGGTCGACGTCGAGCGTCACGCCAAGACGGGCGAGCGCATCGGTCGCGATCTGGCGCATTCGGCCATAATCGACCAGTTTCGGCCAGCGGCCGAGCACCGTCTGGAAGGCGATGTTTTCGGCGACGCTCATTTCGGGAAACAGCGCCAGGTCCTGCCAGATCACCTGGATGCCGCGATCCTGCGCGGTCACCGGTGACATGTGGGAATAGGTTTCGCCATCGAACTCGATCGAGGCGCCATCGGCGGGGCGGTAAACGCCGGTGATGATCTTGATCAGCGTGCTCTTGCCGCAGCCGTTTTCGCCGGCAAGGCAATGAACCTCGCCCGGTCGGACGTCGAAGCTCACATTCTTGAGCGCACGAACCCCACCAAACGTCATGTTGATATCGCGCAGGGCCAGAAGCGGCTTCTCGCCTCCTCCCGCGGTCGCAAGCTGGTGCATGGACTGCCCCTAAATCACGTTAAGTCCGAGCAAGATGCGGGCAGAAACCGCAAACACCTTTCCTCATCCGGCTCCGGTACGGTTGAGGGACTTGCCAGGCCGGCCGAAGCCGGCCCAGCAGCCGGGAGAACCCTTGAGGATCAGAGACCCATGGCCGCGAGATCCGCGACCGTGTCCTTGTTGATCGGCACGAGCTGATCGACGATGATGTTGCGGTTTTCGAAGTCCGGCTTGACCTTGCCGAGACCTTCGATCTCGTCACCGTCCTTGACCTCCTCGCCCTTCATCAGCTTGTCGGCAAGCGTGACGAAGACTTCGCCGGCCTGCTTCGGATTCCACATGAAGCCGCCGGAGATCGCGTCGGACTTCACCAGCTTCTGGCCTTGGCCGGGAGAGAAGGGACCGAGCACGAAGATCTCGCCGACCTTGCGGCGCTCTTCGACGGCGCGGCCGGCGCCGATCGGGCCCTGGCTGCCGAAGGCAAGGAAGCCTTTCAGGTTCGGATGGGCAGAGATCAGGTCGAGTGCAGTCGACCGGCTCTTGTCGACGTCTTCGGCAACACCGTAGCGATCGCCGACCAGCGTCATGTCCGGATGGTTCTTCTTGATGTAGGCGATTGCCGCATCGGCCCAGGCATTGTGCAGCGGCACGGTCAGCGAGCCGACGAAGACGGCATATTCGCCCTTGCCGCCCATCTTCTCGGCCAGCAGCTTGCCATGCGCCTCACCGAAACCGGTCGAGGATGCGAGCTCGAAGTCCCAGTCGGCACCCTTCTGGCCCGGGGATTCGTGGGTGATGACGATGATGCCCTTTTCCTTGGCCTTGGTCAGCACCGGCTCAAGCACCTTGGCGTCGTTCGGCACCACGCCGATGACCTTCACGCCTTGGGCGATGAGATCCTCGATGGCGCGCACCTGCAGCGCCGGGTCGGCGCTGGTCGGGCCGACCATGAAGGCGTCGATACCGAGCTTCTGGCCGCGTTCCTTGATGCCGGCTTCCATGGCGTTGAACCACGGAATGCCGCCGATCTTGACGACGACGCCGACCTTACCGGCATCCTGCGCAAAGGCGGCCGCCGAACTCGCAAGCGCCAGCGATGTCGCCAGGGCGGCGACGAGAATTTTCCTGATCATGTTCTCTCCTCCACTCGTTCCCATAGGGGGAACGCGCCCGGTCGTCTCAGCGCCGGCCTCCAGTTTCAAATCATCACTGGCGAAGTGTTCCTCGCCTCCCTGAAACGCCGCCTCCTCAGACGACACCATCAAATGTGCACAATCGATATTTCTTGTTTGCACAATCGATGGTGCAAGAACTATTGTGCAGACTTAATCTTTCGTCAAGGGGAAATCGGCACTAAAACCACCAGGGGGAGAAACCGATGGCCAGCAGCAGCAAGAAGAAAGCGACGATCTACGACCTGTCGGTGTTGTCAGGAAGCTCGCCTTCAACCGTAAGTGCGGTCCTGAACGGCACCTGGCAGAAGCGCCGGATCAAGGAGAGCACGGCGGAACTGATCCGCAACCTCGCCGAGACGCACCAATACACGGCCAACCGCCAGGCGCGCGGACTGCGCAGTTCGCGCTCCGGCCTGATCGGGCTGCTCCTGCCGATCCATGACAACCGCTACTTCTCGTCGATGGCGCAGACCTTCGAGGCGCATGTCCGAAGCAAGGGGCAATGCCCGATCGTCGTCAGTGCCAGCCGCGATCCGGAGGAAGAGCGCAAGACCGCCGAAACGCTGATCTCCTATTCGATCGACGAGCTGTTCATCTGCGGCGCGACCGACCCCGACGGCGTGCACGAGGTCTGCGAGGCGGCCGGCCTCAAACACATCAACATCGACCTGCCCGGCACCAAGGTGCCCTCCGTCATCAGCGACAATTACGAGGGCGGGCGAATGCTGACCGAGGCGATCATCCGCCACTTCCAGGCATCAGGTCCGCTTGCGCCGCACGATCTCTACCTTTTCGGCGGCCGCAACGACCATGCCAGCCGCGAGCGCATCCGCGGCTTCCGTGCCGTCAAAAGCGAACTGCTCGGCGCCGATCCGGACGAATGCATCCAGCCGACGGGTTATGCGCCGAACAATGCCCGCCTCGCCTTCGAGGCCTTCTACGAAAAGCACGGCAAGCTGCCGCGCGGCCTCTTCGTCAACTCGTCGATCAACTTCGAGGGGCTGCTGCGTTTCATGGCAGGGCATCCACACGAAAACTTCGCCGACCTCGTGGTCGGCTGCTACGATTACGATCCCTTCGCGTCCTTCCTGCCCTTCCCCGTCATCATGATCCGCCAGGACGTCGAGGGCATGATCACCAAGGCCTTCGACGTCATCGAGGAAGCCCGGCCGCAGCCGCGCATTCACCTGATCCAGCCCGAACTGGTGCAGCCGCGCACGGCACTGACCGGCCCGCTCGACGCCTTGAAAGACATCGAATAGCCCCGGCGACCAACGTTTCCGCGGAAACTGCGGTTTCATACAGAAAAATCATCTGTACATTCTATTAGAAGCAGCGTATTCATTGGAAATGGATGACGTTGACAGAAAAATCGTCGAAATTCTCGCTGACGATGCGAGGCGATCACTGACCGATATCGGTGCTGCGGTGGAGTTGTCGCCGTCGGCCGTCAACGAACGCATTCGCCGGCTCGTCGCCAATGGCGTGATCCGAAATTTCACCGTCGAGGTCGATCATCGCGCGCTCGGCCTCGACGTACTCGCCTTCGTCTGGGTCGGCCTTGCGCCGGACGCGGACGAGGAAGCGTTCCGCAGCTTCATGGCCGGTCACCCTGCCGTAGCGGAATGCCACCATGTCACCGGCGCCTGGTCCTATTGCGTCAAGGTCCGGATGCCATCGCTCGGCGACCTCGAGCCGTTCCTTGCCGAAATGAAGCAACGGCGGTTCCTGGCGCGAAGCGAAACGGTGATCGCGCTGTCGACCGTGCGGGAAAGCCTGGTAACGACCGTGCTGCGCGCCTGACCGGACGCGCAAACTGCTGCAACATTTTTTGTTTGCCGGGCATGCACCGTCCTCGAAGCGAACGGCGCAACCATGCCCCGGCCGGAGCCCTATGCCATGTCCACATTGTTGTTTGGAAAAAGCCTCCTCGTCGGCCTCGCGGTCGCAGCCCCTCTAGGCCCGATCGGGGCGCTCTGCATCAACCGCACGCTGGAGCGCGGCTTCTGGGCGGGCGTGGCCGGCGGCCTCGGAACAGCCGCCGCCGATGCCACCTATGCGGCACTGGCTGCGATCGGCTTCGCGGCCTTCGCAGCAGTCCTTGCCATCATCGCCACGCCGCTTAGCTTGGCCGGCGGACTGTTCATGATCTGGCTCGGCTGGAGCGGATTACGGCCAAGGGCGGTGACGGCAGCCGCCGATGTCGGCGGACGCGATCTCATTCGCACAACCATCGCCACCTTTTTCCTGACGATGACGAGCCCGGCGACGATCCTCTCCTTTGCCGCGATCTTCGCCGGCCTCGGCCTTGCCGAAGCGGGCGACGCGCTCAGCGCTGCCGTCGTGGTCATGGGCGTCTTCCTGGGATCGCTCGGCTGGTGGTTTTTCCTAAGCGGCGGTGTTGCGATCGCCCGGACGCGACTGCCCGACAGCTTCGTCGTCTGGGTATCGCGCATTTCGGGGCTGGTTCTGATCGCGTTCGGCATCATTGCCATCGGAGCCGCCGTGAAGGGGCTGCTCTAGCCCCTGTCGACGCAGCCTCTACCGGCTGCGTCAATCACTTTCGACCCCTGCTCGTCAGGTCGTGGGCTTCACCGCCTCCACGTGCCACCACTTGGGTCGGGCAGTGCGATAGCTGTGGCTCTTCGGGATCAGATCGATGGCACTCGTCTTGTCGAAGACGCCGAGCAGAAGGGCAACCACCGGCGCATCGTCGATCGCACCGAGACTGCTGCCGCAGGCCGGGCAGAAGGCGCGGCTGGAATAGTCCGAGGAGCGATAGACCGATGGCGCGCCGCCCGGTCCGGTCCAGGTTACGGCTTCGCTCGGGAATTCGACCCACGCCAGGGTCAAGGCGCCCGAATGGCGCTGGCACATCTTGCACGAACACGTATGCGGCTTTCCGGCCGTCCCCTGCGCCTCAAACCGGATTGCTCCGCAGAGGCATCCGCCCGTGTGCGGCTTAAGCCTCTTGGCAACGGCCCGCGTCATACTTACCTCCAGTTGTGGTTTCGAATCGGCGCCAGTATAAAGAACCGCGACAAAATTGGAGGCATCCATGCGTGCAATTCGGGTGATATCTGCCCTTGTGGTTGTCGACGGCATCGCAGGCGAGGCGATGGCTGAGGATGGTGTGCGCCCGTCTGCAGCCGGGCCAACGCCGAAGGGCCGGATCGTCTCCGGCGCCTTCGAGATGGACTTCACGAAGATCCCGTAATCGCGGCAGCTTACATGCCGGTACCGGCTCAGTAGAACCACGCGCCGATGTCGCGAAACGCGCGTTTGCTCTGATCGCGCCTGTTGCCGTCCCGCGCCGCCGGGTCGTCGCCGATCGGCAGACTGAAGCCGAAAGGCTCGGCCGGCACGCCGCCGCGATCGCACCAATAGGCATCGAGGTCGGCCCTCATCATGCGGCGCCGCTTCAAGCGGCGGCGGTTGATGACGTGCTTGTCGTTCGAGACCGCAAAGACGTGGCCCGCGTGGCCTTCCGTCACCAGGCCATTGAGGACGAGCAGCGCCGCATCCTTCGGCCGGAGCCCGCCGAGATCGCGAGTTGCCGTGATCAGGGATCGCTTGGCCTCTTCGCCCTTCGGCCCCTGCATCCCGCCGATGGCGAGACTATAGGTGTCGCCTGCGCAACGCACGAAGATGAAGCCGACAGTGCAGAGCGCATAGCCATCGCTCTGCCGGCGCAGCCGGATCGCGAATGCCCCCTCATGGCGGGCCCCGCCATGGTCGGCCAGTTGCAGCTGGATGCGATAGTTCTCGCTGCGGCCGGAAACCGTGCCCATTTCCAGCGTGCTGCCGCGCCAAAGGGCCATCAGTGAACGGCGCGACAGGACCTCGCTTGCGACATCGAAGTGATTGAGCAGCAGGTCGAGCCTTGCTGTCGACGACGCGCCGTGCAGGAAGAATGTCGGGATCGACTTGCGCACGAGATCATCGTGCGGCAGACCCAGCCGGTAGCGTTCGGCGAATTCGCCTAGAAAGCCGATCCAGCGCGATGTCAGGAACGGATGGCGCGCAAACCGCATGGAAAATACGACGGCGCGCTTCAAGCTCACCCTCAGGCCGAGTTTGAGCACATGGCTGGTGATCGACGTCTCTCCCGAGCCTTCACCGACGACGGGCGCAGAAACCGGCCGGCCCGAAGGCGTCAGCTGTTCGCCGACGAATGCCTTGCCATCGACCGGCAACCGCAGATCCGCGCTGTATTCCTGACTGAATTCCAGGGACATGGTGCTATCCTTGAGAGCAAACGCTGTTGGCCGAAGGACTCGGCCGAGCTCAGGTTTGCCCGGGCACTGTCAAGGATTTGCGGAGAACCGGTGGGCAATTGCACGCCGATTCTAAGCGGGCGCGAGGGCGGCGAAGCCGCCGATGTTCCGATCGGGAAAAGCGGAAAATTGCTTGGCGCAACGGCTGTTGCGCCAATCGCTCACAGGGCGATTTCCCGCGGCAGGACGAGCGTGATCACGGCGCCGCCGCCGGCACGCGCGGAAAATTCCAGCCGTCCGCCATGCGCCTTGGCGATCGCCTGGACGACGGAAAGCCCAAGGCCCGTGCCGCCCGTCGCGCGCGACCGCGAGGCGTCGCCGCGCCAGAACAGGTCGATCGAATGGATCGAAACGTCGTCCGGAAGACCGGGACCACGGTCCAGCATCCGGATAAAAGCCTCGTCGGCACCCCGCCGCCCGGTCTCGCAGCGCAGGACACGGCCGTCTGCGGCGTAGCGTGTAGCGTTTTCGATCAGCGCCAGCAGCGCCTGGCGCAGACGCTGCGAATCGCCGGAGACCCGCACCGGCTCAAGCGCGACCTCCACCGACATGCCAACAGAGCCAAGCAGGGTGTTTGACGTACCAAGCACCTGGGTCGCCTCCACGGCGAGGTCCACCGTCTGACGCTGGGTGACCAGCTTCTGGCCGGCGGCGAGCGAAAGCGTACGCAGATCTTCAACCAGGGCGGAAAGCCCCTCCACCTGCAGCAGCAACTGCCGCACCCTTTCCGGCTCGAGAGGAAAAACACCGTCGGCCATTCCCTGAAGGTTGCCCTGCAGGATCGTCAGCGGCGTACGCAGTTCGTGCGCCACCGCCATCGTATTGAAGCGCAGCCGGTTCTCCATGTTTTCCAGTTCGGCTGCCAACTCATCGAAGGTCTTCACGAGCGTCGCCACCTCCTTGGCACCCTTGCGAAACGATCCGACGCGCACCGCGAAGTCACCCGTCCTGAGGTCCTGCGTCGCCTGCGCCAGCACTTCCAGTGGCCGGCTGATCTTGCGCGCCAGCCAGTAGCCCACCAGCCCGCAGAAAGTGACTGCCGTCGCTCCGAAACCGAGGATGATCTTGTCCACCTCCCAGTTCGCCCAGTCTTCGAGTTCCGGCATCGTCGAAAGTAGCTTTTGCAGCGACTCCTGGCGCGGCAACTTGCCGGCATTGATGTCCTTGTAAGCCTGGGCCGCCTCCGCAGGCATCCGCTCCAGCAGTCTCGCCTCCAGCCGCGGCTCCATAAATTCGACGCCGGCATAGATGATGAACACGCTGATGATGAGCAGCGCGATCGTCACGAGCGCGGTGAGAATGCCGAGCGGCAGGCGCGAGAGACCGATCTTCATCTGGGCTCCACGAAACGGTAGCCGACGCCGCGCACGGCACTGAAGAAGCCGCAGGCACCGAGATCTTCCAGCTTGCGCCTGAGATTGGCGATATGGGTATCGACCGTGCGGGCGAGCGCATCGCTGTCCGGCAGGCAGGCGTCGAGGATATCGGCGCGATCGAAGGCATGCGTCGGGCGGCGGATCATGTGGGCAAGGATGCGGAATTCGCTGAGCGTCAGCGGCACCGACTGGCGATTGCCGGCCTTTTCGACGAAGGCGACATGGGCATCGAGATCGACCTCGACACTCTCGAAGCGAAGCACGGTGGCGCCGGCGCCGTTGCGGGTACGGCGCAGCACCGCGTTGACGCGCGCCACCACCTCCTGCGGGTTGAACGGCTTGATCACGTAGTCATCCGCGCCGAGCCTCAGCCCGGTCAGCCGGTCGAGATCTTCTGCCAGTGCCGTGACCATGATAACCGGCGTATTGCCCTCGCGGCGAAGGCGGGCGAGAACCTCGAACCCATCGAGCTTCGGCATGCGAACGTCCAGCAGCACCAGGTCCGGCGACAGCACCGCATGGTGGGTCAGCGCCGTCTCGCCGTCGGCGGCACGCACCGTCCGGAAACCGTCGCGCACGAGATAGGCATCTAGGATCTGCGCAATCTCCGGCTCGTCCTCCGCCAGAAGGATGAGACCCTTATCGACCATGAACTAACTCCCTGGGTCTGATGTTGTGATCAGCAGCTTATGTGACGAATAGGCCCGCGTTGCAATTCGTCCGCGCGGCCCGATGGTCGCTTGATCGGCCCTCCGGATAGAGCTCCGTACAAATCTTCGCCGTTTCTTGACAATTGGCGACGGACGCGCCGCACAACCGACAAACCGGGCCTCTCCCCGCGGCCGAAATGCGGGGCAGAGTGCCGGAGACCTCCGTCCCGCATGTCGGTCGCGCTCGACCAGAAGCTGTATCGGCCAACCATTCGGTCTTGCGCATCAAGCGCTCCCAGTTCCTCGACGCAGCCTTGACAGAGCGGCGCAAGTGTCCGGCCCACACACAGACAACTTGCGAGCGACCGCATGCCCAGCCTTTATTCATCCACGGCGACCTCTTCAGACAGCGGCCGATGGTCGCGCGCCAATCCTCGTCTCTGGCCGGGGCAGGCGCGCGCGCGCCTGGAACACCGGCCAATCGCGGCCGCCGGCGCACTGACCATTTGCGCGGCCTTCGTCTTCATGGCCTTTCCCGGCATCGATCTTGCCGTCTCGCGCTGGGCCGCCTTCGCCACCGGCGACTTTCCGCTCTCGCGGGAACCGGAGCTGCGGGCCCTTCGCGACTTCAACCGTATCTTGCCGGTTTTCATTCTGCCTTGCGTTCTGGCGCTTCTGGTTGCGCAGGCCATCGCACCCCGCCCATGGCTGCCCCGCCCGCACAAGGCACTGTTCTTCCTGACCTTCTTTGCGCTCGGACCTGGGCTCCTTATTCAGGCGCTGAAGCGGCTGATCGGACGGGCGCGCCCCCATGAGATCACCGATTTCGGCGGCAGCCTGCCGTTTACGCCGGCCTGGCAAGTGTCCGGCGCCTGCTCGCGCAGTTGCTCTTTTGCGTCGGGCGAATCCGCCACCGCGATCGCGCTCGTGGCGCTCGCACTGCTGTTACCGGTTCAATGGCGACGGGCGACAATCATCGCCCTCGTCCCCCTTGTCCTCGCCTTCTCGCTGAACCGGATCGTGTTCGGCGCGCATTATCTGTCCGATGTCGTTCTGGCGTGGTGCCTGATGCTGTGGCTGATGGCGTGGCTGTGGGCCGTATTTGCCGACAACGGCGAACGGATCGATGCCGCCGTTATGCGCCTTTCGCGCCGAAGCGCGCCATAGAGCGCCCGAGAAACCGGTATCGCTTCAGCGCGGAAAGACAAGTTCCACCGTCGTTCCGCGCCCAGGCTGCGAGAGAATGCGGGCATCGCCGCCGCTTTGCCGAACGAAGCCGTAGACGACGGCGAGGCCAAGTCCGGCACCGCCCTCCTGGTCACGGGTGGTGAAGTAGGGCTCGAACGCCTTGTCCACCGCCCCCGGCGACATGCCGATCCCCGCATCGGTCACCGAGACGACGACATCACTCTCGACGCAGCCGGCGCGGACGAGGATCGTGCCGCCGAGCGGCATCGCCGCGGCGGCATTGAGGCAAAGGTTGAGGATCGCCTGCTCGAAGAGCGCTGCATCGAGATTCACGTTGGGCAAGCCGTCCGCAATCTCGAAGGCGAGCCGGCATTTTTCGCCGACGGCGATTTCAAGCACGTCGGCCATGCCGCGCAGCACCGCGCCGATTTCGAGCGCGCCCGGCTGGAGTGGATGCTGGCTGCCGACAGACAACATGCTCGAGGCCAGCGAACGCCCTCGGTCGGCCGCCTTGCGAATGCGGGCGATATGGCGTTTCTGCCGGTCGCTGAAGCCTGTCTCGCGCTCCAGCAGCCCCAGGCTGCCGGTGATGATACCGATCATGTTGCCGACCTCATGGCTCACCTGGTGGGTCATCCTCATGATCCCGTCCAGCCGCTGCGCCTTCGCCGCCTCGGCCTCCTGCCGGTCGATCTCCGTCACGTCCCGCGCCAGCAGCACGATGCCCCGGTCCGGCTGCCGCGACAGGGAGACTTCGGTCACCCGGCCCATGTCGGAGCGATGGCGCAGCACCAACCGGTCGTCGAGCGATCCCGCGTCGCGATCGGCGGGCAAGAGGGTTGGATCGATCTCCGGCATTGGGCTCACGAACCGGCGCAGCGGCAGCTTCCGCGCCGAGCCTGGCCAGCCGACGAGCTCCATGACGCGACGATTCATCGTGATCGGTTTGCCGCCGGGATCGAAAAGCGCGATCCCTTCGTTCATGTTGCGGAAGGTCGAGCGAATGGTGCGCGCCGCCGCCTCGGCCGTCCGACGAAGCCGCGACACGCGCTCGACGCTTTCGCGGAAGGCGCTGAAGGCTTCAAGCAGCCGCAGGAACTCGGTCTCAGTCCCCTTGTAGCTCGGTGTATCGACGTCACGCCGCCCCTGGGCAAGCGCGTTCATGCCCTTGGAGAGCGACACGATCCCGCGCGACACCCGCATGACGGAGCGGATCGAGAAGATCGCCATGACGAGCACCAGCAGGGCGGAGACCGCGACGATGACGAGCAGTCGGCTCAGCGCATCAGAGGTCGAGGCGAGATCCTCGTTGAGCCCCCGGGCAACGGCCTCGCTTTGTGTTTCCGTGGCGTGCGAAAGATCGCGCGAGACCGTGTGCAGCCGCGCCACCGCGGCGCGGATGGCGAACATTTCCAGAAGATAGTGGGTCTGCGCCTCGAACACCCGTTCATAGGGCGTCAGCTCGGCTGCCGAAATCCGGCTATCCGGCCCGGCGGGCGCCAGCCGGGGCGTCGTTACGGCAACGTAGCGGCGGCGCAGTTCGCCAAGCTGGAACAGGCTGTCGGAATTGGATGCCGATTGCACGATCGCGTTGAGGCTCTGGCGAACCTCTGCGTCGGCTATGCCGTTGCCGGTGGCGATCTCTCCGAGCGCTGCTGCCGCATCGGCCTTGTACTGTTGGGCCGAATCCGCGTCGGCGGCGAGTGTCACAGTCTGTGTGCGGATCGCATCCAGCAACTCGACGATGTGCGCGCTGGCAAAGCCCTCGACCGCTGTCTTGCCGGTCTCCGGCGCCATGGTCTGAAGCAGGACGTCGACCTGCGCGACGACCGAGCGGCTTTCGCTCGACACCCGATAGGGCGAGGTTGCGTTCATCAGGAACGGCGCGCTGGACACGAGATCGGAAACCTGGCGCGAAACCAGTGAGGCCTTGGCAAGGCTCGAAAAGGCCTGCAGCCCGTAGGCCGCCATCTCGTCACGCGCCCGTTGCAGGCCGAACACGGCGACCGTTGCCAGGCTGAAAACGAGCACGCAGATGAAGACGATCGCAAACGGCAGGCGGAAGGCGATCGACGAAAGGAACGGGCGGCTGATCACGGCCGGGCCTCGTCGTCGTCGGTATCCAGCACATAACCCTTGCCGCGCCGCGTCTTGATGTGGCGCGGAAGGTCCGGATTGCGCTCGATCTTGCGCCGGAGCCGAAGCACGAGCACATCGACGTTGCGGTCGATATAGCGATCGCTTTCGGCGCCCAGCCGATCGAGGATATGGGCGCGGGTGACTGGCGTGTTCGGCGTTTCCGCGAGAATTTCCAGCAGAGCGAACTCGGCGCTGGTGAGCGAGCGGGTCGCATCGGAAAGGCAGACCGCGCGCCGGCTCTTGAGGTCGATCGACCAGTCGCCGAGTTTCAGCGCCGCGGGCTCGTGCTCGCGCTCGGTCTCCCGCTCCGGCTTCAGCGACGGGTAAGTCCGTCGAAGCACGGCCTTGATCCGGGCCGTCAGTTCGATCGGCTCGAACGGCTTGACGACATAATCGTCGGCGGCCGTCTCCAGTCCCAGCACCCGATCCGCGGCGCTGCCTGCCGCCGTTACCATGACGATGCCGATATTGGTGCGCGCCCGCAGCCGCTGGGCAAAGGTCCGGCCCGAGGCTCCAGGCAGGTTGTGGTCGACGAGCACCAGGTGCACCGTTTCCCGCTCGAGGACGACAGCGGCGGCCTCCGCCGATGGCGCCGTCAGCGGCATCCAGCCTTCGGCCTCCACCAGATCGGAAACAAGCTCCGCCATGTCCGGATCGTCTTCGACGATCAGAATCCGTATTCTCTCACTCAGCATGCACGTCCTCCCGCCGCCATCATAGGCGGGGCTGCCCCAATGATCAAAGCGGCTCGCGTTATCCGCATTGTCACATTTGTAATCTTTGTAATCTTGAAACGGCAAAGCCGCATCCGTGTTGTAAGAACGGTAACCATTCTGCGGGTTGCGACCCGCAGGGAATACCGACATCCTGATTGCGGAGATTGGGGCGGCAACGCTCCAAATGGGAGGACATCGTGAAAGGCATTACCGCTATCGGCGCGGGCGTGGCCCTATGGCTGTGCGCCGCCACGTCAGGCATGACGGCACCGGCGCTCACCGTGCTTTGCGGTGTCGACGAAGCGTGGTGCGCGACGATGAAGGCCGCTTTCGAGGCGAAGTCGGGCATCGAGGTCGCTATGACCCGAAAGAGCAACGGCGACATCCTCACCCAGATCCGGGCCGAAAAGGACACCCCTACCGTCGATGTGTGGTGGGGCGGGACAGGCGACACCCATCTGCAGGCGGGATCGGAGAACTTGCTCGAACCCTATCGGCCGGCGCATGAGCGCGACATGCTGCCCTGGGCGCAGAATTTCTTCGCCATCTCCGGCGGACGTTCGGCGGGCATTTATGCCGGAGCGCTTGGCTTTGCCTACAATGCCGACCTGCTGCATACGCTGAAATTGCCGGCCCCGACCTGCTGGAAGGATCTCGCCGACAACGCCTATCGCGGCCGTATCCGCAGCGGCAATCCGAACTCGTCGGGCACCGCCTTCACCACGCTTGCAACGCTGGTGCAGCTCTTCGGCGAGGATGAGGCCTTCCGGTTCATGGGCGCACTCAACCGCAACATAGACCAGTACACCACGGCCGGCTCGGCACCGGTCAAGGCGGCAGCACGCGGGGAAACCCTGATCGGCATCTCCTTCATGCATGACGCGGTCACGCAGAAGCAGGCGGGCTTCCCACTCGTCATCGTCGCGCCGTGCGAAGGGACCGGCTACGAAATCGGCGCCGTCAGCATCGTCAAGGGCGCGCGCCATCTCGAAAACGCGAAAAGCTTCGTCGATTTCGCGCTCACCCCGGAAGGCCAGGGTACGGGTGCAGCTGCCGGCCAGAACCAGGTCCCATCCAACGCCCGCGCGGAGTTGCCGCCTGGCGCACCGGACATATCGCTGATCAAGATGGTCGATTTCGACTTCGCCACCTTCGGCTCGCTGGAGGAACGAAGTCGATTGCTCAAACGGTTCGACGCGGAGATCGCCGCGACGAACTGAGCGCTTCGCAGAAGCGTAGCAAAATCCACAGCACCGAAATCGTGAACGTGCCGCCCGGCGGGCAGGCCGATGGCCGCGCCATGCCCGTTCGCGCCCAAGTTTCAAACAGGCAACAGGAGGATGCCCCAATGAAAACAACGACGCTTTCCCTCATGCTCTTTGCAGGCACGGCGCTTGCCGCCCTGCCCGCCCAGGCTGCCGGCAGCCTCAACCTCATCTGCTCCGCAGACGTGGTCATCTGCGAACAGATGACCGGCGACTTCCAGAAGGAAACCGGCATCAAGGTCAACATGGTTCGCCTGTCTTCGGGCGAAACCTACGCCAAGATCCGCGCCGAGGCGCGCAATCCGAAGACCGACATCTGGTGGGCAGGCACCGGCGACCCGCACCTGCAGGCAGCCTCTGACGGCCTGACGCTCGAATACAAGTCGCCGATGCTGGACCAGCTCCAGGACTGGGCGAAGAAGCAGGCTGAAGGCTCCGGCTATCGCACCGTCGGCGTTTATGCCGGCGCGCTCGGCTGGGGCTACAACACCGAGATCTTCCAGAAGAAGGGCCTGAAGGAGCCGAAGTGCTGGGCCGACCTGCTCGACGCCTCGCTGAAGGGCGAGATCCAGATGGCCAACCCGAACTCTTCCGGTACGGCCTATACCGCGCTTGCCTCACTGGTGCAGATCATGGGCGAGGACCAGGCATTCGACTATTTGAAGAAGCTCAACGGCAACATCGCGCAGTACACCAAGTCCGGCTCGGCACCGGTGAAGGCAGCCGCACGCGGCGAAGCCGGCCTCGGCATCGTTTTCATGCACGACGCCGTGGCACAGACTGCCGAAGGCTTCCCGATCAAGTCGATCGCGCCTTGCGAGGGCACCGGCTACGAGATCGGCTCGATGTCGATCATCCGCGGCGCCAAGAACCTGGACAATGCCAAGGCCTGGTACGACTGGGCGTTGAAGCCCGAGGTCCAGTCGCGCATGAAGGACGCCAAGTCCTTCCAGCTGCCGTCCAACAAGTCGGCCGAAGTGCCGAAGGAAGCACCGAAGTTCGAGGACATCAAGCTGATCGACTACGATTTCGCCACCTTCGGCGATGCCGAGAAACGCAAAGCCCTGCTCGAGCGCTGGGACCGCGAGGTCGGCGCGAGCGCCAACTGATCGCGGCCTGAACGGTTCGGCCGGGTGATTGATCCGGCCGGCACCGCCCAACGGTCCCAACCGTCGTTCATCGCTTCCGGCAGGCGCCGCGGCGATGCAATGTCACATCATCTTTCATTCCAAATTGCGCAAGGACCGTCATGGAACATCGCAACCGCAGGCTCGACCTCACGCTCGGGCTCGGACTGGCCGCCTTCTTGGCTGTCCCCTGGTATCGCATCGAAGGCGGCTTCTTCGGGCTCGGCTGGCTTGCCGATTTCCCCGGGGATTTAGCCGTTGCCCCCGGCCTGATGCAGATTTTCGCCCATGATAAGCCGTGGCTGATCGTGGCGCTGGCGCTGCTCGGCATCTGCGTCGCAGCGCGTTTCGTCCGCGATCCCGCGCGTCGAGGGCTTCTGCTTGCCGTCGCCGGCGCAGCGGGGGTTCTGTATCTCGCTCTCCAGGGGCTGGCGATCGGCTTTTCCGGCTGGACCTGGACGATCAGCGAGACCCTGTTCGGCACGCTTTCCGACGGTCAGCCGTCAATGGGCGCCGGCGCCGTGCTTATGGCACTCACCTTCGTTCTTCTGTTCGCCTTCGGGCTGGCCGAGCGCGGCGTGCTCAAGGGCGACGCCTTCATCGTCGCGGCGATTTCCCTGCTCGTGACCCTCGTCATCGTCTTCGTCTTCTATCCGGTCGGCAGCATGTTCGCGGCGTCGGTTCAGGATTTCGACGGCTCGTTCAAACCGGATGGTTTCATCCGCAATATCCAGGACGCCTCGATCTGGAGCCTGAGCTGTGTCGTCGGCGAAGGCCGCTGCGGCGTCGCCTGGCGCACCCTATGGCTGGCGCTGATGACGGCGTCCGGCTCGACGCTGCTTGGCCTTGCCTTCGCGCTTGTCGCCACCCGCACCCGCTTCCCCTTCAAGAAGGGCATGCGGCTCTTGACGGTGTTGCCGATCATCACGCCGCCCTTCGTCATCGGCCTGGCGTTGACGCTGCTCTTCGGCCGCGCCGGGGTCGTTACCGAATTTCTCTCGGATGCCTTCGGCGTCGAACCGGGGCGCTGGCTCTATGGCCTTACCGGCATCTGGATCGCGCAGGTCCTCTCCTTCACCCCGATTTCGTTCCTCGTGCTGATCGGCGTCGTCGAAGGGGTCAGCCCTTCGATGGAAGAGGCGTCGCAGACGTTGCGCGCCGATCGCTGGCGCACCTTCTGGACCGTCTCTCTGCCGCTGATGAAGCCGGGCCTGGCGAACGCCTTCCTCATCGGCTTCATCGAAAGCATGGCCGACTTCGGCAATCCGCTGGTGCTCGGCGGCAGCCATGGCGTGCTCTCGACCGAAATCTTCTTCGCCGTCGTCGGCGCGCAGAACGATCCGTCCCGTGCGGCCGTACTCGCCATCATCCTTCTCTGCTTCACGCTCACGGCCTTCGTGGCGCAACGCTACTGGCTCGCCGGCAAGAACTATTCGACCGTGACCGGCAAGGGCGATTCCGGTGCCCACAGTGCATTGCCACGCTCGATCTCGATCGGCGTTCACGCCATCGTCATTCCCTGGATGATCTTCACCGTCGTCGTTTACAGCATGATCCTCTTCGGCGGCTTCGTGAAGACCTGGGGTCTCGACAACTCGCTGACGCTCGACCACTACGCCAAGGCCTTCTCGATCTCGTTTGCCGACGGCGCAATCGCCTGGACGGGTGTTGCCTGGAACTCCTTCTGGACGACCATGGAGATCTCGCTGATCGCAGCACCACTGACGGCTATGGTCGGGTTGCTGACGGCCTATCTGATCGTGCGCCAGCGTTTCGCCGGCCGTGATGTCTTCGAGTTCGCGCTGATGCTGAGCTTTGCTATCCCCGGCACCGTCATCGGCATCAGCTACATCATCGCCTTCAACCTGCCGCCGCTCGAAATGACCGGCACGGCGCTGATCCTCGTCGCCTGCTTCGTCTTCCGCAACATGCCGGTCGGCGTGCGCGGCGGCATTGCGGCGATGAGCCAGCTCGACAAGAGCCTCGACGAGGCGTCGCTGACGCTTCGGGCAACGAGCTTCCGCACGTTGCGCAAGGTCATCCTGCCCTTGCTGCGTCCGGCGATCGTCGCGGCACTCGTCTATTCCTTCGTCCGGGCGATCACCTCGATCAGCGCCGTCGTCTTCCTCGTCAGCGCCGAGTACAACATGGCCACCGCCTACATCGTCGGCCTTGTCGAAAACGGCGAGTTCGGCGTGGCGATCGCCTACTCCTCGGCCCTCATCCTGGTGATGATCACCGTCATCACCGGCCTGCAACTCCTCGTCGGCGAACGCAAGCTGAGGCGCGAGAACCGCGTCCTCGGCGCCGCTCCGGTCCGTTCGTCCAACACCATCTCCCAGGAGAAAACCGCATGAGCACCTCCATGAGCACCCCGCGCACCGGCTCGGTCGTCTTCCAGAACGTGCGCAAGCAGTTCGGCAGCTTCACCGCCATCCACGACCTGTCGCTCACCATCGAGCCGGGCACGCTGGTGACCCTGCTTGGCCCCTCCGGCTGCGGCAAGACGACGACGCTGCGTATGCTGGCCGGCCTCGAACACCCTTCCGCCGGCCGGATCCTGATCGGCGGCAAGGACGTGACCATGCTGCCGGCCAACGAGCGCGACGTGTCGATGGTCTTCCAGTCCTATGCGCTCTTCCCGCACATGTCGGCGCTCGACAATGTCGCCTACGGCCTCGAATCCTCGGGAATCAAGAAGAAGGAAGCGCGTGAGCGCGCCGAAGAAGGCCTGCAGCTCGTCGGCCTCGGCGGCCTCGGCCAGCGGCTTCCGGCCGAACTTTCGGGCGGCCAGCAGCAACGCGTCGCCGTTGCCCGCGCGCTCGTGCTCGAACCGCAGGTGTTGCTGCTCGACGAACCGCTGTCCAACCTCGACGCGCGACTGCGCCGCAAGGTGCGCACAGAAATCCGCGAGTTGCAGCAGCGCCTCGGGTTCACCGCCGTCTACGTCACCCACGACCAGGACGAGGCGCTTGCCGTTTCCGACCGCATCATCGTCATGAAAGATGGCGCGATCGCGCAGCAAGGTGCGCCGCGCGACCTCTATGAAGCGCCGGCCTCCACCTTCATCGCCGACTTCATGGGCGAGGCCAATGTGCTGCCCTGCGAGGTGACCGCGACCGACGCCGGCCTGGCGACGATCCGCATCGGCGGATTTGAGCACCGCCTGCCCTCCAAGGGCACCCGGACGGGTCCGTCGAAACTCGCCGTACGGCCCAACGCGGTAACGCTGACGCCAGCCAAGGGTGCGGCCCTTTCAGGCACGATCAGCAGCGCCGCCTATCTCGGCGGCCACGTCGAATACGAGGTCGAAACGCCGGCGGGTCTCCTCTTTGTTGTCGATCAGGCGGTGGAGGAAATGCTATCTCCGGCAACGGAGGTCGCGATCGGTTTCCGCAGCCGCGGCCTCGCTTTGATTGACGCATGACTTTTCACACAGCTGGATACGAGAAGGACACTTGCATGACTGCTGAAATTGCCGGCCTCGATGCCCGGTTCGCGCTTGCCAAATCCATGGCCGAGGAGGCCGGCCAGCTCGCCTACGATTACTTCCTGAAGCGGGAAACGCTCGTCATCGAAACCAAGCGTGACGCCCACGACGTCGTGTCGATCGCCGACCGCAACGTCGAGACGTTGATCCGCGACAAGATCGCGGCCGCGTATCCGGACGATGGCGTGCTCGGAGAGGAGCATGGACTTCTCGACGGCACATCCGGCTTCACCTGGGTGCTCGATCCGATCGACGGCACCACGCCCTTCGTCAACGGCATGCCAAACTGGTGCGTCTCGATTGCGGTGGTCTATGCGGAGAAACCCGTTATCGGCGTGATCCACTCGCCCTGCCACCAGGAAATCTATGCCGCTGCAACCGGCCGGGGCGCGACGCTGAACGGCAAGCCGCTTCGTCTCGACGGCACGCGCACGATCCGCAACGCCGTCACCGGGCTTGGCGCCAACGATCAGGTGAAACCTGGCGAGATGGGTGCCATCGTCGAGCGCCTGCTCTCGAATGGCGGCAACTTCATGCGCAACGGTTCCGGCGCACTGATGATCGCCTATGTGGCGGCAGGTCGCCTCGTCGGTTATTACGAACCCTACATGCATGCCTGGGACTGCCTTGGCGGCTATTGCCTGGTGACCGAAGCCGGCGGCTGGACGCTGCCTTTCCCCGCGCGGGGCGAGGCGCTGACGCATTGGGCGCCGGTGTTGGCCGCAGCCCCGAGCGCCGTCGATGACCTGCTGAAGGTCGCCCAGCTTGACCGGGCAGCAGCTTGATCACTCTTGCGCCGAGCCGGTGGGTTTGTCGGGCTTGAACCCCAGCAGACCACCGAGTTCCATCGGGAATGGGAAGATCACGGTCGAGTTCTTCTCGCCGGCAATGACGTTCAAGGTGCTCAGATAGCGCAACTGCATGGCCTGAGGCTGCCGGGCGAGGATCTCGGCGGCCTCGAGCAGCTTGGCCGCGGCCTGCTGCTCACCCTCGGCATTGATCACCTTGGCGCGCCGCTCGCGTTCGGCCTCCGCCTGACGGGCAATCGCCCGAACCATGCTCTCGTTGATGTCGACATGCTTGATCTCGACGGTCGCCACCTTGATGCCCCAGGCATCCGTCTGGCTGTCGAGGATCTTCTGGATATCGTCGTTCAGCCGATCACGCTCGGCCAGCATCTCGTCGAGATCATGTTTGCCAAGCACGGACCGCAGGGTCGTCTGCGCCAGCTGGCTCGTCGCCATCATGAAGTCCTCGACCTGGATCGTCGATTTCTCGGCGTCGATCACCCGGAAATAGATCACGGCGCTGACCCGAACGGAAACGTTGTCATGAGAGATGACGTCCTGGCTCGGCACGTCCAGCACCCGGGTTCTGAGATCGACCCGCACCATCTGCTGCACATAGGGCACAAGCAGGATCAGCCCCGGCCCCTTGACGCCGGTGAACCGGCCGAGGGTGAAGATCACGCCCCGTTCATATTCACGCAGGATCCGGATCGAATAGGCGATGACGAGAATGACGAGCACCAGCAACGCAGCAAAAGGAGCAAGGCTCCCGAACATGTCCATGACCATTCCTCCATTCCGGGCGCCTTCACCGCGCCCTCACCCGATCCGCGGGCGCTATGTCTTTGGTCCGTCGCGGATCACTTCGAGCGTCAGTCCGTTCCGCCCGATGACCTTCACGTTCTCGCCCCTCGACAGCGTCTCCGTGCTGACGGCCTGCCAGCGCTCGCCATGGGCGATGACGTAACCGGCCGCGCCGGTCCAATTTTCGACCGTGCCGGCAAGGCCGATCATCTGTTCGCTGCCGGTCACCACCGCGTGGCGGCTCGAACTGAAGGCGAGCCGAGCGACCAGAAGGCTAAAACCGAGGCTTGCAACCGCAAGCGCCGCCAGCACGGACCAGGAAACCCCAAAACCCGGCGTATCCGTATCGAAGAGAATGGCCGCGCCCAGAACCAGTGCAAAACTGCCGCCGGCGCCGAGCACGCCGAAGGATGGCGAATGCGCCTCGGCGACCATCAATCCGATCCCGAGCATGATCAGCCCTATGCCGGCATAACTGACGGGCAGCACCGAAAGCGCATAGAGCCCGAGCAACAGGCAGATGCCGCCGATCGTTCCCGGCGCCACCGACCCCGGCGACAGGAACTCGAAGATCAAGCCGTAGATGCCGATCATCATCAGGATGACCGCGATATTGGGATCAGTGACCACTGAAAGCAGCCGGGTGCGCCAGTCGGGCACGAAGTCCTCGGTCGTAAGACCTGCGGTATCGAGCACGATCTCTCGCTGCCCCACGCGCACCGTCCGCCCGTTCGCCTGCTTCAGGAGATCGGTAACGTCGGTCGCGGTGAAATCGACGGCCTTTTCCCGGACGGCGGCCTCGGCCGAGAGGCTTGCAGCCTCGCGCACCGCCTTTTCGCCCCAGTCGGCATTGCGCCCGCGCAACTCCGCCAGCCCGCGGATATAGGCCACGGCATCGTCGACCATTTTTGCCTCGCCCGGGCTCTGCGCCGCCGGCTGTTTGTCGCCGTCCTTACCCTCACCGAACATGTCGCCACCGATCGCAATCGGCGTCGCGGCGCCGAGGTTCGTTCCCGGCGCCATCGCCGCAATGTGGCTGGCATAAAGGATGTAAGTGCCGGCGCTCGCCGCCCGCGCGCCGCTCGGCGCAACGTAGGTTGCGACGGGTATGGGCGAGCCAAGGATCGCGCGGATAATCTCGCGCATCGAGGTGTCGAGGCCGCCGGGCGTATCCACCTGCAGGACCACCAGCGGCAGGCGGCGCTCTTCCGCCTTCGTCAGGCCACGCCTGACATATTCGGCGGTCGCCGGACCGATGGCGCCGTTGACATGCAGCACCAAGGCGACCCGATCGTTTTCGGCCCGCGACGAAGCTGGAAACGCGAAGGACAAGATCAACAAAAACAACAGCGTGAGGGTTCGCAACATCCGTCGTCAGAACCTCGCATGCTCGACACCTGCGAAGAGGGCCACTCGCCGCATGATAGCACAACACAAGGTTAGCACGAAGCGAAGGCCTCTACTGCGCCGGCGGGTCCGCACGTCAGAGCACAGGACGCCGGCGGCCTCTCGGCTGCGACGGGATGACAACGGCGGCGATCGGCGGTATCTGCTAGATGTTCATTTGAGCGGCAACGCTTCGCCGCCAATTCGAGGCTGCCTTCGTGGCGCCTTCCGGTTTCAGCAGAACAGGATTTTTGGGTTTGGAGACGACCCTCTACCAACCGATCAAGAGCTTCCTCGAAACCCGCGGCTACAGCGTCAAGGGCGAGATCGGCGGCTGCGATATCGTCGCGCTCAGCGACGACGAACCGCCGCTGGTGGTCGTGTGCGAACTGAAGCTGAGCTTCAACCTCGAATTGATCCTGCAGGCGGTCGATCGCGCCACCGCGGGCGACGAGGTGTGGGTCGCCGCCCGTGTTTCGGCCAAGGGCAAGGGGCGGGAGAGTGACCGGCGTTTCCGCGATCTCTGCCGCCGGCTCGGCTTCGGGATGCTGGCGGTCGCCGACAATGGCATGGTCGATGTTATTCTCGCGGCTTCCGCGGTGATGCCGCGCAAGAACAACAGGAAAAGAGCGCGCCTGATCAGCGAGCATCGCCGCCGCAAGGGCGATCCGACCGCGGGTGGCGCCACGCGCACACCGATCATGACCGCGTATCGGCAGCAGGCGCTCGCCTGCGCTGCCGCCCTGCAAGTCGGCCAGCAGCGCCCGCGCGATCTGCGCCCGGTAGCACCCGATGCCGCCAAAATCCTGCTCAGCAACGTCTATGGCTGGTTCGAGCGGGTCGACCGCGGCATCTACGCGCTGTCGGAACAGGGCGCCGAAGCACTTCGCCGCTGGCCTCCGCTCGAGACCGCAACGGTCGTGATCGCCGAGGCATCCGAAGCATGACACAGCCTGGAGCCCTCCGGTGAACCCCGCGCTTCGCCTTCTCTATCTTTGCCTCGCATGGCTGATGGTCGGTCTCGGCGTCATCGGCGCCTTTCTTCCGATCCTGCCGACGACGCCGTTCCTGTTGCTGGCAGCCGGGCTCTTTGCCCGCGCCTCGCCCCGGCTGGAGCAATGGCTGCTCAACCACCGGGTCTTCGGGACCTCGCTTCGGCTGTGGCGCGAAAAGGGGGCGATATCCCGGCGGGCCAAGACCGGTGCGGTCAGCCTGATGGCCGCCAGCTTCGGCCTCTTCCTTTTCTTCGGCAATCCGAGCCTCTCGCTCGCCGCTATCGTCGCAGCCGCAATGGCGCTTCCCGCGCTTTTCATCCTGACGCGTCCAGCGGAGTAGCCGGTCGGCACGGCCAACGAACCAGGCCGGTGCAAACGGGAAACGATACTTTTCCTCTCAAGAAATACTTGATTGCGCGCGAAAAGGTCGAAATATACTCCGGGCGCACACGCTATAAGCGTATACATCCATACTTAGTGTTTTTGTAAATCAAAATATACTTCGAACAACTCAAGAACAAAGTTGTACAAATGTGCAATTTCCGCGGCCGCGCAGCGGCTCGCTCTCTTGCTCGACCGTTGTTCCGCATCCACGCAATGCACGATCGCGTGGATTTATGCATCGCGAACGGCCGTGGAAACGTTTCATCGGCTCACATAGGCACCTGCTGAACGCAGATAGACCCCCAAAACTGACGATTGGCGATTGACAAGCCGGTCCGGTTGGCTCCATCTATTGCATTACAAAGGCAGCAATTCCTTAATAAAGGAATATGTGGAGGAGCATATGCCTGACATGCTGGTGAGCTTGTATTCGCCGATCCTCGGTGAACTCAAGCGCAGAACAAAAACTGACAAGGTGACGATCCGTCCCGCATTGCCGCCGGAAATGGGCCTGGTCGTCGGCTGGGTTCGGGAGAATTTCAGCGAGAACTGGGCGAGCGAGGTGACTGTCGCCTTCACGCGCAGGCCCGTCGCCTGTCTTATCGCGGTCGACGACGGCAAGCTCGTCGGCTTCGCCTGCTACGACACGACCGCTCCCGGCTTCTTCGGCCCGACTGGCGTCGATCCCGTCGCCCGCGGCAAGGGCATCGGCGTCGCCCTGCTTTCCGATTGCCTCGACACCATGAAGACGCTTGGCCACGCCTATGCCTTCATCGGCGACGCCGGCCCGGTCGATTTCTACGCAAAGACCGTAGGCGCCGTGCCGATCCCCGCCCCCGACAAGGGGATCTACCAGGGCATGCTGCGCCGCCCCTCCAAATAATTCCAATCTCGGAGCCTCTGAATGTCCTCGACACCCCTCGCCCTTTTTGTCGGTCTTCCGAACCCTACGCTTTCGGACGACGAGTTCGCCCTGTTTCGCGAAACGAACCCGCTCGGTCTCTTCGTTGGCCGCCGTAACCTGCGTGATCCGCAGCAGGCAAAGGCTCTGATCGAACGCTTCCGCGAAGCCGTCGGCCGCGAAGACGCTCCCGTCTTCACCGACCAGGAAGGCGGACGCGTTCAGCATCTCGACGCCGGCCCCTGGCCGCTGTTCCGCTCCTTCGGCGAATTCGCCGAACTCGCCCGCCGTGACTATGCCCTCGGCAAGAAGGCCCTGCGCCTGTCAAGCCAGGCCATGGGCACGATGATGACCGATCTTGGCCTGACGAGCGGCTGCTCGCCGGTGCTCGACCTCGTCTTCTCGACGACGAGCTCCGTCATTGGCGCCCGCGCCTTCGGCGCCGACCCGGACTTCATCGCCGCACTCGGCCGCGAAGTGGTCGACGGCCTGCTCGAGACCGGCAACATGCCGATCATGAAGCACATTCCCGGCCATGGCCGCGCGACGCTCGATTCGCACAAGGAGCGCCCGGTCGTCGACGCCTCGCGTGAATTGCTGACGTCCACCGATTTCAAGCCCTTCGTCGCCCTGCGTGACACGCCCTGGGCCATGGTCGCCCACGTCGTTTACTCGGCCTTCGACAAGGAACTGCCGGCGTCCATCTCGCCGATCATGCACGACGTCATCCGCAACAACATGGGCTATGACGGCGTCCTCATCTCCGACTGCATCTTCATGGAATCGCTGCGCGGCACCCTGCCGGAGCGTGTTCGCCAGGTGCTCGATGCCGGCTTCGACATCGCGCTCCACAGCCATGGTGATCTCGCCGAAAGCGAAGCGGCAGCCAAGGCGGCAAGCCCGCTGACCGCCGCCGCGCAGAAACGCATCGACGCCGCCAACGCCCGGCTCGGCACGCTCAAGGTCGACGTGCGCGCCGTGCATGCGGAAGTCGAGGACATGTTCAACAGCGCCCTCGTTGCCTGACCGAAACAAGAAATCCTAGCGATCTAAAAGGGGAACTACCGTGAAAAAATCGCTTCTCGGCGCAGCCACCGCGCTCGCCCTCATCGCCGGCCCGGCGGCGGCACAAACGGTGCTGACGGCCAATATCGAGCCGGCGACCACCTGGGTTCGCAACTTCAACCCGTTCAACCAGACCTCGGCGCGCCAGAGCACGCTCGACTTCATCTACGAGCCGCTGGTCGTCTTCAACCGCTTCGACGGCAACAAGCCGGTCTTCCGGCTGGCCGAAAGCTTCAAGCTCTCGGACGACCTGAAGTCGATCGAGTTCAAGCTTCGTCCAAACCTCAAGTGGTCCGACGGCAAGCCGCTGACGGCGACCGACGTCAAGTTCACCTACGACTACCTGAAGAAGTTCCCGGCGCTCGACTTCGTCAGCATCTGGACCTTCATCACCGGTGTCGAGGCCGTGGACGCTGAGACCGTGCGCTTCACGCTCGCCAATCCGAGCTCGCTTGCAGCCGAACAGCTGGCGCAGCTGCCGATCGTGCCCGAGCACGTCTGGAAGGACATTGCCGAGCCGGTCACCTACGCCAACGAGGCGCCCGTCGGCAGCGGTCCGCTGACCGAAATCCCGCGCTTCACCGGCCAGACCTACGACCAGTGCCGCAACCCGCACTACTGGGACGCAGCAACGCTCAAGGTCGACTGCGTGCGCTTCCCGCAGCTTGCCGACAATAACCAGATCCTGACGGCGACCGCGTCGGGCACGCTCGACTGGGGCGTCTCCTTCATCCCGGATATCGAGAACGTCTATGTCGCCAAGGATCCGGAACACTTCCACTTCTGGTATTCGCCAAGCAGCATGGTCGCCTTCCTGTTCAACCAGGAAACGGCGAACGAAAACAACCGCAAGGCCTTCAACGACGTGAAGTTCCGCCGTGCCGCCTCGATGGCGCTTGACCGCGGCACCATGGTCGACGTCGCCGGCTACGGCTACCCGACGCTCAACGAAGACCCGGCAGGAATGGGCGAGCTCTACAAGAGCTGGGCCGATCCGTCAGTCGCGGCCGATTTCGGCAAGTACGGCAAGTACGATGCGGATGCCGCCAAGGCGCTGCTCGACGAGGCCGGCTACGCCGACAAGGACGGCGACGGCTTCCGCGACAACCCGGATGGCAGCAAGATCTCGTTCTCGATCATCGTTCCGAGCTCCTGGACCGACTGGATCGACACGGTGACGATCGCCGTCGAGGGCCTGCAGGCCGTCGGCCTCGACGCCAAGATCGAGACGCCCGAGGAAGCGGTCTGGACCGGCAACCTCATCAACGGCACCTTCGATGCGGCGATCAACAGCCTGCCGGCATCGGCCTCGCCCTACTACCCCTACAAGCGCGCCTTCAGCGCGTCGGACAAGGGCAAGACCCGCTTTACCTCGCAACGCTGGTTCAATCCGGATGTCGAAGCGCTTCTGACCGAGTTCACCCAGACCGCCGACCCGGCCAAGCAGAAGGAAGCGATGAACAAGGCACAGCGCATCGTCGCCGAAAACATGCCGATGATCCCGGTGTTCAACAACCCGAACTGGTACCAGTACAACACCAAGCGCTTCAAGGGCTGGGCGACGGCGGAAAACCCCTTCGTCAACCCGTCGATCACCCGCAACAACCCGGCGCGTCTTCTGCACCTGCTGGCGCTTGAACCGGTGAAGTGATCCCTGATCGAAGGCGCGGCGCCCTTTCGGACGACGATCCGGGAGGGCGCCGCATCTCGATCGGCAACGGTGGCGGGCGCTTTTCGTCCGCCACGCAATCGTCCTTGGGGTCAGTCTCCACGGGCGGTTCGACAAGAAGACAGCCCTGCCGCCTGACGCGCTCTTGCGGCAGCCGCAGTCGATGGAGTTCCCGATGGCCTTTTTGCTTCGCCGCCTCTGCTTCTATCTGGCGGCCTTCGTCGCAGCGGCGACGATCAACTTTTTCCTGCCGCGGCTGATGCCCGGTGATCCGGTGCAGATCATGTTTTCGAGCGCCGGCGCTGAACTGCCGCCCGAAAGCCTGCAGGCCCTGAAACTCACCTTCGGCTTCGTCGATGGCCCCCTTTGGCAGCAGTACCTCACCTATCTCGGCAGCATCTTAAGCGGCGACCTCGGCCGTTCCATCAAGTATTTCCCGCTGCCGGTGACCACCGTGCTCGGCAACGCACTCGTCTGGACCGTCGGTCTGATGGGAACTGCCACCATCGTCAGTTTCGCGCTCGGCACCTTCCTCGGCATTCTCGCGGCCTGGCGCCGTGGCAGCCTGTTCGACGTCATCGTTTCCGTCGGCGCGATCTTCGCGACCTCGGTTCCCGCCGTCGTCACCTCGCTGATCGTCGTCTTCACCTTCGGCTTCACGCTTGGCTGGTTCCCGACCGGCTATGCCGCCGATCCGGCGCTCGATCCCGCCTTCACGTTCGAATATATCGGCAGCATCCTCTACCACGGCATCCTGCCGATGCTGACGCTTTGCGCGGTTCTGACCGGCGGCTTCGCCGTGACCATGCGCAACAACATGATCAACCTGCTCGGCGAAGACTACATCGTCATGGCCCGCGCGAAGGGGCTCTCCGACACCCGCGTGATGATCTGGTATGCGGCGCGCAACGCCCTGCTGCCGACCGTCTCGAGCCTTGCCATCGCCATCGGCACTGTGCTCGGCGGCTCGCTGGTGACCGAGGTGGTGTTCAACTATCCGGGCCTCGGCAACATTCTCTACCAGGCGATCCTCGCCCGCGATTACCCCGTCATCCAGGGACAGCTCTTGATCATGACCGCCACCATGCTCATTGCCAATTTCATCGTCGACGTCAGCTACGTGCTGCTCGACCCGCGACTGAAGAGGGCGTGATATGAAAACCTCCTCCTTTCCGCTCATCCACAACCGCAAGGCCATGGTCGGCGCGCTGATCGTCGCCTTCATCCTGGCTGTCGCGATCGCAGCCCCCTTGCTGACCTCCTATGACCCGGGCGCGCGCGTCGGACGGCCGCATCAGTCACCGTCGCTCGAGCACTGGCTCGGTACCACCCGTATCGGCCAGGACGTCTTCGCCCGCCTCATCTACGGCGCACGCACGTCGCTCGCCGTCGGCTTCGGCGCCGGGCTTCTGATCACCATTGTTGGCACAGCACTCGGCATCATCGCCGGCTATCGCGGCGGCAAGATCGACGAGGTCATCAGCTTCTTCACCAACATGGTGCTGGTCGTGCCGAACCTGCCGCTGCTGCTCGTGCTCGCCGCCTTCATCGGCCAGGCAAGTCCGTGGGTCATCGCGCTCATTCTCGGCTGCACGTCCTGGGCCTGGGGTGCCCGTGTCACCCGCGCAGAGACGCTGTCGGTCAAACAGAAGGACTATGTGAAATCCGGCGAGATGATGGGCGAGCCACGCTGGCGCATCATGACCTTCGAAATCTTCCCCAACCTCATCTCGATCGTCGGCATCAACTTCATCGGCAGTGTGATTTTCGCGATCATCACCCAGGCGACGCTCGAGTTCCTGGGCCTCGGCGATCCCAAGGTCGTTTCCTGGGGCACGATGCTCTATGCGGCGCAGAAGGCCTCCGCCCTTTCGGTCGGCGCCTGGTGGGACATCCTGACGCCCTGCTTCGCGCTCGCCTTCCTCGGCATTGGCCTGTCGCTGCTCAACTTCGCCGTCGACGAAATCGCCAATCCGCGGCTTCGCACCGGCAACCGGCTCGGCCGCTGGTCCGCGCTCATCCGTTCCGGGGAGGGCCGCCTGTGACCGCACCTTTGCTTTCGGTCAAGAACCTGACCATCGATTACATTGGCGAGACCAACGATTTCCGCGCCGTCGACAATGTCAGCTTCGACGTTGCCCCCGGTGAGGTCTTCGGCCTTGCCGGCGAATCCGGCTGCGGCAAGAGCACGATCGCCTTTGCCATCAGCCGGCTGCACAAGCCGCCGGCGCTGATCCGCAAGGAAAGCGCCATCCTGCTCGACGGCCGCGACGTGCTCGACCTCGACCAGAAGGATCTCGCCGACTTCCGCTGGCGCGAAGTGGCGATGGTGTTCCAGAGCGCAATGAACTCACTGAACCCGGTGCTGCGCATCGAACAGCAGTTCTACGACGTCTTGAAGACGCACAAGCGCATCACCCGCGCACAGGCGCGTGATCGCACCGCCGAGATGCTCAAGCTCGTCGATATCTCGCCGGACCGGATGCGCGATTATCCGCACCAGTTTTCCGGCGGCATGCGCCAGCGCATCGTCATCGCCATCTGCCTTGCGCTCGATCCGCGGCTGATCGTCATGGACGAGCCGACGACGGCGCTCGACGTGGTGGTGCAGCGCGAAATCCTGCAGCGGATCAACGAACTCCGGCGCAAGCTCGGTTTTGCCGTGCTCTTCATTACCCACGACCTCGGGCTGATGGTGCAGTTCTGCGACCGCATCGGCATCATGCTCGGCGGCAAGCTGGTCGAACAGGGCACCGCCGACGCCATCTACCGGACACCGGAGCACGACTATACCAAGAAGCTCTGGGCCTCCTTCCCCTCGCTGCACGGAGGCGTTCTTCGATGACCGGCATGTCCGCACCCATTCTTACCCTGGACAAGGTCAGCAAGACCTTCGGCAATGGCCCCGCCGCCGTGCCCGCGGCGAGGGCTATCTCGTTCTCATTGCATGCGGGCCGGGCGCTTGCCGTCGTTGGCGAATCCGGCAGCGGCAAGACCACCTGCGCCCGCATCGCCATGCGCGAATACGAGCCGAGCGAAGGACGGCTGCTCTATAAGGGCAAGCCCGTCGACGCGGCCGGATCCAAGGAAATCGCCGACTATCGCCGCTCGGTGCAGATGATCTTCCAGGATCCCTTCGCTTCGCTCAATCCGGCCCACACCATCGCCTACCACCTGAAGCGGCCGCTGATGCTGCATCGTGCTGACATCAGGGGTGCGGCGGTCGACGAAGAGATCAAGGCCCTGCTTCGGCAGGTGAAGCTCGATCCTGAGATCGTCGCGCCGAAGTACCCCCACGAACTTTCCGGTGGCCAGCGCCAGCGCGTCAACATCGCCCGGGCGCTCGCGGCCAAGCCCGAAGTCATCGTCGCCGACGAGCCGACCTCGATGCTCGACGTTTCCGTGCGGCTCGGCGTGCTCAATCTCTTGAGCGAAATGAAGCGCGAGATGAATCTCGGCCTGCTTTACATCACCCACGACATCGCGACGGCCCGCTACGTCGCCGAGGATATCGCGGTGATGTATGCAGGCCAGATCGTCGAATGGGGCAACACCGGCAAGGTCATCGACAACCCGGCCCATCCCTATACCAAGCTGCTGCTCTCGGCTGTGCCGGATCCGGACATCCGCTTCGACGATCCGAACGCGCAGGTGAGCTCAGCCGAAGCCGATGAAACGCGCCGGCGTTCGGCGGCGACCCAGGAGACAATCCGCGAGGTCGAGCCCGATCATTTCGTGCGCGCGGCCTGAGCCGCCCACCGACTGGCTAAAACAAAAACGCCCCGCTTACCGCGGGGCGTTTTTGTTTGGTCGCGAAAAGCGCAACCCCGTCGATTTTTGGCCCGGCGCCCTCGTGCGCCGGGCCATAAAATCAGGCGGCTTCGCGCTTTTCGACGTCGGTCGGAACGGTGGAGATCGTCTTCAGGATCTGCGAAGCGATCTGGTAGGGGTCGCCCTTGGAGTTCGGGCGGCGATCTTCGAGATAGCCCTTGTAGTCGTTGTTGACGAAGCTGTGCGGAACGCGGATCGACGCACCACGGTCAGCAACACCGTAGCTGAACTGGTGGATCGAAGCGGTTTCGTGCTTGCCGGTCAGGCGCATGTGGTTGTCCGGGCCGTAGACGGCGATGTGGTCGGCACGAGCTTCGGCGAAAGCAGCCATCAGCTCTTCGAAGTATTCCTTGCCACCGACTTCGCGCATGTAGGCGGTCGAGAAGTTGGCGTGCATGCCCGAGCCGTTCCAGTCGGTGTCGCCGAGCGGCTTGCAGTGGTATTCGACGTCGATGCCGTACTTTTCGGTCAGGCGCTGCAGCAGGTAGCGGGCAAGCCAGATTTCGTCGGCAGCCTTGCGCGAGCCCTTGCCGAACACCTGGAATTCCCACTGGCCCTTGGCGACTTCCGCATTGATGCCTTCATGGTTGATACCGGCAGCCAGGCAGATGTCGAGATGCTCTTCGACGATCTTGCGGGCCACGTCACCAACGTTGCTGAAGCCGACGCCGCAGTAGTAGGGGCCCTGCGGCGCGGGGTAACCGGCATCCGGGAAGCCGAGCGGGCGGCCGTTCTGATAGAAGAAGTATTCCTGCTCGAAACCGAACCAGGCGCCGTCGTCATCCAGAACCGTAGCGCGGGTGTTGGACGGATGCGGCGTCTTGGCATCCGGCATCATGACTTCGCAAAGGACGAGAACGCCGTTCTTGCGCTCCGGATCCGGATAGACGGCGACCGGCTTCAGCACGCAGTCCGAGCTGCTGCCTTCGGCCTGCATCGTCGACGAACCGTCGAAGCCCCAGAAGGGCAGCTGTTCCAGCGTCGGGAAAGCATCGAATTCCTTGATCAGGGTCTTGCCGCGCAGGTTCGGGGTGGGCTTGTAACCGTCGAGCCAGATGTATTCGAGCTTAAACTTTGTCATTTCGTTCTCTCACATGACGCCAGGAATGGCTTGGTTCCGAAGCGGTTGGGCAATCCAGACTGGCTGCCCGACGACCGATGAGCGTTAAGAAGCATTAATCGTGCCAACTCGAATTAAGCGTCGAGAATCCAGAAAAAAGGGTCACTAGGGGCAGGTGCGAGCGCGGCCGAACCGATGGCACAGCGCAAGGAAGCAGCGATTCGCACAAAAAATAGGCAAAACCTGCCCGACTCCGCGGCAAAGCAGGGCGGCAAGTCTGCGGTCAAAGATCCAGCGTCAGTAGATGCCGGCGATTGCCTGCAAAACGTGCAGTGGCGCAATGAACCGGACAGGTCAACTTCAGCGCCCGACGACGCATTGGCGCATGATCGCGGGCAGGACCTTGAACAGCCGCGCGTCCTCGCACTGGGAAACATTGAAGCGCATGAAGCCGTTGGCGGTTCCGGCGTGAGAAAAGACGTTGCCGGGCGCCAGCACGATTTCCTGCTGCAGTGATTTCTGCGCCACCTCGGCCGCGTCGATGCCATCGGGCAAACGGCACCAGAGAAACATGCCGGCCTGCGGCTCGATCCATGGCGTGATGCCGATCTCCCCGAGCCGCGCCGCCGTCTCGTTCATCGACCGTGCCAGGCGCTCGCGCAGTGCCTCCATGTGCTTGCGGTAGCTGCCGTCCTTGAGCATCGCAAAAACCAGCTCCGCCGCAAGGCTCGGCCCACCGAACGTGGTGGCGATCTTCAGGTCGACCAGCCCCTCGATCCACCCCCGCGGCGCGGCGATGAAGCCGCAGCGGATGGAGGCCGAGAGAGTCTTGGAGAAGCTGCCGATCTGCACGACACGCTCGAGCCCGTCGAAGGCGGCAAGCCGCGGCGCCGGCGTATGCTCGAAATCGGCGAAGATATCGTCCTCGACGATCGTCAGCCCGGCCTGTTCGGCGAGCTTCAGCAGACGATGGGCAACGACCGGCGAGAGCGTGGCGCTTGTCGGATTGTGAAGCCCGGAATTGGTGATGTAGAGCCGCGGCCGGTGGGTTGCGAGAACCTCAGCGAATTTCTCGAGATCGGGCCCCGAAGGCGTATAGGGCACGCTTACGACCTCTGCCCGATGGGCGCGCAGCAGAGCATGGAAATTGAAATAGCAGGGGTCGTCGACCACGACCGTATCGCCTGGCTCAATCAGGAAGCGGCAGAGCAGATCGATCGCCTGCGTCCCGGATTCCGTCAGGATGATCTGGTCGGGCGATGCCTCGACACCGTGCTCGCCGAGACGCCGCGCCAGAAGCTGGCGTAAGGGCCGATGGCCAAGCGGCGTTCCGTAGTCCGTCAGCCCGCTCGCCTCCAGCTTGGATGCCGATTTAAGAGCACGGCGGATTGCAGTTTCCGGCATCCAGCTCGGCGGCAGCCAGCCGCAGCCGGGCTTCAGCACGCTATCGCCCGTTTCCAGCGCCTGGCGCGACACCCACAGCGGATCGACGGCCCGGTCGAGCCGCGGACCGATCTCGGCCAAAGACAGAGGCGCCAGCGGCGCCGCCACGAAGAAGCCGGCGCCGGGCTTCGAGCGAATGACACCTTCGGCCACCAGCCGTTCATAGGCTTCGACGACGGTGGATTTCGAAACGCGCATGGTGTTGGCGAAGGCGCGGATCGACGGAAGCTTCGCCCCCGGCGTTAGGACACGCCCGGCGATCCGCTGCCGGATCGTCGACATCACGCCTTCGAGCAGCGTTTCGCTGCCGAGCTCCAACTCCTGAACCGTCATCCGTACTGCTCATACATCCAATACAGTTTTGCAAAACTGTACCGCATTGTCTCTGGCAGAGCCAGTCCGTTCGACGGATACAGACGAAAAAGGAGAATGCTATGGACAAGACGGCAGACGGTTGGATGAGCGGTTTTCTCGGGGTGCTGATCTTCAGCGGATCATTGCCAGCGACCCGCGTCGCAGTGATGGACTTTGATCCGGTGTTTCTGACAGTCGCGCGCGCGGCGATCGCCGGCCTGCTCGGCCTCTTGCTGCTTCTCATCTTCCGCCAGCCGCGACCGGCGAAGGCCGATCTCGTTTCGCTGGCAATCGTCGCCTTCGGCGTCGTGCTCGGCTTTCCGCTGCTAACCGCGCTGGCCTTGCAGCACGTCACCTCGGCGCATCTGATCGTCTTCGTCGGACTTCTGCCATTGGCAACCGCGATCTTCGGCGTGCTTCGTGCCGGCGAGCGGCCGCGCCCAGCCTTCTGGTTCTTTTCCTCGCTCGGCAGCGCCGCGGTCGTCGGTTTCGCGCTGGTGCAGGGCTTTGCCGCATCGCCCGTCGGCGACCTCCTGATGCTCGGCGCCATCATTGTCTGCGGCCTCGGCTATGCCGAAGGCGCCAGCCTTTCGCGCAAGCTTGGCGGCTGGCAGGTGATCTGCTGGGCGCTGGTCCTGTCCTTGCCGATCATGCTGGCGCTGACGCTCTTCACGCTGCCGGCCTCCTTCGCAGCCGTCACCAACGGCGCCTGGGCGGGCCTTGCCTATGTCTCGCTCTTCAGCATGCTCGTCGGCTTTGTCTTCTGGTATCGCGGCCTTGCGCTCGGCGGCGTCGCCGGCGTCGGACAGTTGCAGTTGCTGCAGCCCTTCTTCGGCCTGGCACTCGCTGCAACACTTCTCGGCGAGCCGGTCAGCTGGAGCATGCTGGCCGCGACCGGCGCGATCGTGCTCTGCGTTGCCGGCGCCAAGAAATTCGCGAAATAGGCGGCTTTTCACGGGGCGGCGCAGCCCAAGCCCTTCAGAGGCGGTCGAGCTTCAACCGCGCGCCGAGCAGATCGAGAAAGCGGCGGATCTTTGCAGATGGGGTCCGCCCTTCCAACCACAGCGCATGGATCGGCACCGGGGCCGGCTCGAAGTCTTCAAGCACGGTTTCGACCTTGTCGGCATCGATCAGATGTTTGATCTGCCAGAGCGGCGAAAAGCCAAGGCCGAGGCCCTGCTCCACCGCCGCATAGATCGCATTCATCGAGTTGGTGCGAAACCCGCCGCTCACCTTGACGGCGCGAGCCCGCCCGTCGATGCTGAACATCCAGACGCCGGGTCGCTCGTCGCCCGTGCGCGTGACGCAACGATGCGCAGCGAGTTCCTGCGGATGAGACGGCCGGCCGAAGCTCGCAAAATAGGCGGGCGAGCCGAAGACGACGCGGCGAAGCGCGCCCAGGCGCTTGCCGGTCAGGCCAGAATCCTGCAGATCGCCGATCCGCAAGACCAGATCGAGTCCGCTCGCTGCCAGATCGACGAAGGCATCGGAGAGGTCGAGATCGACCTCGACTTCCGGATATTTCGCCATGTACTCGGCGATCACAGGTATCAGGAACCGCGGCGCAAACAGATTGGGCGCCCCAAGGCGCAGCACGCCTGACGGCTCGGAGCGCCGCTGTGCGGCCTCCTCGCGCGCGTCGTGTATCTCCTCCACCGCAGGCTTGATGCGCAGATAAAAGCTCTCGCCCGCCTCGCTCGGCATTGAGCGGCGGGTCGTGCGATGCACCAGCTCGACACCGACATCGGCTTCGAGCATGGCGAGCGACCGGCTGATGGTCTGGAGCGGTCTGCCCAGGCGTTTCGCCGCGGCCGTCAGGCTCCCCTGCTCGACGATGGCCAGAAAGGCCTCCAGATCTTCGATGCGGCTCATTCGATAATCCCGTTTTGCTGGAGAATAAATCACATTTTGCGTCGATTGTCCGCATTGTTGTGCAGCACTAGCTTGAGATCGTCACATCACGACGGCTCGAAAGGCAGACCCCATGAACCAGCGCTCCAACACGATCCTTGTCGTCGGTGCCACCGGCCGCTTCGCCGGCCTTGTCCTTCCCGAACTGGCGCGGCGCGGCGCCAGGGTCCGTGCCCTCATCCGCGACGAAGCGCAGGGCACGATTGCGAAATCGCTCGGTGCATCGGAGATCGCGATCGGCGATCTGCGCGAGCGCACCAGCCTTGACCGGGCACTTGAGGGCGCTGACGGCGTCTTCCACATCGGCCCGGCCTTTGCGCCGGACGAGGCGGCGATGGGCGTATCGATGGTCGAAGCCGCCGTTCGCGCCAGCGTCCGGAAGTTCGTTTTCTCCTCGGTCATCCAGCCAACCCATGTGCGGCTGAAGAACCATGCAGCCAAGATCCCGGTGGAGGACGCGCTCTATTCCTCGCCGCTCGAATACACCATTTTGCATCCGGCAAACTTCATGCAGAACCTGCGGTCGGCCTGGGCGAGCGTGCTTGCCACCGGCAGCTTCGCCGAGCCGTTTCCGACAGCAACGCGCATCGCCCGTGTCGACTACCGTGATGTCGCTGAAGTCGCGGCCATTGCCCTCACGGAGGACCGGCTCGCCTATGCGACGCTGGAACTTAGCGCCGAGGGCCGGCACAACCGCGAGGAAATCGCCCGAATGATGAGTGCCGCGCTCGGTCGGCCGATCGTTGCGGCAACCATCGGCTTTCACGAATGGGCAAAACCGATCGCCGCGAAATACACCGACCACCAGCTGGAGCTGCTGTCCAAGGTTCACGCCCACTATGCCGAAGTCGGACTTGGCGGAAACAGCCTGACGCTGCGCGCCGCTCTTCAGCGCGAACCGCGCAATCTCGAGAGTTTCATTCGCGAGCTGGCGCAGGCCTAACGGTCGGCGGCCACACCTATTCCCTTACCCCCGGAGTTCACCTCATGTCAAAAAAGCTTCCGCATCGATACCAGGCCATCGTCATGCCGCTTGTTCTTTCCGTCCTGATGTCGGGCATCGTCTCCTTCGTCTCGACGGCCATCGGCAACGGCATCCATCCCGATATTCTCGCACTATGGATCAAGGCCTGGGCTTTCTCCTGGCTGGTCGCCTTTCCGAGCCTGCTCGTGGTTCTTCCGCTCGTGCGCCGCATCGTGGCGGCGACCGTCGAACAGCCGCGCAGCAACTGACCGATCTCGCGCTATTCACCCCGAGCCGACCTTTCGGGCGCAACCGATATTTTTAGGATATCTAAAAACGATTGACAGGAAATCGGGCCGCGCCCTAGCTTGAGGAGAGACGAGAAGGGGACAGACAGTGACGACGGACCATGCCAGCGGCGCTTCGACCGGCGAGGCAGAAACGCCGCCGCTCGGCGATCGCCTGCGCCAACGGCGAAAGGCCCTGAAGATGACGCTTCAAGAGGTCGCCGACGAGGCCGGTTTTTCCGTCGGCTTCATCTCGCAGATCGAGCGCGGCATCACCGTCCCGTCGCTGACCTCGCTGATCGCTGTCTGCCGGACCTTGAAAGTCGAGGCCGGCAGCTTCCTCAATCCGCCGAAGGTGGCGACGCCATTTACCCGGCGCGAACACCGTCCGGTCTATGGGCTCGGCGGAGAAAGCGGCAAGGCCGTCTCCTATGAGCGGCTCTCCGCCTCCTTTCCCGGCAACGTGCTCAGAAGCACTATTATCCACGAGCCGCCCGGCCATCGCAGCGAGCCAATGTCGCATGAGGGAGAGGAAATCTTCTTCATCCTGAAGGGAGCGTTGACGCTGGAGGTGGACGGCGAAGCGATGGTTCTCGAAGCGGGCGATTCCGCTCATTTCCCGTCGCTGCGCACCCATACGATGTGGAACCACACCAGTGAGCCGACCACGATCCTGCACACCTGCACCATGGACGTCTTCGGCGACGGAGCGCCCTCAGGAAGCCCCACCGACAGCCTCGCCGTGACCCGGGCCGAGAACCGGCTCGAGGGGATCGCCGAAGGCAAGTGACGGGCGCCACAGCCAGCGCCGCCACGAGTTCTTAGAACATATCGCCCCATCGCTGGCCTTACGGCAGGAGCACCAAGGCGCCTGTCGTCTGGCGTCCTTCGAGCCGGCGATGCGCCTCGGCTGCCTCGGCCAATGGCAGTCGCGCGTGCACGCGGATATTGACCGCGCCGCGCGCGACAACGTCGAAGAGATCCTTGCTCATCGCCAGCACGTCCTCGCGTCGCGATAGATGCGCCGGTAACAGCGGCCAGGTGGCATAAAGCGATCCCTTCTGCGCCAGCGTCGTGATGTCGAAGGGAGGGATCGAGCCGGAAGCGGCGCCGAAACTGACGAAATGACCGAAGGGGCGCAGGCTGTCGAGCGAACCTTCGAACGTCGCCTTGCCGATGCTGTCGTAGACGACGTCGACCCCCTCGCCTTCGGTGATTTCGAGCACGCGCGTTGCAAAGTTCTCCTTGCCGTAGTCGATCACGTAGTCCGCACCATTGGCCCGCGCCAGTTCGGCCTTCTCCGGCGAACCGACGGTGCCAATGACCTTTGCCCCAAGATGTTTCGCCCATTGCGTCAGGATCAGGCCGACACCGCCCGCGGCCGCATGAACGAGGAGGGTGTGGCCGGCCTCGACCCGGAAGGTGCGACGCAACAGATATTGCGCCGTCAGCCCTTTCAGCATCATCGCCGCACCCGTCTCGAAGTCGATATCCTCAGGCAGATGCACGAGGACACGGGCCGGCACATTGTGTTCCTCGGCATAGGCTCCGAGCGCCTCGGCATAGGCAACGCGGTCACCCGGCTTGAAGCCCTCGACATCGGGCCCGACAGAGACCACCTCTCCGGCTCCCTCCTTACCTGGGATGAATGGAAGCTGCGGCGGCGGGTAGGCGCCGCTGCGCAAATAGATGTCGACGAAGTTGACGCCGATCGCCCGGTTGCGCACGCGCACTTCCCCCGGGCCGGGTTCGCCGAGTTCGAAATTTTCGTAGGCGAGCACATCGGGCCCGCCGTGCTGATGCACGCGGATAGCTTTCATGGATCTGGTCCTCTGGTTGAGTTGGCTGGTCCTGGCAGCCTCCAGGCGGCGGCCGATGCCGATCTGCCTGATGCTGCCTCGCCTTCCTCGCTGATCACATCTGACAGATAGCCATGCGTGAGTTACCCGTGTAGACTGATATCAATGACAACAGAGTTCAAACTTCATGATATCTGACCAGATTGGCATCGACCTCCTTCGCAGCTTCGTCGCGGTCTGCCGGCAGGGTAGCCTGAACCGCGTCGCCACCCAGACCGGCCGCACGCAATCGGCGCTGAGCATGCAGATGCGTCGGCTCGAAGATCTGCTAGGCCGACAACTCTTCACCCGCACCGGTCGCGGCGTCGTGCCGACACCCGAAGGCGAATTGTTCCTCGGATACGCCACGCGCATGCTCGCGCTTGGCGACGAAGCGGCGGCGCGGCTGCGGCAGGCTGACCTGAGCGGTGGCGTGCGGGTCGGGCTGGCCGAGGAAGTGGCAACGACGGCGCTGCCCGAAGCGCTCGGTCGACTGCGGCGCGGCTACCAGGAGATCCGGCTCGACGTGGTGGTCGAGCAATGCGTGGCGCTTGGAAAGACCTGGCCTGAAGGCGACCTCGATATCATGGTCGTGCCGACCTCCGTGATCACAGCCGACGCCCTCACCACCTGGAATGTGGAGCTGCAATGGGTCTGCGCGACGGACTACGCCTTCGACGAGACCCGACCGATCGACCTTGTTGCCTTCGCCGCACCCTGCCTCTGGCGCCGACGCATGATCGAGACCTTGGCCGACCAGGGCCGGGAACACCGGATCACTTTTACCAGCCAGAGCATCACGGCGCTGCAGGCCGCGATCGAGAACGGGCTCGGCATTGGTTTGCTTCCGCCGGACGCGATACGCGCGGGCACGATGCGGGCGCTGCCCGCCTCGTCAGCCGTACCGAAGCCGTTTGCCGTCCAGTATGGGCTTTTTGCCAGGGATCGGCGATCGGCCGTCGTCGATTGCGCGATCAGCGTGCTGCTCGAAGGCTTGCCGATCGCTTCAAGGACCTAACGTCCTTCGCGGCTGAGCGCGGCGCTCACCCGCCCCAGGTTGTCTCCAGCACGCGGATCCAGTTGCCGTGGCAGATCTTTACGAGTGCCGCATCGTCATAGCCGCGGGTGCGCAGCAGGTCGACGAGCAGCGGCAGATCGGCCGCGCTGCGCATCGCAGCAGGGATGGCCGTACCGTCGAAGTCAGAGCCGAGCGCCACATGATCGATACCGATACGCTCGACGATATAGTCGATGTGGTCGACAAGGAGCGAGAGCGGCGTATCCGTGTTCCTGGTCCCGTCCGCGCGCAGGAAAAGGACGCCGAAGTTGATGCCGGCCAAACCGCCGGTGTCCCTGATCGCGTCGAGCTGACGGTCCGTCAGGTTGCGGCTATGCGGGCAGAGCGCGTGCACGTTGGAATGGGAGGCGACGAGCGGCGCCTGCGACAGCGCGGCGATGTCCCAGAAGCCCTGCTCGTTCATGTGCGAGAGATCAAGCATGATCTTCAGCTCGTTGCAGGCGCGCACGAGATCCTTGCCGGCCTCGCTGAGGCCTGGACCGATATCGGGTGAAGAGGGAAAGCGGAAGGGAACGCCATAGGCAAAGAGGTTCGGCCGGCTCCAGACGGGGCCGAGCGTGCGCAGACCCGCGGCGTGAAGCACATAGAGCGCGTCGAGATCGGCGCCGACCGCCTCGATACCCTCGATGTGCAGCACCGAGGCAAAGGCACCCTTGTCCATGGCGGCGCGGATATCGGCAGCACTGCGGCAAATCTTCAGCCGGCCCTCCGACTGGCGTTCGATCCGCATCAGCAGGCTCGTCATGCCGAGCGTGGCTTCGAGTGCGCTTTGTTGATCGGGCGTTGCAAACTCGCCGCTGCCATCCTTGGCAAGGCCGGGCGAGGCGACGTAGACGGCGCAGAGGCCGCCGGCAAGGCCACCCGCCGCGGCCTTGTCGAGATCGATATGCCCGGTATCGACGCCATCGAGGAAGCGGCGCTCGGCAGCGCCGCCCGGCGAACGCCAGAGCCGCGACAGCACGTCGTTATGTCCGTCAAAGACCGGGATTTTCGCTTGCGTCGCCAATTCTGGATCGCCTTCTCAACCTGTTGTCCTCAAGTGCGACTCATGGATAGTCGCCGACGGACCATAGACATTGGGTGCGGGAACCGCACCCTTTTTCCCCGCCGGCCTAACGCAATGCAGGCGGGCCGGGCAAATGCAAACCGTGCATAGGCCCTGCCGGAATCGGAATTGGCGGCACGAGGTTCTGTCGTGCTTAGTCGGAGATACGCGTGGGAAACCACTGCGACCAGAATTGGAGAATGAACATGACGAAGCCGGCATCGCTGGATTGGCAAGCCGCCGAAGCGGCTGCGAGACGCCTGACCGCACAATGGGTGGCAGACGAACCGGGCGGCGCGGTCATCGGCTTCGATGCATCCGGGCCGCGCTTCTCGCATGCGGCCGGCGTCGAGAGCCTCGCGACATCCGCGCCGTTCACGCTCGACAGCGTCGTGCGCTATGCGTCCCTCACCAAGCACGTCTTCTCAGCGATGGTGCTCGCCCATGCCGACCTTATCGGTCTCGACGAACCGCTCGGCCAGCATCTTCCGGAACTGCGGTCGCCACTTGCGGACGTGACGGTCGGGCAGGCGCTCGACATGAGTGGCGGCCTGCCGGATACCCGCGAATGCCTGTCGTTGCTCGGCCTTTCCGTCTACACGGAGACCAGGGCCGGACCGCTGCTGGAGTACCTCTCACGCCTGGAGCGGCTGAACTTTGACGCCGGCACCGAGGTCTCATACTCCAACACCGGCTATCGCCTCATCGAAGCGGCTTTGGAGCGCAAGGGCTTCCGCTTCGACGATTTCGTCCAACGGGAAATCGCGGCCCCGCTTGGCATCGCGCTGAAGGCGCCGGATGTCTGGAACGATCCGGTGAGGGACCTCGTTCCCGGCTACTGGCACTCGGGCGAAACCTGGCAGCTTTCTGCCGCTGGCCTGCACATTTCCGCATCGGGCAGCCTCACCGGCAGCGCCGGGGCGCTTGCCACCTGGCTGCAGGCGCTGCTCGGTGGCGAAGGCCACTTCGCCGGTCTTCTGCAGAAGTTGCAGGCGCCCCGATATCTCGCCGACGGGCGACCAACAGGATACGGGCTCGGCCTGCGCAACTCGTCGCTCGGCGGCCGCGAATTCGTTGGCCATGGCGGTTCACATCCCGGCTACAAGACCTATTTCCTCCTCGATCCCGAAACGCGCGCCGGCTTCGTCGTCGTCTCCAACCGCGAGGACACCAACGGTTACAAGATCGCGCTCGAAAGCATGGCAGCGCTCACCGGCATTCCTCTGCCGACCCCGGCAGCCGATCTCGGCGACGGTCTCTACGTGACGGAGGCCGGTCCGTGGTGGGTCGAGGTCAAGGGCAGCACCTGTACCTATCTCGATGCGGATGAGACGCTCTATGACGACGGCGACGGCTGGGCCTCGTCGCGCTCGGCCTCATCCCCTCTCCGGCTGCGCCGCGACGGCTCCGCCCTTGTCGGCGAGGTCGGCCATGCCGTGCGACGCTTCCTTCCAGCGGCGACGCATGAGCCGCTGCCGGCGTCGCTCTCCGGGGTCTGGCGCTCCGACGAAAGGGCGGAATTCACGGTCGAGAACGGCGCGGTCCTGATGGGCGTCGGCCCCGTGCGTCAGACCATGAAGCTCACTCCCCTTGGCAATGGTCGCTTCCTGTTCACGCTGAGCGATGGGCCCTGGGTCAAGCGCATCTGCCTGCATCTCCTCGGGCCCGATCACCTCGAACTGGTGACAAGCCGAGCCCGGATGATCGAATATCGCCGCCGCGCCTGATTTTTCTTGATGACGCGCGGGCGCTGCCACAAAAGAAGTCCGGTCGCCGGCGAATGACGGACCGGACTTCAGGAGTGCATGCCCGTGGAAATCAAATGGCTTGAGGACTTTCTGGCGCTCGCCAGCACGCTGAACTTCTCAAAGGCGGCGGACGAGCGCCATGTCACCCAGTCCGCGTTCAGCCGCCGCATCCGGCAGTTGGAGGCCTGGCTCGGCGCCACGCTCGTCGACCGCGCGACCTATCCTTCGCGCCTGACGGAGGCGGGGTCGAAATTCGTGCCGGTGGCGCAGGAGACTCTGAAACAGCTCTACCAGGCAAGGCGCAATCTGCAGCAGGAGGAAGGCTCCGACGCCCGCACCATCAAGCTGACAGCGCTGCACACGCTTTCCTTCACCTTCTTTCCCGCATGGATGACACGGGTCAACGCCCGGAGCGGGCCGCTCTTCTCCCGACTTCGCCCCGATTCCGGCAGCATGGAGGAAAACCTCAATTCGCTTGTCGACGGCGAATGCGACTTCCTGCTGACCTACGCCCATACCCAGGTCCCGCACCTGCTCGACCCGCAGGCCTTCGAACATCGCGTGCTCGGCCACGAACGCATCATCCCCGTTTCGGCGGCGAATGAAGCGGGGGAGCCCCTGCACCGGCTGGAAGGCGGCACGAAACCGTTCCCGCATCTGAGCTACGAAAAATCGTCGTTCTTCGGCCAGCTTCTGGATGATCTGATCGGGCGCGAGCTACCGCCGGCGCAAAGGGTGCACGAAGGCAGCATGTCGGTGGGGCTGAAAGCCATGGCCGAATCCGGATGGGGCATCGCCTGGGTCCCCGAAAGCCTGATGACGGATGAGCTGGCGAACGGCTCGCTGGTCAGGGCCGCCGACCCGCGCTGGGACGTCAGTGTCGAGATCCGGCTCTATCGCGCCAAGGAAAACCGCCGCCCGATCGTCGGCCGCGTCTGGCAGAGCCTGGAAGCTGTCGCCTAAGCGACAGCCCTGGCCCGCACGGGCGAGTTAGATCGCCGTCTGTCGTGCGCGCTCCAGATAGAGCTCGCGCAGGCGCTTGACCACCGGGCCAGGCTCACCGCTACCGACGGCATTGCCGTCGATGCGGGTGATCGGCGCAACGAAGTTCGAAGCGCTGGTGAGGCACGCTTCGCGGGCGTTGAGCGCCTCTTCGAGCGTGAAGGGGCGTTCTTCCAGCGTCATTCCCTGTTCGGCGGCGAGCGCGAGAGCGGCGAGCCGGGTGCAGCCGGGCAGCGTCTTGTGGCTGTTGCCGCGCGTGACGATGCGGTTGTCCGCGGTGACGATGTAGGCGGTGGAGGAAGCACCTTCCGTCACGAACCCGTCCTCGATCATCCACGCCTCATCGCAGCCTTCAGCCTTGGCGATGCGCTTGGCGATCACCTGCGGCAGCAGGCACACACTCTTGATGTCGCGGCGCGCCCAGCGCTGGTCGGGCACGGTCTTGACCGACAGCCCCTTGGTGGTGGCAGTCACCAGCGTCTTTGCCTGGGTGAAGAGCACCAGCGTCGGCTTGATATCCTCGGAGAACAGAAAGTTCCGGTCCTCGGCGCCCCGGGTGAGCTGCAGATAGACCATGCCTTCGACAAGGCCGTTCTCTTCGATCAGCCGCTTTTCGATCGCGACGATCTCGTCGGTCGATACCGGCAAAGGCACATCGATTTCACGCGCGCAGCGCTCCAGGCGCGCCATATGCGATGCGCTGTCGATCAGCCTGCCCTCCAGCACGGCGGTGACCTCGTAGATGCCATCACCGAAGAGGAAGCCGCGATCGAAGATCGAGAGGCGCGCCTCGTTCTCGGGCAAAAACTCGCCGTTGAGATAGACGGTGCGGATGGACGGCTGGGACATGTAGGCTCCGTAAAAATTGGTTTGGCAGAAGCGCATGGACCGCAACACCGAACGCGATCCAGGGGCACAAATCAGTGTTCGCTGAGCGCGCGAAGCCGTTCGAGCGAGATCGCCTCGACCGTGCTCGGCTTGCCGTTCGCGGCATTGAAACCATGCGTCGTGCGGGCCATGGTCAGCGAATTGAGGATGGCCTCCTCCGTCGCCTCGATGGCCGCTTCGAAGAGCGGCGATATCAGGTCGTTTGGAAGATCGGGATAGTCGGCAATCGCGGCCCGGCGCGCCTTGGTGCGACGAACGGCGGCAGCCGTCGAGAAGGCGAGCGCATAATCGCCGGAACCATTGCTGAGCGCGGCGCCGGTGCGGGCCAGGCCGCCGAAGGCGCGTTCGGCCAGACGCTTGAGGTTGCGGGAAGAGAGCGGCGCATCGGTCGCGATCACGATGACGATCGAACCGTCGCGGTCGTGTGCCGCCGGCGCCTCATAGGCACGACCGCAGACGGTGAGCCGGCCGCCATAATTGGATTGGACGAGCACGCCGAGCGTAAAGACCTCGCCTGCCGCCTTCACAAGTCGCGAGCTCGTACCGATGCCGCCCTTCAGCCCGAAGGCCACCGTGCCGGTTCCGGCACCGACAGCCCCCTCCTCGACGGCACCGGTCTTCGCGGCGGCAAGGGCAGCGCCGATCTCGTCGATCGTCGGGCGACCGGCGCGGATGTCGTTGAGGCGGGAGTCGTTGGTCTCGCCGACGACCGCGTTCAGCGACACGACCTTCTCGTTGCCCGGCTGCGCCAGCGTCCAGCGATTGACGGCCTCGATGGCGCGTCCCGTCGCCAGCGTGTTGGTGAGGACGACGGGCGTTTCCAGCTCGCCGAGCTCCTCTACCTGGGTGGAGCCCGCAAACTTGCCGAAGCCGTTGAGCACAGCGAAGCCGGCCGGCACCTTGTCCTGAAACAGGTTGCCGTCATGAGGCAGTATGGCGGTGGCGCCGGTGCGGATGCAGTCGGCCTCGACAACGGTGGCATGGCCCACCGCGACACCCATCACATCGGTGATCGCATTGAGCGGTCCGGGTTCGTAAGCCCCCGGGCGGAAACCGATGTCGCGAAGCCGTAAACGTTTGATATTTGTCATTTTTCGCCGTTTTCCTCACCCATCACCGCGGTCGCGAAGCAGTCATTTCGTCGCAGGCGACCCTACCTGTATCGGCGGCAAAACGGCATCGCAAAAATGGAATAGTTTCATGAGAAGCCTGCAACGCCGCCCTTCGCGGTCGGTCGTGGAGCTATGAGCCGAATGCGACTTTTCCGCATGGGCCCATGGGTCAGCGCGGCGACTGATAGTCGAGTGAAATAAAGCAGTTGCAACCATAAGAAACAGTTCATAAGTTCGCCTCGTCTTTGGCAAGGGAGCCTCCCATCCATGACGAAGCCGCTTGATGCAACCTCAGGCAGGTCTCAGCAGACGACGGCCGAAATGGCGACACGGCCGAGCCTCGGCATCTGGGCTTGCTCCGCGCTCGTCGTCGGCAACATCATCGGCTCCGGCTTCTATCTCTCTCCCGCCGCACTCGCGCCCTACGGCGCCGCAGCCCTCGTCGGCTGGGTCTGCATGGCGGTTGCCGCCATGTGCCTCGGCCTTGTGTTTGCGCGGCTCGCAGGCGTCAGGCCCGCGACCGGCGGCCCCTACGCCTACAGTCGCATGGCTTTCGGTCCGTTTGCCGGCTTTCTGGTCGCCTGGGCCTACTGGATCTCGATCTGGGCGTCGCTGCCGGCGATCGCCATGGCCTTCACCGGTTATCTCGGCGTGTTCTTCCCGAACCTTCAGCATATGCCGGGCGGCTTCACGGCGGTTTCGCTCGCCGCCATGTGGCTGGTTGCCGCCATCAACATGTTCGGCGTCAGGAGCGCCGGGCGTTTCCAGATCGTGACCGTCGGATTGAAACTCCTTCCCTTCATCGCGATTGCGCTTCTCGGCCTCTTCTGGATCGAGCCGCAGAACCTGACACCCATCAACCCGAGCGGGCTGTCCATGCTCGGTCTGATCTCCGCGACCGCACCGTTGACGATGTTCGCCTTTCTCGGCATCGAGTCTGCCACCGTTCCGGCCGGCGATGTCGACGATCCGAAACGCACGATCCCGCGGGCGACCGTGCTCGGCACGCTCTGCTGCGGCCTCATCTTCATCCTAGGCACGCTCGTGGTCATGGGCACGGTCCCGCGCGAAACGCTTGCGCGTTCCGCCGCTCCCTTCTCCGATGCGGCCTTCATGATGTGGGGCTGGTGGGGGAGCACGCTGGTTGCGGCCGCCGTCGTTCTTTCGTCGATCGGCGCGCTCAACGGCTGGACGCTCCTGATGGCTCAGGTGCCGATGGCAGCGGCCCGCGATGGGCTGTTCCCTCCAGTTTTCGGGCGCCTTTCCAGCCGTGGCGTGCCGCAGTGGGGTATCGTCCTGTCGATGCTGCTTGCTTCGGCCCTTCTCGTTCTGCAGACCTCGGGCGTGTCGGGACTGATGGCCGTCTATAGGTTCGCCGTCGACCTTTCGACCACCGCAGCCATGGTGCCTTACGTCTTCTGCAGCCTCGTCGAGGGCGCGCTGTTCCTGGCACTCACACGTCCGCGCGACGAGGAATGGGGCGGCTTCCGCCTTGGCCCCTACAAGCCTTATGCCCTGGTCGCTTTCATCTTTTCGCTTTGGACGGTCTACGGCAGCGGACCTCAGGCGGGCCTCTGGTGCCTGCTGCTGCTGCTCGTGGCACTGCCCGTCTACCTGTCAGTCGAAAGGAAGGAGCCGTCCACTGGCTGACGTCAAAAAGAATACCCCAACCTGCACCTAGCACCGAACTAGAGAGAGGATTGGATATGAGCATGTTAAACAGGGGTCACCGCCGTCTCGGCATGAAAGCACTCGTCCTGGATGACGAAATCAGCGACGAAAGTGCTGCAGGCCGCGCCGTCCGGTCGCTGATCGCAGAACTCGAACGCCGCCAGATCGAAGTAGTCACCGCGGAAAGCGCCGATGATGGCATCGCGGTGATCCGGTCGGACCCCGCTCTCCAATGCGTATTGGTTGACTGGGATCTCGGGTCGGACGGCCACGAACAATCGATCGGCGTCGTCGAGGCGCTGCGCAAGCGCAACGGCACCGTTCCGCTGCTGCTGCTCGCCGACCGCAGCGTCGCCTCGTCGGTTCCGGCCGATATCATGGCGAAGGTCGACGATTTCGTCTGGATGCTCGAAGACACGATGGACTTCGTCGGCGGCCGTATCCAGGCGGCAATCGAGCGCTATCGTTCGACCGTGCTGCCGCCAATGTTCAAGGCGCTCGCCCAGTTCTCCCAGGTGCACGAATACTCCTGGCACACGCCCGGACACACCGGCGGCACGGGTTTCCTGAAGTCGCCGCCCGGCCGCGCCTTCTTCGAGTTCTTCGGCGAACCGCTGCTGCGCTCGGATCTCTCGATCTCGGTCGGTGAACTCGGATCTCTGCTCGACCATTCCGGCCCGATCGGCGCCAGTGAAAAATACGCTGCCCGCGTCTTCGGCTCGCACCGCAGCTACCACGTCACCAACGGCTCCTCGACCTCCAACCGCGTCATTCTGATGGCGAGCGTCAGCCGCGACCAGATCGCGCTGTGCGACCGCAATTGCCACAAGTCGGCCGAACACGCGATGACCATGTCGGGCGCCGTGCCGACCTATCTGGTGCCGACCCGGAACCACTACGGCATCATCGGGCCGATCCCGCCGGAACGGCTGACCGCGGTCGCGATCCGCAAGGCGATCGACCAGAACCCGCTTGCCGCGGACCTTTCGGACAAGGAGCCAAAGCACGCCATCATCACCAACTCGACCTATGACGGTCTTTGCTACAACGTGACCCGCGTCGAGGAACTGCTCGGCGCCAGCGTCGACCGCCTGCATTTCGACGAGGCCTGGTACGGCTACGCCCGCTTCAACCCGATCTATCGCGACCGCCACGCAATGCACGGTGATCCGAAGGCGCATACGGCCGACAAGCCGACGGTCTTTGCCACCCAGTCGACGCACAAGCTGCTGGCGGCCCTTTCTCAGGCGTCCTTCATTCACGTACGCGACGGCCGCAAGCCGATCCCGCATGGCATTTTCAACGAGACGTTCATGATGCACGCCTCGACCTCGCCGAACTACGCGATCATTGCCTCGAACGACGTCTCGGCGGCGATGATGGACGGGCCCGGCGGCGCGGCGCTCACCAACGAGTCGATCGAGGAAGCCGTGGCGTTCCGCCTGATGATGTCGCGGCTGGCCAACGACGCGGCAGAGCGCGGCGACTGGTTCTTCGATTGCTGGCAACCGGATACGGTGCGCGACCCGAAAACCGGCCGCACAAGCCCCTTCCATGAAGCCTCGCCGGAATCCCTCGCGACCGATCCGTCCTGCTGGGTGCTGAAGCCCGGGGCAGCGTGGCACGGCTTCGGCGAGATCGAGGACGGCTATTGCATGCTCGATCCGATCAAGGTCTCGATCGTCACACCGGGTGTTGCGCCCGGCGGCGGGCTGATGCCGGTCGGCATACCCGCAAGCCTCGTCACCGCCTATCTCGATGCCCGCGGCATCGTTGTCGAGAAGACGACCGACTTCACCATCCTCTTCCTCTTCTCGCTCGGCATCACCAAGGGCAAATGGGGCTCGCTTGTCAGCGCGCTTTGCGACTTCAAGCGCGACTACGACGCCAACCTCACGCTCGAAGTGGCCATCCCGTCGCTGATCGAGGACCACCCGGAACGCTACGCCGGCATGGGTCTCAAGGATCTCGCCGACACAATGTTCCAGGCGATGGACCAACTGAAGACCACCGCCTCCATGGCCGCCGGCTTCTCTGTCCTGCCACATCCGGACCTGAGCCCGGTGCGCGCCTACGAGCGGCTGGTGCGCGGCGAGGTGGAACAGGTGACGCTCGACCATCTGGCCGGCCGCACGGTCGCAACGGGCGTCGTGCCCTATCCGCCCGGCATCCCGCTTCTAATGCCGGGCGAAAACGCTGGGCCCGCCGATGGTCCAGTCCTCGGCTACCTCAAGGCGCTGGAGGCCTATGATCTCCGGTTCCCGGGCTTCACCCATGACACGCACGGGGTGGAGGTCGAGGACGGCCTCTATCGCGTCTATGTGTTGACCCGCTGACCCGGCTTCAGGAGCGAGAACAATGGCTGCTGTCGATACGGCTTCCAAAACCACATCCGCGGGCGTCGCGGAATCCGCCAAGATCGGCCTCGTGCCCGCGACCCTGATGGTCGCGGGCAACATGATGGGCTCGGGCGTCTTCATGCTGCCGGCGAACCTCGCCGCGGTCGGGTCCATCGCCGTCTTCGGATGGCTGATCACCATTGCCGGCGCGATCGCGCTGGCGCTGACCTTCGCCAAGCTCGCGGCGATCGATCCCGCCGCCGGCGGGCCTTACGCCTACACGCGCAAGGCCTTCGGCGACTACATGGGTTACCAGACCAACCTGATCTACTGGCTCGCCAATGTGGTTGGTAACGTCGGCCTTGCGGTCGCCGGTCTCGGCTACCTCACGGCCTTCTTCCCGATGTTGCGCGACCCGCTGGTCTCGGCGCTGGCGCAGGTGGCGCTGATCTGGTTCTTCACCTACGCCAACATCCTCGGCCCGAACGTCGTCGGACGGCTGCAATCCTTCACCACCTCCTTCGCGCTGGTGCCGATCCTCGGCATGGCGATCTTCGGCTGGTTCTGGTTCTCGCCGGCGACCTTCTCCGAAGGCTGGAACGTGTCGGGCAAGGACAGCTGGGCGGCGATCATGGCGACGCTCAACTTCACCCTCTGGGCCTTCATCGGGGTGGAAAGCGCGTCAGTTTCGGCCGGAGTCGTTCGCGACCCGCAGCGCAACGTCCCGATCGCCACCGTCGGCGGCGTCATCCTCGCCGCCGTCGCCTATATCCTGTCTTCGACGGTGATCATGGGCATGATCCCGAACAAGGAGCTGATCGCGTCTTCGGCACCTTTCGCAGACGCCGCGCGGTTGGCGCTCGGCGATACCGCGGGTGCGGTGGTCGCAATCTGCGCAGCACTCGGTTGCCTCGGCTCGCTTGCCGGCTGGACGCTGCTCGTCGGGCAGACCGCGAAAGCTGCGGCCGACGACGGCCTCTTCGGCTCGATCTTCGCCAAGGTCAATTCCAAGGGCGTGCCCTCGGCCGGCCTTGCGATCGTCGCCGTCATCATGACCGTGCAGGTCTTCGCCACGATGTCGCCGACCGCCAGCGAGCAGTTCGGCAAGATCGCCTCGATCGCAGTGATCATGACGCTGCTGCCCTATATCTACTCGGCGATCTCCATCAAGGTGCTCGGCTACAAGAAGATGCCGGCAAGCACCTACAATTGGTACGTCATCATCGGCCTTGCGGCGGCGATCTACAGCCTGGTGGCGCTCATCGGCTCCGACGGCGAACAGACGCGCTGGTCGCTGATCTTCGTGATCTCGACGATCGTGTTCTACTCGGCAGCGATCACCCGCAAGCGCGAGATCGACGAGAAGCACATCGATCCGGGTGGGCACGCCCCGACCTGGATCCGCTACGTTACCGTCACCGTGACCATTGCCGCGCTCGTCGCGCTCTTCTGGGTCTCGGTCGGCCGTCACCGCGCCGAAACGCTGCGCACCCGCTCGCCGGTTCCGCCTGTCGAAAGCACCGTCCAGCCCGCGGCCGGTTCGCCGGCGGCCGTGCTTCCGGCCGAGAGCCAGCCGGCGCAATAGCCAAAAGGAGGGGTGGTGGATGCAGCCACCGCCCCTTCTTGCATCGATGTCGTCGAGAACGCGCGACCTCGGCCGCGCGTGTTTCAGGTGCCCTCATCGCTGTCGCCGCGGCTTCTTCGACGAACCGCCTGTTGCCTGCCGCGATCCACCAACACAAATATCGGTTTCGGGCGACGAAATACGTCACCTGCCGTATTTTCCAAAGCAGGGTGCGCGACTAGCTTTCGCGCGCCCGCCTTGTGAATTTCCGTTTTTCTTCAATACCCTGCGCCACGGATGCGCCGCGATGCCGGGCATTGGGGAACTGCCTTGCAAAAGAACCGCCGAACCGCCGCTCGCATCGCCACGCTCGTCGTGTCGACCGCGCTGTCATCCTCCGGGTTCGCACAGGATGCGGGCGACCCCGGCGATCCGGCAACGTGGCGTACACCAGAGTTCAACGCCCAGTGGGGACTGGCAACTATCCACGCTGAATATGCCTACATGCTGGGCTACGACGGCAGCGGCATCAAGGTCGGCGTGGTCGACAGCGGCCTCGACATTACCCACCCGGAGTTTGCCGGACGCTATGTAGAGGGTATCACCTATGATCCGGAGAAGCCTTGGACGTTCGTAGGGGAGGGTCACGGCACAACGGTCGCCTCGGTCATCGCCGCCAATCGCGATGGGGTCGGCATGCACGGTGTTGCCCCGCGCGCGACCATCGTTCAGGCAGGGGCATCCGACATACCGGGCTACATCAACAATGCTGCCGCCAACTACGGAATCCGTACACTCGTCGACCGCGGCGTGAAGATCATCAACAACAGTTATGGCGACGGCTTCATTACAGAAATGACGGCCGACCGGGCCGAAGCGACGCTCTCAAACAATCTGTCCGCCTATCGCTACGCGGTTTCGCGTGGTGCACTTCTCGTCTTCGCAGCGATGAACGACGGCGCGGCACAGCCGTCCATCGATGCGGGTCTCCCCTATCTTTTCCCGGAGCTGGAACAGGGCTGGCTCGCCGTGGTGGCGACCAGTCCTACACACATGCCCGATTGGTCGAACAGGTGTGGCGTTGCATTAAATTGGTGTCTTGCCGCACCTGGTGGAGACGACGCCACGCGCTGGGACCCGGAAAGAGGCGAATGGGTCTGGGCCAATCCTCAGGACAACATCATGGTCGCCGTCCCCGGTGGAGGATACAGCAGGGAAAACGGCACATCCCTGGCTGCACCGTTCGTGGCCGGAACGGCCGCGCTGGTCGCGCAGGCATTCCCGTACATGACGATGGACCAGGTCCGCCAAGTCCTGTTGGGAACGGCCATCGACTATGGCGACCGGGGCGTCGATCCCGTGTTTGGCTATGGCATGGTCAACGCCGGGCGGGCAGTGCGAGGTCCGGGCAAGTTCGACTGGGGTGATTTCCACGCCGTGATCGAGGACGGCGAAAGCGCATGGTCCAATAACATCACCGGCGCGGGAGGGCTGATCAAGTCGGGCGACGGCATATTGATCTTGGCCGGTGACAGCACCTATCACGGCTCCACACGCGTCGATGGTGGCTTCCTGGCGATTGCCGGCAGCATTGCCTCCGAGACCTTTGCTGACGGAAACGGCATACTCTCCGGCAACGGTACCATCTACGGCAATGTCGACAACAACGGCGCCGTCAATCCGGGCTGGGGCCGCAGGGGCGGCACGCTGACCGTGGCCGGCAACTATCGCCAGTCGGGCGACGGCTGGTTCCTCGTCAATCTCGACGCACCCGATGGCACGAGCCGGCTCGACGTCACCGGCACGGCCGAAATCGCCGGTGCAGTCGACGTCAGGGTCCGGCCCGAAAATTACAAGGGCGACGGCCGCCACACCATTCTCTCCGCGGTCGGCGGCGTGACCGGGCGGTTCGAGGACGACTGCGGCTGCTACGCCTTCCTCGACCTCTCGCTCGCCTACGAGCCGAGCGCGGTCTACCTCGACGTCGCCCGCAACGGCGTTGCCTTCGCGGACTTTGCCGAGACCCGCAACGCCGCCGCGGCTGCCTTTGCCGTCGAGCGGCTCGGTATCGGCGGGACGCTCCACGATCTCGCCGTCACCCTCGACGGACAAACCGCAGCCGACCTCTTCGGACAGCTGCCGGGCGACGTTCACAGCTCGACCGTCACGGGCCTCATCGAAAACAGCCAGCTCATCGGCAACCGGATGAACGACCGGCTGCGTGCAGCCTTTGAAACTGTCGGCGCCACGGCGCGGCCGATCGTTAACACCGACGAGATCACCACGGCATCGATTTCTTCGCCAGAAACCATGGGCGCGTGGGGCTCGGCGTTCGGGTCCTGGGGGGATACCGACGGCGACGGCAATGCAGCCGACCTGTCGCGGTCCATAGGCGGCTTCGTCGCCGGTCTCGATGGCGACATCGGTAGCGACTGGCGGCTCGGCTTCCTCGGCGGCTACAGCCATTCCAGCTTCAAGGTCGACGACCGCCGCTCGCGGGCCTCGAGCGACAACTACCACCTCGGGGTCTATGGCGGTGGGACCTGGGGCGGTTTGTCGTTCCGATCCGGCCTTGCCTACACCTTTAGCGAGATCGACAGCAGCCGGCTCGTCGTTTCGCCAGCGCTCGTCGACAGCCTGACTGCGGATTACCGCGCCGGCACCACGCAGGTGTTTGGCGAACTCGGATATGATTTCAGGGCCGGCGATTTCGCGTTCGAGCCCTTCGCCAACCTCGCCTATGTCAACGTGCACACCAATGGGTTCAAGGAGAAGGGCGGTGCGGCAGCGCTCTCCGTCCATGGCGGTTCCAGCGACATGGCCTTCACCACATCAGGGCTTCGCGCGTCAGCCGATTTCGAACTCGGCGCGGCAAAGGCAACGGCGCGCGGTCTCATCGGCTGGCGGCATGCCTATGGCGACGTTACCCCTGCTCTCGCCCAGGCGTTCTCCGGCAGCGAGGCCTTCTCGGTCGCCGGTGCGCCCATCGCGCGCGACGGCGCCATCCTCGAGGCCGGTATCGATTCCGCGCTGACGCCAGCATCGACGCTCAGCGTTTCCTATCAGGGTCAGATCGCCTCGACGGCCCGGGAGCACGGGGTCCGAGCCGATCTCAATGTCAAGTTCTGAGGTTTCGCGACCGAAAGCGGATCAGGATGCCAGTTGATCCGCTGACATCGTCAGGCTGCGCGAATGGCTTGGCGGCGCGCCCATGATCTTGCGGAAGGCGCGGCTGAACGACGCCTCGGAATCGTAGCCCAGACGATTGGCGACATGGGCGACCCGTTTGCCCTCGCGCAGCCACTGATGCGCCTGGTGCATGCGCATGCGTGCCACGTAGCGGGCCGGTGTCTCGCCGACCGTATCGGCGAAGCGCTGGGCAAAACCGGAGCGCGACGCCCCCATGAGCTTTGCCAGTTCCGGCACCGTCCAGTCCTTCGTCGGGTCGAGATGGATGGCGGCGAGCACCCGGCCCACCTCCGGATGGCGCACGGCGGCAAGCCAGCCGGTTGACGTGCCGCAACCGTGTTCCACCCAGGCGCGGATGATCGTGGCGGTCAGCACGTCGGCAAGCCGCGCCAGAATGCCGCCCGAACCAACGCGCTGCATCGCCGCCTCGCGCGTCATGGTATCGAGCAGCGATGGGATCGACGGCTCGCTCTTGGCAAGATCGCTGGTGCGCATGACCGAAGGCATCAGTTGCAAGAGCGGGTGCAGGCGATCGACGTTGAACTGCATCACTGCAAAAAACAAAAGGTTCTGGCTGTCCGAGTTGGGGCACTGCACATCGACGATGCCGTCGCAAAGCTGCCGTTTCGGCAGGTCGCGGATCGATATCGTCGGCAGGCCGGGCTTGCTCGCGAGCACATGCGCATCGCCCCGCGGCAACAGCACGGCATCCCCGGGCGTCAACTCCATCCACGAACCATCTGGCGATTGCAGATGGGCGGAACCGGAGGCAAGAAAATGAAATCGTGCCGGTTCCTGTTCGGGATAGGAGGTCGCCCATGGCGCGCAGGGCTGGCAGCGCCCATATTCGACACCGTCGAGCCTGAGGCCGCGCAGGATCTCCGTCAGCGCATCGCTCATATTACATCTCACCTTTGGACAAACAGCACAGTGTTTTGGATTTTCTAGCATAGAAACTCCAGAGGGCCATGCATATTTTCATCATCACATGCAATGGAGATGAAAGTCATGGATGGTATTGTCGCCAAGCCCACGGGACAGGCGGATGAACGGGACAAACCCTTGTGGGCGGCTGTCGTTTCCCTGTCGCTCGGGGTCTTCGGCCTGGTCACGGCAGAGTTTCTGCCGGCAAGTCTGCTGACGCCGATGTCGGCGGATCTCGGCGTGACCGTCGGCGCCGCCGGCCAGTCGGTCACCACTACGGCCGTGGTCGCGGCCATCGCCGGCCCGGCGATCGTCGTCTATACCGGACGTTTCGACCGCCGCAACGTGCTCTTGTCCCTAACCGCGCTGCTCATCGTTTCCAGCCTGATCGCCGGTTTCGCGTCCAGCCTTTCGATGCTGCTCGTCGCCCGTTTCCTCCTCGGCATCGGCCTTGGCGGTTTCTGGGCGCTGTCTTTGGCGCTCGCCATGCGGCTCGTTCCCGGCCGGCTGATGCCGCGGGCGATGGCGATCGTGATGTCCGGCGTCTCGATCGCAACCGTCTGCGCCGCGCCTGTCGGCGCCTGGATCGGCGCGACGCTCGGCTGGCGCTACGCCTTCCTGCTTGCCGCCGCCGTCGGCATCGTCACCTTCATCGTCCAGGCGCTAACGGTTCCGCGCCTGCCTCCCATCGGCACAACCGGCCTCGACACGATCCTCAACGTCCTGAAGCGCCCGGCGATCCGGCTCGGCCTTGCGACCATCCTCTTGGTCGTCACCGGCCACTTTGCCGGCTTCACCTATGTCCGCCCGTTCCTTGAACAGGTGCCGCAGTTCGGCGTCGAGGCGATAACCGCGATCCTGCTCGCCTTCGGCATCGGCGGCTTCTTCGGCAACATTGCCGGCGGCTTCCTCGCCGAGCGCAGCACGCGGCTCTCGATGATGTCGGCGGCCGCCGGCGTCGCTGCCACCACGCTGGTCCTGGCCCTGGCGGGCGCGCTGCCGGCCGTCGCCATCGTCGCGACCGCCGCCTGGGGCTTCGCCTTCGGCGCCCTGCCGGTCAGCGTCCAGTCGTTCCTGAGCCGTGCGGCCGGTGATGAGGCCGAAGGTGCTGGAGCGGCGACGCTCACCACCTTCCAGATCGCCATTTCCACCGGGGCGATCCTAGGCGGCCTCCTTGTCGAACTGCAGGGCCCGGCCGGCGTCTTCCTCTTTGCGGCGGTTGCCGCGATGCTCGGCACCTCACTGGTTTCGGTCTATCGCGAGCGGGCTCTTCAACCGGCGGAGTAACAACATCCGCGCCAGCTTGGTGCGAGAGTGGCAACTCGCACTCGCGCCTGCCGGGCTCGGAAGAGTCCGGCAGGCAAGAATGTTCTAGGTGCAGCGCGGCGATCCGTGACGTCTGGCAACAGGCGCTGCACGCAGTGGGGCGCTGTTGCGGGATGGGGTTTAGTCAGGAAAACGACATGCCCCCATCCGTGTCGGAAGGATCAATTCCCCGGAAGCCGCCGCTCCTTCCAGGCAGCTTTCGGCACTTCGCCACCGATGGCAATGCTGAAGGAGGTCACTTCGGTCGCATCTTCATTGACGACGCAATTGAAGTCGACGTCGTACCAATTCGATTTGTTCTGGTAGGCCCCACCGCTGGCGTCCATGCGGTTTTTGGCGATGAAGCCACCCCTCGGCCCGAAGGGCACCAGTCCTTCGGGCGGGGTATCCTGCCGCTGGCTGCGGATCTGCTCCAGCGCCTCGAGATTGCACAGTTGCAGTATCCGCCTCTTGACCGGCAGGTTGATCAGGGCCTGTTTCACCCGCGGATCGGCAATCGACTTTGCAGAATAAAGTTCCTTTGCTTTAGTCAATTTGCTTGGAACGGGCTTGAGTTCGACCTTTGCCGCAGCATCGGCCGGCTTTGCCTTTGCCGTCCCGTCTTCCGATTTGACCGTCTGCGGCTTGGCGTCAGGCGTTTCTTTTGCTTCAGGCTTGGCTTCGGCCACCGTCGCCGCTGCCTTTTCATCCGCCTTCTGTGTGGCGCTGTCAGTGGCTCTCGCAGGCACGGCAAGCGTTGACGGGGGTTTCGGTTCCTTGACCGGTTCTCTTTTCTCGGTCGAGGACACGGTTGCCGGCTTATCCGCCGGCTTTGCCTTGTCATCCACGGCCTTTGCCGGCTCGGACGCCTCCGTCTTTTTCTCCGTCTCGCGCGCAGCCGGCGGAAGCTCTGCCTCCTTGTTGTCCTGCTTGGTCTTGGCCATGGCCGAGGCGAAGGATTGCGGCAGTTGCTGCGCCGGCTTGGGTTGCGGCTTCGGGTCTGCCTTCGGCTGGGGCTTGGGTTTGGGCTGCGGCTTTGGCTGTTCAGCCTTCTTCTCTTCGCCCTTTTTCGGCCCCGCCTTCTTCTGCTCTGCCTGTTTCTGCTCGGCCTTCTTCGGCTCCTTCGCCTCTGCTGGCGGCGGAACGAGCTCGACGTTGACGGTCTGCTCCTTCGGCGGCGTCGGCAGCTCGAAGGGCAGGTCGTACAAAAGAAAAAGGGCTACGACGAGGTGCAGGGCGACCGACACCGGCGCGCCCCATCCCATCCGTTCCCGCCAATTTCCCGCAAAAAGCTGCATCGCCAAGGAGATAAACCAATCGACGGGCGGAACCTAGGAGCTTCCGCCGATCTCAACAAGAGGCATAGGCCTGCATATGCAGCCGGAGGTTCGCGCTGCAGCTTGCGGGCCATCGATCGTGGGCGAATGAAATTGACGCCTTCGGGGGTCGCCGCCATCAACCGCTGGCTTCTTGTCAAAAACGTTCCCGGCAAAAACGAGGCGGCGAAATCTGTTTCGGGCCACGCGCCAATTTCGCACAAAAATACCTATTATATAATTTCTATAGATTTAATTTTTACTCACGCCCGAACGGCTTCGCCCGGTGGCGCAATGACATTCTTTTGGCTTTGGGGACCCTCATGCAGCGAACTTCCACTCACCGAAAACTTTTCACAAAAGCCTTTGCCGCGACGGCAGCGCTGGCGGCGGGCCTCATCGCCACCTCGGCGCTTGCCGGCGAAACGCTCGACAAGATCAAGGCGCGCGGCGTCATCAAGGTCGGCGTCGGCACCACGCCGGGCTTCTTCTCACCCGACAGCAACGGCCGCTGGCAGGGCTTCTTCGTCGATTTCGGCCGCGCCATCGCCATCACCGTCTTCAACGATGCCGAGAAGGTCGAGTTCACCAACTCGTCGCCGCAGCAGCGTCTGCCGGCGCTGCAATCGGGCGAGTTCGACATCCTGTTGTCCGGCGTCACCCAGACGGTGAGCCGCGCCTTCAAGCTCGGCTTCCATTTCGGCCCCGTCGTCTTCTACGACGGCCAGGGACTGCTGGTGCGCAAGGACCTTGGCGTAGCCAAGGGCGAGGAACTCGACGGCGCGACGATCGGCGTCCAGAGCGGCACGACCGGCGAACTCAACATCGCCGACTTCTTCCGCAAGACCGGCAAGGCCTTCACGCCGGTCACGATCGAGGAAACCGGCGAGTTCCTGAAGGCGCTCGACTCGGGCCGCGTCGACGCCCTGACCCAGGACGCGACCGATCTTGCCGCCAAGCGCACCCAGCTTTCCAAGCCCGACGATTACGTGCTTCTGCCCGAGCGCCTGTCGAAGGAGCCCTTGGCGCCGGCGATCCGCGCCGGTGACGACCAGTGGCTCGAAATCGTCAACTGGACCGTTTACGCGACGATCCAGGCCGAAGAGTTCGGCATCACCAAGGAGAACGTCGACACGTTCCTTGCGAGCGAGGATCCGGCGATCAAGCGCTTCCTCGGCGTCGATCCGTCGCTCGGCGAAGCGATCGGCCTTGATCCGAAATTCGCCTACAACATCGTCAAGACCGTCGGCAACTACGGCGAGATCTTCGAGCGCAACGTCGGCAAGGGCACGCCGCTCAACTTCGAGCGCGGCTACAACCAGCCCTGGACGGCCGGCGGCCTGCTCTATTCGCCGCCGTTCCGTTGAGCCGGTTCATGGTCCTTCCCATGACACGCCAACTCCAACCGGGCCCTTCGGGGCCCGGACCCGTCTCGCGCCTCATGTCCTGGATCGGGCCGCTGCCTTTGCAGCAAGGCCTGCTCTTTGTCGGCGTGCTGCTGCTCTTTGCCTTTCTCGGCCAGAACACCGCCGAGAGCATGCACCGCATGGGACTGACGCCGGGCTTTGCCTTCCTCTCCCATCAGGCCAATTTCGAGATCGGCGAAAGCGTTCTTCCTTACTCGGCCGGCGACAGCTACGCCCGGGCGCTTGCCGCCGGCATCGCCAATACCGTCAAGGTCGCGCTCGTCGGATGTCTGCTTGCAACCGTGCTCGGTGTCGCACTCGGCATCTTCAGGCTGTCCGGCAATCTGCTGCTAGCAACCTTCGCCCATGGCTATGTCGAGCTTCTGCGCAACACGCCTTTGTTGCTGCAACTGTTCCTGTGGAGTGCGATCATCCGCGCGCTTCCGCCGCCGCGCGGCGCCTATACGTTTCTGGGCAGCGTCTATCTCAGCAATCGCGGCGTCTTTCTGCCCTTGCTTTCGGTCGACGGTCTGCCGGCCTCCGTATGGCTGCCCGCGGTGCTCCTGACCGTCTTCGCGGCACTCGTCATTTCCAGGCGCCTGCTGGCGGGCGCGACGTTCTATCTGCCGAAAACCGCCGGCACCGTACTCGGCGCGTTGGCAATCTTCTATTTCGCTCTCGTATCCCTCGGCTTCAGCGCATCGGTCGAAGTGCCTGCCAAGGGCGGCTTCAACATTCGCGGCGGCCTATCGCTGACCCCGGAATTCGCCGCGCTGCTGATCGGCCTCGTCGTCAATGCCTCCGCTTCGATTTCCGAGATCGTGCGCAGCGGCATCCAGTCGGTGGCGTCGGGTCAATGGGAAGCCGCTCGCGCACTCGGGCTGAAGCCCGCGCAGATCATGCGCCTCGTCGTACTGCCGCAGGCGCTTCGGGTGATCACGCCGCTGATGATTTCGAGCTTTCTCGATCTGACCAAGAATTCGAGCCTCGCGGTCGCAATTGGTTACCCCGATCTCGTCAGCGTCGCCAACACGACGGCCAACACCACCGGTCAGGCTCTAGAAGCGATCATCATCATCGGCGCCGTCTACCTGACGATCAGTCTTGCGGTTTCGGCCGTCATGAACCTCTACAACCGTCGCGTCGTTCTGCGCGGAGAAGGAAAACGATGAGCCAGATCGAACTTGCGCCGCCGGTCGCGCCCGACTGGCACCGCTGGCGTGAAGGCCTCTTCAACGGTTGGGCCAATGGCCTCGTCACGCTGGCGACGCTCGCCGCAATCCTCTGGATTGCACTTCCCTTTGTCCGCTGGGCCGTCATCGATGCCGTTTGGACCGGCACCGCGGCCGATTGCGCCACGGAAACGGCGGGCGCCTGCTGGGCGTTTGTCGGCGCCAAGTTTCGTTTCATGCTCTTCGCCTTTTTCCCGCCGCCGCTGCAATGGCGCCCGGCGCTGGTGATCGCCCTCATTGCTGCGCTCCTGACCGTCTCCGCCATTCCCCGTTTCTGGAGCTTCCGCCTGGTGCCGGTCTGGTTGCTGGCGCTCGTCGGCATCTGGCTGCTGATGGCGGGGACGTCGGGCTTGGAACCGGTCTCGACCAATCATTGGGGCGGGCTGCCGATCACGCTAACAGTCTCGATCGCCGGCCTTGCCTTCGCCTTTCCGATCGCGCTGCTGCTGGCGCTTGCCCGCCAGTCGGACATGGGGCTCGTGCGCTCCCTGGCCATTGCCTTCATCGAAGTGCTGCGCGGTGTGCCGATGATCGCCGTGCTCTATGTCGCCATGCTGATCGTGCCGATGGCGCTACCGAGCGGCGCGGCCATCGACAAGCTGCTTCGGGCGCAGATCGGCGTCACCCTGTTCTTCTCGGCCTACCTCGCCGAGATCATCCGCGCCGGATTGCAGGTGATCCCGGCGGGTCAGAAGGAGGCGGCGCTGTCGCTTGGCCTCAGCCGGATCCAAATGCTCCGGCTGGTGGTGCTGCCGCAGGCGCTGCGAGCCGTCATCCCGGCCATCGTCAACCTGTCGATCGGCATCGTGCTCAACACCTCGCTGCTTGCGGTCATCGGCATCTACGATCTGCTCAATGCCGCCAAGACTTCGGCCACCGATCCCGCCTGGCTCGGCTTTTACAGCGAGGCCTACATCTTCGCGGCGCTGGTCTATTTCGCCATCTGCTTTTCCGGTTCGCGCTACAGCCTGTGGCTGGAGAAGAAGCTCAACGGCGCCCATCGCCGATAGCGGCATCTGACGGGGGTTGCGTGCCACGCGCCGCCGGGCCAAGAGTGCGCCGAAGCGAAATCTGTGACCGGGCAAAGCGCATGGGACAAAAGAACATCGCCGTCATTGGCGGCGGACCGAGCGGCTTGATGGCCGCCGAGGTGCTGTCCGAGCGCGGCCACGCGGTCACCGTCTATGACAGCATGCCGACGGTCGCGCGCAAATTTCTGCTGGCCGGCAAGTCGGGCCTGAACATCACCCATTCGGAGCCCTATACGGCCTTTGCGGAGCGCTTCGGCAATGCCTCGCCGCGATTGCGTGCGGCGCTGGACGCCTTCACGCCCGATGACATCAGGCAATGGGCGGCAGACCTCGGAACCAGGACCTTCGTCGGCTCCTCGGGCCGTGTCTTCCCGGAGGTGATGAAGGCGTCGCCGCTGCTGCGCGCCTGGCTCAAGTCGCTGGAAAGCCGAGGCGTTCGCATCCTGACGCGGCACCGCTGGACTGGCTTTGAAGGCAAAGCACCCGCGTTCGATACCCCGGACGGCAAGACGCTTGTCAGCGCAGATGCGACTCTGCTCGCCCTCGGCGGCGCCAGCTATCCGCGTCTCGGGTCGGATGCCGCCTGGGTTTCCTGGCTGGAACAGAAGGACGTGTCTGTCGCCAAATTCCAGCCCGCCAATTGCGGCTTCGACGTCGACTGGAGCGAGACCTTCCGCGATCGCTTCGCCGGCGCCGCGCTGAAGGGCGTCACCGCAACGTCGGAAGCCGGCAGCGTCCCGGGCGAATTCGTCGTCAGCAGGACCGGCATCGAAGGCAGTCTCGTCTATGCGCACACCAGCGCGCTTCGGGATCGACTGTCCGGCGGGGAACCGGCCGACCTGGTGGTCGACCTCACCCCGGGACGTACCGTCGGGAAATTGGCAAAAGACCTTGGCCGCCTCGACACCAAGACCAGCTTTTCCAACCGCCTGCGCAAGGGGGCCGGGCTCGAAGGGGTGAAAGCGGCGCTGCTGCGTGAGGTTTCGCCTGATGCCGCGCGCTTGCCGCCTCCAGAACTTGCGGCCTTGATCAAGGCGTTGCCAATCCCGCTCATCCGCCCACGCCCGATCGCCGAGGCCATCTCCTCCGCCGGCGGCATCGCCTGGTCGGCGATCGATGACGAATACATGTTAAGAGCGCTGCCCGGCACCTTCGTCGCCGGCGAAATGATCGATTGGGAAGCGCCGACCGGGGGCTATCTGCTGACCGCCTGCTTTGCCACAGGGCGTGCGGCGGCTCGCGGGCTCGATCGTTGGCTTAACCGGCCAGCATAAAAATCGCCGCGCCTTTGGCAGGCGCGGCGATGGTTTCAGGTGGCGTCAAAGCCTTACTGGTCGTTCAGCACCAACCCCTTGGTCAGCTCCAGCGCCTGGCGCTCGAAGAGACCGCGGTAGATGCCACCGTCGAGGCGGATCAGCGCGTCGTGCGTGCCCTCCTCGGCAATCCGGCCGTGGTCGAAGACCAGCAGCCGGTCGAGCGCCCGCACCGTCGAGAGCCGGTGCGCGATGACGAGCGTCGTGCGCCCAAGCATCAGCCGCTCCATCGCCTGCTGGATCAGCACTTCCGATTCCGAATCGAGGCTCGATGTCGCCTCGTCGAGGATCAGGATCGGCGCGTCCGCGAGGAACGCGCGGGCAATGGCGATGCGCTGGCGCTCGCCGCCCGAGAGCTTGACCCCGCGTTCGCCCACCAGCGTGCCGTAGCCTTTCGGCAGAGCCGTGATGAAGTCGTGGGCGCTCGCAAGCCTTGCCGCCTTCTCGATCTCGCTCTGCGTGGCGTCCGGCCGCGCATAGGCGATGTTCTCCGACAGAGAGCGATGGAACAGGATCGGCTCCTGCTGGACGATCGCGATCTGCTGGCGCAGCGACGTCTGCGTCACCGATGCGATGTCCTGACCATCGATCCGGATCTCGCCGGCCTTCAGGTCATGCAGACGCTGGATCAGCTTGACGAAGGTCGTCTTGCCCGAACCTGAGTGCCCGACAAGACCGACGCGTTCGCCCTCCCGGATCGTCACCGAGAAGCGGTCGTAGAGTGGCTTGCGGTGCGCACCGTAGTGGAACGTCACATCCTTGAACTCGATGCGGCCGTCGGTGATGCGGATCGGCTTGGCATCCGCCTTGTCGTCGATGCCGAGCGACTGGCCATGGATGTCGACAAGCTCTTCCATGTCGTTGATCGAGCGCTGCAGGTTGCGGATGTGCTGCCCGACTTCACGCAGATAACCCTGCAGGATGAAGAACGAGGTAAGCACGAAGGTGATGTCGCCGGCCGTCGCCTGGCCTTTCGACCAGAGGAACAGCGCAAAGCCGATCACCGCCGCGCGCAGGATGAGCAGCATGGCGCCCTGCGACGTGCCGTTTGTCGTGCCGCGGATCCAGGTGCGGCGCGTACGGTCACGCCATTTGGCGAGCACCTTGGCAAGGCGTGCGTCCTCGCGGCTTTCGCCGCCAAAACCCTTGACGACGATGTTGCAGCTCACGGCATCGGCGAGCGCCCCGCCGAGCTTGGTGTCCCACCGGTTGGCAAGGCTTGCCATCGGCGCGACGTAACCGAGCGACAGTACGATCGTCATCAGGATGAAGACGATCGACCCGATCCCGATGATGACGCCCATCATCGGCCAGTAGAACGACATCAGGATTGTCGATCCGACCAGCATCACGACGGACGGAAACAGGGCGACGAGCAAGGTGTCGTTCAAGAGATCGAGCGCCCACATGCCGCGGGTCACCTTGCGAACCGTCGATCCGGCAAAGCTGTTGGCATGCCAGTCGGTCGAGAAGCGCTGGATGCGGTAGAAGGCAGCCGACGCGATGTCGGTCATCATCTTGAGGGTCAGATCGGTGACCCCCAGGAAGGTGAGGTGCCTGAGAATGATCGCACCGAGCGACAGCGCCATCAGCATCCAGAAGGCGGCAAGCGCCGCATCCCAGGCAAGCTGATCGGTCGCCACACCGGAAACGACGGCATCGACGAGCCGGCCCGAATAGAGCGGCGTCAGGACGTCAGCGAGGGTCGACAAGAGAACCATGCCGAGAATGACGCTGATGCGCAGCGGCTGCGCTTTCCAGTGAGACCAGGTGAATCCAAGAACGCTGCGGAACGCACCGCCGCGCAGGTCAATACGAGTAAAAGCCATAACAATCGCCCGATGCGCGACGCATCGGCCTCAAACAAGATCAGAATGGAATATGCCGTTAAAAGGAACCCAGCTTCCGATGCGGCATCATTGGAGTGACCGAATCCTCCGGAGAGGAAGGGCCAAGGTCAGCGAAACGAAATCCGACCTGGAAAAGACGAAAAGGCGAAAATGCCCTTCCCGGCCCAGTTCAAGACTGCACGCCGCCCCGTAGGGAGAAAGAAAAAGCTGGCATCTTTTGAAACCTCCCTGATTGGTTGCCGGAAGACGACCTATAGGCGAATCGCGCGCAACCGCCAAGTGCAGAAATCTTGCCATGGCGCCAATCGTCGCGGCTGCGACCTGTTTGCAACAGTCTCCGACATGCCTCCCGGGGTTTACGGCGGTGGGCTCTTCGTAGCAGAGTACGCCGCGATCGCCGACCGTGCATGCACGAAACGGCGGCATCTTGGGGAGGGTCCGCGGCAACCGGCACCGGCAATGACCGGACGGCGATGCGCGGTGGGAGTGAATTGACAAGGTTCCGGTTCGATATCGTCGCGGCACTGCTGCCGCTGATCACCCTTGGCTTCATGGCGTTTGCAGGGCCCGCGCGTGCTGTCGAGAAGCAGGAACTCGTGGTGGTCACCTCCTACCCGCCCTCCTTCTTCGAGCCCTTTCGCGCCGCTTTCGAACGCGCCAATGCCGACATGCGCGTGACGATCGTGCAGCGCAACACCGCGAGCGCCAGCCGCTTCGTCATTGAGAAGGCGGACGTGCCGGCCGACATCTTCTGGGCCTCGGCGGCCGATGCCTTCGAGCTCTTGAAACGCAACGGAAGCCTACGCCCGATCGCGCCACGCAACACCGGCGCACCGGATCATGTCTTCGGTTATCCCGTGAACGACCCACAGGGCTACTATCTGGGCTTCGCGCTGTCGGGCTACGGCTTCGTCTACAATCCCGCCCATCTCGCCCGGAGCAAACTGCCCGTGCCGGAGGACTGGCAAGATCTGCTGAACCCCGTCTATTCCGGCCAGATCGGCATCACCACGCCTTCCCGCTCGGGCACGACGCACCTGATCGTCGAAGCCTTGCTGCAAACCTACGGCTGGGAGAAAGGCTGGGCGATGCTGTCGCAGCTCGGCGGCAATCTCTCAACGGTTACCGCCCGCAGCTTCGGGGTTGCTTCGGGCGTGGCGCAGCGGCGCTTCAGCATCGGCATCACCATCGATTTCCTCGCCACCTCGCCGGATTTCGCCGGCGCCGGCAATGTCTTCGTCCTGCCGCCCGACACCGTGTTCGTGCCGGCAAGCATCGGCATTCTGTCCCGGGCGCGCAACGTGCCGGGAGCCGAACGCTTCGTCGATTTCGTGCTTTCGGAGGCTGGCCAGAAACTCCTGCTGTCGCCGGCAATCGCCCGTATTCCCGTCAATCCGGCGCTCAACAGCGGCCTGCTGCCGCAGGAAGACGGCGAGCGCCTGCTGAAATCCGGCGGCTTCGACGCCGCCCTGTCGGCGCGCAGATATGGCCTCGTCAATCTGATTTTCGACGACTATATCGTGCGCCGCCGGGCAGCCCTTGCCCGCCTGTGGAAGAGGGCCGCGGATCTGGAGGCGATGAACATCGAAGACGGGCAACGGCTGAGCATGCTGGCTCGGGCGCGGCGGCTGTTGGGTCAGCCTCCGCTTTCGGCAAGCGAAGTCGCCAATGTTGCTGAGGCCCTGCAAGGCGAATGGCCCCGCGGCGTCGCCCGCTCCCCTGCCCACGCAGAACTCGCGAGCCGCCTGCGCGCACTGATCGAACAGAACCTCAACGAGGCGGAGCAGCTGCTGTCCTCGGCGGCGCGATCTGGCGGTCCCGTCAATCTCCATCCGTGGCGGCAGTGACGATGGCGGTTCTCGAAACGACCGCACAGCAGCCGCGCTGGCGCTTCGGCATCGGCGCCCGCCTCGTGCTGGCCTTTGTCGCGATCGTCGGGCTCGCTGTCGGCGCCTGCCTGGTCGGTTGGCTTTCCTACGAGCGGCTGTCGGGCGAACTGTCGCGCATGGCGGATGAGCAGATGCCGCAGCTCGCCTTCGCGTCGCGACTCTCCAAGGCCGGGGCCGACATCGGCTCCGTGACGTCGGTACTTGCCGGCGCCGAAAGCCGCACCGAGTACGACGAGATCCGCGCCGTCTACGCGACGCGCCTCCAGACCCTTCGCGCCCTGCTCGAAGAAAACACGGCGCAGTCGAGCACGGCGGCGCTGCTGCCGCTCGCCGAGGCCATCGGCACCAATCTGAAAAAGATCGACCTTGCCGCGGGCAAGCGCTTCACGCTGCGCGAGGCGATGCGGTCGGACATCGACGAGTTGCGCTGGGTCCAGGCCGATCTTCTGGAAGAAGCCGATCCGTTGGTCGACGACATCCGCTTCAACATCGAAGCGGAGACCCGCAAGGGTCAGGGTGCGGCCGCACTCGCCGAACAGCACAAGAGCGAAGCGCTGCTGACCGTCGTCTCCCAGGCGAACCTTGCGACAGGCCTCATCGGTCGGCTGGTCAACGCCACGACCGAAGAGGAAATGCAGGAGACCAACGCCTTCCTCGGCGATAGCGCCGACGAACTGGCAAGCCGCATCCGCTCGCTCGACAGCTGGCCCGACAGCATCACCGTTCGGCAGCTTGCCGGGCGCATTCTCGACCAGTCCAACGCCTCGACGGGCATACCCAATCGCAAGCGCTCGGAAATGCTGCAGGCCAGCACACTTGCCGAACTTGCCGGCGAAAACGGCCGGCTCGTCGAGGAGCTTGGCCGCAAGATCGAAACGGAAGTGATCGCGATCGAGGCAAGCGCCGGGGACGCCGCCCGGCGCGCGGCTGCGGCAATCGAGACCGGGCGAAGCCTGCTGGTCGCGATCGCCATTCTCTCGGTGCTCGTCGCAAGCGCGATCGGCTATTTCTACGTCCACCGCAACCTCATTGCCCGTATCCGCCTGCTGGCGACGGCCGCCGGCGCGATCAGCGGGGGCCGGCACTCCACGGCGATCCCGCCGCCCGAGGCCGACGAACTCGGCGACCTCTCGCGTGCGCTCACCCTCTTTCGCCAGACCCGCGACGAGCTGATCCAGTCGGCAAAGCTTGCGGCCCTCGGCCAGATGGCGGCCGGCATCGGCCACGAACTCAATCAGCCTCTAGCCGCCCTTCGCGCCCATATTCACAGCGCCGCCACTCTAATCGGCCGCGGCAAGGGCGAGCAGGCCGTCAACAACCTCGACAAGATGAAGGGGCTGACGGGACGCATGGCAGACCAGATCAGTCATATCCGCCGCTTTGCCCGGCGGCCGGACGCGCAGCTGCGGCCGGTCGATCTCACCGCGGCGGTGCGGGACGCCCTCAGCCTGCTCGAACACCGTTTCGAGGAGGAGAACGTCGCCCTCGATCTTTCGTTGCCGCTGGACAGTTCGGCAATGGTCATGGCCGAACCGGTCCGGCTCGAGCAAGTCGCCGTCAATCTCGTCGGCAACGCGCTCGACGCCGTCGCTGGCCAGCCACTTCGGCGCGTGACCGTCAGCGTTGAAGTCACCGGCGGCGTCGCCCGGCTGATCGTCGGCGATACCGGGCACGGCATCGCCGCGGAAAGCCTGCCAGCCGTGTTCGATCCCTTCTTCACCACCAAGCCGGTAGGCTCGGGGCTCGGTCTCGGCCTGTCGATCTCCTACAACATCGTCAAGGATTTTGGCGGCGACATCACGATCCTCGACACCGGCCCGGCCGGCACACGATTCCTCGTATCCCTGAAAGGCCCGGAATGAGACCGGAAGCGGACATCATCCTGATAGACGACGACGCCAGCGTGCTTGAGGCCTGCTGCCAGGTGTTGGAACTGGAGGACTTCACAGTCTCCCCGCACGGTTCCGTCGTCGCGGCGCTCGCCGGCCTTCGCGCCGACAGCGACACCGTCATCGTCTCGGATGTGCGCATGCCCGATCATGACGGCTTCGACCTGGTCGCCGCCGTGCGCAAGGTCGATCCCGATATCCCGATCGTGCTGATGTCCGGACATGGCGATATCCCGATGGCGCTGCGTGCGATGCGCGAAGGTGCCTGGGATTTCCTGGAGAAGCCAGCCGATCCGGTGCACCTGATCGAAACCGTGCGCCGGGCCCGCGATCACCGTCGCCTGCTGCTGGAAAATCGGCAGCTGCGCCTCTCCGTCGACAAGGACGGCTGGGAGACGCGGCTGATCGGCCATTCGGCGCCGATGGTGGCGCTTCGCGAAAAGCTGCAGCGCATCGCTGCCGCCTCCGCCGACGTGCTGATCATCGGCGATACCGGCACCGGCAAGGAAGTGACCGCAAGGGCGCTGCACGATTTCAGCGGCCGCGAGGGCCGTTTCGTCGCCGTCAACTGCGGCGCCATCCCTGAGACCATGCTCGAATCCGAGCTTTTCGGCCATGAGGCCGGCGCCTTTACCGGCGCGCGCGAAAAGCGCATCGGCAAGATCGAATATGCCGATGGCGGCACGCTGTTTCTCGACGAGATCGAGTCCATGCCGATCGCAGCCCAGGTGCGGCTGCTACGCGTCCTGCAGGAGCGCGTCATCGAACGGCTCGGATCGAACGTCGAACTGCCAGTCAACATCTGTGTGGTGGCGGCAACGAAAGCCGACCTGCACGATGCCGCGCGGCGGGGAGAATTCCGCGAAGACCTCGCCTACCGCCTCGACATCGCCCGGGTCGAACTGCCGCCGCTCGCGCGCCGCAAGGGCGATGTCGGCCTTCTGTTCCAGCACTTCCTCAGCCTTGCCGCAAAGCGCCAGGGGCGCACTGCGCCGCCGGTCGGCGTCGATCTGCTGGCCGATCTCAACGCCCGGCCCTGGCCCGGCAACGTGCGTGAACTGCGCAATGTCGCGGAACGCTTCGTGCTCGGGCTCGAAGAGCGCCCGGACACCGAAGGCACGACCGCAGGCGGCGAGACGCTGGAAGCGCAGATGGACCGGCTGGAGCGGACCATCATCATCAACAGTCTCGCCAGACATGAGGGCCGCGTGGGTGCGACCGCCGATGCGCTCGGCATTTCCCGCAAGACGCTCTATCTGAAGATGCGCAAGTTCGACATCGACGCCCGGGGCGATGGCGACGAGGGGTAATGTTACCCTTTTGACCCCGCCTCGCCCGCCCCGATGTTACCCTTCTTACCCATTCCGACGTGAAACTGGCTGGTTTTGCGGGGTTTTTCGATCTGGCACGGGCCTTGCTCTCAATAGGACAGCCGCCAAGCACTGGCGGTCTATTGGGAGGAGATACCTATGTTGAAAACCATCGCAGCAGCGATGCTGATGTCGGCTGCCTTTATCGTGACGGCCCACGCCCAGGACGGCGGCAAGGTGACGATCGTCACTTCGTTCTCCAAGGACGTGACCGATCCGTTCAAGGCGGGCTTCGAGGCCGCCAATCCCGGCTTTACCCTCGACGTCCAGAACAAGAGCACCAGCTCGGGCGTGAAATACATCGACGAGACCAAGGTCAACAACCAGGTCGACCTGTTCTGGGCGTCGGCGCCTGACGCCTTCGACAGCCTGAAGAGCAAGGAACTCCTGGCCAAGTTCACCCCGTCGGTGACGGGCCTGCCCGAAAAAGTCGGCTCCTATCCGGTCAACGATCCGGACGGCTTCTACTTCGGCTTTGCCGCGTCGGGCTACGGCATCATGTCGAACGACCGCTATCTGGAAGCCAACAACCTGCCGAAGCCGGCCGAATGGGGCGACCTCGCCAAGCCGGAATACTTTGACCACGTCGCCATCGCCGCCCCGTCGCGCTCCGGCACCACCCACCTGACGATCGAGACGATCCTGCAGGGCGAAGGCTGGGACAAGGGCTGGGGCACGCTCAAGGGCATCGGCGGCAACCTGCAGCAGGTAACCGAGCGCTCCTTCGGCGTTCCCGACGCCGTCAACTCAGGCCAGACCGGCATCGGCATCGTCATCGACTTCTTCGCCTTCTCGGCTCAGGCAAGCGGCTTCCCGGTGAGCTTCGCCTATCCTTCGGTCACGACAGTCGTGCCGGCCAATATCGGCATCGTCGCCAATGCCCCGAACCAGGCCGGCGCCGAGGCCTTCGTCAACTACATCCTGTCGGAGAAGGGCCAGGAAGTCCTGCTCGAGCCGGCGATCCGTCGCCTGCCGATCAACCCGGCGCTCTACGCCAAGGCGCCCGAAGGCTTCCCGAACCCCTTCAAGGATCCGCGCTTCCAGTCGATGATCACCTTTGACAGCGACGTTTCGAAGAAGCGCACCGACGTCGTCGACACGCTGTTCGACCAGCTCATCTCCTTCCAGCTCGAAAACCTGAAGGGCGCCACCCAGGCGATCCATGCGGCCGAAAAGGCGCTCGCTGCCAACGAACAGCCGGCGGCCCGCGCGCTTCTTGACGAAGCCAAGGTCCTGGCTGCCGCCATGCCGATCACGGCGGAGGAGGCAGCCAGCAAGGAAACGCGCGACGCCTTTACCGGCGGCGAAGAGAAGACCGCACGCCAGGCGGAACTGGAGCAGAAGTGGGCCGCGTTCGCGACGGAGAAATATGCCGCCGCCAAGGCCAAGGCTGAAGAAGCCCTGAACCTCGTCGACTAACGCGCGACAGCGACCGCCTGCCCGACTGGCGGGCGGTCATGCTCCCAAAACATCATAGCTTCGCCGACCTTGGCGCGCCTTGCGCGCGCCCGGCTGGCCGAACTCACTCCGGAGTCTGCCCCATGGCGCTCGTCGCTTCCGTTCCCATCAGGCCCGCCGTGGCCAAACCAGGCCAGATCCTGGCGGTCTCGGTGATCGCCCTGTTCCTGACGATCTTCCTGGTCATCCCCGCCGGCACGGTCATCTACACCGCCTTTACCGAGAAGGGCACCGGTGCGCTGACCATCGTCAACTTCATCGACTTCTTCAACACCGACCTCTTCCGCCGGTCCTTCTTCAATTCGGTCTATGTGTCCGGCATGTCGGTCGTCTGGGCGAGTGCCATTGCGCTGCCGCTCGCGGTGCTCACGACCCGCTTCGACTTCCGCGGCTCGCTCATCATCCAGACGCTCGGCTTCGTGCCCCTGATCATGCCGCCCTTCGTCGGCGCGGTGGCGATGCAGCTTCTCTTCGGCCGCAACGGCACGGTGAACCTGCTTCTCAACGACTGGTTCGGCATCCGCATCCCCTTCATGGAGGGGCTGAACGGCGTCATCTTCGTGCAGTCGCTGCACTATTTCCCCTTCATCCTGATCAACCTGTCGACCAGCCTGCGCAATATCGACCGGTCGATGGAGGAAGCTGCCCAGAACCTCGGCTCCTCCGGCTTCCGGCTCTTCCGTCGCATCGTCTTTCCGCTTGCCATGCCCGGCTATCTCGCCGGCGCGTCGCTCGTCTTCGTCAAGGTCTTCGACGATCTGGCGACACCGCTGCTCCTCAACGTCAAGGACATGCTGGCGCCGCAGGCCTATCTCCGCGTCACCTCCGTCGGCCTCACCGACCCGATGGGCTACGTCATCTCGGTCATCCTCATCGCGGTCTCGATCTTCGCCATGTGGCTTTCGGCGGTCGCCATGCGCGGCAAGGACTATTCGACCGTGCAGCGTGGCGGCGGCGGCCTTTCCAGGCGCAAGCTCAGCCGCGGCGAAAGCGTCATCGCCTATGGCGTCGTCGCTCTGATCCTTCTCCTGGTGCTCTCGCCACACATCGGCCTGCTGCTGCTGTCCTTCGCAACGGTCTGGTCGTTCAGCCCGCTGCCGGACGCCTATACCGTTGCGCATTACGGCCGCGTCTTCGGCGAAAGCTCGCTCTACATCAAGAACACGCTGATCTACGCCAGCCTTGCCGGCCTGATCGACGTGATGATCGGCGGCGCCATCGCCTATCTGGTGCTGCGCACCAAGGTCGTCGGCCGCCGCTGGCTCGATTGGGCGGCCACCGCAGCGCTCGCGATCCCCGGCGTCGTGCTCGGCATCGGCTATCTCCGGACCTTCTACGGCATCACGCTGCCCGACGGTACACCGCTTGCAACGCTCTGGGTCATGGTGGTTTTGGCGCTTGCCATCCGCCGCCTGCCTTATGCGCTGAGGGCCTGCTACGCCGCCCTGCAACAGGTGTCGGAATCGCTCGAAGAAGCCGCCGAAAACCTCGGCGCGACCAAGCAGCGGACCATCCGCCGCATCGTCTTGCCGCTGATGACCGGCGGCCTGCTTGCCGGTTTCGTCACCAGCTTCTCGACGGCCGCCGTCGAGCTCTCGGCGACGCTGATGCTGATCCAGAGCAATTCGGACGCGCCGATCGCCTACGGGCTCTACGTCTTCATGCAATCGCCGGCCGGTCGCGGTCCGGGTGCGGCCCTCGGCGTCATCGCCGTGATCATGGTCGCGCTCTGCACGCTCCTGTCCCACTACGTCATCGAGCGCCGCCAGAAGGCGCTCGGGACGGCAAAATAATTCGGGAGGAAACAATGACAGTGAACATCAACAGCGCCGCACTCGCCGCCGGCCCCGCCAAGGCGATCAGCATCAGTGACGTCAATCTCTACTACGGCGCGCTGCACGTCCTGAAGAACATCAATCTCGAAATACAGCCGGGGGAATTCTTCGCCTTTCTCGGCCCGTCCGGCTGCGGCAAGACCACGCTTTTGCGGCTGATCGCCGGCTTCAACAACGCCCGTCAGGGCAAGGTCGTGATCGGCGGGCAGGACGTGCTCGACATGCCCGCATGGAAGCGCGACATCGGCATGGTCTTCCAGTCCTACGCGCTCTGGCCGCACATGACGGTCGCCGCCAATGTCGCCTTCGGCCTTGAAGAACGGCGCCTGCCACGCGCCGAGGTCGACCGTCGGGTCAAGGCGGCGCTGGACCTCGTCGGCCTCAAGCACCTCGCTGATCGCCGCCCGTCGCAACTTTCCGGCGGCCAGCAGCAGCGCGTGGCGCTCGCCCGCACCATCGCGATCGAACCGAAGGTGCTGTTGCTCGACGAGCCGCTGTCCAACCTCGACGCCAAGATGCGTGTCGAAGTCAGGCGCGAGCTGCGCGAGTTGCAGCAGCGGCTGCAACTGACGACGATCTTCGTCACCCACGACCAGGAAGAGGCCAACACCGTCTGCGACCGGATCGCCGTCTTCAACGAGGGCAGCATCCAGCAGGTGGGAACGCCGATGGGGCTCTACGAGAAGCCGGCCAACCTCTTCGTCGCCAACTTCCTCGGCACGGCCAACATTCTCGACGGCAAGGTGGCCGGCAGCGGCGCTGCCAGAAGCTTCGAGGTCGTGGGCGGCGGCTCCATCCCGATCCCTTCGGGGACCGAGGTCCCCGAAGGCGCCAAGCTCGTCTTCCGGCCGCAATATGCGACGATCGGCAGCCTCGAGCCCGGCGCCGTCGCGCTCGAGGGCATCATCGCGCATCGCGAGTTCCTGGGCGCGACCGTGCGCTATGGTGTCAGGATTGGGGCGGCGACGGTGCTGATCGACGCGCCGTTCCATTCCGGCGACGCGCTTCTCGAACCCGGCGCGACGACGACGCTCGGCCTCAAGCCGTCGTCGGCGCAATGGCTCGCCCACTAGAGCATACGACGCGCGTCCGCCGGTCTCGCCGGCGGGCGCGAGCTTCCCCATTTCAAGCAGCGCCAGATCGCTGACACCCGAGTTCCGCATGAAAAGAGATCTTCCAAGCCTCATCCTCATCCGCCACGGCGAAACCCAATGGAACGTCGCCGGCCGCCTGCAGGGCCGCAAGGACACGCCGCTGACCGCCAATGGCGTGCGCCAGGCACTCGCCGTCGGCCTGCGCCTTGCCGAACGGATCGCCGAGGAAGAAAAGAACCTGACCTTCTGGGTGAGCCCGCTCGGCCGCGCCCGCCAGACCGCATCGATCCTCGCCGACACCTGGTCGATCCCCTTCGATCGTTTTGCCGAGGCGGCTGCCCTTGCCGAACGCTCCTATGGCGCCTGGGAAGGGCTGGCCCATGACGAGATCGAGCGCGATCTTGCCGATCAGTACGATGCGCACAGCGCCGACCCGTTCGACTATTCGATGCCGGGCGGCGAAAGCCGGACGGCGCTTTCAGCGCGCCTTCAGGCCTGGCTCGACACGCTCGACCGCGGCCGCCGCCATGTCGTCGTCACCCATAGCGGTTGCCTCAGGGCCCTGCGCGGCATCTACACCGCCGCCTCGCGCGACGAGATTCTTGCCTATCGCGAGCCGCAGACCGCCTCGTTCCTTCTGACCGCGGGTCGCGAGACCATGCTCGACGTGCCCCTCAACATCCTGCGCGCCCTTGGCTGCGATGGCGCAGGAAGGACCGTCTGGATCTGATCGACAAGGCCGCCGCAACCAACCCAAAGAAACGCCGCGCATGGAAACCATGCGCGGCGTTCGATGTTCAGAGCGATGTGTTGCCGCCTCAGAAACTCACCTTCAGCTTGGCGTTGACGCCGTTGTCGGAAACGCCTGAGGCGATCTGGCCGGTGTAGTTGACGCCGAAGGTCGCGGCCGGAGCGATCTTGAAGTCGATGCCCGCTTCGACGAGTGCCGCATCCCGGGCAATCGGCGCACCGCCGACGGTAAAGCCCTGGCCGCCGGCAAAGGCAAGCGTGGAGGTCGGCACGACATCGCCGAAGGCATGGCGCCAGCCGACGGTGCCACTCAGAACCGCCGCCGTTTCGCCGAAAGAAACGTCGGTCGAGGTGCGCACGCCAATCGTCGTGAAGGTCGTGTCGTTGTTGTTCGAGCGGCCGGAGAGCGCCGCTGCCCCGCCCTTTTCACGGAAACCGTCCGTGTCGAGGTTGAGATAGGCGAGATTGGCGAAGCCTTCGAAATCGAAGCGACCGGCACTCGCGGCATAGCTCGCCTCGCCGAAGATCTGGGCGGTGCGGGCGTCATAGGCCGCCGACAGGCTGTCGTCGAAACCGCCGAAGGACACGCTGCGCGTCGTTTCGATGCGATGCCAGCTATAGGTCGCACCCGCTGTCAGCGACAGCGCGCCAAGCCCGGTCCCGGCATAGGCACCGATGTGGTAGTTGTCGCTGTCCCCGGAGGAACGACGGTCGACCACATCGAAGGACGAGCGGCTGTAGCCGCCGAAGAGACCGGCGCGCCAGTTATCGCCGACGAGGCCATCGGCGCCCATGAGAAAGCCGCCGACGTTACGCTGGAAGCCCGCCGCATTGCCGTTGCCATCCGTATCGCCCCAGGTGCCGAAGGCCTGGCTCCAGAAGGCGAAGCGGTCCGTATCGGCAGCAACGCTTTCGATGCCGCCTTCGCCATAGACAAGCACTGGCGTCGCCTTGGTGCTGTCATCGCCGAAAGCCGCGCGGATGCGGTTGGTGGCTGCAGCGTTCAGGAGCAGGCCGTCCTGCAGCAACATACCCTTGGTCGAGGCATAGATTTCACCCGAGAGCTGGTCGAAGGCAAAACGCGCCTGCGCGCGGTCGAGGTTGGTGAGCGCCGAATAGGCTGCATTGGAGAAGCCGAGGCTTTCAGCGGCGATCGCCGTTGCCCGCTGGTTGGCGGTTTCCGTGACATCCGCGAAGCGGATGTCGTTGCGGCTGAGTGTCAGCGTCACGTTGTTGGCGTCGTAGCCGAGCGTCGGATCGAGGAAGACGAGGCTCGATGCGACGTCGGCAAAGGTACCGGTCACGCCGCCGGCCGCCGTCAGGATCGTGTAGTTGGTCTGCGGCGCATAGCTGCCATTGGCTGCGAGCGCCAGGACAGAGCCGCCATTGAGCGTCGCCTTGCCTGACGCGACGATCTTGTCGCTCTCGCCCTTGTCGTTGGCCTCGACCTCATAGGTCGAGCCCGCTGCAAAATTAATATCTCCGGCAACGTTGAGCGTGCCGATCGAATTGCCGGGGGCAATCACGCCGCCGTCGGCAATCGTGATGCTGCCGAACGTCCCGATGCCGCCGATGGCGCCGTCCTTTTCGATGGTGAGCGCTGAAGACGAGGCGATCGACCCTTGCACCGAAAGCAGGCCGGACTTGACCACGGTCGCGCCGGTATAGGTGTTCTGGCCGTTAAGCACGAGCGCGCCGGGGCCGAGCTTGGTGAGACCGCCGCTGCCGCTGATCGCCTTGTTGACGGCAACCACGTTGGCGGCGTCCGCCACGTCGAGCGCGCCACCGGCACCTTCGAGAACGATATCGCGGTCGATCTGATGCATGTCGCGACCGGCGATCCTGAGGGCCCCGCCATCGAGCCTCAGTTTCGCTGCTGCGCTGCCAAGCGCAGCGTCCTCTTCGACGACAACGGTACCTCCGTCGGTCACCAGCGTTTCGCCGATGAACGAATGATCGTCGATGCAATAGTCGCGGATCGCCTGCTGGAAGCGCGGATCGCTGCTCTTGCAATCAAGCAGCGTCTTCTTCTCCTGGTCGGTCAGACCGGCCAGAATTGGCAGGCCGTTCTCGTCGGCGATCTGGCCGAGATAGACGTCGTTGCGCATGTTGTTGCGGCTAAGGTTGAAGACCTTGCCCTTCTCGGCGAAGGTCGATGCTTCATCGCCCCAGACGATCCGGGTCCTGGCCGTCGCTGTCGCCGGATCCGTGTAGTTCTGCAGCACCGGACCGACCCAGCGCACCGTGTGCGCAACCGGCTCGTGGTCCGAAAGCGGCGTCTTCGATCCATCCGGATTGGTCACGTAGCTGACGTCGGTGATGACGCCCGAATAGGGATCCTTCGGATCGTCGGCGAGCGTCCACCACTTGCCGAAAGGACGAGACGCCAGGAAGTGATCGATCTTGACCCGGTGCCAGCTTGCCCAGGTGTTGGTGGCGTCTTCGCCGTGCGACGGCCAGGTGACACTGCCGTCGTTCAAGCCATGCGGCGAGAACTGCTCGCGCTCGTTTGGAAGCTGCAAGATCTGGAACTGCTTCTTCAGGATGTTCATCGTCTGCGGCAGGTTGCCGGCAACCGGGTACATCTCGTCGGCGAAGAGGCCAGAGGGAACCGTCGAGCCGTTGATCGCCGAAGCACTCTTGCCCTTCCACTCGGCGATATAGGCATCTAGCTTCTGCTGATCCTTGGCATAGTCGCGCAAGAGGCTCAGATAGAAGCTGTTGCTCGGGCTCTTGACGTAGGTCTTCAGCAGCAATTCCTGCTGGCTGATCGAATGCAGGCCGCGTTCCGAGACATCGCCGGCATTGAAATCACCGGTGAGGATGATCGGCCGCGTCTCGGACTTCGCCCATTGATTGATGCCCTTGGCCTCGCTGATGCGGGTCGTCGGCGGGTCGTAATAGTTGAGGTGAGTGGTGCCGACGACCACCTGCGGCTTGCTGACGGTCGGATCGGCCACCGTGTAGGTCACGATGTCGCCGAGTGTGCTGGCGCCGAAGGTGCCGGGGAGACGCGAGAACACGCCGGTATCGCTGTCCTGACGCGTCGCGTAGGTGCCAAGGCCCGCATTCTTCAGGATGCCGGGAATGTCGCGTGCGTAGGTGCTGTTGGCGCGGAACTCCTGGAAGGTCAGGATGTCGTAGTTCCCCTTGATGAAGAAGTCCGACATCACGCTCGGGTTGGCCTTGAAGCGGTCCAGCCAGGTGTTGAGCGTCAGGATCTTCATGCTGTCGTCGGCGGAGCGCGCCTCGGCCGCCGAGAGCGTCAGGCTCGTTCCGCACAGAAGGATCGCCGTCGCCAGGCGCAACGGTTGCGCAAGGCGCGCAAAAGCCCGCACCCCGCGGAGGTGGTGTCCACGTTGTCTCATATCTTGCTCCAATGTCGCGATGCGAACACGCTCCGTCACAAGACCTTCATGGCGATGGTATTGATGTGCGGAAGAGTTCACTGAAATGTACGATTACGGACATTAAGCGAGTCAAATGTCAGTTTTACAACATTTCATGGGGCGCCATAAAATTTCGCGCGGCCCATAGGTGCTGCGCTGATTTCCTTGGAGATCGGCGTCGGCCCTATGGTAGCAAAGCGTGCTGAGGGGCAATCAGGATGAGGGTGATGGACGATCGGGATATTTCGGATGGGGACAAGAAGACGCGCCGGCAGGCGCAGCTTCTCAGCCACCTCGAGAAGAACCACTATATCTCGATCGAGGAGATCACCGGCCTGTTCGGCGTCACCACCCAGACGGCACGGCGCGATATCATGGCGCTCGAACAGGAGGGCAAGGTGCGGCGCCTGCACGGCGGCGCGACCATTGCGACTCCGGTTGATCCCAACATCTACCGCCAGCGGCGCATCGACAACGCGGAGGTGAAGGAACGCATCGGGCAACTGACCGCCGAGCTTGTTGCCGACGGCGCTGCCGTCTTCCTCGACACCGGCACGACCTGCGAAGCGGTGGCGCGCGGACTGCTCAAGCGCCGCGATCTTCGTGTCGTCACCTACAGTCTGCGCGTCGCAACCACGCTCAGCGAAAGCAGCAGCTTTGCCGTCGCGGTGCCCGGCGGCTTCGTGCGGCAAGTGGATGCCGGCGTGTTTCGCGAGGAGACCGCCGACTATATCCGCAAGTTCAAATTCGACGTCGCCATCATCTCGGTCAGCGGCATCGATCAGGACGGCGATATCGGCGACGACGACCATGCCGAAGTCGCCGCCGTCTCGGCCGCGATGCGCCAGGCCGAGCGGGTGATCCTCGCCGTCGACAGCAGCAAGTTTGGCCGGCGTGCGCTGGTGCGTCTGGCTTCGCTTGCCGATATCGATGCGTTGGTAACCAATGAATTGCCGGAGAAGCGTCTCGTCTCGCTACTGCGCGAACACGGCGTCAGCATTCATTGCTAGTGCAAGGGCCGAAGCGATGGAAGCCCGCGGCGATCTCTTGCCAGGGGCTTGAAACCTTTGGTGCGGCACCACACATAGGCATCAGGAAATTGCCCGTGGAGCCTGACGGACATGATCAACCGAAGGCTCCGGGCGTAGTTCGCGCGCAAACGCTGACCACGGATGTACTGGCAGTGTGACGCAGCGAGCGGGAAAAGGTCGGCATTGCCGGCCTTTTTTGTTTTGAACGCCGGCGAAGGCTCATATGGCCGGCCCTACCAGCGAAGCGCCCAGCGGCCGCCCAACGCCCCAAGCACCGTCAGCATGAGGACCGCGATCGTGTACCAGGTCGCGACGAAAAGCGGTGAATCGTCCGGGCAGTGGGCCGCGTAGAAGGTCGCGGCGATGCCGCCGGCCGCGAGCCCTGCCAGGGCGCCTGCAAGCCCGGGACGCGACGGGGCGCCATGGCGCAGTGCGAGAAGGAACAGCGCCAAGGGCGCAACGCCGATCAGCGGAATGAAGGTCATGCAGACCAAATAGTTGGTTCCAACGAGTTTCGTCACCCAGCTACCGGATGGCACTGCAAGAAGCTCGAGCAACACGCCGCCGACAACGAGCGCCGGCGCGACGGCAAGGTAGGGCATCAGCTTGCGCGGATCCGCGTCGGGCCATGCGGCAACGCGCATGGCCGCAAAAGCGGCCGTGGCGAGCGCGATAGTCACCACGAATTTGAACAGGAACCGCACCGTCTCGGCGGCAGCGGCGATATCCGGCCGCGGCCCGAGCAGGATCGAGAACACGACACCGGCAAGGACGAGTGCGCCGATGGCGACGCCGGACCATACGGTGTTCATCGGCAGGCCGGGTCGCCGATTGTCCGCTGCGAGAGCCTTGATGAGGTCGTTCGTGTCCATGGTCAGTTTCGTCCAAATCGGCGGGCGATTGCAGCAAGGCCTCGGTGAAGCGCCACCCGAACCGCCGTTTCATTCATGTCCAGTTTCTGCGCCGTCTCAGCCACCGTGAAACCCTCGATCGAAATCGCGTTGACCACTGAGCGCTGCCCAGGTGCCAGCCCTTCCAGCGCCCGGCCGATTTCCCAATCCCTGGCCTTTTCCGTCTCGACGCTTGCCAGCGTGTCTTCAAGCCCCTCGATGCCGACCGTCGGGCGGCGAGCCTGACGACGCACGGCATCGACGTATTTGTGCCTGGCAATGGCATGCAGCCACGGTATGACCGGCGCATCCTCCCGCCAGGTGTGGCGCTTGACGTGCGCTGCCAGCAGCGCCTCCTGCACGACGTCCTCGGCATCGACGCCTCCGCCGATGGTCCAACGTCGGGCCCAGCCACGGATCGCCTGCGCTGCGTCCCGCAGGAAGTCGGCATAGGCTTTTTCGTCGCCGGCCACGGCCGCGCGGAGAAGTCTTGCGAGATGTTCGTCGTCCGCGCCGCTCACCCGCGCCTTTCCTCCCCATTCGCCGATTCCCGGCGTTTGTTACACGGCTATCTCAAATTCGCGGCCGCTGTCTCCTCAGACCGACCTCGCAAGCCCATCACGAAAGCGTGTTGCCAACGTTATGTAACGCCCGGTGTCGCCGCGGCGAAAGACCCGATGTGCGCCTCAGACAGGACGCACGGGAACAGTTCAACACGGAGATAATATGATGTCCATGAAGTCCACGATCAGCAGCGCAATGCTGGCAAGCGCGGTCGCCGCCGCCCTGTCGTCGCTCGCGGTTGCGAGCCCACTGACTGAAGCGCAGGTCAAGTCCGCCATGGATGCCGGCAAGGAGAAATGCTTCGGCGTCGCGCTCAAGGGCCAGAACGATTGCGCCGCCGGCCCGGGCACAACGTGCCAGGCAACATCCACCGTCGACTATCAGGGCAATGCCTGGAAATTCGTCGACGGCGGCACCTGCACGACGATGAAGCTGCCCGACGGCCGCATGGGTTCGCCCGAGGCGCTTTCGCGCGACATGCCGTCCTGATCGATCGCAATTCAGGAACGGGACGCGGGGCGATCGCGTCCCGTTCCGCCTCGGTTTTCAAGGGGTAGCGGTCCAGGGACGTTCCCACCCGCCATCCAGGGTCTCAGGATTATGACGGGATTGGCAATGCGCACATCAACGGACGACGGCAGCAGACTTGCCCCGGTAGGTCCTCACCTGCCGAAACACGAAATCACCGGGCTCGCCGGAACGAGCTTCAAGCATCAGCACCTCCAGGCGATCCTTGCCGATGATGCCTGCGGCGGCTTCTTCGAAATTCATGCGGAGAACTACATGGGTGCCGGCGGACCGCCGCATGCGGCGCTCGCCCGCATTCGCCAGGATTTTCCGGTGTCTCTGCATGGTGTCTGCATGTCGATCGGCGGCCCACAGCCGCTCGACAAGGCGCACCTGGGGCGGTTCAAGGCACTGGTCGACCGCTATGAACCGGCCCTCGTCTCCGAGCATCTCGCCTGGTCGACCCACGAGACCACCTTCTACAACGATCTCTTGCCGCTGCCCTACACCGAGGCGACCGTTGCCCGCGTATCCGATCATATCGACGAGGTCCAGGACGCGATCGGCCGCCGGCTGCTGCTCGAAAACCCGTCGACCTACGTCACCTTCCAGGATTCGACGATGAGCGAAACGGTATTCATCCGAGAACTGGTGAAGCGCACCGGCTGCGGGCTGCTGCTCGACATCAACAATGTCTTCGTTTCCGCCACCAACCAGGGCTATTCGGCGCTTGCCTATCTCGATGACTTCCCACTTGAACATGTCGGAGAAATTCACCTTGCCGGGCATGCGGAGCAGCAAGACGACGAAGGCGACCTGCTCCTGATCGACAGCCATGACGGGCCGGTTGCCGACGCCGTCTGGAAACTCTACGACATCGTCATCGCCCGCGTCGGCGCCATCCCGACGCTGATCGAGTGGGACGGCGCCATTCCGGACTGGCCGGTCTTGAAACGCGAGGCCACGGCGGCGCAGACGATCCTCGATGCCTACGGGCAGCGGATATCGCGGGAGAAGATCCGTGTCCGCGCCTGACGGGTTGCTCCCCATGCCTCTTGACCGCATCGGCAATTATGCCGCCGGTTTCGTGCCGCCGCTGCTCGCACCTGACCGGCCGACGCCGGCTCTGGTCGCCGGCCCGAACGGCAAGGCGGCGGTGAAGCGCTTCAATGTCTACCGCAACAACGTCACCGTCAGCCTGATCGAAGCGCTGGCGGCGACCTTCCCGGCGACCGAACGCATTACCGGCGAAGCTTTCTTTCGCGCCATGGCCCGCTTTCACGTGCGCGAAACACCGCCAGTCTCGCCGCTGCTCTTCGAATATGGCCGCGACTTTCCGGGTTTCATTGCCCGCTACGAGTATGCCCAATCCATGCCATGGCTTGCCGATGTAGCAAGGATCGAACGGGCCTGGCTCGACGCCTATCACGCCGCCGACGCCCCGGCGCTTCCGCCTTCTGCACTTTCCCTGATTGCGCCCGAGCAGCTCGGCGGCGTCGTCTTCGATCCGCATCCGGCGACCAGGCTTGTCCGTTCCGATTATCCGGCCGTCACGATCTTTGCCGTCAACCGCGAGAGCGGGCCGGTCGGACGAATCGAAACGGCTGATGCGGAGAGCGCGCTGATCACCCGCCCTGACCTGGAGGTCATCGTTCGCCGTCTCGCGCCCGGCGCCGATCTTCTGCTTTCGCGGCTGCTGGCAGGCATCCCCCTCGCCGCGGCTGCTGCGGATGCCGCCACGCAATGCCCCACGCTTGATCTCGCAGCCGCAATCGCCACCGCGCTCGAAGCGGGGGCCTTTACGGCAACTCATCACGGAGGATGAAACCATGATGTCCGCATCCAGATTTTCGCAAAACGGCCACACAGCCGATCTGTCGCAATGGACCCGTCGGGCGAACCGAGCCGTCGGCGCGCTCGCGCCGCTCTGGCTCTCCCAGCTTGTCCTGCGCTTCGGCCTTGCCGTTCCCTTCTTTCGGTCAGGCATGAGCAAGTGGGACGGGTTCCTGCAATTGAACGACGTGGCGGTCCTGCTGTTCAGCTCGGAATTCCGGCTGCATCTACCCGGCGGCCCCTATCCCTATCCGGCTCCCGCCGTGACGGCCTTTGCCGCCGGTTCGGCGGAAATCATTCTTCCCATCTTGCTTGTCTTTGGCCTGGGAACGCGTTTTGCCGCCCTCGGGCTGCTGGTCATGACGATTGTTGTGCAGCTGACCGTACCGGACGGCTGGCCCATCCACATCACCTGGGCTGCCATGGCGCTCGCGCTGATGGCCTCGGGTCCCGGGAGGCTGTCGCTCGACCACGCATTGTGCGCCTGGCGCAAGGGCGAGCGATAGGCCGCGCGCGATCCCGGCGCCTGCTTTGACCGCAGGCAGCGCCCTTCAATTCGGGCGCAGCCGAACCGGAGTATCGACGATCAGCTTGGTCCAGTCGTCAATGAACCGGGAGCGCTGCAGCCGGTCCTGCGCGGCAAGCAAGGCCGGGCCGATCCGGATCGGCCGGCCGATCCCGGACTCCACCAGTTTTTCGGGTCCGTCGACCTCGGCCGGCAGTGCGCCGCTCCGCGAGAAGAAAAACGCTTTCTCCCGTGCCGCGTCCTGTCCTCGTTCGGACAGCAGATAATCGAGGAAGCGACCGGCAAGCTCGGGGTGCTTGGCGCCCATCGGAACCAGGGCGCCGCGGCTGAGGATCAGCGTGTAGTCGCGCGGCAGCACGATCCTGAGCTTGCCGTTACGTCGCGCCGCGGCATAGGCGTAGGAGCCGAGGATGTTGTAGCCGATATAGACGTTACCGCTGTCGAGTTCAGACAACACCACATTGTTGCAGCAGCGCAGCACGGCTTCGGCGCGGCTGAGGCTTTCAAGCAGGCGGCCGTAGGTCGTCGAGGCCTGCTGGGCATCGAGGAAGGCCAGCAGATAGCCGATGCCGGACTGGCGCAGGTCGTAGGTGCCGATGCGGCCGCGATAATAGTCCGGTTTGAAGCGCAGCAGGTCAGTGAGCTCGCCATGGGTGTGCGGCACATCCTCCGGCGGCACGAAATCCTTGTGGTAGACCATGACGGAGGGCTCGAAGGTAAAGCCGAAGACCTCGTCACGCCAGTTCGCCCAGGCCGGCACGTCGCGGGTTTCCGGCGAGACATGCGTCAGCGCACAGCCGTCGTTTGCAAGCTTCACCAACTGATCGACGGACGAAGACAGCAGGAGATCACCGAAAGGCTGCTTCAATCGGCAGGCGATGTCGGCGTCCCGATAGAGATCGTTGGTCACGTAGTCCGTATAATCGATGGCGACATCGCGCGCCGTCTCCTGAAAATCGCGGATCAGCGGCTCCATCGCCTCGATGTCGGTCGCGCCGTTGATGACAAGCCGGCCGCGCTCGGCTTCGAGCGCCGGAAAGAACGCCCGCGTGCCCTCGACCGCGCCGGCCGGGCTGGCAAAGCCAAGGACCGCAACAAGTGCGATCGGTCGAAGTTGCCGCCACATCCTCATGTTCCCTCCCGATAAAGGGGAACATCGAGAATGACCGTGAAGTCGCGCGCGCCTTTCTCCAGAAACCGAACTGTGCCGCGATGCGCCAGCGCCACCTCCGCCGCGATTGCAAAGCCGAGCCCCATGCTTCCCTCTCCCGTCTTGGAACTAACGAACCGCGTCGTGACCGCCGCCCATTCTGCTGGCGGAATGCCGGGACCGTCGTCGGCGACCTCCACCAGGGCCCGGTCATCCTCGCGCCTCACGCGCACGGCCAGCCGTTGCTCGACACCATGCTGCAGCGCGTTGTCGATGATATTGGCTATCGCCTCACGCAGGCTCACCGCATCGCCGCGCACGACGACCGGCTCGGCACTGTCCTCGAAGGAAACGACGACGTCCGGGTCGACTGTAATCGGCACCGTCGAGCGGAAAGCCTTCCGGGCGATATCGCCAAGGTCGACGGGCTTGAAGCGCACGGAATCGGACCGGTGGATGACCATGGCATGGCTGAGCAACTGGTTGGTGAGGCGCGCCAGCTGGCTGACGCGGTCCCGCACGCGCCCGAGATGCCGCTTGCGGTTGACGTCGAGGTCGTCGTCTTCGAGCATGTCGACCTGTGCCGAAAGGGCTGTCAGCGGCGTGCGTATCTGATGCGCCGCATCGGCGATGAAGCGCTGAAGCAAGGTGACGCGCTCGTCGAGGCGGCCCATGAAGTGATTGATCGACCCGACGAAAGGCTTGAGCTCCCTGGGCATGTCGGCCTCGACGGGGGTCAGATCCTGCGGATCGCGGGCACGCAGCGTCGCGGCAAGGGCATCGACGGGCAGCAGTGAATAGCGGATGGCAAGCACGGTGCCGGCAAGCGCAAGCAGGCTCATGATGCCGACGAGGATCATGGCGCGGGTCGTCAATTCCCCGGCAAGCCCGCGCCGCGCTTCGGTCGTCTGCGCCATGACCACATAGGCCCAGCCGGAGAAGGACGGATCCGAAAGCGCCCGCGAGACCACGGCCACGCGGACCGGCACGTTGCGATATTCCGTCGTCAGGAACACCGGGCCGGCCCGCGCCGCGGTGACGTCTATGCCGATGTCGAGATCGTCGTAGCCGGTCAAGGTTCGGCCGTCGGGGCCAACCACGCGATAGAAAATGCGGTCGCGCTCGGCAAGGCCGAGCAACTCGAAGGCCGACGACGGAAGCGTTACACCCAGATTGCCCGCATCCACAGTCATGTTCGCAGTGATCTGGATCGCCGCCCCGAGGAGCAGCCGGTCATAGGCATCGTCGGCGGCCGCGCGGGCATAGTACCAGGCGGCGGCGGAAAGCAGCGTCGCACCACCACAAAGCACCAGCGCCACGCGCAGCACGAGCCGCCAGAAGAGCGAGGTTTCACGCCGCTTCATCGGCCACCAGTTGATAGCCGAGACCGCGGATGGTGACGATGCGCACCGACGAGCCCTCGATCTTCTTGCGCAGCCTTCCGACATAGAGTTCGACGGCGTTGGGGTTGACGTTTTCGTCGAAACCGAAGAGCCGATCGAGCAGTTCGTCCTTGCTGAAAACCCGGCCCGGCCGGGCGGCCAGCACTTCGAGAAGCGTGATCTCGCGCCGCTTGAGCTGGACCTCGCGGTTGCCGACCCGCACGGAGCGGCTGTTGCGGTCGAGCACCAGATCGCCGCACTCGATGAGGTTGGTCGGGTCGCCCTGGCGGCGGCGCAGGAGCACGCGCGTGCGCGCTTCGAGCTCGCGGAAATCGAACGGCTTGACGAGATAGTCGTCGGCGCCAAGGTCCAGCGCGCCGACCCGGTCCTCGATTTCAGAACGCGCCGTCAGCACCAGCACCGGCGTCGTCTTTTTCCGGGCGCGCAGATGGCGCAGGATCTCAAACCCGTCGAGCCCCGGCAACATGACGTCGAGGATCACGAGATCATAGTCGGTAAATTCGAGTATGTCGGCGGCGGCTTGACCGTCCGTCTGCCAATCGACGGTGTGCCCGACCTTTTCCAGTCGCCGGCTGATTGCCTCCCCGACATCCCTCGTGTCCTCCACCAGAAAGATGCGCATGGGCAAGCAGTGACACGGAAGATTTCACCGATCAACCCGGCGGATCTGACCGCTTTCGTGACAGCGTGGTGACAGGTTCGCGGAGGAAAGAGGACTGCCTGATCGCCACAACGGGAGATGCGGCCAGGGTCTGGAGGACAATCATCGCCGAGGCATTTTCAGGCGGCCGCCACGCGGTCCGTCGATGCGGGTCGATGCCGTCCGGATCCTGGATGTCACGGTGGAGGCAGGCGCGCGATAGCGCCTTTGAAAGAAGAACTCATGGATGGGAGAGAGACCATGACCCGAACCTTTGTGAAGACCCTTCTGGCGGCCGGCTTTTTCGCCGCCGTGGCATCGCCCGCCGGTGCGGAGCCGTCGAAGCCCGAGTGCCTGGCCGGCGCCAAGCCTGGCGGTGGCTTCGACCTTACCTGCCGGCTTGCCGCCAATGCGCTGCTCGAAGCCAAGATCATCGGCAAGCCGATGGCCGTTACCTATATGGAAGGCGGCGTCGGTGCGGTTGCCTACAACCATGTCATCGGCAAGCGCGGCGCCGACGGCAACCTGATCACCGCTGCTTCCTCCGGCTCGGCGCTCCTGATCGCCCAGGGCAAGTTCGGGCAATATGACGAAACCGCCGTGCGCTGGCTCGGCGCGCTCGGCGCCGACTACGGCGTGCTCGTGGTCGCCGCGGATTCCCCCTACAAGAGCCTCGGCGAGCTGATCGCCGCCTACAAGGCAAGCCCGACCGACTTCTCGGTCGCCGGCGGCGGCGCTGTCGGCTCGCAGGACTGGATGAAGGGCTCGCTCTTGGCAAAAGCTGCGGGACAGGAGCCGAAGCAGATGCGCTACGTCGCGCTTGAAGGCGGCGGCGCAGTACTGACGGCGCTCGAAGGCGGCCACGTCAAGGTCGGTGCCGGCGATGCTGCGGAAATGTCCAAGCACCATGCAGCCGGCAAGGTCCGCGTGCTCGCGGTCATGGCGCCCGATCGCCTGCCGGGCGAACTCGCCGAAGTGCCGACCGCCAGGGAACAGGGCGTCGACATCGAATGGCCGGTCTGGCGCGGCTACTACGTCGGCAAGGACGTCTCCGACGCCGACTACAAATGGTGGGCCGATGCCTTCACCAAGCTCGCCGCAACGCCGGAATTCGTGAAGGAGCGCGAGGCGCGCGGCCTCTACGAATACACCCAGGTTGGCGACGCCTTCGACCAGCAGGTCAAGGCGGACGTGGCACGCTTCAAGATCATCGCCAAGGAAGCCGGCATGTAAGCCGGACGGTGGAGCGGGACAGTCTCCCGCTCCGCTTGTTTGCCACCACCTTACGGGCTCCCTGCCGATCGTCTCATCCGGCCGGATTGAAGACCCGTTCCCTGGCGTAAACATCGGGAACAGAACCATGTCAGACACCACTTCCTCATCCTCCCGCATCGGCAGGGTCGGCGGGCTCTTGATGCTCGCGCTGGCGATTGCCTATGGCATCGGCGGCAGCCAGATCGAATATGCCTTCGCCTCGGACCCGCTCGGTCCACGCGTCGTGCCGGTGCTGCTCGCCATCACCCTCGCGGTGCTTTGCCTCTTCTACCTGAAAAGCCCCGGAACGACCGAAGCCTTTCCGCAGGGGCAGCTTCTCGTGAAGATCATTGCAGTACCGCTCCTGCTTCTTGCATCGGCACTGCTTCTGGAGCCCGCCGGCTTCGCCGCCTCGATCTTCCTGCTGACCTTCGGCGTCGGCTGGATCTTCGGCGCGCCGCTGCGTCTCGCGCTGATTGGCGGCGTCGGGCAAGCCGCCCTCTGGTGGTTCGTCTTTTCCTACCTGCTCGACGTCTATCTGCCCGCCGGCCGGCTGTTTGGCTGATCCGCCGGCTATGGAGTGATCTCAATGAATCTCGATTATCTCTGGAACGGTTTTACCGTCGCCCTCACCCTGCAGAACCTGCTCATCGGTCTTGCAGGCTGCTTCATCGGCACCCTGGTCGGCGCCCTGCCGGCGATCGGGCCGATCAACGGCATCGCGCTGCTGATCCCGATCGCCTATACGATGGGCCTGCCGGCCGAAAGCACGATGATCCTGCTCGCCGCCGTCTATTGCGGGGCCGAATATGGCGGCCGCATTTCCTCGATCCTTCTGAACGTGCCGGGCGATGCCGGCGCCGTCATGACGGCGCTCGACGGCAACCCGATGGCCCGCCAGGGCCGCGCCGGCGAAGCGTTGATGCTCTCCGGCCTCTCCTCCTTCGTCGGCGGGGTCTTCGGCGCCGTCGGGCTGGCGCTGTTCGCGCCGCTGCTTGCGGGCCTCGCCATCGGCTTCGGCCCGGCCGAATACTTCGTGCTGATGGTGTTCGCCTTCGCGACCCTCGGTTCCATGGTCGGTAGCCAGCCGGTAAAGACGCTGATCGGCTGCACGCTCGGCCTGATGCTTGCGACCGTCGGGCTCGACGCCACCTCCGGCGCCTATCGCTTCACCTTCAACGAGCCGGAACTCGGCGACGGCATCGAATTCGTCGTGCTGGTCATCGGTCTCTTCTCGGTATCCGAGGCGCTGCTGATCCTCGAACACCAGGCAAGCGGCGTCACGGTCATCCGCGAACTCGGCCGCATGACCGCCCGCCTCGACGATATCCGTAAATCGATCGGTGCCACGCTGCGTGGTTCGGTCATCGGCTTCATCGTTGGCGTGTTGCCGGGCACCGGCGCATCGGTTTCGAGCGCCGTTTCCTACACCACGGAGAAGCGCATCTCCGACAGCGAAGGCACCTTTGGCAAGGGCGACGTACGAGGTCTCACGGCCCCTGAGGCTGCCAACAACGCCACCGCCTGCGGCGCCTTCGTACCGATGCTGACGCTCGGCGTGCCCGGCTCCGGCACGACCGCCGTCATGCTCGGCGCATTGATGCTCTACAACATCCAGCCGGGTCCGATGCTGATTACCGAGCGGCCGGAAGTGGTCGGCGGTCTCGTCGCATCGCTCTTCATCGGCAACGTACTCTTGCTTCTCCTCAACCTGCCGCTCGTCAACATCTTCGCCCGCGTCTTGACGGTACCGAACTGGCTGCTGGTTCCGGGCATCCTCGTGCTGTCGGTTGTCGGCGTCTATTCCACCCACGCCTCGGTTTTCTCGATCCTCCTGATGCTCGGCATCGGCATCATCGGCTGGCTGCTTCGAAAGGCCGGCTTCGACATGGCGCCGATCATCCTCGGCTTCGTGCTCGGCCATGTGATGGAGGTGAACCTGCGCAATGCGCTGGCGATCAGCGGCGGCGATATCTCGATCCTGTTCCAGAGCAAGATCTCGATCGTCCTCTGGATCCTGGCGGGCGCCATGGCCGTGATGCCACTCGCCGCCGGCTGGAGGCGGACGAAGGCCGTCAAGACCGCCACGAGCTAGCTGATCCCCCTCCCTGTTGGCTGCTTGGACAGCGGCGCGCGAGCCCATCGCGCGCCGCCGTTGTCGTTTTAAGCAGTATTCAGACTATAAATCTAATATAGACTTTTTCGTCTACGCATGATTTATGGATTGCTATCGAGGAAGAGGAACGCCGTGACTCCAGAACTCCGCCCCTATTGCCTGGTCTGCGACGCGATCGCCTTGCTGTTCCAGCCCTATGCCGAGGTCGTGCTGCACGATCTGGCGACTGAAACCGTCGTCCATATCGCTGGCAACTTCTCCAAGCGCGAGATCGGCGAAGCTTCGCTGCTGAGCGAAATCGGCTTCAGCCAAGGCGAAGCGATCATCGGCCCCTACGAGAAGGTCAATTGGGACGGACGCTCGATCAAGGCGATCAGCGCCGTGCTGCGAAACGCGGACGGCAAGGCGATCGGCGTGCTCTGCATCAATGCCGATGTCTCCGACTTTCATGCGGCGCTCAGGACGCTCAACGCGCTCGTCCGCGTTCCCATCGACGCAGACAAGCCCGAAAGCCTGTTCAAGGAAGACTGGCACGAGCGCGTCAACGAGTATGTGCAGCAATGGACCGCGGCGCGCGGGCTGACAGTCTCGAGCCTGAGCCGCAACGACAAGCAGGCGCTGGTGATCGCCCTTTCTGCTGATGGCGCCTTCGGCGGCAAGAATGCCGCCTCCTACATCTCGCGCATCCTCGGCATGGGCCGGGCGACCGTCTACAAATATCTGAGCCAGGGGAGCGCGCCATGATCGTCATCGATCGAGAAAGACTGGCCGAGCTGCCGTTGCTGACGCTCGCGGCACCGGCCATCCGCGACGCCTATATCGCCGTCACCGACGGTCGCGCCAATCTGCCGCCGGTCGGCTATCTGCCGCTTCCCGGTCGGAATGCGGATTGCCACATCAAATACGGCTACATCGAAGGCGATCCGATCTTCGTCGTGAAGATCGCCTCCGGCTTCTTCGACAATCCGGCCAAGGGACTGCCGTCGAGCACCGGCATGATGGTTGCGGTCTCGGCAGAGACCGGCGACGTGGTGGCCGTGCTCGACGACAAGGGTCTCCTCACCGATCTTCGCACCGGTCTCGGCGGTGCGATCGCGACCACGGCGCTCTGGCGCAAGGACGCCGGCTCGATCGGGATCGTCGGCACCGGCACGCAGGCGCGCATCCAGATCCGGGCGCTTGCCTCCCTCTCGGATCGTCCATTGCGGTTCACGGTCTGGGGGCGGTCCATGGACAAGGCAAATGCGGTGCTTACCGACCTGACAGACCTCGACCTTTCTATGGAGGCGGCAACCGATCTCGAAACGCTCTGCCGCCAGTCCGATGCGATCGTAACCACGACGCCATCGAAGGAGCCGCTGATCCGATCGGAATGGATCGGGCCTGGCACCCATATCACCGCCATGGGCGCGGACGCACCCGGCAAGCAGGAGCTCGAAACTGCCCTCGTTGCCCGCGCCGACCGCCTCTTTGTCGATCTCGCCGAGCAATGCCTAGACCACGGGGAATTTTCTGCAGCGGCTCGGGCCGTAGTGATTCAGGAGGAACGCTGTGTCGCCCTCGGCGCGGTCCTCTCCGGTGCGGCCGAAGGTCGACGTTCGGACAACGACATCACCATCGCCGACCTGACAGGGATCGCGACGCAGGACATCGCCATTGCCCGCACGGTGCTCGATGAACTCGGCTTGCTCGGCCGTTCGCAAGGAACAACCGCATGACCAAAGACGTCTTCGAAACGGCCGCGCGCGCTGTCCGCGCACGCCAGCGCATCCGCCCCTTCATCTACGAGACGCCACTGATCCCGTCGCGCGCGATCGGGCCGCAGACAGCCTCGACGGTACTGTTCAAGGCGGAAAACCTGCAGCTGACCGGCTCCTTCAAGATCCGGGGGGCTGCGAGCAAGATGACCTCGCTGCCAAGGGACCAGCAGGTGATCACTGCCTCCTCCGGCAATCACGGCATCGGTGCTGCCCATGCGGCAAGCGCGATCGGCCAGAAGCTGACGGTGGTGCTGCCCGAGATTGTCAAGCCGGCGAAGCTGGAGCGCATCCGCGCCTACGGCGTCGAGGTCGTCCTTCACGGTTCCGAAACCGGGCTTGCCGAACAGCATGCGCAGCAGCTGGCCGCGACCGAAAAGCTCGGCTACGTCTCGCCCTACAACGACCCGGAAATCATCGCCGGCCAGGGCACGATCGCACTTGAACTCCTAGAGCAAGCCGAACGCATCGACAATGTCTTCATCGCCATGGGCGGCGGCGGACTGATCAGCGGCATCGGCTCGGTGCTGAAGAGTTTCCGCCCGCATACTCGCGTCATCGGCGTGTCCGCTGCAAATTCGGCAGCGCTTGCGGCCTCGATAAGGGCCGGCCGGGTGGTCGAAACCGAACACCTCGAAACGCTCGCCGATGCCGTTGCCGGCGGTCTCGACGAAGACAGCGTGACCCTCCCATTGTCGATGGACGTGGTTGATGAGGTCGTGACCTGCTCGGAAGCAGAGATCGCGGCCGCAATGCGGGACCTGCTGCTCGACGAGCATATGCTGGTAGAGGGGGCGGCAGCTCTCGCACTTGCCGGCTTCCGGCAGATCGCGGCGAGGCGCGCCGGCCAGACCAACGTCATCCTGCTTTGTGGCGGCAATGTCGACGGCGCCAGCGCGCTGCCTTCGTTGCTGGGCTAGAGATGGCGTTGCCCCGCCTCTAGAGGCTGACGCGCTCCACGTAGTAGCGCGGGATCTTCACCCGGTCCCGGTCGCGGTAGAAGTCGATGCAGAAGTCGACGAAGGCCTTGAACCGCTTCGAGACGTGCCGGCGGCGCGAATAGATGAGGTTGATCGCCGTCTGCGGCGAGCGCCAGTCCGATAGCACCGGTTCCAGCAGGCCGGCTTGCCGCTCGGTCTCGACGAAAAAGTCGGGCAGATAGGCGATGCCCTCACCGGCAACGGCGAAATACTTGATGGTCCAGTAGTCGTTGGTTGTGCAGGTCGCCGTCGGCAGCAGGTCCACCTCGTCTTCGCCTGACTGTGTCAGATACCAGGACTGCAGCCGCGTCGGCTGGCGGAAGACGAGGCCGCGGTGGCCGGCAAGCGCATCCGGATTATCCGGCTGGCCATGCCGGGCGATGTATTGCGGGCTGGCGAAGAGGCCATAAGACGAGACCGAAAGTCTGCGGCTGATGTAGTCGACATCGGACGGCTCGCCCCAATGGAAGATACCGTCGAGCGCCTGTTCGGTGACGTCGGAGAATGGCTGGCGCGAGGACAGGAACACAACGTCGAGATTGACCTGCGGATATTGCTGGCGAAAGGCATAGAGCAGTTCCGAGGTGATCGTCGTGCCGAACTCGCCGGTCGAGCCCACGCGCAGGGTGCCCGCCACCTCCTGGCGCATCTCCGCCATCGCGGTTGCCGCATCGTCGCAATTCGACTGAATGAGCCGGGCGTAGCGCAGGAACTCCGCGCCCGCGTCGGTCACATGCAACTGATGACCCTCGCGCACGAAGAGCTCGATGCCGAACTCATCCTCCAATTGCCGGATCTTGTGGCTGAGTGTTGATTTCGGCAGGCGATAGCGCCTGGAAGCCGCAGAAATCGAGCGGGAATCCGCAACTTTCACGAAACAGTCTATGAGCGAGAGATCCATATTTCGTCCAAAATCTTGCACGATATGTCCAGAGAATAGCCTATTTCGGCCCATTGTGTAAACGACTGGGAATTGGGAATATTCACTGGAGCTAAGGGAGAAGAGGTTCCAGTGAGCGATATCAGAGAATTCATTCGCGCCGCATCGGGCACCGGCGGCAAGGCAACGTTGGCGATCCGCGGCGGTCGCCTCGTCAACGTCGTCTCCGAAGAGATCTATCAGGCCGACGTCGCGATCTATGGCGAACGCATCATCGCCGTCGGCGACATTTCCGACTATATCGGGCCAGAGACCAGGATCGTCGATGCCACCGGCAAATACCTGGCACCCGGCATGATCGACGGGCATCTGCATGTCGAATGCTCGAAGATGTCGTTGACGAGCTTTGCCAAGGCCGTCGTGCCGCTCGGCACCACCTCGATCGTCACCGGCCTCGACCAGATCATCGTCGTCGGCGGCCCGGCCGCGGCGCGCGAGTTCCTCGACGAGGCAAAACAGACGCCACTCAAGGTCTTCTGGGGCGCGCCGTGCAAGACGCCCTACACCATGCCGCGCTCGACCGTCGGCCACTATTTCAGCCCGGCCGACCACCAGGCGACGCACCACTGGCCGGAATGCGTCGGCATATGGGAAACCGTGCGCGAGTTCATCCAGGAGGAGGACGCCGACGTGCTCGCGGCGCTCGAACTCGCCGAAAAGAGCCGCCTGCCGGTTCTCGGCTGCTGCCCGATGACCCGTGGCGCGCGGCTCAACGGCTACCAGCAGTCCGGCGTTCGCGCCGACCACGAGAGCTACACGCCGGAAGAAATGCTCGAAAAGCTGCGCGCCGGCATGCATGTCGTTGTACGGGAATCCTCGATCTCGCACTTCCTCGCCGACAACCTGCGTATCGTCACGGAGATGGGCGTTAAGGCACTGCGCCGCATCAGCTTCTGCACCGATGACGTGGTAGCAAGCGACATCCTCAAGCGCGGCCATCTCGACAACATGGTGCGCATGGCGATCGCCATGGGCATTTCGCCGATGGCGGCGATCCAGATGGCGACGATCAACGGCGCCGATGCGCTCCGCATCGACGACAAGGTCGGCTCGATCTCGCCCGGCCGCGCGGCCGACATCCTGCTCGTCGACGACCTGCGCAACTTCACCATCGAAACTGTCGTCGCCAAGGGTGAAGTCGTCGCCCGCAACGGCAAGATGGCGATCGAACTGATCCCGCCGCAGCGCAGCGTCGCACTTCTGAACTCGGTGAAGGTCGCGCCGCTTCAGCCCGGCGATCTCAAGGTCGCCTATCACGGCGCCGGCGAGACGGCAGACGCCATGGCGATCGCCGTCACCCCGGAAAAGATCTTCGTGCGCACTCGCCGCGACGTGACGCTTGCGGTCAAGGACGGCCAGGTGCTCGCAGATCCCGCACGGGACGTGCAATACGTCACCGTCGTCGAACGCTACGGCAAGACGAGCAACCGTCCGGTCGCCTTTGCGTCGGGCTTCGGCCTCAAGCAAGGCGCGATCGCCAGCTCCACTGCGCCCGATGACAACAACATCATCTGCATCGGCGCCGATCTCGAGGATATGCGTATCGCCATCAACCACCTGATCGCCAACCATGGTGGCCAGGTCGTGGTCAGGAACGGCAAGGTCGAGGCCTTCCTGCACCTGCCGATCGGCGGCATCGTTTCCGACATCGAGCCGGCCGAGATGGCAGCGCTGGAAGACCAGCTCGACGACGCGGCCCGCGCGCTCGGCTGCCCGCTGCCCTGGCCCTTCATGTACATGTTCGTGTTGCAGATCACGGCGATCCCGGAATATGCGATCACCGATCTCGGTGTCGTCGACTGCGTCGGGCTGAAGGTGATCTCGCCGTTTTCGCCCGCCGGCGGGGACGAGCGCGCCGTCGCTGCGGAATGATGCCTTGGAAGGGGGCCGGTCATGCCGGCCCCCTTCTTCGTTCAAAAAAAGGGGAACAAGATGAACTATCAGAACAAGTCCGTGGAGGCGGCACCAAGCCCGGAGACATCCTGGCTCGCAGCGCTGCTCGACCGCTACTTCCAGATTTCGCGGCTCGGCTCGACCGTCCGCACCGAGATCCTCGCAGGCCTCACCACCTTCCTCGCCGCCTCCTACGTCATCGTCGTCAATCCCTCGATCCTGGCGCATGCCGGCATTCCATTTTCGGCCGGCGTGACGGCGACGGTGCTCGTCAGCTTCATCGGCAGCTGCGCCATGGGGCTTTATGCGCGTAGCCCCATTCTGGTGGCGCCGGGCATGGGCATCAACGCGCTCTTTGCCTACACCATGGTGGTCGGCGCCAAAGTGCCGCTCGAGGTCGCGCTTGGCTGCGTCTTCTGGGCCGGCGTGCTCTTTACCGTCATGGCGTTCTTCAATCTGCGCCAGACGATCATCGAGGCGATCCCTGTCGATCTGCGCTATGGCATCGCCTGCGGCATCGGCCTCTTCATCGCGCTGATCGGCCTGGAAAACGCCAAGTTCATCGTCGCCAACCCCGACACGATCGTTGGTCTCACGCAGTTCAACCCGGTCACCCTCACCTTCATCGCCGGCTTCGTGCTCACGGTGGCGCTGGTGGTGCGGCGGGTTCCGGGCGCGATGATGGCCGGCATGATCCTCACCACTATTCTCTCGATCCCGATCGGTCGCTGGTGGGGCGACGGCAGCGCGTTTTGGCCGGAGACGCCGGATGTGCACACGCTGGTCAACTGGAGTGGTTTCTCCGCTGCACCGGATTTCAGCTTCGTCGGCCAGATCGATCTCCTGGGCGCGCTGAACCTGATCTACCTGCCCTTCATCTTTGTCTTCCTGTTCACCAACTTCATCGAGGCGCTCTCGACCTTCCTTGGCCTCGCGGAAGCGGCAGACCTCAAGGATGAAAACGGCATGCCGCGCAACATCCGGGAATCGATGCATGTCGACGCCATCGCGGCGCTGATTTCGGCACCGCTCGGCACCAGCCCGGCGACCGTCTATCTCGAATCCGGCGCCGGCATCCAGCAGGGTGGACGCACCGGTCTCGTCGCGCTGGTCGCAGGTCTGCTCTTCGTGCCCTTCCTGTTTTTGTCGCCGCTGCTTTCTCTGGTGCCGGCGGTTGCGACCGCACCGGTGCTGATCCTCACCGGCCTCTTCATGTCCGAGCCGATCAGCAACATCCGCTGGAGCGCGCTCGACGAGGCGATCCCCGCCTTCCTTGCGATCGTATTGATCCCGCTCACCTTCTCGATCACGCTCGGCCTGTCGCTTGCGATCATCGCCTATGTGCTGATCAAGCTGGTCTGCGGCCGGGCTGGCGATGTAAGACCGGTCATGTGGTTCGTGGCACTGCTCGCCGCAGCGCTCGTCGCCCAGACCCAGTAACCGCCAGAAAATCCGACGGCGCCCTTAATGCAAGGGCGCCGACATCGCCCATCCGAAGGAAACAGTCATGCTTCAATCCTGGTCGAAGACCGCACCCGAACTGGTCGACGTCGCCATGGGCCGCAAGCCCGCCGATCTCGTGATCCGCAACGGCAAATGGGTCAACGTCTACTCCGGCGAAATCATCCCCGGCACCGACATCGCCGTCAAAGCCGGCCGCTTCGCCTATGTCGGTCCGGATGCCAGCCACACGATCGGCGAAGGCACCAAGGTCGTCGACGCCGCCGGGCGCTATCTTGTTCCCGGCCTCTGCGACGCGCACATGCATGTGGAGAGCGGCCTCGTCACCGTCACCGAATTTGCCCGCGCGGTCATTCCGCACGGCACCACCACCATGTTCATCGACCCGCACGAGATCGCCAATGTGCTCGGCCTCGACGGCGTCCGGCTGATGAACGAGGAAGCCCAGAGCCTGCCGATCAACGTGCTGGTCCAGGTACCAAGCTGCGTGCCGAGCGCCCCGGGTCTTGAAACTGCCGGCGCCGAGCTTTCAGCACAGGATGTCGCCGAGGCGCTTGCCTGGCCGAACGTCATCGGTCTCGGCGAGATGATGAATTTCCCCGGCGTTGCCGGAAACGATCCGAAGATGATGGCCGAGATCGCCGCCACCCAGGATGCGCGGCTGACCGTCGGCGGGCACTATGCCTCGCCGCATCTCGGCCGCGAGTTCCACGCCTATGCCGCCGGCGGACCGGCCGACGACCATGAAGGCACGACGGTCGACGACGCAATCGCCCGTGTGCGCCAGGGCATGCGCGCCATGTTGCGCCTCGGCTCCGCCTGGTACGACGTTGCCGCGCAGATCAAGGCTGTCACCGAATCCGGCCTCGACCCGCGCAACTTCCTGCTCTGCACCGACGACAGCCACTCCGGCACGCTGGTTCACGACGGACACATGAATCGCGTCGTGCGCCATGCGATCGCTCAAGGTCTGAAACCCGTGACCGCGATCCAGATGGCAACGCTCAACACCGCCCAGCATTTCGGCCTGGAGCGTGAAATCGGCTCGATCGCACCGGGTCGCCGGGCAGACCTGATCGTCACCTCGGACCTCGCCGCGCTGCCGATCGAAATGGTGTTTGCCCGCGGCGAGCTGATGGCCGAGAACGGCACACTCGCGCGCGATATCCCGGCCTATGTCTACCCGGAAAGCGCCCGCAACACCGTCCACCTTGGCCGGTTACTGGCCGCCGCGGATTTCGACATCCCATCCAACGCACGGGCGACGCGCGCGCGGGTCAACGTCATCGGCGTCGTCGAGAACCAGGCGCCGACGCGGGCGCTTCAGGCCGAGGTGGCGATCGAGAACGGCCTCGTGCAGATGGACCGGGCCAACGACGTCTGCCAGATCGCGCTCGTCGAGCGCCACCGCGGCACCGGCGACGTGGTCAACGCCTTCGTCTCCGGCTTCGGCTATGACAGCGATTGCGCCATGGCGAGCACGGTCGCCCATGACAGCCACCATATGATCGTGGTCGGCACGAACAAGGCGGACATGGCCAAGGCCGCCAACCGCCTGCACGAGGTCGGCGGCGGCATCGTCGTCATCAAGGAAGGCCGCGAACTGGCCCTGGTCGAGCTGCCCGTCGCCGGCCTGATGTCGGATCAGCGAGCGGAGATCGTCGCCGAGAAAGCGGCCGCCATCGTCGAGGCCATGCGCGCCTGTGGCTGCCGGCTGAACAACGCCTATATGCAGCACTCGCTGCTTGCGCTCGTCGTCATTCCGGAACTGCGCATTTCCGACAAGGGCCTGATCGACGTCCGGACCTTCCAGAAGACCGACGTGATTCTGAGCACGCACTGAGCTTAATAGCGATTGGCCACCGGCAACCCGGTGGCCAACTCGCCCGTGGTTCTTAATTCCGGGTGATCGCGGGATGGGTCAAGCCACATAATCCCCTGAAAACTTCCTTTATGGTTAACCGAAACTTAAACGGAGCCCAACGGCCCCGTTGCCCGGGCGTATCTGCCGTTTGCTTAACCGCGACCGGCCGCAGTAGACGCCCGAAACCCTTGCTGATATGGCGTCCCACAATGGGACATGCGTATAGGCGGAGCCGAAACGCCCACAGCTGTTCCGCCCCAAATTGCATGCAATGATGGCAAATGATACAAGAGGAAGCTTATATACAACCGTGTGGGGCAAAGGATATCGAGCAGCGCTCGCCATGCTCCGAAGCGAGGTTTCCACAGGTAAGATCGCAGGCAGCCTATTGGCATTGACCCGGGCGGGCGACGCGGTAGCTTTGCAGAAGGACGAGCCGAAACGGAGCGCCGCTGGAGCGGGCTTTTATATTCTTCCGGCGCGTTCGAAACAGAGAGGGAAAGGCAAGCATGCCGGACACTGATGCAACCTTGTCTGCTTCAGCTTCAGTGCAGGATCCCGTTGCGGCTCATATGGACGAGGTTCTCTCGTTCTATGACGAGGCCTTTCATCTGACCAGCGCCTCGCCGGCGCTGCAGGAAACCTACGAAGTCGGCACGCTTGTCGATGCCACCCTGTGGCATCTCTATCCCGAATTGCTTGCGCCCGTTTCCAAGGCGGCGGTGGAATCCGTCATCGCTTACGGCGTGCCGCGCAGCGTCGAGGTGGTCGACGCCGCCACCAAGTCGCGGCGCACGCTGCTCGTCTTTCGCGCCATGCGTGGCATCGGCGTGCTCGAAACGAGCGGCCGCGCGACCCGCCGCGAGATCGGCAGCCATGGCGAAAGCGAACGCGCGCTGCTGTTGCACCAGGCGACCCACGACGTGCTGACGGGCCTGCCCAACCGGCGGCAGTTCAGCGACGACCTGCAGAGCATCCTGCCGACATCCGGCGAGAAGCTTGCGCTGATGCAGATCGACCTCGACGATTTCAAGCCGGTCAACGACACGCTGGGCCACGGCGCCGGCGACGCCGTCCTCAAGATGGCGGCCGAGCGCATTCGCGGCGCCCTTCGCGACGGCGAAGTCGCCTATCGCCTGGCCGGCGACGAATTCGCCGTCATCCAGCGTCAAAGCGACCAGCCGGCGGACGCCGAGTATCTCGCCGAGGCACTGATCGAGGCGTTCAGCGAACCTTTCACGATCGACGGCATTTCCGTCTTCGTCGGCGCCAGCATCGGCATTGCCATTGCGCCGAACGACGGAAACGACATCGAGCAACTGATGAAGGCGGCGGACATTGCGCTCTATGCCGCCAAGAAGGATGGACGAGGCCGGGCAAAGACCTTCAGCCGTTCCATGCTGATCGTGCTGGAACAGCGCGAGATGCTGCGCCGCAGTCTGCGCACCGCGCTGCAGGACAAGCAGTTTTCAATCGAATACCAGCCGCTCGTCGAGCCGCCATTTTCGATCGTCGGCTTCGAGGCGCTGGTGCGCTGGCATCATCCGCTGGTCGGCACGATCCCGCCCAACGTCTTCATCCCGATGGCGGAAGCCGACGGCCTGATGAACGAGATCGGCCAATGGGTGCTGGAGGAGGCCTGCCGGCAGGCTGCCACCTGGCCGTCGCATTTCACCGTCGCCGTCAACCTGTCGCCGGCGGAGTTCCTGCGCGAGGGCCTGACGGACCGGATCGCCCAGGCGCTCGACATGGCGGGCCTGAGGGCCGACCGGCTGGAGCTGGAAGTTACCGAATCGGTGCTGCTTGAACGCACGACCAACAATCTCGACACGCTGAACACCCTCAACGTGCTCGGCATCCAGATCTCGCTCGACGATTTCGGCACCTTCTATTCGTCGCTCAGCTACCTCAAGAACTTCCCCTTCGATACGATCAAGATCGACCGCTATTTCATCAAGGATCTGGAGAGCGACGAAAAGAGCCAGACGATCGTCCGGTCGATCATCGCCCTTGCCCACGGTCTCGGCATGCGCGTGACCGCCGAGGGCGTCGAGACGATCGGGCAGGCCGTCTGGCTTCGAAAAGAGGGTTGCGACCGTCTGCAGGGTTATTTCCTGGGCATGCCCATGCCGGCGGACGCGATCGGCGCCTATCTTCGCCGCTCATCGACAATGGCGACGCTGTAGCCCCCCGCATCTGTGCGTTGCGCCCGATATGGCGCGAGGCAATACCTGGGTTGTCTTCATGCAAGATCCCGGGGTTGCGTGGTTAGAAATCATTATAGAAAGTGGCGTATGGCCGTGGCAGAGTTCGGGGTGCGGAGGACATTGCTGCATGGGTGCTAGTGTCAATAAGACCACGGAAACGGCTTTCGAGCCGCTGCTTCAGTTCGATATGGAGATGGAAGATTTCCTTTCGGACTGGCACCATTGCGATCATGTCTCGAGCTACCTCGCCCGGATGATCAGCCACAACAGGACCGATCCGGTACGGCATTCCAACTTCTTTTCCTCCGCCCTCAACGAGCTTCTGGAGGTTTCGTTTCGCGGCGGCACCACCGACGGAAAGATCGGCCTGTCGATCTATCGCCAAGGCGCCACGGAACGGGTTCAACTGAGCTTTCCATGCCCACCTGGTCAGGCGCGCTTCTATCGCGAGGCTGTCTCGAAAACCCGTGAGAGCGATGCCCAGGCCCGCTATCTCGACGCCATTTCCAACGACCTTGCCCCCAGCCGGGAATCGGTGCTTCTGGACCTGGCGGTCAACTATGACGCCCGCCTCCGGCTTGACGAGGATGCGGCTCCGGCCATCACCCTGATCGTGGATCTTCCTCTTGAAGGAATGGTGAGTTGATGGCGGCGAGCCTTCCTCAGCGTTTCAAGGTCGACTTCGATCCGAACAGCCAGATCTTCTCGCTTGCCGGAACGATTCGGCCGCGTTCGATCGATGAAATCGCCGAGAGTATCCATGCGCTGAGGGAAGCCATCGATACGGTGCGCGGCGTTCTCTATATCGATGTGAAGCGCCTCATCCAGATGAACAACACGGCCTTCCAGGCCTTCATCCGGGTCGCCCTCGACGCCTGCCGGGAGCGGTCGGACCTGCGCCTGATCGTCATCACGTCAAGCGTCGTCAGCTGGACGACGCGCATGTTCCGGCACCTGAGCACGATCGAGCCGCAGATCTCCGTCGAGGTCTATGATTCGATGTTCTATCCTGGCCAGGACTACTTCGAGGATACGAGCTTCATCCCAATCCTGCGCGCGCAGACGAAATTGACCTGGCGCCACGAGCGCACCATCCTGCCGCGCCACGGCATGCGGCCCGGCATCGCCGTGGCCGACATCTGCTGCGGCATCGGCGATTTCGCCGTGCTCGCGCAGAAGGAGTTCCAGCCGTCGCGGATCGTCGCGCTCGACCACTCGAAGCCGAGCCTCGCCTATGCCCGAAAGGTGGCCGCCGAGTTCGGCGTGACGGGTATCGAATACACCTACGGCGACGCGTCGGAGATGCTGCTTGAGGACAACCAGTTCGACTTCGTGAGTTGCCGCCACTCGCTGCAGGTCTTCAATCAGCCGGAGCTGCTTCTCAAGGAACTCTATCGGATCGTGAAGCCGGGCGGCCGCGTCTACATCACCAATGAGAAGAACTCGCACTGCCTTGGCGAGCCGCGGGCGCAAAGCATCCAATGGACCTACAATGAGCTCGCGCGGCTTTTGAGCAATTTCGAGATAGATGTGGAGTTCGGGCCGAAGAGCCGGCGCTATCTTGCCGACACGGGCTTCGACGACATCCTGGTCGAATCCTTCATGGTCACCAATCTGGACGGTGACCCACAGGATTTCGCCGATATCATCGCCGGCTGGGAGAAGATGTTTGCGGACATGGCGGTGAGGCACGGCGAAACACCCGAATTCATCGAGCGGTTCCGCCAGGGCTTCCGGGATCACATCTTCGCTGCACTGCATCCGAAGGGCTATGCGGGCTGGCCGATCTGGGCAGCGTCCGGGCGCAAACCACTATGAGCGCGAGCAATATCAAACGCCCCCGGTTCGGTTTGAGATCCTTTCGCGCCAAGTTCGTGCTGGTCGTCGGCAGCGCCGTGCTCTTCGACCTCCTGCTGACAGGCGGGCTGGCGCTCTGGAACGTTCAAAGACTGTCGCGCGACGCGACGACGGAAGTCGGACAGGGCCTGCAAAACGCCAACGAAGACTACATGCTCACCTACGCGGAATCGACGGCCGCGCGGGTTAATCTTCTGCTCGGCCAGGTTCACGCCGACGTCGCCACGCTCGCGGGCGTAATCCAGGCGCAGATCGACCGCCCCGTGCGCCGGTCCGACGTCGGTGAGGCACTTGCGCGGCACGCACCGGAGTCCGTTACCGTCACTTACGATGCCAAAGGTGGGTGGGCGCAGAACCTTCCGGGGCCGCTCTCGAGCGTAAGCGTCTGGAGCTATCTCCTTGGCCCCGACCATCGGCCACTACCCGAGGTGCAGGCCGATATTGAGAACAGCGCCGTTCTCGATCTGGTTGCGCCCGCCCTGCTTGCGCACGGCCGCTCCAAACTGCAGATGTACTACGTCGGACCAAAAGAGCGGCCGATCTTGCGGATGGCGCCCTATGCGGATCAGGCGCAGACGTTCGACCGTCTCTACCCCGGCCATAACGAAGCCAACTTCTGGAACTTCTTCTTCCCCGGCCTCTATGAGTCCTGGGAGGAATGGGCGAAGCAACCGAGCCTCAGGCCCGTTGCAGCCGATACCACGCAAACTGCACCTTACACCGATGCCGCCTCGGGCAAACTGATCGTCAGTTTCTTCCAGCCGCTCTGGACGCCCGACCGCAAAGGTGTCGCCGGAGCGACCGGAACCGATATCACGCTCGACCAGCTGGCCGAGGTTGTCGAAAGCGTCAAGGTCGGCGACAGCGGCTTCGGATTTCTGGTGATGTCCGACGGCAACGTGCTTGCCATCAATCCGGTCGGCGAAAAGGTGATCGGCCTGCGGCGGTCCAGCGACACGGGTGGACAAGGCGTCACCGGGTTGGAGCGCTCGCTGCGCCGCAGCGCCCAGCCCGCGATCGCAGAGCTGCCGCTTGGCACCGATGGCGCCATTCAGCGGGTGCTGCTCGATGAGGGTGGTGAGAAGGTCCCCTATCTCATTCTCCTCAAGCAGCTCGAGCCGGAGAACCTCTGGGTTTCCGGCCCGGTGCGCCGCGAGACCATGTCGATCGGCATCGTCGTGCCGGAGCGCGAAATCTATGCCTCGCTGTTTGCTGCACAGGCGAGTATCTCTGAAGCGACGAACCGCATCCTCATCTATCAGATCCTGGCCCTGCTCGCTTCGCTGCTGTTCGTCACGCTCGCCGTGTTCGGCATCTCCAAGCGGGTTACCCGCGGCATCAGCGCGCTCGCCGGAGCGGCAACCAGCATCGAGGCGAAGGACTACTCCGTCCGTGTGCCCATCACGACACGCGACGAAGTCGGTGAAGCCGCTATCGCGTTCAATAGAATGGCTGAGGAGATCAGCTACCATACCGAGAACCTCGAAAACCTGGTGACCGAACGCACCAAGCAGCTCGAGGACGCCAACCATCAGATTTCGACGCTGAATACCCAACTGCGCAGCGAGAACCTGCGCCTTGGCGCCGAACTCGCCGTCGCCAAGCAGATCCAGATGATGGTGCTGCCGAAGGCCGGCGAGCTCGCGGAAATCGCCGATCTCGAAATCGCCGCCTATATGCGCCCGGCCGACGAGGTGGGCGGCGACTACTACGATGTGCTGCGCGACGGTGAGCGGCTGAAGATCGGCATCGGCGACGTGACCGGTCATGGCCTTGAAAGCGGCGTGCTGATGCTGATGGTGCAGTCGGTCGCAAGGGCCCTGCAGGAAGCCGGCGACATGGACCCGGAGCAGTTTCTCAACCGCCTCAACCGCGCCATCTACAAGAACATCGTGCGCACCAACACTGACAAGCATCTGTCGTTGGCCTTCCTCGACTACGACCACGGCCGCCTGACGCTGTCGGGGCAGCACGAGGAACTGATCGTCGTGCGCAAGGGTGCGGAAATCGAGCGGATCGACACGCTCGACCTCGGCCTGCCGATTGGCCTGGAATCGGACATTTCGCGCTTTGTTGCCACCCGCGAGATCTCGTTCGGCCGCGGCGACATGATCGTGCTGCATACGGACGGCGTGACCGAGGCAGCGAACGCCAAGGGCGAACTGTTTGGCATCGAGCGACTGTGCGAGAGTGCCGGAAAGTTTTACGGACAGAGCGCCGAGGACGTCAAATCGGGTATCATCAACGACCTGATGGCGCATATCGGCAAGCAGAAGATCTACGACGACATCACGCTCGTCGTCATGAGACACAGGTGATCAGATGACCACGCTCTACGGACTGGCGGACCTGACGATCGGCGCCCACCAGAAGATGACCCGGCTGCGTCTTTACGACGGGCCGCTGGATCTCAGCTGGAAGCATTGCGCCATGGCTTCGGATTTCGTCGCCGAACTGGCGGCGCTGCGCTATCGCGCGTCGCGCAACACCTATCGGGAAGTGCGCCACAACATCGGCTACCTCACCAACGAACTGGTCGAGAATGCCGTGAAGTTCCGCGCTTCCGGTTCCGTGGTCGTCGAGGCCGCCCTCGAGGGCCACAGCTTCCGCACGAAAGTGTCGAACGTGATCGACAACGAAGCGGCTGCGCGCTTCCAGGATCTTTTGTCCGAGATCGCCGACGGCGACCCGGGCGACCTGCTCATCGAGCGCATCGAAGCCAACGCAACCGGGCTCGGCAAGAGCGGCTCGGGGCTTGGTCTTTTGACGCTGATGAGCGATTATGGCGTTCGTTTCGCTTGGGTTTTTGGCGCCCAGGGTGACGACGGCGAAACCTCATTGGAGACTTATGCCTCCATTGCGGTCCCAGACCTCTCGAACTGATGAGCCGGTGAACATGGAAAACAAGGACGAAGAAGAGTATCGCGTTTGGTCCGAAGGCAACGATATTCATTTTGAAGGCACGATGCGGCTGCCGGGAACGGAGGCCTATGCCCCGATCTTCTCGACGGTGATGGGCGTTCTGGAGACCGAGCCTGAGCACATCACGATCGACCTCACCGAACTGCAGTTCCTGAACTCGTCCGGGATCAACCTGCTCGCCAAGCTGACGATCGAGGCACGCAACCGCCCGAACGTGCAATTGACGGTGCGCGGAACCTCTGAGATCCCGTGGCAGTCGAAATCGCTGCCGAACCTCAAGAAGCTGCATCCCGGCCTCGATCTCAGGCTCAACTGAGATCACGCGGTGCCGGGACTGGATTCCCGTAGCTAAAGCCTGAGTATCGCGCGCCGACCGGCGCGCGACCGCGATTCCGCGCGCCAGCCACCGACAAATCCTGTCGCCGAAACCGGCCTCACGACGCTTCGACGCCTTCTTCATTCCCCGTCGTCACGCTTGACTCTGCGAACGCCTCACCCTATTGATCAAATCATCTGATGACTTGATGAGCAGACAATGCAACCGATCAATCGTACCAACCTTGCCGAGAGCGCTGCCGAAAGCCTGCGGGCGGAAATCCTCAGCGGCCGCTGGGCTATCGGCGAACGCATTCCCAACGAGACGGCGCTGACCGAACTTCTGGCGGTGAGCCGCGGAACCGTGCGGGAGGCCGTTCGGGTCCTGATCTCGAAGGGGCTGCTCGACGCCCGCCAGGGCTCCGGCACCTATGTCCGCTCGACGGTCGATAGCTCGGGCGCGCTTGACCGCGTCAAGCGGGCGAGCCTGCGCGACCAATGGGAGGCGCGCGCGGCCCTCGACGTGGAAGCCGCACGCCTGGCGGCGCTGCGACATACGCCCAAGGATCTGGAACATATGAAGCGCCTTCTTCTCGCCCGCGGCACGGTTTCCGATGGTGGGCGTGAGGCCTTCGGACGGCGCGACATTGCCTTTCATCGGTCGATCGTCGAGGCCTCCGGCAACAGGGCCATCGTCGAGCTCTATGACTTTTTCACTTCGGCCATTCTCGAAACCATTCACTCGACGCTGTCGGGCGACCTGCCGGAGCCGGACGACCGGGCGCATGCGGCGATCGTCGAGGCCATTGCGGCCAGTGATCCGGACAAGGCCGCGGCCGCCGTTCGGGCGTTCATGGCCCCCGTCCTCGCTGAACTTGATCGGCTACTTTCCCAATGAACCAGACTTTTCGTGATCCCCACAAAGCCGAAGCCGCCGAACCGCTGGACATCGAAGACCAGCTTATCGATGCCGAGGCCGACAGCCTGCCGGCACCGCAACCACCGGTGCTGAGCCGCAGCGCCCGCATTCTGCTGGGCGTCAGCCTCGTGCTCATCGCCTTCAACCTCAGGCCGCTGTTTTCAAGTCTCTCGGTGCTGCTGCCCGAGGTGATGCAGGCGACCGGCCTTTCCACCGCCAGCGCCAGCGTGCTCACCACCCTGCCGGTGCTCTGTCTCGGCCTTTTCGCGCCGCTTGCGCCGAAGCTCGCCCAACGCTTCGGTGCCGAACGCACGCTTCTCGGGGTGCTCGTCCTGCTGACGCTCGGCACGGGTCTGCGCGGCGTTCAGTCCGTGCCGCTTCTTTTCCTTTCGACATTTGCGGCAGGTGCGGCGATCGCGATCGGCAACGTGCTGCTTCCCGGCCTCGTCAAGCGTGACTTTCCCGACCGCGCCGCGATGATGACGGGCCTCTATACCATGGCGCTCTGCGCTGGTGCTGCCAGCGCCGCCGGCCTGACGCTGACGATCGAACACCATGTGGTCGGCTCCTGGTCCGGCGCGCTCGCGGCCTGGGCGGTACCCGCCCTCATCGTGCTGATGATCTGGGCACCGCAGGCGCTGCGTGGCAAGGCGCAAGCCCGCCACAGCGGCTTCCGCGTCGTCGGCCTCTGGCGCGATCGGCTCGCCTGGCAGGTGACGCTCTTCATGGGTCTGCAATCCGCACTCGCCTATTGCGTCTTCGGCTGGATGGCGCCGATCCTGCGTGAGCGTGGCCTCGATGCCGCAACTGCCGGTGCGGTCGTCTCCGCCTCGATCATGATGCAGGTCGTCACCTGCCTGCTCGTGCCATCCTTCGCCGTAAGGCGCCGCGACCAGCGCGCCGTCTGCGTGGCGCTCGCCGCCGCCGCCGTCATCGCACTGATCGGCATCCTTTTCGCGCCGCTCTCTTCGGTGCTCGTCTGGGCTGTTCTGCAAGGGATCGGACAGGGCGGCCTGATTGCTGCAGCGATGACCCTCATTGTGCTGCGCTCGCCCGATTCGCACGTGGCGGCCCATCTCTCCGGCATGGCTCAGGGCGTCGGCTACGTGCTTGCCGCCATCGGCCCCCTGCTTGTCGGCTTCATCCGCAGCTGGACCGGCAGCTTCGCCGCCAGCGCCGTTCTCTTCATCGCGCTCGGCATCGGCGTGGCGATCATGGGTCTCGGCGCCGGCCGGGCGCTGCATGTCGGCGCACGAACCGTCCGGATAGACGACCGCTAAGACGGACGCGGATCAGCGCCTGCAATGATCCAAAGGTCCCCTTCCCAGGCGGAGCCCTTTCTCTCGCTGTCAGCACGCTCGCATCAGGCCGCGGCCACCGCCGCCTGGTAGCGCGGCGCCGGCCGGAAGGTGAGCGCGATCAGGAACGCGCCGAGGCCGATGCCCCAGGAACCGATGTAAAGCCAGGTGTAGCTTGCCAGCGCATCATAGATCAGGCCCCCGGCAATCGGTCCCGTCGCCATGCCAAGGCTGCCAGCCATGGCCGTCCCGCCGATCACCGTCCCCATCATCCGCAAGGGGAAATTCTCGCGGGCAAGCACCGCATAGAGCGGCATGACGCCCGCGTAGATGAAGCCGAACAGGGCGGCGACTGCGTAGAACGAGCCGAGCCCGGCGGCAAAGACATAGGCAAGCGCGCCGAAGGCCTGGGCCAGAAGTCCAAGAACGAGCACACGTTTGGCCCCGAAACGGTCGCCGAGCAGACCGAAGACGACGCGGCCGCCCATGCCGGCAAGACCCTCGACGCTGTAGATCGACACGGCCGCCATGACCGGAATGCCGCAGGTGATCGCGTAGCTCACAGTGTGGAAGATCGGGCCGGAATGGGTGGCGCAGCAGAAGAAGTTGGTCAGAAGCAGGATGATGAAGAGCGGCGATTTCAGCACCTGGCTGGTCGTCATCGACGAATGGGGCTCTTCCCCGGGCGAGGCCGCGGCAGCGCCGTCGGCAAGTGCCGGCGCCTGGCGAACGAGAAACGAGACCGGGATCATGATGACGGCAACGACCAGCGCGATGATCTGCAGAGCGGTTCTCCAGTCGTAGGCGGATACCAGCCAGGCGGCAAAGGGCGACATCGTCATCGGCGCCATGCCCATGCCGGCCGAGACGAGCGAGACCGCGTGGCTGCGATGCGTATCGAACCAGCCGGTAACGCAAGCCATCATCGGCGCGAAGATCGCCGCCGTCGCGGTGCCGACGACGACACCGAAAAGGATCTGGAAGGCGATCAGCGAGGTCGTCCAGCTCGCTGCCATCAGGCTGACGGCCAAGAGCACCGAGCCGATGAGCACGATCGGACGCGCGCCCCATCGGTCGGAAAGGCTGCCCCAGGCGATGCTGGCAAAGGCCATGGCCAGGAAGCCGATGGTCATGGCGCTCGAAACGCCTGTCACCGACCAGCCGGTGTCGCGCGAAATCGGCAGCAGGAACACCGGAAGCGAAAACATGGCGCCGATCGCCAGGCAGCCGAGCAGCCCTCCCGCCGCCACGATGACCCAACGGTAATGCAAATTGGTCATTGCAAATCTCCTTAAAGCCGCCCGGCCGGACGTCCGGCCACGCCGAAAAATTGTGCAACCTGATCGCGCGGCGGACCGTGCCTGGGACATCCCCTCGCCCGCCCGATTGAAAGACGCTCACGCCGACGCCAAGCCGACAGAAGCTTCGAAAGAATTTCATAATAGTTGCAGATTCACATTCGATGCAGCCTTGAAGGCATGCGCCCGACTGTTTCCGCTTGATTGTGCGACGAAGCTTCTTTCTGTTGTCCGTTGCCACCTGAGAGATAGATAAAGGCTGGAACACGGCTTGCGGGAGTGACAAGTGTGACGGGATTTCGATGGATTCGCTGATCACCGCCGCGGCGCGAGCACTGGCGTCGGGCGACCCGCTCGGCGCGCTGAAGCGGGTGGCGCTACGCGACGATCCGCCGGCACTGGCGCTGCGCGGCATCGCCATGGCCCAGCTTGGAGACTTCGCCCGCGCAAAGGTCCTGCTGAAGAACGCCGCGCGCGCCTTCGGCCCGAAGGAAGCGGTGGCGCGGGCGCGGTGCATCGTCGCCGAGGCGGAGATCGCCATCGTCTCCCGTGATCTTTCCTGGCCGATGCGGGCGCTCGACGCCGCCCGCTCGACGCTCGAAACCCATGGCGACCACCTCAATGCCGCCCACGCCCGCAATCTCGGGGCACGGCGCCTGCTCTTGATCGGCCGTCTGGACGAGGCCGAGAACTTGCTTGCCGATATCGATACGGCGCGGCTGACACCGCTGTCGAGAGCCGCCCACGACCTGGCGCTCGCCGGCATCGCCGTGCGCCGGTTGCGAACCGAGGCCGCCACCGCCGCCTTCGGGCGGGCGGGCGAAGCGGCACGGGCGACCGGCATTCCGGCCCTGATCTTGGAAGTTGAAAACGCGGCCGCCGTGCTTAAGGCGCCGGCTGCCCGCCTCATGGCGGATGGGCAAGAGCGCTCGCTGCTGCTTGGCGAGGTCGAAGAGCTGCTTGCTTCCGGCGCCCTCGTCATCGACGCCTGCCGGAACCTCGTCCGAAGACAAGCGACCTTGTGCACGCTTGCCACTCGGCCGGTGCTCTTTGCGCTGGCGCGCGCGCTGGGCGAAGCCTGGCCGGGAGACGTCTCAAGGCGAACCTTGCTCGCCCGGGCCTTCGGCGCACGACATGTCGACGAATCCCACCGGGCAAGGCTGCGTGTCGAAATCGGCCGGCTGCGCGAGGAACTGCGCCCGCTTGCGGATATCACGGCGACGAGCGATGGCTTCCGGCTGGTGCCGCACGGCAAGCACACGGTCGTCGTCCTTGCCCCGCCGGTCGACGAGCGACATGCGACGATGCGGGCGCTGCTGGCGGACGGCGAGGCCTGGTCAAGTTCGGCGCTCGCAATCGCGCTCGACGCCAGCGCGCGCACCGTGCAGCGGGCGCTCGAAGAGCTCGCCTCGCAAGGCAAGGTTATGCCGATCGGGCGCGGGCGGGCACGGCGCTGGGTCGTGCCGCCGATTGCCGCATTCCCGACAGTGTTGTTACTCCCCGGCCCTTTGCCAAACGAATAGGATCAGACCCATGAAAAGATCCGAAGCCGAAATCATCCAGATATATGGCCCGTTCCCCGGGGCAGACCAGGTCCACGGCGTCACCTTCGACGGCCGGAACGTATGGTTCGCCGCCGGTGACACGATCAACGCCTTCGACCCGGAAAACGGTGCGCCCGTCCGCTCGATCGACGTCGCCGCGCATGCCGGTACGGCGTTTGACGGCAAGCACCTCTTCCAGATCGCCGAAGATCGCATCCAGAAGATCGATCCGGAAACCGGGAAAATTCTCGCAACAATCCCGGCCCCGGGCGGTGGCGGCGATTCCGGCCTTGCCTGGGCCGAGGGCACGCTTTGGGTCGGGCAGCATCGCGGCCGCAAAATTCATCAGATCGATCCCGAGAACGGCGCAATCCTGCGCACGATCGAATCCAAGCGCGTCGTGACCGGGGTGACCTGGGTCGACGGCGAACTCTGGCACGGCACCTGGGAGGGTGACGAAAGCGATATCAGGCGCATCGATCCGCAAACGGGAGCCGTGCTCGAAACGGTCGCCATGCCGTCCGGAATGGGCGTATCGGGCCTGGAGTCCGATGGCGGCGAGCGCTTCTTCTGTGGCGGCGGGCCGAGCGGCGTCGTCCGGGCTGTTCGCCGGCCGAAGCGGGCGCGCTGAAACTCGCGATAAGATCCAGGATCGGCGCGGCTGCGCGCCGTTGTCGGTGCGGCGCCGGCACTACAGCGCCGCGCGCCTTTGAGGCGCATAGAGGGCGCTGTAGCGCTTCGAAGCGCTGCATGTTCCGTCCGCAAAACCGGCGATGAATAGGGAACCATGCAGTAGCGTTGTCCCGGCACGGTCCGCAATACCCGGACACCGCGGACCGTGCCCGAGCTTTAGGCCTTAATGAAGGCGAGCAGGTCGGGATTGATGACATCGGCATGGGTTGTCAACATGCCATGTGGATAACCCTCATAGACCTTGAGCGTGCCGTTCTTCAGCAGCTTCACCGCCAGTCGAGCGCTGTCGTCGATCGGCACGATCTGGTCGTCGTCGCCGTGCATGACCAGCGTCGGCACGTCGATCGCCTTCAGGTCCTCGGTGAAGTCGGTTTCGGAGAAGGCCTTGATGCCTTCGTAATGGGCCTTGGCGCTGCCCATCATGCCCTGACGCCACCAGTTGCGGACGACGCCTTCCGATACCTCGGCACCCGGGCGGTTGTAGCCGTAGAACGGGCCGGCCGGAACGTCGAGGAAGAACTGGGCGCGGTTGGCAGCAAGCGCCGCCCGGAAACCGTCGAACACCTCGATCGGCAGGCCGCCCGGATTGTTTTCGGTCTTGACCATGATCGGCGGCACGGCGCCGACGATGATCAGCTTGGAAACCCGGCCGCCGCCGTGGCGCGCCACGTAAGCCACCGCTTCGCCGCCACCGGTGGAGTGACCGATGTGGATTGCATCGCTGAGGCCGAGCTTGGTGGTCAGCGCCGCAACATCCTTCGCGTAGTGTGCAATGTCGTGTCCCTCGCTCACCTGCGTCGAACGGCCATGGCCGCGGCGGTCATGGGCGATGACCCGGTAGCCCTTGCTGACGAAATAGAGCATCTGCGCATCCCAATCGTCCGCCGACAGGGGCCAGCCATGGTGAAAGACGATGGGCTGGCCCGAGCCCCAATCCTTGTAGAAGATATCGACGCCGTCTTCAGTCCTGACGAAGTTCTCGGTCATGGGAACGGTTCCTTTGTTTGGGTTGGGTGTATGTCTTCGAGATGTGGCCCCGGCGCGAGATCCGCGCCGGGACGTGCGGTCCGCGTCAACCGAGATGGGGGTGGTTGATCGCGAGAAAGTGGTTGACGACCGGCGCGGCCGGCCCCTTGTGGTAGCGGCGGACATCGTCCTGAATGTCGGCATCGGCCTTCGACACGCGCTTGTGCTGGCGCAGATGCTCTGCCCAGGATTCGACCATAAACCATTCGACCAGCCGTCCGGGATCGGCCGCGTCCTCGGTCACGCCCCAGCCATAGGCGCCGTCGCGCCGCCGCTCGTGCGACAGGCGGGCGAGCGCCTTCAGGAACTCGGACCGATCAGCCTTGTCGATCGTATATTCGATCAGGACGAGAACCGGTCCGCGGTCGTGTTCGACCGGCTCGCTGGTCAGCGGCTCCGGCCAATGATTGGAAGGTATGAGATCCGCCTCACCTTTCGGCAGCTTCATGGCGTGGAAGGCGAAGCCGACTGAGAGAAGGCCGATGGCCGCCACGGCGAGCGTGAAGGGCACGCCGATCGCCGAGGCGGTCGCGCCCCAGGCAAGGCTCCCGCCGGTCATCGCGCCGTTGAAGACGGTCAGATAGACGGCGAGCGTGCGTCCGCGCACCCAGTTGGGCAGGATCGCTTGCGCGGTGCTGTTCAGCGTCGTCAACGCCGTGATCCAGGCCGCACCACAGACGAGCAGCGCCGCCACCGCCACCCATTGCGCCGGCGCGAAGGAAAGCACGCCCATGACGGCGGCGGTCAGGACCGCGGACAAGAGCAGCAATCCGTCGGCATCCATCCGGGCCCGCAAGCGCGGCATCACCAGCGCGCCGCCGATCGCGCCGGCGCCGACGGCGCCGAGCAGGATGCCGTAGAAGCTGGCGCCGCCGCCGAGAAGCTGGCGGGCGACCAGCGGCAGCAGCGCCCAGATCGCACTTGAAAAAGCGAAGAACACGGCTGCACGCAAAAGCACCACATGCAGCTCGCGGCTGGCGCGCGCGTAGCGCAGGCCGGCCCGGAAGGCGCCGAGGAAGCGCTCGGCGAGCGCGTCGTCCTCCGGCACCTGCCGCCGCCACCAGACCAATGCGGCAATGACGAAGACATAGCTGATGACATCGACGCCATAGGTGACGGCCGCGCCAAACCAGGCAAGCAGCAGGCCGCCAAGCGCCGGGCCGATCGCGCGGGAGATGTTGATGCCGAGCGAGTTCAGCGCGACCGCGCCCTTGACGTCCGGTCGCGACACGAGCTCCGGCACGATCGCCTGCCAGGTGGGGGCAACCAGCGCTGCGCCGATGCCACCGACAAAGGTAAGCGCAATCAGCGAGGTCACCGACTGCAGCCCGCTTGCAGAGAGGAACAACAGGCAGAGGCTCGCAGATGCGAGCAGGAACTGCACGACGATCAGGAATTTGCGTCGGTCGAGAATATCGGAGAGCACGCCGGCGGGAATGGCGAGCAGGAAGATCGGCAGCGTCGCGGCCGCCTGGATCATCGAGACGGCGGCGGGCGTTGCCGACAGGTCGGTGACGAGCCAGGAGCTTGCGACATCGCGGATGAAGCTGCCGGTGTTGCCGATGATGGTCGCCACCCAGAGCACGGCGAAAACCTTCTGGCGCAAGGGCGCGAAAGTGCCGGCGCTGTTGGTCGCTGCCTGCGTCATTGGCCGCCCCTCTCCGTGGATGCACGTTCGCGCAGATCATAGACTGCAACGAGCACGAATGCGCCGGCAAGGCCGATATGTTCGAAGAAACCGTTTGTCGCCATCGCGCGCTCCATGCCGGGCGGCAGTTCCCAGAAGCGGAATGCGAGCAAGGTGGCGGCGAGCGTGAAGGCCGCAAGCGCGCCTGCCGCCGCCCAGCGGTAGAAGCCTGAGAGAACGAGGGCCGACATCGCAAGCTCAAACACGATGACGCCGACGGCAAAGAGCGGTGCCGGATAGAGGCCGAAATGCTCCATCTCGGCAAGCGCGCCCGGGAAGTCGAAAATTTTCGTCAAGGGTCCCTGGATATAGGCCGAGCAGAGCGCCAGCAACCCGACGAATATGACACGGTTGCCGGAAAGGCCCGGCCGGAGGCGAGCGGCGAGACGGTTTTCGAGGGAAGAGAGGCTCAATCTTTCGTTTCCTTGTCAGGCGGTCTTCGGCTTGATGGGCGGCAAAGCCGCCTCATCGATTTTTCGGCCATTTCAAAGCGGTGATCGCGCTCTGGGATATGCCTTGGTAGTAGGCTCCATGCTTCGCCGGCGGATGGTTCACCACGACTTTCGCCGAGAGGTGCCGGACGCCCTCAGTCGGCGAGGCCGAGGCCTGCTCCGGTCCGAGCGATGCGTTGAGCAAGATTGAGACCGCGGCCATCGCGACGGCGCCGGCTTTCGTGCGCATTCTGCGTCTCCCTTCCCTATCGTCACACCGCCCAGCAGGAGCATCCAAGCGCGCCGAAGAAACCCTTAAGGTCGGCGATCGGCAG
>NZ_LMJM01000021.1:0-331 GCF_001429005.1 Ensifer sp. Root954
CTTCGGGCTGAAGGTGCGGCCCTCCAATCGCCGCCCGCCGTCGGCCGAGATCCGCAAGCGCGCGCTCGATCTTCTCGACCTCGTCCAGCTCTCCGGCCTCGACAAGCGCTATCCAGCGCAGCTCTCGGGTGGCCAGCGCCAGCGCGTGGCGCTCGCCCGCGCCATGGCGGTGGAACCGAACGTGCTTCTGCTCGACGAGCCCTTCGGCGCGCTCGACGCGCAGGTCCGGAAAGAACTGCGCAAGTGGCTGCGCGACATTCACGACCGTACCGGCCACACGACGATCTTCGTCACCCATGACCAGGACGAGGCGCTGGAGCTCGCCGACCGC
>NZ_LMJM01000021.1:452-11036 GCF_001429005.1 Ensifer sp. Root954
TGCCGGCACCCGTCATCTCGAACTCGACCTTGGCCGCAACCATCCGCATGTCGAGATCGAACTCTCGCCCGAGCGCGCCGCTGCCGGCGACCACAGCCGCATCGCCTTCCGACCGACAAAGTGGAAGATCTTCAGGGAAGGTCGACCGGAGATGAAGATCGCGCCGGCCGGAGCCACGGAATCCCAGCGCCAGACGGCCGATGAGGCGGAATCCATGCTCGCCGCTCAGGTCTCCTGGGCGACTCCCTAGGGAAGTTTAAGCGGCCAGACTTCGACCACGCCGTGAGCAACGGCGCAGGGTGTCTGCGAAACCAGGGCGATGGCTTCGTCGAGATCGGCCGCCTCGATCACCGCGAAACCGGCCACCGGCAACGGGGATGACAGGAACGGACCATTCTTGGTTTCGACCCGCGCCGCATCCGCATTGCGCACCTGCACGGGCGCGCCGGCAATCCCCATCAACACGCCATCGGCCTGAAGTCGTGCATCATGCGCATGCGCCGCATCGCGCACCACTGCCGCCGTGCGATCGTAGCCGGCGCGATCGCCGTATCCGATGGTGATGAATTTCGGCATGAACCTCTTCCTTCAAGTTGCCAGAGAAAAAACGCGCCTACCTCTGACGGGCTAATTGACAGCCCGGCCTTCAGGCCGTTCCGTTGAAGGAACGCGGATGCGCCGGGAAAGTTGCGACGCCGGTGCACAGCGTCAAAAGAGGGAGGATCCGATGCCGACCATCATCGCCCATCACAACATTACCAAAGGCGCCGATCACTGGCTGAAATCGCCGAGACGCAAGGAACTCTTCGGCGCGCTCGGCATCACCAACATCCGGACCTTCGTCGACCCAAAGGACCCGACGCGCGTGGCCGTCATGATGGATGTTCCCGATATTGGCGCCCTCTCGCAGGCGATGCAAAGCCAGGCTGCGGTGGACGCCATGGCCTATGACGGGGTTGTGCCGTCATCGCTTGTGATCCTGGTTGAATCGTAGCGCGCCTTCGCGCGGTGTGCCTCTGTACCTTGCCACGCAGGGTGAAAGACCGCGCTTCGGCCTCTCGCCATGGCGTCGAGATTGAGCCGCTACAATGCGGTACATATTGCGGCGAAGACCGACACATCCGGGATACCTCGCCTGAACAGATTGCGATCGTTGCCTCACGAACAGAAGAAGGAACGATCGCATGAACCACCGCATCCTCCCGACCATCGCGCTTGCCTTGGCGACAAGCGTCGTCGCTTTCGCAGCGCAAGCAGCCGAGATCAAGAACATCGTCATCGTTCACGGCGCTTTTGCCGACGGTTCCGGCTGGAGAGAAGCCTCCGAAATCCTCGGGCGCCGCGGCTTCAACGTGACCGTCGTCCAGGAGCCGCTGACGTCGCTCGGCGCGGACATCGAGGCGACGAACCGCATCCTCGATCTCCAGGATGGCCCGACCCTGCTCGTCGGCCACAGCTATGGCGGCATGGTCATCACCGAGGCCGGACACCATAGCAAGGTCGAAGGCCTGGTCTATGTGGCCGCCTTTCAGCCCGACAAGGGCGAAAACCTTGCAACGCTCGCCGGATCGAAACCTGCGGCCGCCATGAGCGTGCGCGAAACCCCGGACGGCAAGTATCTCTATCTCGACCCAAAGGCATTTCCGGCCGACTTCGCCGCCGATTTGCCTGCGGCGGAGGCGGCCTTTGCGGCGAAATCGCAGGTCCTTGCCGCCAAGGAGGTCTTCGCCGCCAAGGTCGGCGACCCCGCCTGGCGCACCAAGAAAAGCTGGTCGATCGTCGCGACCGATGACCGCGCCATCAACCCGGACCTGGAGAGAAGCATGGCCAAGCGCGCCGGCAGCCAGGTGACCGAAATCAAGGCCAGCCACGTTGTCTTTGCGTCGCAACCGGAGAAGGTTGCGGGCGTCATCGAGGCCGCAGCCAACGAGGCCGGCAAATAGCCCGAATGCCGTCCTCCGCGACCTGAGTGTGACCTTCGGCACTCAGGTCGCTTCCTTGACGGTAACCGAGATCTGCCGCCAAAGACCTGTAACAATCCTTCGGTAGTTTGCCTCGGATCACGCCTCAGCGCGAAGCGCTTTCGCCATGTCCCGTAAGTCGCCGCCGAAGCGCGGCTTGACAGCGTGCGGCCAACGGCGGCAAACTTTGCTGATGGGGGTGCGATCACCCCATGAGGCGCCAGCCGAAGCATCGCGTCCATAGAACCGCTCATCCGGAGGACGCGTCATGTCGTCGTATCTCGAAATATCATCGGAAAAACTCGCTCGCCTCATCGGCACGCCGAACTGTCCCGCGCTGATCGACGTTCGCGTCGACGAGGACTTCGACGCCGATCCACGTCTCGTCCCGGGATCCGTCCGGCGCGACTATCGCACTGTGCAGGACTGGACACACGACGTCGACAAAGCGTCGGCGATCGTCATCTGCCAGCAGGGCAAGAAGCTCAGCCACGGCGTTGCCGCCTGGCTGCGCAATGCCGGCATCTCCGCCGATGTGCTCGAAGGCGGGTTCGAGGCGTGGGTCGAAGGCGGCAGCCCCGCCGTGCCGTCTTCGGCTCTACCGGAACGGAACGCCCAAGGGCACACGGTCTGGGTCACCCGGGCGCGGCCGAAGATCGACCGCATCGCCTGCCCCTGGCTGATCCGGCGCTTCGTCGATCCGCATGCCGTTTTCCTTTACGTAGCGCCGTCGGAAGTGGAGATGGTCGGCGAGCGCTTCCGGGCGACACCGTTCGACATCGACGCGCCCGTGCGCTGGAGCCACCGCGGCGAGCGCTGCACCTTCGACGTCATGGTCGAGGAATTCGGGCTTGCCACGGCCCCGTTGCTGCGGCTCGCCACGATCGTGCGTGCTGCCGATACCGCCCGCCTGGAACTCGCGCCGGAGGCATCGGGCCTGCTTGCCGCCTCGCTCGGGCTCTCGCGCATGTATGCGGACGATCTGGAACAACTGGACGCCGGCATACTGCTCTACGACGCCTTCTATCGCTGGTGCCGGGATGCTACCAACGAGACCCACAACTGGCCCTCGGCCAAGAAGGACGCCTGAGATGACCGACATCGCAGACAGGGCCGCGCCGGGACCGGCGCGGCAACGGGAAAGCCACGGCATCTCCTTCGGCGAAGCGGTGCGGGTCTGGGCGCGGATTGCGGCGTTGAGCTTCGGCGGGCCGGCTGGGCAGATCGCCGTCATGCACCGCATCCTGGTCGATGAAAAGCGCTGGATCGGCGAACACCGTTTCCTGCACGCGCTCAACTACTGCATGCTTCTGCCGGGACCCGAGGCGCAACAGCTTGCCGTCTATATCGGCTGGCTCCTGCATCGCACCGCCGGCGGCCTTGTCGCCGGCATCCTCTTCGTGCTTCCGGGGTTCCTCGCGATCCTGGGCCTGAGCTACATCTACGCCGCCTTCGGCAATGTCACGGTCGTCGAGGGCCTTTTCTTCGGTCTGAAGGCCGCGGTGCTCGCGGTCGTCGTTCAGGCCGTCTTCCGCATCGGCGGGCGAGCACTGAAGAACAAGGTGATGATCGGCATTGCCGCAGCCGCCTTCATCGCCATCTTCGTTTTCCGGGTCCCCTTCCCGCTCATCATTCTTGCAGCCGGGGTGCTTGGCTACATCGGTGCACGTTCCGGCTCGGATTTCTTTCGCATCGGCGGAGGCCACAAGGCCGGCACGGGTCCGGTACTCAAGGACGAAGACTCCGTGCTCGGCGACGAAATTCCCGCGCATGCGCGCCCGAACCTCGCCTGGTCGCTGCGGATCTCGGCGATCCTGCTTGCCCTGTGGCTGGTGCCGCTGGCGTTGCTCGTCGCCATTCTCGGCACGGGCAACGTCTTCAGCCAGATTGGCCTCTTCTTCAGCCAGATGGCGGTGGTCACCTTCGGTGGCGCCTATGCCGTACTTGCCTATGTCGCCCAAGAAGCGGTGCAGCACTACGGCTGGCTGAAGCCGGGCGAGATGCTCGACGGGCTCGGCATGGCCGAGACGACGCCTGGGCCGCTGATCATGGTCGTCCAGTTCGTCGGCTTCATGGGTGCTTATCGCGATCCCGGCGCGCTTTCCCCCATGGCGGCCGCGACCCTCGGAGCGATGCTGACGACCTGGGTCACCTTCGTTCCCTGCTTTCTATGGATCTTCCTGGGCGCGCCCTTCATCGAGCGGCTGCGCAACAACGTCGCGCTGACCGGCGCCATGTCGGCGATCACCGCCGCTGTCGTCGGGGTCATCCTCAACCTTGCGGTCTGGTTTGGCCTGCACACGCTGTTTGCCGAAGTCGCCCCCTGGACGCTCGGGCCGTTGGCGCTCGATATTCCGGTCCTAGGGTCGCTGGTGTTGCCGTCTCTGCTGCTGACGCTCGCGGCCGGCGTGGCGATCTTCCGCTTCAATGTGTCGGTCATAACCACGCTGCTTGCCTGCGCGCTCGCCGGCATGGCCTGGACGCTGGCAACGAACTGAGGGCGGAGCCGGCGCTCAGTCGTCGTAGACAGATTGCGGCAGGTGAAATCCCTCCGGCAATTGCGATCCGTATTGGCGCTCTTCCGGTGGCGGCGGCGGAGGCTCTCGGTGCTTAATTGCGCGAGCCGCAAGCACGGCCTTCAGCTGCACGGGCCGGTAGTGTTCGACAAGGCTCGGAAGTGTCTCTTGCTTGTCCGTCTGTCGCGACATCGCGGGCTCCTTGGAAAGGTCTCTCGCCACCGAGCGACAGTGCCAGTCAACCGACTGTGTTGCAACAGTTGCCGCGCGATCGACGGTCCCGAGGGGCCCGTCGCCTCCGCCATACCTGCCGCGAGCGACCCACAAGATATTCGGGTAAACTGTGGCGCCTGCCCTTGCGTCCGTAACCGCTCACCCTACCTCTGCAGCGCTGCCAGATGGCAGGCAACGCGCAGCGAGGACACGACTATGCAAGGCACCCTTTCGAAACTCGGCCTGAGACATCCCCTGATCGTCGCGCCGATGGCCGGAGGTCCTTCGTCGCCGGCGCTCGTGGCAGCCTCTTCCGCCGCCGGCGCGCTCGGCTCGATCGGCGCGGCCTATTCGAGCCCGCCGGCGATCGCAGAGTTCGCCCAGGCCGTGCGTGCCCGAACAGATTGTCCCTTCGCCATAAACCTCTTCATCCAGCATCCGCAGCCGAAGGTCGACGCCGCGGCGCTCGAGCGCGCCCGGCGCGCGACGGCGGGATACCGCGTCGAACTCGGCCTGCCCACGCCGGAATTTGCAGCGCCCTACGAAGAGGATTTCGACGCGCAGTTCGAGGCGGTGCTGCGGGCAAAGCCTGCGGCGCTGAGCTTCGTCTTTGGCGTTCTGCCCGCCGAGCACATGCGCGCTGCTCGTGACGCAGGAATGCTGATCATCGGCACGGCAACGACGCCCGAGGAAACTCTGGCGCTCGAAGAGAGCGGCGTCGATGCCATCACGCTGCAGGGATACGAGGCCGGCGGGCATCGGGGCATCTTCGACCCGTCCGCGGAAGACAGCGAAATCGGCCTTGAAGACCTGCTCGCCTGGAGCCTGGGAAAGGTCAAGGTACCGCTCATCGCCGCGGGGGGGATCATGACGGGTTCCGACATCCAAGCCGTTCTCGCAAAAGGCGCCAGCGCCGTGCAGATGGGTACGGCCTTCCTCGCGACCGCCGAAGCTGGGACGTCGGCCCCCTATCGCGCGGCGCTAGAGGGCACGGAGCGGAAGACGCGAACGACGCGGGCCTTTTCCGGCCGGTTTGCGCGCGGCGTCGAAAACCGTTTCATGAACGAGGTGGATGCCGCCGCCGTCATGCCCTTTCCGGCCCAGAACAAGTTCACGCGTGACATCAGAGCGGCGTCCACGGCGAAGGGGTCGCCGGACTTTCTGTCCTTGTGGTCGGGAACCGGCAAGGGCGAGCTTTGGCAGGGCTCCGCGTCCGATTTGATCGCTCGCCTCTTTCCGGCGTAGCTCAGAAGTTACAGCACTCTCCTATGCAGTGCTGTCGGCCCTTTACTTCCGCCGTCTTGCAGACGAATTCTTGCTGATTGACGTCATCTTTTGCGAAAGTCGGCAGAATGGATCGTATCGATGCGATGAAGGTCTTTGTCACGGCGATTGACGAAGGCAGCCTTGCGGGTGCGGCCCGTCGGCTGAAGCGATCGCCAACGGCCGTCAGCCGCGCGCTGAACCTGCTCGAAGCCCATGTCGGTGTCGAACTGCTGCACCGGACGACCCGCTCGCTGAAACTCAGTGAAGCGGGCCAGCGCTATGCAGCAGCCTGCCGGCGGGTGCTGGTCGATCTCGAAGAGGCCGATATGCTCGCAGGCGGCGAGCGCGCGGCTCCGCGCGGCACGGTAACGATCTCTTCGCCGCCGATCCTCGGTGAAGAGATGCTGCGCCCGATCCTCGACGACTTCCTCAATCTCTACCCGGCGGTTTCGGCCAGGTTGCTGCTGCTCGACCGCTTCGTGAACCTTGTCGACGAAGGCGTCGATATCGCGCTGCGCATAGGGCACCTCGCGGATTCTTCGCTGATCTCAACACGCATCGGCGGCGATATCAGGCGCGTCGTCGTCGCTTCCCCACGCTATCTCGCCAGTCATCCCCGCATCGACGAGCCGGCAGACCTCGCCAAGCACCAGATCGTCGCCTTCACCAATTTCGGCCTTGATTCCTGGACCTTTACGCCGACCGAAGGTTCGCTGATCCCGCGCACGGTACAGTTCACGCCGCGCTACATCGTCAACAGCGTGCGCGCAGCGGTCGATTCCGCCGTTGCGGGCACCGGCCTTACCCGGCTCTACTCCTACCATGTCGCGCGCCATGTCCACGACGGACAGTTGAAGATCGTGCTGGCCGATGCCGAGCATCCGCCGATGCCGGTTCATCTTCTTGCACCGCAGGGCCGCATGTCGGTTCCCAAAGTTCGCGCCTTCGCGGATTTCGCCTTGCCGCGTCTCAGGACCGAGTTCGCACGCATGGCGATGGAAGCTGGCACGCTTGACTGATTATGCCGAATTTCGGTTTATTGACTGCCGATTGTCGTCAATTCTCGCACAGATCGGATGGGTCTAAATCTGATTGCACCAACGCCGAGGGCGAAGGGACGGGCTGCACGAACGCCCGTTGCAATCGAAGAAGGATCACATCCATGAGCAACGAACAGAAGGTCGCCATCATCACCGGTGCATCGCAGGGTATCGGCGCCGCCCTGGTGCAGGCCTACCGCGATCGCAACTACCGTGTCATCGCCACGTCGCGCTCGATTAGGGAGAGCGCGGATGCGGGCATCCTCGCCGTTGCAGGCGATATCGGAAATCCCGAGACCGCCGAGCGCGTCGTGCGCCAGGGCCTCGAACGGTTCGGCCGCATCGACACCCTGGTCAACAATGCCGGCGTCTTCACCGCCAAGCCGTTCACGGACTTCACCCAGGAAGACTACGACCTGAACATGAGCGTCAATGTCGCCGGCTTCTTCCATATTACCCAGCACGCCGCCCGCGAGATGCTGAAGCAGGGCTCCGGCCACATCGTCAGCATCACCACCAGCCTCGTCAACCAGCCGATCGCCGGCGTGCCCGCCGCGCTTGCCTCCATCACCAAGGGCGGCCTGAATTCGGTAACCCAGGCGCTCGCGATCGAATTCGCGACTTCAGGCGTTCGCGTCAACGCGGTTTCGCCCGGCATCATCAAGACGCCGATGCACGCGCCGGAAACGCATGCGGCGCTTTCGACACTTCACCCGGTCGGACGAATGGGCGAGATCCGCGATATCGTCGACGCAGTTCTCTACCTGGAGGGTGCCGGCTTCGTAACGGGCGAGATCCTGCATGTGGACGGCGGCCAGAACGCCGGACGCTGGTAGGCCCGTAACTCTCCAAACAAACGCGGCAGCTTGGGTGCCATCAAGTTCCAGAAAGGAGACGGCAATGCCGATCGTAACAGTTCAGGTGACCCGCGAGGGCACCACGCCGGAGCGTCAAACGGTGACGGCGGAGGAAAAGGCCGAGATCATCAAAGGCGTCAGCCAAGTGCTGCTCGACGTGCTCAACAAGCCGCTGGAATCGACCTATGTGGTCATCGAGGAAGTCGACCTCGACAATTGGGGCTGGGGCGGCCTGCCCACCGCCCAGTATCGCGCGCAGCTTGCTGCAAAAGCTAAAGCCTGACGCGATCAGCCACAGTTCCCACGACCCGCCGCTTGACAGCAAGCGGCGGGTTTCCTTTGTGAAATTGTGTCGAAATGTATCTGCAGGCGCTTGCATTACATTCGCATGCAAGTCTGGATGTTGCGAACACACCGACGACATATCCAGAGCGTCAACCAGACAGAGCAAGTGGCACAGCCCCCTCGCCCAGAAGCGGCGGCACCATGCGAAGGCCAAACCGACTTGAGGAGTTTGCTCGATGGAGCATATCGACCATGTGCTGATTGTCGACGACGACCGAGAGATCCGGGAACTCGTGTCGAGCTACCTGAAGAAAAACGGCCTGCGCGCGACCGCGGTCGCCGACGGGCGACAGATGCGCAGCTTCCTCGAAGGCGATACCGTCGATCTGATCGTCCTCGACGTGATGATGCCGGGCGACGACGGGTTGGTGCTCAGCCGCGAGCTGCGCGCCGGCAAGCATAAAGCGATCCCGATCATCATGCTGACCGCCCGCTCGGACGAGATGGATCGCATTCTCGGGCTCGAAATGGGTGCCGACGATTATCTCTCCAAGCCATTCTCCGCGCGCGAACTGCTGGCCCGCATCAAGGCCGTGCTTCGGCGCGCGCGCATGCTGCCGCCCAACCTGCAGATTTCGGAGGCCGGGCAGTTGCTGCGCTTCGGCCGTTGGAAGCTCGACACGACGGCGCGGCACCTGATCGATGCTGATGGCACCGTGATCGCGCTGAGCGGAGCGGAGTATCGGCTGCTGAAGGTGTTCATCGACCACCCCCAGCGCGTGCTCAACCGCGACCAGTTGCTCAATCTCACGCAAGGCCGCGAGGCCGATCTCTTCGACCGCTCGATCGACCTGCTCGTCAGCCGGGTCCGCCAGCGACTCGGCGACGACGCCCGCGAGCCGGCCTACATCAAGACGGTGCGCAGCGAAGGCTATGTCTTCTCGGTGCCGATCGAGATCGTGGAGGCGCGCGAATGACCGCGAACGCTGCTGAAAGAGGCTTTCGACTATGGCCGCGCACGCTCAGGGCGCGGCTCTTTGTTATTCTGCTGGCCGGCCTCGCCATCGCACATGTGATGTCGTTCACAGTTCTGTTCTTCGAGCGCTACATGTCAGCCAAGTCTGTCATGTTCAACACGCTCGAAAACGACATAGCGACCTCGATCGCAATCCTCGACCGCCTGCCCGCTAACGAGCGTGCCTCCTGGCTCAATCGCCTCAGCCGCGACAACTACGGCTTCATTCTCGGACCGGGCGTGCCCGGCAACGCGTCGGTCGATCCGGCCACCGCGGAGCTCTCCGCCAACATCCAGCGCGCGACTGGCCCGAAATATCCGGTCACCATCGAGACGATCCCCGGCGATCGCCGCCACGTGCAGGCGCATCTGACATTGAGCGACGGCTCGCCGCTGACGATCGACGTCTATCCCAAGGGGGTAATGCCGCTCGCCGACTGGCTGCCTTACGTGCTGCTGGCGCAACTCGCGCTTCTGCTTTTCTGCAGCTGGTTTGCCATGCGGCAGGCCGTCCGCCCGCTCGTCAACCTTGCCGCAGCGGCCGACACGCTCGACCCAAACCGCAACACGCCGCGGCTCAGTGAGACCGGCCCGACGGAGGTCGCCTATGCGGCAACCGCTTTCAATGCCATGCGCGACCGCATCGCCCAGTATCTTGAAGAACGTGTCCAGATCCTTGCAGCCATTTCCCACGACCTGCAGACGCCGATCACCCGCATGAAGCTGCGCGCGGAAATGGCCGAGGATTTCGCCGATCGGGAGAAGCTGATCCAAGACCTCGGCCAGATCGAAAGCCTGGTGAAAGAAGGCGTTGCCTATGCCCGCAGCGCCCACGGCAATGTCGAGAAATCGACGCGCGTCGACCTCGCCTCATTTATTGAAAGCCTCGTCTACGATTATCAGGACACCGGCAAGTCCGTCAGCGCCAGCGATATCGATGGCGGCACGGTCACAACCCGGCCGCAGGCGCTCAGGCGCATTCTCACCAACCTCGTCGACAACGCGCTCAAATTCGCAGGCAGCGCCGAGATCGAGGCACGGCGGCTTGCTGACGATACGGTGGTTATCAGCGTGCTCGACCGCGGGCCGGGCATCCCGGATGATCAACTGGGCGCCGTTTTGAAACCCTTCGTCCGGCTGGAGGATTCCCGCAATCGCGAGACCGGCGGGACCGGACTTGGTCTCGCCATCGCCCAGCAGTTGGCAGTCTCCATCAACGCGTCTCTGACCTTGCGCAATCGTGACGGCGGCGGCCTTTTGGGCGAGCTGGTGATCCGCCCTCAGTAGAGAGGAGTTTCATAAAACGCCGTATAATGCGATATAAAACAATCGCATATATTATTTTCCTAATGTCACGATTGAGATCAAAAGCTCAAGAAGAATAGGCTTGCCGGGCTCGGCCACGCCCATGGCCGATGCAAAAGAGCGGCG
>NZ_LMJM01000021.1:11083-64356 GCF_001429005.1 Ensifer sp. Root954
CGTCAATGTTGCCCCGGGTCGCCTTGGAATAGGGGCAGGTCTGGTGCGCGGCATCGACGAGCCGACGCGCGACGTCGGCGTCGATCCCCGGTAGGCTGACATTCAGCCGTGCCTTCAGGAAGTAGCCGCCGTCGCGGTTCAGCAGATCCACTTCGGCATCAACGGCGACGTCGGCGGGAAGCGCGACCTTCGACTGGCCAGCCGCCAGACCGATCGCGCCGATGAAACACGCGGACCAACCGGCGGCAAAAAGTTGCTCCGGGTTCGTCCCCGGCCGGGAACTGCCGGGCGTGGAAAGCTTGGTGTCCAGGCGTCCGTCGTCGCTGCGGGCAGCGCCGTCGCGGCCGCCGGTCGTGTGGGTCTTGCCGGTGTAGAGTACCTTTTCAGCTGCGCTCATGGTGTTTTCCTTTCAACAGGTTTGCCGTCCGGGCCCGATTGCCCTGCGACTGTCGAGACGCATCTGGCGCCCTCAAAATGTATCGGATGTTTCATCGACGCCCGAAAATGTATGGAAACCTGCCCAGGTGCCGGCGCCGATACACGCTGATACGAAGTCCATCCGAAAGTGGTTGTCGCCCATTGCGCCACACCAGCATGACGCGGCGCCGCATCCGGCGGGCCCTGTCTCCAATCACCGCGCACAAAAAAACGCGGGGCCGGCGAACCGGATCCCCGCGCCTCCACGCAATCTGCGGGAGAAAAACTAGAAACGATCGACGGCGACAATTGCCTCGGCAAAAGCGAGCGGCGCCTCCTGCGGCAGGTTATGGCCGATGCCGCCGGCAAGCAGCCGATGCTCGTATCTGCCGGAAAAACGCTTGGCGTAGGCGGCGGGATCGGGATGCGGCGCGCCATTGGCGTCGCCCTCAAGCGTGATGGTCGGGACGGTAATGGTAGGGAACTGCGCCAGCCGCTTTTCGAGGTCGTCGTACTGTGCTTCCCCCTCGGCCAGGCTGAGCCGCCAACGGTAGTTGTGGATCGAGATATCGACATGATCGGGGTTTTCAAGCGCCTCGGCACTCCTGTCGAAAGTGGCGTCGTCGAAGTTCCACTTGGGCGAGGCAAGCTTCCAGATCAGCCGGGCGAATTCCTTTCGGTTCTGCTTGTAGCCCTCATAGCCCCGCTCGGTGGCGAAGTAGAACTGGTACCACCAGGCAAGCTCGCCCTGCGGCGAAAGTGGCTTCCTGTTCACCTCCTGGCTGCCGATGAGATAGCCGCTGACGGAGACCAGCGCCTTGCAGCGCTCGGGCCACAGGGCCGCGATGATGTTGGCGGTTCGCGCACCCCAGTCGCAGCCGCCGATGACCGCCTTCTCGATCTTGAGCGCGTCCATCAGGGCAATGATATCCGTTGCGATCACAGCCTGCTGGCCGTTCCTTGGAGTCTCGGCGGACAGGAACCGAGTCGTGCCATAGCCGCGCAGATAGGGAACGATGACGCGATAGCCGGCATTGGCGAGCACCGGCGCCACGTCCACATAGGTGTGAACGTCATAGGGCCAGCCGTGCAGCAGGATCACGGCAGGAGCATCGCTGGCGCCAAGTTCGGCGTAGCCGACGTTGAGCACGCCCGCATCGATCTGCTTGAGGACGGGGAAGGACTTGTTCGTGCCCGGGGCGACGGCGGGTAGGCGCGGCGCCTCACCGGCTCCCGCTTGCGCTCTGACCGCGCCAGCCGATGCGAACTGCGTTGCCGCCAGCGAGAGTGCGATTGCGCCGATGAAACGACGGCGCGGGTGGTTGATTTCGTCCGACATTGACTACCCTCCGGGGAACTGAACTGGCATCACAAATGGAGTGCTGGTGTATCTGGGGCGTGTGCTTGGCGGCGTCCTATTGAAAGCACGTGTAGAAACCGCAGGGGCTGGATACACGGCGATACAATCGCATTTTCAAGGCAGGTTATTACCGTCAGGCAACGCCTTCGCGCGCATTGCGTCGGATCGTCTGGGGCGGCTGCCCGAGCGTGCGCAGGAAGGCCCGGCGCATGCGGTCGCTATCGGAAAAACCGGTCTGCTCGGCAATCACGTCCATCGAGTGACGCCCCTGCTCCATCAAGAGCCGCGCGGCTTCCACCCGCAGATGCTCGACCGCTTTTGCCGGCGACTGGCCGGTCTCCGAACGGAAGGCGCGACTGAACTGGCGCGCACTTAAGCCCGCGGCGTCCGCGAGTTCGTCTACCGAGAGGACGTTTCGCAGGTTGGCCTTGGCGTAATTGACCGACTTCTGAATGCGGTCCGACTTCGGATCGAGTTCCAGCAGGGCGGAAAACTGCGACTGGCCGCCGGCGCGCCGGTGATAGACGACGAGCTTGCGTGCCACCTGACGGGCGACATCCTCGCCATGGTCCTTCTCGATCATCGCCAGCGCGAGATCAATGCTTGCCGTCATGCCGGCCGAGGTCCACACGCTGCCATCGACGATGAAGATACGATCCTCCTCGACCTTGACCTCGGGAAATCGCTCGCGCAGTTGACGGGCGAACACCCAATGGGTCGTGGCGCGACGACCGTCGAGCAGTCCGGACTCGGCGAGGATGAAGGCGCCTGTGCAAGGGGCTGCCACCCGGCGCGAGACCTCCAAGGCATGGCGCGCGAAGGCGGCGAGTCCCGGCGTTACCGGCTCGATCACGGTGCCCGCGCCGAACATGACGGTGTCATAGACCGCGTCGTCGAAGGCCTTCGTGAGCACGCCGAAGCCGGCGGACGCCTTGATCTCGCCGCCGGCCTCCGACAGCAATTCGATCGCATAGGCTGGTTCGCCAAGCGTCAGGTTGGCGATCTCGAAGGCGGTGACCGCCGCGAACCCCATGAGCTGAAATCCCGGAAAGACGACGTAGCCGATCCTGTGCATCTCACACCACCCCTGTCCGACTCTGTCTGGAATGGCCGCTTATAGCAGATTTACGCCATGGAGGAAACGCGACGGTCATGGCCGGCGCTCATTCGGGAAGCGGCTTGCCCGCATGTTCGGCCACCATGTAGGCCGCATACCAATCCGGCCAGTTATGGTCGTGCTCACCACCGTTGCGCTTCTCGTGCTCGCCATGGGCGGCGGCAGCGCGACGCAGGGCCCCCGCAAGGTCACCGACGGAAGCAAAGTCCGTCACCTCGGTATCCACACGCCCGGGCAGACGTTCGGTCACCTCTTGCAGCAGCCAGCCGTTGCCGTCGGGGTCGCTGAAGGTGGCATAGGAGCGGTAGCTGCGGCGCGCGGGATCGCGTCCGCTGATCGCTGGCTTTCCGGGGCCCTCGCGGTGGAAGATGTCGCTGACCTCGGCGCCCCGTTCGACGAGTTCCGCACGCGCGGCTTCGATATCCGAAACGACCAGATAGAGGCCGCTCGCCGAACCGGGCGTAGCCGAGGTCAGCCCGGTGCCGAAGTGGATCGATGCCGGCGAGCCCGGGGGAGTGAACTGCACAACGCGAAACGCATCGCCGACGGGAAAGTCGGCATCGAGCCGCCAACCGAGGCGACCGTAGAAATTTTTGGCGCGATCGACATCCGCGACCGGAATGACGGCGACCTCGAACTTCAGATCGACCGATGGTGCTCTGTTGTTGCTATCTGCACCTGTCATGACACTTCTCCTTTGTTGCGACGGTGGGGCGCGCTTTCGCACGCCTCTTCCTGTCAGCTCGGTTGACGCAGTGACTTGAATGAAGCCCTCAACTCGTCGACTAGGGCTTGCGGCTGTTCCCAGGCTGCAAAGTGCCCGCCCTTGGCGAGACGATTATAATGGATGAGCTTGGGGAATGCCTTCTCCGCCCAGGATTTTGGTGCCTGATAAAGCTCGTCCGGGAAGGCGCTGACGGCCACCGGGATCTGCACGCCCTTCGGCTGGAAGAAGGCAAGCTTGTTTTCCCAATAGAGCCGTGCCGACGACACGGCGGTAGTGGTCAGCCAGTAGAGCGTGACATTGTCGAGCACGTCATCGCGCGTCAGCCCTTCCGGCTTGCCATCGAAGACGCGGGCGATCAACTCGTAGCTGCGGGCATCGTGGTCGAGCATCCAGCTCGCAAGCCCGATCGGCGAATCCTCAATCGCATAAAGCGTTTGCGGACGTTTGCTCATCTCCTGCGCATAGGACAGCCCGTTCCGGTAGAAGAAGTCGAGCTGCTCATAGGCGCGGCGCTCGTCGGCCGAAAGGTTCGCTGGTGCCGGCTGGCCGGCATCGAGGCTCTTCTGGATCTCGTCAGGCACGGTCGCCGGCATGTTGGTGTGGATCCCGAGCAAGCCCGCCGGCTGCTGCAGCGCCATCTGCTCGGTAACAGCGTCGCCCCAGTCGCCACCCTGCGCGACGTAATGGGAATAGCCGAGACGCTGCATCAGCACTGCCCAGGCGCGCGCGATCCGGACAGGGTCCCAGCCGCGCTCCGTCGGTTTGCCGGAGAAGCCGTAGCCGGGAAGCGAGGGGATGACCACGTCGAAAGCATCGGCTTCCGTGCCTCCATGCGCGTTCGGATTGGTCAGGGGATCGATGATCTTCAACTGCTCGATGATCGAGCCCGGCCAGCCGTGGGTGACGATGAGTGGCATCGCGTTCTTATGCTTGGAGCGCACGTGAATGAAGTGGATGTCAACGCCGTCGATGTTGGTCACGAACTGCGGCAGGTCGTTGAGTGTCTTCTCCACGCGGCGCCAATCGTAGTTTGTTGCCCAATAGTCGGCGAGCTTCTGCATGGTGGCAAGCCGCACGCCCTGGGTGCCGTCCGCCACCAGTTCGCGATCCGGCCACTTGGTCGCCGCGATGCGCTGCTTGAGGTCGGCAAGTGCGGCATCACTGGCGTGGAATTGGAAAGGGCGGATGGATTCGTCCGTGGCCGGTTTGGCAGCCGACGTGATTTGGACGTCGCTGCCGGCGGACACGCCCGCCGCTTGAGCGGCGAGCGGAGGAAGCAGGATCGCGATCGCGCCCGACAATGCCAAGGCGGCCAGTCGGCGGTTTTGGACAATGGGCATGGAACGTCTGAACATCATCATTCTCCTGGTTCGATTGGCGAGGCGAGGAACCGCCTCGAAAGTCCGGGTTGGAAGGTTGCCGGAAGGTGAGCGGGCGCTAGCTCCCGATACGGTAGCGAGCGGCCGGCGTTTTCCTGGAAAGGTTCGGCATCAGCTTCTGCCGTGCGGCCTCATAGTCTGCCCAGTCAGCGGCATCCGGCAGCGCTGGGATAGTGATCACTTCGCCCTGGTCGAGGCCGGCAAGTGCCGCGTCCACCATGTCCTCGGCGCGCATGACGATCTCGCTCGGCACGTGTTCGATGGGGGTGCCGGCAATGCCCCAGAAATCGGTGGCGGTCGCACCCGGCAACACGGCCTGGATGCGGATATTTTTGTCGGCAAGTTCCTTTTGCAACGACAGGGTAAAGGCCAGGACGAAGGCCTTGGTGCCACCATAGACGCCGTTCAGAACTTCCGGCGCCACGCCGACGATTGAGGCGATGTTGATGATCGTGCCAGTGCTGCGCGCCGCAAATCCTGGTGCCACCGCATAGGTCAGCCGCGTCAGCGCGCTGACGTTGAGCGTGATCATCTCGTCCATCTTGTCGACATCGGAGGCAAGCAGCGGCGCCGTCGCGCCGACCCCGGCATTGTTGATCAGCATCGTGATGCTCGCATCGCTTTCGAGGATCTTCTCGACCCGCCTGACATCATCCCTGTTGCCGAGGTCCGCGGCGACGACTTCGATGGCGCGGCCGGTTTCGTCCGCCAGCCGGCGGGCTAGATCGTCGAGGCGTACGCGGTTGCGCGCGACGAGAATGAGGTCATATCCGCGATGTGCCAGGCGGTCAGCATAGATCGCGCCGATACCGGACGAAGCACCGGTGATCAGTGCAGTGCCTTTTGAGTTGCTCATTTCAAGCTCCTTTGCTTGGGTTGGAGCCTCGATGGTACGGTCGAAAGACAGCGTCTCAAATGTCGTAATTCCGTCTTTTCAGGCCATAGCCCGTGTGGGCGGACGCGAACCAAATTTCGCCGTGACCATGCGTGTACTGTGTATCCGCGATGTGTTCGGAAGCGGCGTCTGTGTATCGCAATGTTTGAACGGCCGCGGACGGCGGCAAACCGATACGAAATGCCCTGGGATTTCTGCCGCTGCGCCTTAGCGTCAGAAATCAAAACGGGGCCGACATGACGTCGGCCCCGCTATCGTCTGCAAGCAACTCCTTGAAAATACAGGAGGCTCAGAGATTGTAGAGACTGCGCGCGAACGCGCCGATGCCCTTTGCGTCGAGCAGGCTGAGCGGGGCACGAAACGTTACCCGCGCCACGCCCGGATGGCGGCCGATCTCGATTGCACCTGCGATCGTTGCCCGGTTCATCACTTCGGGAACGCTGAGACCGAGCAGGTCTGCCGCCCGCTCCAGCCCGTTCGTGGTCGCATCGTTGAGGTTCGCGCCCGTGCCGATGAAGGTGACCGGGGCGTCAGCTTCGACCTCTCGGACACCGTGCTTGCGGGCAAGTGCCGCCACCCGCGTTCGTTCCGCCTCGTCAAGCGGACGTGCAAGGAACGGTACATCTTCCAGCACCGGCAGAAGGATCGGCCCGTCGATATTGAGCCCCTTGATGACATGGACCTCCAGCGTCACCGTGCCGGCGACGTCGCAGGTATGGCCGGCAATTTCGCCGTCGCCCTGCAGGGCATGCATGTCCCCCATATAGATGCCACCACCCGGTACCTTGACCGGGCAGATCAGGATCGCGCCTTCCCGCACGGTATTCACGTCCATGTGGCCGTCAGTCTTATGCTGGACGAGTTCGTCCGCGGTCAGGGAATAAGCATGTGGTGCGTCGGTCAGAAACTGGCCGAAATCGCCGGCATTGTGCGAGTCCGGCATCGCCTTCGACGGCGTCGTGCCCAATTGGCCGAGGAATGGCCGAAGCCTTGTGGCAACACCGATGAGGTCCGCTGGCGCGAAGGTCAGGATCGGATGCTGGATCGAGCCGTCCGGCAGGGCCAGCAGCCGTTCCGCATCCGTGGCAAAGGTCTCGGCAGTCGCTTTGCCGACGGTCAGCCCCACCTGGCGCTCATCGTCGAAGGCGATCGTGTAGCCGTTGGTGAAGATGAAGGGCGTCGCGTCCGCGCCGCACTTCTCGCAGCGGATCGCAGTCTGGCCGATGCCCTCCACGCGCGTGCGCGGCCATTCCGTGCCGCAGCCCGGGCAAACGGCCGCGCAGAAGGGATCACCGTTGAAGCGACCAGCCACCACCTCGTCGTTGCCCGAGGCCGTCGCCGCGGACGTGACGATCAGCGATCGGATCCGAATGGCAACGGCGTCGCCGACTTCAGCGCCCGCGACCGCCACAGGGCGCGTCACCTCATGTCCGCCGCGGATCTCCGGCGTGATCATCGGCCCCCAACATCCGGGCGCCGTGTTCGCGATGATGACACCGCCATCGGCGACAGGCCCCAGCATCGGCTCGGCGGGGTCGAGTATCCCGTTGGTCAACTCGTTGACAAATACTGTCCGAGCCCCGGTCGTCTGGCGCTCTCTCGTTTTCTCCAGCATGTCACTTTCCTCCAGGTTGATTGGCATCAAAGGTTCGGGCCGCCCGTCTCGGCGGTACTATCGTCAGTCGAAGAACGGATCGGCAAGCTCCTCGTGCGGCGCCCCTTGCAGCAATCCTGCTCCCTTCTCAGCAACCGTTGCGGATCCGGATCCGGAGACGAGTGCGGCAAGAAGCGAGGGTTCTCTCGGGTCGCTATCCCAGGCGCATGGTGCCGCCGCGAGCGCGGCGATGGCGAAAACTGTCGCGAAGATACGCATGATGGCTCCTTCCTTTATTGATGTCAGCAGCGGCGTTTCGTCGCCGAAGGCTCGAAACGTGCTCGCGGCCAGAGTGTCTCTTGGACGTATCGCGGGTGCGTGCAGCCGGCCGCGAAACTGTATCCTTGTGTAAAGGGCCGAACTGGTGCGCCCCTTCGGGAGGCCTCACGGCGCCTCATCAGCTAAGAAGCGCTGTCCGCCACAAGCACCGGCTTCTGCCGATAGAGGCCCGGAAACAGACGATGCAGCGCGCCGATCTTCGGTTTCTCGTAGATGACCACATAGGGCTGGCCGGGATTGTTGTAGACGTAATCCTGGTGATACGCCTCGGCCGGGTAAAAGGTCTTCCCGTCCTCGATGGTCGTCGCAATCGGGCGGCTGAAAACGCCGCTCGCATCCAGTTGCGCGATATAGTCGGTGGCAACCTTCGCCTGCTTTTCATCGCGCGGAAAAATCGCCGATCGATATTGCGTTCCGCTATCGGGTCCCTGCCCACCAAGCTGCGTCGGATCATGAGCGACGGAGAAGTAGATCTCGAGCAGCTTGCCGTAGCTCACCTGCTTCGGGTCGAACGTGATCTCCACCGCTTCGGCATGCCCTGTGGCGCCGGTCTCCGTCTTTTCGTAGGTCGCCGTCGCGGCGCTGCCGCCCGCGTATCCTGACGTGACGCTCGCGACGCCAGCCACGTGCTGGAACACCGCCTGCACGCCCCAGAAGCAACCGCCGGCAAAGACCGCCGTCTGGCGGCCGTCCGTCGGCGCGATATCGTGGAGCGCCTTCGGCACAAGCCTGGTCTCCTGTGCCACCGACGGCGGCCCGTTGAGAACGAAGATCAATCCGCCACCGACCATGGTTGCGGCGACGAGAAGGCGTCGCGTGAAGGCGGACCAGGTGCGCCCGCGCCGTTTTTCATTGTCGCTCATGGCAAACTCTCATCCAAAGGTGAAAACGAAGGCTTCTGCGCCGGGTGCGAGAAAGCGGATCTCGAAGGTCCGCTCCCGGGCTGCTCCGGACTGGCGGACGAGTTGATAAAGGCGGGTCCCCGAAACGGCACCTTTGCCGGCCGCATCGATATCCGCGCCATGGTCCGCGCCGGGCGCCACCCCATCGATGGTTATCCGAAACGGGACCGGCCTGCCGCCGGTGCCAGTGCCGAGCACCAGGTGCAGGTCCCGCGCGCGGAACCGGTAGGTGATGCCGCCGCCGGCCTCGTTGAGGCGCGCCTCTTCGGCGCCGACCGTCCAGTTGCCGGTCAGCCCCCATTCATTGAGCCCCGGTTTGCCGACCGTGTACCGCGCGGACGTGTTGGCCGAGACGCCCTCGGGCGAGACGAAGTTTGCGGCGCGCGCATAACCGACATAGGTCTCGCCGGATCCGAGGCGTGCCAGGTCCGGCGAGGCCTCGGCACCCTTTGCCTCCGGCTTGACCAGATCGCCTTCGGCCTTCTTCTTGCCGGCGGCTTCCGCCAGCAGATCCTGGATCACACGCTCGGATCCTTCATAGTCGCCCTCGCCGAAATGGGTGTAGCGGATCTGCCCCTCGGCATCGATGAAGTAGTGGGCCGGCCAGTAGCTGTTGGAGAAGGCGCGCCAGATGGCGAAGTTGTTGTCGATCGCCACCGGATAGGTGATCTTGAAGTCGCGCACCGCCTTCTCGACGTTGCCGATCTGCTTTTCGAAGGCGAATTCGGGGGCGTGCACGCCAATGACAACCAAACCTTGGTCCCGGTACTTCTCCGCCCAGGCTCGAACGTAAGGGATGGTGCGGATGCAGTTGATGCAGGAATAGGTCCAGAAATCGACGAGAACGACCTTGCCGCGAAGCTCGGCCGGCGTCAGCGGCTTCGAATTCAGCCACTGAACCGCGCCGTCGAGCGACGGAAATTGCCCTTCCACCGGAAGGTCGCTGCGATAGGCCGCCTGTCGCGTATCCTTTGCGGCAAGGGTCATGCGGGTGCTTGCGACGTCCACGGGCGAAGCACCGCTGCGCAGGCGATCGAGGATCGACTGTTCGACGCCCGACGTGCTGGCATAGGAAAGCTGCGCCAAAAGACCGGTGTCGAGCCCCAGTGCGATCGCGCCAACACCGGCGAGCACCGCGACGCCGAGACCCTGGCGGATGCGGTCGCCAAGGCCGAGGAAGCGCTTCATCGCCGCGAATACTCTGGCACCGGCCAGGACGGCGAGCGCCAGCGAGGTCGCAGCACCGGCCGCATAGGCCACAAGCAGCAGCGTGGTCTGCGCATTCGCGCCGTTCAGCGCCGCCCCGGTCAGCACCAGACCGAGCACCGGTCCGGCGCAGGGCGCCCAGAGCAATCCGGTCGCAACGCCAAGGAGGATCGAGCCGCCGATGCTGCCCTTCTCCCCGGTCGCAGCCTTTCTCGACAATCGGTTGCCGAGTTCCACGAGCGGACCGGTCACAAAGGCGGCAGCCCGCGTCGAGAGCAGCGTCACGCCGAAGACTGCGAGCATCGCGATCGCCGCGTAGCGGCCATAGGCGTTCGCCTGCACCGCCCAGTTGCCGCCTAGGGCTGCAAGCGAGGCGATACCCGCAAAGGTCACGATCTTGGCGAGCAGCATCGGAAGAATGCTGGTGGAAAAGGGTTGGCCGGCGCGGGCAAACACGAATGGCAGCACGGGCAGGATGCACGGGCTGACGATCGTCAGCACGCCGGCAAGATAGGCTACAACAAAGAGGATCATCACCGTCTCTCCGCATGGGATCGATGCCCGAGGCACAGATCGCTTGTCACGTGCGGCAGAGGACCATCGCGACGTATCGCGGATGTTTCCGACAGGAGCGGAATTGTATCTCAGTGCATCAGGGTGGCTCCCGATCGTCGCAAATCGCGCAATCAATATATTCCATGAAATATAACGGCATGCCATAGTGCGGCCTGACCGATCCCTCTCGCTATCGTGGCCTTCATGTTGAAATCTCTTGCGATAATCTTCTCAGCCGTGCTCGGCCTTGCCTCAGGCGCCGCCGAGGCGCGTACGATCACCGATGCCGCAGGGCGGACGGTTGAGGTTCCCGATACCATCACCCGCGTACTTGCTGCCGGCCCGCCGGCCTCGGTGCTCACCTATGTTCTGGCGCCGGACAAGCTCGCCGGCTGGGTGCGCGAGCCGACGGAGGAGCAAAAGGCGTACCTGCTACCGTCGGTCCGCGACCTGCCGACCTATGGCCAACTCACGGGCAAGGGCGGCAGCGCCAACGTCGAGGCGGTGCTTGCCGCCAAGCCGGACATCATCCTCGACGTTGGAACCGTCAACGACACCTACCGCTCGCTGGCCGACAAGGTGCAGGCGCAGACCGGCATTCCCTACGTGCTGATCGATGGACGCTTCGCTGATAGCGGCAAGACGCTGCGCGACGTCGGCGCGCTGCTTGGCGTGGCCGAACGCGCCGAAACGCTCGCAACCTATGCCGACCAGCGGATCAAGGATCTGAACGACAGTCTCGCCATGATACCGGCCGATCAAAGGCCGCGCGTCTATTATGGCCGCGGCCCGGAAGGGCTAGAAACGGGGCTTTCCGGCTCGATCAATGTCGAGATCCTGGAAGCCGTCGGCGCCGAAAACGTCGCGGCGGCAGCCGGCAAGGGCAGCCTGACCCAGGTGTCGCTCGAACAGATTCTCTCCTGGAACCCGGACGTCATCATCGCGGCAAGCGGAAAGTTCGCAGCCTCGGCAAAGAAGGACCCGCTCTGGGCCGACGTGAAGGCAATCACGACCGGTCGAGTCTTCACCGCGCCGTCCCTGCCTTACGGCTGGTTCGATTCGCCGCCTGCGATCAACCGAGTGATCGGCGTCGTCTGGCTGCAGAAGCTGTTTTATCCCGACCGCTTCAAGGGGGACCTGAAGGCTGAGACCCGCGATTTCTACAAGCTGTTCTACCAGGTCGACCTGACGGACGAACAAGTGGCCACGCTCCTGAAGGGGGCGGTGCCGGCTTCGAAATGAATCGGAGGCAGGAAACATCGGACATGCTAGCCGAAGGGCGCAAAGGCAATCTCTGGCTCCTCGTCGGCCCCCTCCTCCTGCTCGCCCTGGTGTCGATGTCGGTCGGCAAATATGCCGGCCCGTCGGAGATCGCCGGGGCGCTGCACGCGGCCCTATCGGGACAGCCGAGCGACCCCGTTCTTTCAACCGTGCTCTGGAACGTGCGGCTGCCTCGGGTGGCGGGTGCGATCCTGATCGGCGCAGCACTTGCCGCAGCCGGCGCCACCTATCAGGGGCTTTTCCGCAATCCCCTCGTCTCGCCGGATATCCTTGGCGTTTCCGGCGGTGCCAGTCTCGGCGCCGTCATCGGCATCTTTCTGTCGCTGCCGGTCCTGGCAATCCAGGCGATCAGCTTCGCAGGCGGGCTGCTCGCCGTCGCCGCAGTCTATGCCGTCGGCATGGCAATCCGCGGACGCGATCCGGCCCTGACGCTCGTTCTGGCAGGGATCGCCATCGGCGCTCTCGTCGGTGCCGGCATATCGCTGATCAAGATCCTCGCCGATCCCTATGACCAGTTGCCGGCGATCACCTATTGGCTGCTCGGCAGCCTCACTGCGATCACGCGTCTCGACGTCGTTTCGATCCTGCCGTCGCTTTTGATCGGGCTGGTGCCGCTGGTGCTTTTTCGCTGGCGCATGAACCTGATGACGCTCGGCGACGAGGAAGCCCAGACCTTGGGCGTCGACACGCGTCTTACCCGCGCATTGCTGATCGCGGCGGCAACGCTGATCACGGCGGCGGCCGTCTCCGTCAGCGGCGTCATCGGCTGGATCGGCCTCGTCATCCCGCACATTGCGCGCATGCTGGTCGGCCCGGACTTCCGCCGCCTGCTGCCGGCCTCGATGATATCTGGTGCTGCCTATCTGCTTGTTGTCGACATGCTGGCGCGCAGCATCGCGCTCATCGAAGTGCCGCTCGGCATCCTGACCGCTGCCGTTGGTGCGCCCTTCTTCCTTTGGCTGCTCGCCTCCGGCCGGAGGGCCTGGCTATGACGCTGGACATCAGGGATCTCGCCTTCGGCTATGGCGGACGCACGGTAGGCGAGAATGCCTCCCTGTCGCTTGAGTCCGGCGAGGTTCTGGCCCTGCTTGGCCCCAACGGCGCCGGCAAGACGACGCTGTTCAAGACCGTCCTCGGTCTCCTGCCGGTCAAGGCCGGCGATATTCTCCTGGACGGTCGACCGCTTTCCGCCTGGTCGCGGCGCGAACGCGCCAGGCAGATCGCCTATGTCCCGCAGGCGCATGCGGCACTTTTCCCGTTTACAGTGCTGGAGGTGGTGTTGATGGGGCGAGCCGCTCGCCTCGCGCCGTTCTCATCGCCTGGCGCCCGCGACCGTCGGATTGCCATGGAAGCGCTTGGCGGCCTCGGCGTGGCCCACCTTGCCATGCGCCCCTATACCGAGATCAGCGGTGGCGAACGCCAGATGGCGTTGATCGCCCGCGCACTGACGCAGGAACCCGCCATCCTCGTCATGGACGAACCGACCGCCAATCTCGACTATGGCAACCAGATGCGGGTGCTTTCGCATGTCCGAGCGCTGGCGGCACGCGGGCTTTCGGTCGTGCTTTCGACGCACAATCCGGATCACGCCTTCCTGGTCGCGGACCGCGTCGCCCTTCTCCACGCCTCGAAACTCAGCGCGCTCGGCTTACCCAAGGACGTGTTGACGCCCGCCTCTCTCAAACAACTCTACGACATCGATGTGGTGATCGGCTCGATCGACGGCAGCGACGCCCGTCTCTGTGCGCCGCGCCTCACCACCCCCTCTATAAGGAAAGGAACTGACCATGGTCCGCCAGAACGAAATCCGTGAGAACGAGGTGGCCGTGGTACCGCCCGCGGCAACCGACGCCGGTCTCGTCTTTATCGGCCGCATTTCCACGCCCTGGACCTCGCGCATGGAAACCCCTCGCCAGGGTCGGCATGACGGCCCGGTCTGCCGTATCGAAATCTTCGAACCCTGGGTCCTGGCGCTGAAAGGCGTGGAGGCGTTCGAGCGGCTGGAAATCCTCTACTGGCTCGACCGTTCGCGGCGCGATCTGGTGTTGCAAACCCCAGCCAGCAACGGCGAAGTGCACGGAACATTTTCGCTGCGCTCGCCGGTTCGGCCGAACCCGATCGGCACCTCGATCGTCAAGCTCGAAGCCGTGGAAGGCTCGAGCCTTCTCGTGCGCGGCCTTGATTGCCTCGACGGTACGCCACTCATCGATCTCAAGCCCGACCGGACTCTGTTCAAGCCGATTGCGCCGCCGCAACGCGGCGACTTCGAGACCGGCGACGGCAACGCGCATTACTGCCAGAAGGCGTGATCCGGTCGCGATTTGGCAGGGCGCGACGGTCGATCCGCGCGCCCTTGCCGCAAGCGTATCAGTCGATACCGACCATGACATCGGAGGCCTTGATGACCGCGTAGGCTTCGCCGCCGACCTTCAGGCCAAGTTCGTCGACCGACTCGTTGGTGATCGCTGCAGTCACGATCGAGCCGCCGACGTCGATCCGGACATGGGCGGTGGTTGCGCCCTTGATGACTTCGACAATCTTGCCCTTGAGGCGGTTGCGCGCGCTGATTTTCATGCGGTTCTCCTTCGTGTTGACCAGGCTGAATGTCGTAGTCACCGCATTCAGCCGCTAGGCCAGACGGGGTTTACCCCGGATCGCGGCTGCGAATAGCGGCGCTCGAGGCGAAACAGTATCACCGTCGCGCATGGACGTGCAGTCTCCCCGCAGCATTGTCAGGTCAATCGCGGAGCGTGACCCACACCGGCGCATGATCGCTCGCACCCTCCATGCCACGAACCTCCCGGTCGATGCCGGCACCGGTAAGCTTGCGGGAAAGCTTGCGGCTGAGCAGCATATGATCGAGCCGAAGGCCCGCGTCGCGCTGCCAACGGTTCCGGCGATAGTCCCAGAAGGTGAAAAGCTGGTCCTTCGGGTGAATCTTGCGCAGCGCATCGAGCCAGCCCTGGTCCAGAAGTTCGCCGAATGCGGCGCGGCTTTCGGGCTGGACCAGCGCATTGTCGTCGTAGGAGGTTGTCGGGTAGATGTCGCGCGGCTCCGGAACTATGTTGTAGTCGCCGGCAAGCACGACAGGCAGATCGAGGGCGAAGAGTTCGGCGGCATGTTTGGCCAGACGCTCGTGCCAGGCAAGCTTGTAGACGAACTTGGGGCCTGGCTGTGGGTTGCCGTTGGGCGCGTAGAGACAGGCGACCAGGATGCCGCTGACGGCAGCCTCGATATAGCGCGCCTCGGCATCCGACGGGTCGCCGTCGAGCCCGACACGGGTCAGCACCGGCTCGCTGTCTCGGGCGAGGATCGCCACACCATTCCAAGCGGATTGTCCCTGCCGCACGGCGCCGTAGCCGGCCGCTTCGATCGCCGAGCGCGGGAACTGGCGATCGGGCGCCTTCAACTCTTGCAGACAGACGATGTCCGGCTCCGCCTCGCCCAGCCAGGCGATCAGGTTGTCGAGCCGCCTGTTGATGCCGTTGATGTTGAAGGTGGCGATCTTCATTCCGGCGATCGGATCAGCGTGTCAGCCGGGCAGCCCAGGCTGCCACCGCATCGGCCAAGGTCCTCAAATGATCGGCGGTTGAAAAGCCGGAAATGCTCTTGCGCGGTTTGAGATCATGGTCTCCGTCCTCGAGCCACAGGACTTCGATCGCATCGGAAAGCACGTAGTTCTGCACTTCCTCGCGCGTGCCGAATTCGTCGCGGGTTCCCTGGCAGATCAGCGTCGGCGTCTTGAGGCCGGTCAGGTGCTTGGTGCGCAGTTGCTCGGGCTTGGCTGGCGGATGGAAGGGATAACCGAGGCAGAGCAGCCCGGTGATCCTGCCGGCCGCATGCAGCGGATCGGCGACCATGCTCGCGACGCGTCCCCCCATCGACTTGCCGCCGATGATAAGTGGGCCTTTGACGTCCAGATCCTCGATGGCGGCGAGATATTCCGGATTGAGCGTGTCGGCGCGAGGCGGCGGCTTGCGCCCCTCAACGGTGCGCCTTGCCGCCATATAGCCGAACTCGAAGCGTGCAACGCGAAAGCCTGCCGTCGCAAGCGCCCCTGCGGTCGCGGTCATCGAAGCCGAATCCATCGGCGCGCCGGCGCCATGGGCAAGAAGGATGGTGACCGCGGCATCGTCGGGTCCGTCGAAGAGAAATTTGCCGCCCATATCAGCCTGTTCTCGGGCGGCTCTGCAGGTCGACATATTGCACGCCGCGCTCCGCCGTTCGCGCCCATTCGCTATCGCTATCGAGTTCGAGATAGCGGGTCCACCAACGCTTCGCCTCCGCGAGATCGCCGGCATCGAATTCGAGTTTCGCCAGGTTGAAGACGGCGTCGGCATAGTCGCCGTCGATCTCGATCGCCTTCCCGAGATGCCTGCGCGCGGCGTCGATCCGCCCCCGTTCGTTCATCAGCCCCGCGAGGTTGAACCAGGCCTCGACGAAGGATGGATCGAGCTTGATGGCGCGGGCGTAATCATGGGCCGCATCTAGCTCCCGTCCGGCTGCCTTCAGGCAATTGGCGCGGTTGAAGGCCGCGACCGAATCCGTCCGGTCCATGGCAAGATAGCGTTGATAGAAGGCCGCAGCCTCCAGGTAGTCGCCACTGGCTTCCGCCTCCTCGGCCAGATCGAAGAGATCTTCCAGGGCGGCATCGTCGGGTGTGTCGAGATCGAAGAGCAATTGCCCATTCAGCTCACTCAGGCCCTCGGCGCTGCGGGCATAGATCGCATCGGTGCCACCGTGGTGCAGCGAAAGCGCCGTCAACGAGGCGACCGGTCCGGAGCGATGAACGGACCGGGCGATCGCAGTCCAACTCGCGCCGCTGGCAATCAGCTCGGCATATTTCCTGGCGAGGATGAGGTCGCGGAACGAGTAGGGCTCGCTGTCATGCTCGAAAGCGTCGAACAGCGAGAGCAGGTCGAAGATGCGCGGCGAGAGCCTCGCCTGATCGATCAGCGACTGGCGACTAAGCGCGGACGCAGCCGGCACCGACATCAACCCCAAAAGGCGAAGAAAGCCGTTCTCGCTGATAAGCCACCGCCCGGACGAATGTTCGGCATCGAAACGGGCTTCGATCTCCGCCTCGCTCGATTTGGCAAGCAGGCTGCGGCCGAACACCAGATAGGTCGTCTGGCGCGTCACGCCGCGACGCACGTGGCCGTGCTGGCGCTCGACCTCGCGCGCCACAAGCCGGCGCGGGAAGGCCGACAACGCCCCGACGATACCGAATGTCTGGCCTGCAACAGCCATCAGGCTTTCTTCTTCGCGGCCGGCTTTGCCGCCGTCCGCTTGGCTGGCGCTGCCGCCTTGGTGGTTTGCTTGGCTGCCGGCTCGGCCTTGGGCTTGCTCTTTGCAGGCGGCTTCGACTGCGACAGGCTCGCCTTCAGCGCATCCATAAGGTTGATGACATTGCCGCGCTCAGGGGCTGCCGCAATGATCGGCTTATGACCTTTGAGCTTCTCGCGGATCATCTTCATCAGCGCGATCTCATAACGATCCTCATAGTTCTTCGGGTCGAAGACCGTCATCTTCTGCTGGATCAAGGCTTCGGCAAGCTGCAGCATTTCAGGGTCCGGATGACCAACGGGTACATTGCCGAAATATTCAGCGGTTCCGCGCACTTCGCTCGGGTTTCTCAGCGTACAGACGAACATTCCGGTTTCGCGCGCGCCGATGGTCACGACGCGTTCACGGCTCGAAAGCACCAGGCGCGCGATCGCCACCTTGCCGCTCTTTTTCAGCGCTTCGCGCAGGACGACGAAGGTTTCCTCGGCCATCGCGCCGTCGGGCGCGAGATAATAGGGCGCGTCCTGGTAGATCACGTCGACGGAGCCTTCATCGACGAAGGCCTCGATGTTCATCGTGTGATTGGACTCGATCCTGACGCTGTCGAGATCGCTGTCCTCGATGATGATGTACTTCTTGTCTTCGTATTCGTAGCCCTTGACCAGATCCGAGCGCTCGACGAGCCCAAGTTCCGGGTCTACCGGCTTCATGTTGATCCGGTTGTGGGTGTCCTTGTGCAGCTGGTTGAAGCTGATGCGCTCGCTCGAACTGGTCGCCGGATAGAGCCTGACGGGGCAACTGACGAGACTGAGTTTGAGATAACCTTTCCAACTTGCCCTGGGCGCCATTGATGTCTCCTACGCGGCCAAACGCATTACGTCCTCGTTTCGGACAGAAGCGGCAGATCCTTGGCAAAGTCGTCGATATCCGCCCAGGGATCGCCGAAAGTATCCAGAAGTCCAGGCAGCGAAGAATAGTTCAAATCCTCCGGAGCGTCGATAGTCTCCAGATCCGCCCACTGAAGCGGGGCCGAAGCCGGCAGATTGGTGCGTGCCCGCAGCGAATAGGGAGCGGCCGCCGTATGGCTGCGCGCATTGCGATGGAAGTCGATGAAGATGCGCTTTTTGCGGTTTTCCTTGCCCATGGTCGTGGTAAAGGTCTGGGGTGCAGTCGCCGCCAGCCGCGTCGCTATCGCGCTCGTTGCCTGGTGTGTCTTCTTCCAGTCCAGCTTCGGTTTGACCGGCACCACGACGTGGATGCCGCTGCCGCCAGACGTCTTGACGAAAGGAACGAGGCCGATTGCTTCCAGCTCGCCGCGAATATGGACCGCTGCCTCGACCACGTCGCGCCACGAGATCCCCTCGCCGGGATCAAGATCGAAGACGACGCGATCGGGCTTCTCCAAGCGCGTGCGCCGCGAACCCCAGCTATGAAGCTCGATCACGCCGAACTGGGCGAGCGCCAGATAACCCTTCGTGCCCTCGATCGAGAGGAAGGACTTGCTCTCGCCCTCGGAATTGGTCGCGTTGAAGCTGACGATGGAGGGCGGCATGCCGGTGAAGGGATGGCGCTGGAAAAAGCAATCGGCCTGCTTCCCCGTCGGGCAGCGGAACAGCGACACCGGGCGACCGAGGATATGCGGCAGCATGAAATCGCCGACGAGCGCATAGTAGACGGCAATGTCGAGTTTGGTCGGTCCGGATCTTCCGAACACCCGGCGGTCGGCATTGGTCACCTGGATCGTCGCCAGGTCGGCGTCCGTGATCAGCCGCTTGCGCGGCGCCGTCGCCGGGGCCGAAAGCTCGACATCGCGAAGCCCCTTGAACACCGCATGCCGCAAGACATTGTCGGTCGTGCGGTTGGAGTAGTGGATGCGGGCGGATAGCACCGGCCGCACCCAGAGGATTTCCTTGGGCGCACCGTCCAGCGCGGTCTCACCCCCGCGCAAGGCTTGCAGCCGGGCGAGTAATTGCTTGGCTGTCGCCGCATCGAAGCCGGTGCCGACCTTGCCGCGGTAGTGCAGCTCGCCGCCCACCCACTCCCCGAGCGCCAGTGCCGCCAGCCCCTCGGCCGCCTCGGAGACGGTGTAGCCTGCGATCACGAAGTCTTCGCTTTTGAGCGCTTTGGTCTTGGTCCAGGTCTGGGTGCGTCCGCTGCGGTAGGGTGCGGAGGCACGCTTTGATACGATCCCTTCCAGCCCCAGCTCGGCGGCCTGATCGTAGAGCCCGCGCCCATCACCTTCCACATGGTCGCTGAACTGAATGGCGGAACGGCTCGATATCTGCCCTTCAAGCAGCTGAGCCAGCAGACCCTTGCGCTTTTCCAATGGAACTTCGGCGAGATTCCAGCCGTCGAGATGGAGGATGTCGAAGGCATAGAAGACGAGCTTGCCATCGGTCCCGGATGAAAGAGCCTCCTGCAACAGGGAGAAGCGGCTGATGCCCTTGTCGTCGAGAGCGACGATCTCGCCATCGATCATCGCTTCCCGACAAGGCAACTTGCGGAATGCGTCTGGCAGATCGCCGTAGCGTTTCGTCCAGTCGAGCCCGCTGCGCGTGATCAGCCGTACGGAACCATCCGAGAGATCCGCCATCGTGCGGTAGCCATCGAACTTGATTTCGTGCAGCCAGGTCTGTTCTCCCGGTGAGGCCCCGGGCGGTTTCGGGATAGGGCTGGCGAGCTGCGGCTCGATCCGCTGCGGCTTCGGACCTTTCACAGCGCCCGGCAGCGAACCAGGCTTGAGGACGGCCGGTTTCGCCGGTTTCGCCGCTTTAGCCGGTTTCCTTGGCTGCTCGACCAACTCTTCGATGCGCCGCCCGCTTTTCACGCTCTCCGGGCGTGCCGTCAGAATGTCGACATCAGGATCGGCGGCTGGATCATGCTCTTTGAACAGCAGCCAGTTGCGCGTATCGTCGTCTCCCGGTTTCGGCTTCAGCCGCGTCAGCATCCAGCCGCCATTGAGCTTTTCGCCGGCTAGACGGAACTTGAACGCGCCGGTTCTCAGGCTCTTTTCGATATCGTCCATCGGTGCCCAGACGCCGGTGTCCCAGACTATCATCGTCCCACCGCCATATTCGCCTTCCGGGATGACGCCCTCGAAGTCGATGTAGTCGAGCGGATGATCCTCGGTCTCGACAGCCAGCCGTTTGTCGGCGGGGTTGAGCGACGGCCCCCTGGGGACCGCCCAGCTTTTCAGCACGTCGCCGACCTGTAATCTGAGATCATAGTGATCGGCAGTGGCATGGTGCTTGTGCACGACGAAACGATTGCCCTCCGCGCCACTTCTTCCGGCAGGCTCCGGCGTCCGGGAAAAGTCCCGCTTCGCACGATAGGTCGTGAGTTTCGACGTCGCCATGCAGCAAAGCTAGAACGTGTTCGCAAAGGTCGCAATATCCGCCACGGCCAGGACATGCGGCACAGAAATTTCGGAAAACAATTGCTTTCTCAACTCGGCTCACCTAAAAACTCGATGAATTTGGAAAGCCGCCATGATCGAAAAGCAGAAGCCGCGACGCTCCCGCGGCCGTCCCCAGGTCCGACCGGACGACGAGACGCGCCGGGTGATCGTCCTCGCCGCCGAACGGCAATTCTGCGACTTCGGCTACGAGGCGGCGAACATCAACGTCATAGCTCAGAATGCCGGCGTTTCCACCAAGACGCTCTATCGGCTGTTTCCCACCAAGGCCGATCTCTTCGAGCGCGTCATCTCCCTCAGGATCGCCGAGTTCGTACTGGAAGCCGATGAAGAGAACCTGGAAGATCTGGGCGTAAGGGGTGGCCTGGTGCACCTGCTTGCCGCCTACGGACATCTCGTGCTCTCGCACGACACGATCGCGATCATCCGCCTGGTGCTCGCCGAGGCAGAACGCTTTCCGGAAGTTGCTGCCACCTTCTGGGAACAGGCGATCCAGCGGACAAGTGCCACCTTGGAGCGATGGCTGAGGATGCAGGTGGCCCACGGCCGGCTCGCGGTGGCAGACCCGCGTCTGACCGCAGGCATGCTGCGCGGCATGATGGCGATGGAGCCGCAACGCGCCGTCATGATGGGTTGCCTTGGCACCATCGACGAGGCGACGATCACGGCGCGAGCAGAAAGCTGCGCCGACATTTTCCTGACAGGCGCCTTGCCGAGATAGAGCCGTCGCTCTCCACGGCAAACTTTGGCGATGTCATCCAGCTGTCATCAAGCTGTAACGTGAGACCGTATAACTCTCCGCGCGGAAGCCCTTCCGCCGGACGCATGAGGCGTCGCGACCAGCCTTCGGCATGGCCTCCTCCCCTTGCACGTCCGGTGATTGTTATGCGTTTGTCCGCGAAGCTTCCTCTCGCTGCGGCGGCTCTGGCCGCTTTTTCCATTGCTGCCACCAGTCTTGCCAGCCTGACCGTCAGCGGCAATCTCTCGTCACGCGCGGCAATCGAAAAGCTGGAGGCGCTCGCCGATGCCCGCCGCAACGAGCTACGCCATTACCTCACCACCGTGGAAAACGACCTGCGCAATCTGCAAGCACAGAAGTCCGTCGCCAAGGCGCTAACCGACCTCAATGGCGCAGCCGCCAAGTTCGGGGAAAAGACCGCAAGCGAATTGCAGCGCCGCTACCTGGCGGAAAACCCCAACGCCGAAGACAAGCGCGCCCTCTACAGCTCCGCCGGCATCGACGACTACGACGTGCTGCATGCGCGCTATCACCCGTTTTTCCGGCGTTTCGCCGAAGCCCACGGCTATCGCGACGTGCTGCTCGCCAATCTCAGCGGCGATGTCGTTTACGCCCTCAACAAGAAAGGGGATTTTGGCGTCAACCTCAAGGACGCGGCCTGGAAGGACACCGGGCTTGGCCGTGTCTTCCGGGAAACGGCCGAGGGAACGGACAAGAGCAAGCTCGCCTTTGCGTCCTACGAAGCCTATGCCCCGCTTGGCGGCGGCCCCGCTGCGTTCGTCGCCATCCCCCTGGAATCGATTGACGGCAAGATCGGCACGCTGATCCTTGAAATGCCGGATGGGCGCATCGGCGAAATCGTCGGCAACCGCACGGGCCTTGGCGAAACCGGCGAAACGATTTTGCTCGACGGTAACGGGTTCTTCCTCGCCGACAGCGCCGCCACACCCGGCAACGATATGCTGAAGGCCCGGATCGTGGTTGAGCAGCCGGCGGAAGACGGCATCGTCAGCAGCAGGCTTGCGGATTTCCGCGGCGAGGAAGCCCAGATGGCGGCCACCAACCTTGATGCTTTCGGCACGCGCTGGACCATTGTTGCGGTCATGACCTCGCGGGAGGCCTTTTCCGCGGTTACCGCCTTGCGCAACTGGACGCTCGCGACCGCGCTTGCCGTCCTCGCGGCTGCGCTGGCGATCTCCATCTGGTACTCGCGCCGACTGACGCACCCGATTACCGGTCTCGTCCGCGACATGAGCCGGCTCGCCGATGGCGACACGACGATCAGCGGTGTTGGCGGTACCCGCAAGGACGAGATCGGTGACATGGCCCGCTCCGTCCTTGTTTTCCGCGACGCTCTTCGCGACCGTGCCCGCCTCGAAACCGAGGCAGCGGAGACGCGAACCATGATCGAGGAGGAACGGCACGGCCGCGAGACGACCCAGGCCGAGGTATCGCGCCAGATCAACGAGGCCGTCGAAATGCTGGCCTCGGGGCTCGAACGCTTGTCCCACGGCGATCTGACGGCCCGCATCGACCGCCCCTTCGGCGCCGGCTTCGATCGCCTACGCTCGGACTTCAACCTGTCGCTGGAGAGCCTGGCGGTCACGCTCGGTGACGTAAAGGCGAGAAGCGCCGAGATCGACGGCGAAACCGGCGAGATGCGCGACGCCATCGGCCAACTCGCCAAGCGCACCGAACATCAGGCAGCGACGCTGGAGGAAGCGACCGCGGCGCTCGGCGCAATCACCGCCACCATCGGCCGCACCGCAGAACACGCCACATCCGCAACCACGATCGCCGCCGCTGCCAAGGCGAGTTCCGATCGTTCGGGTCAGGTGGTGATGAACGCCGTCTGCGCCATGGCCCAGACCGAGAAGGGATCGGTCGCCATCTCTCAGATCATCGGCACGATCAACGATATCGCCTTCCAGACCAACCTCCTGGCGCTGAACGCAGGGATCGAGGCGGCGCGTGCCGGCGAAGCGGGTAAGGGCTTTGCGGTCGTTGCCCATGAGGTGCGGGAACTCGCGCAGAAGTCGGCGCAGGCCGCCCGGGAGATCAAGGCGATCATCACCGCGTCGGCCGAGGAAGTGGCGAAGGGCGTTTCTCTCGTCAGGGCCGCTGGCGACGCGCTCGACGAAATCTCCGGTCAGATCCACGCGATCAACGAGCAGACGCTGCAGATCGCGGGCGACGCGCGCAACCAGGCAACCGACCTGCAGCACATCAACCAGACCATGCTGTCGCTGGACGCCGTGACCCAGCAGAACAATGCGATGGTCGAGGACAGCACCGCCATGACCCACAGGCTCTCAGGCCAGGCATCCGGCCTGTTCGATCTGGTCGAGCGCTTCCGCACGACATCCAGCGGACGTCGATCTGAAACGGCCGCGGTGGAGCGGGCTGGCCTTCGCCGCACGGCCTAGCACCGCACATCGGCGCCGCCATCCAGACGCATGGCTGCCACCGCTTTGGCGCCGCGACCACGGCCTTGACGCTTCGCCGAACGCATTTTACGCCATGGCGGGAGTGCTCATGGAGCGCGGGGAAACCATGCGGATAGCCAGCCTTGCGATGTATGTCAGCCCTCAGCCGCTCGCGGCCGCAACGGCAACGCTCTGGGCGTTCCTGCGCGACGACCTGCGGCGCGAGGGCCTGACGGATGTGCCCGACCGATTGGACGCCGTCCTCCATCATGCCGATGCCTGGCTTCATCCGGCGCTGCTGCTCGCGCAAACCTGCGGCTATCCCTACGTGCGGCATTTGCGCGGCAAGGTTCGCCTTGTCGCTACGCCGGTCTACGGGCACCCGGGCTGCGACGGGCCCGACATGTGCAGCTTCGTCATCGTGCGAGCAAACGCACCGGTCCGTTCCCTCGAAGATCTCCGGGGGACACGGGCTGCCATCAACGATCCGATCAGCAATTCCGGAACCAACCTGTTGCGCGCCGCGATCGCGCCCCGCAGCCGCAATGGCCGGTTCTTCTCCTCTGTTGCCGAAACCGGCAGCCATTTGGCAAGCATAGATGCGGTTGCATCGGGCACTGCCGACGTGGCCGCCATCGACTGCGTGACCTATGGCAACACGCAACGTTTTGATCCGGAACGCGTGGCCGGTCTGCGGGTCTTGACCGCCACCGCCAGCACGCCGGGCCTGCCTCTCGTCACCCGCGGCGACGCCTCGGACGACGAGCTTTTGCTGCTGCGCAGTTCACTCGGACGGGCGATCACGGAGCCCCATTTGGCTGAGGCCCGCGCTGTGCTTTCCCTAAAAGACTTCGCGGTTCTGTCGGATGCCGATTACGAGCCTGTGGCGGAACTGGCGCGGTTCGCGCATCGTCTCGGCTACCCCGAGATCGCCTGAAGACGCGCAGTTGAGTTCAGGTACGTCAGCCTGCCTGTGCCAGCGCCACCGCATCGTCGCCGGCCGGGAAATGGAGCTGGCCGGACAAATCGTTCGCCGCTTGCCAGACGGCCTCCGCGACGTCGGCCTCGGTCGTCACCAGAGACGGTGCTGCAAATTGGGCGAAGATCGGCGCTGCGAATTCGGCATAGGCCTCGGGGATCAGGTCCTCGACCCGCATCGTCGTGTTGTGAGCAAAGCGCGTGGTTGGCGCGTAACCTGGCTCGACCAGCGTGACACGGATATCGAAGGCGGCAAGCTCGTGGGCAAGCGAACCGGTGAAGCCAGTGATCGCCGTCTTGCTGGCGGTATAGGCGGCAGCCAGCGGCATGGAAGCAAGCGTCACGCTGGAGGTGACGTTGACGACGACGCCGGACCGGCGAGCACGGAACTGCGGGATCACCGCCTGGGTCATCGCCATCACGCCGAAGGTATTGGTGTCGAAGACCTTGCGGATATGGGACATCGGCGTTGCCTCGAAGGCACCCACCACGCCGATGCCCGCATTGTTGACGAGCGCATCGATCGGACCGCTTTCCGCGATGGCGGCTGAGACGCTGTCGGGATCGGTGACATCGAGTGCCAGCAAACGAAGCCGCTTCGAATTCGGCAGAATATCGTGTCGGGGCGAGCGCATCGTGGCAATCACGCTCCAGCCTTCGGCATGAAAGCGGCGCGCAGTCTCCAGCCCGTAGCCGGAAGAGCAGCCAGTGATCAGTACGGTCTTCATAGCGGTATCCTTCGTGGTTGCGATGGAAACGGAGTACTGCGCGGACTGCGGACGTTCTACGGCTTGAAGTCCTGATTTTATTTGCTAGCATCCTGAAATGACCGATCCCCTCTCGCAGCTTATTCAGCTTCTCCGCCCACGCACAGTGTTCACCAAAGGCATCAGCGGTGCCGGCCGCTGGGCGGTTCGCTACTCCGAATTCGGTCATCCGAGCTTTTGTACCGCCATCGAGGGATCGTGCCGGCTGGCAGTCGATGGCGAGGCGCCGGTGACGCTGCAGGCGGGCGACTTCGTGTTGTTGCCTCGCACGCCCGGCTTCACCATCTCGGGCTTCGATCCGGTTCAGCCGACCTTCATCGATCCCAAGGCGGCGCCGTCACCGGTCGGCGAAGTTCGCCATGGCAGGCAGGACGGCGAACCGGACGTGCGCCTGCTCGGCGGCTATTTCGTCCTCGACTCGCCCGACGCCGGACTGCTCGTTTCGCTGCTGCCGGCATTGATGCATCTGCGCGGGATAGAACGGCTTTCGACGCTCGCCCGCATAGTGGGCGAAGAAGCACGCGACGTACGCCCGGGCCACGACCTGGTCCTCGCACGCCTTGTGGAAGTGATGCTTGTCGAGGCGCTTCGATCAATTGAAGGGGAGAGCGCGGCACCCGGCCTGTTGCGCGGGCTGGGAGATGCGCGGCTGGCGGTGGCCATTCGCCAGATCCACGCCGATCCCGCCCATCCCTGGACCGTGACGGAGCTGGCGCACGAGGCCGCACTGTCGCGCTCCGTCTTCTTCGAGCGCTTCACGCGCGCCGTCGGCGTGCCACCGATGGAGTATCTGCTCGTCTGGCGCATGGCGATCGCCAAGGACCTGCTGCGGCAACGCGAACTGGATCTTGCCGCCGTCGCCGAACATGTCGGCTACAGCTCGGCAAGCACCTTCAGCACGGCCTTCAGCCGCCATGTCGGGCAACCGCCAGGGCGCTACGCGCGCATGGCGGCTGCCCAATAATACCGGCACGGCTTCTCGTGAGAATTGTCTCAAATACAGAAGTCAGCCACATTTACACCCTGCTCTCTGGCCTATAGACGAGCCTTGGGGCCCGTAAACGGACCCCGGGCCAACAGAGAACCGCACCTCATGCTCCGACGCCTGTACGATTGGACAATGTCGCTCGCGACACGGGAAACCGCCATTGTCTGGCTTGGCATCATTGCCTTTGTCGAAAGCTCGATCTTCCCGGTTCCGGCCGATCTTCTCTTGATCCCGATGGCGCTGGCGCGCCCGGAACGGGCCTGGCGCTATGCGCTCGTGGCGACGGTCTGCTCGGTACTTGGCGGCATCGCCGGCTGGTATCTCGGCCATTATGCCTTCGACACCATCGCAAGGCCATTGCTCGAGTTCTACGGCAAGCTCGACACCTTCGAGCATCTGAAGGCCTCGGTCGACAGTGAGATGCTGGCATTGCTGCTCGTCACCTCGGGCCTGGCGCATCTGCCGCCGATCAAGGTCGTGACCATCCTTTCAGGCGCCGCCAACATCAATCTCGGCCTGTTCATCGTCTCGGCGATGATTGCCCGCGGCGCGCGATTCTTCCTGCTCGCCTGGCTGCTGCGCCGTTTCGGCGAAGAGATCCGGGATTTCCTCGAAAGGCGTCTTGGCGCGCTGGCGGGCGCGGCGGCGACAGTCCTGATCTGCCTCTTCGCCGCACACCGCTTTCTGTCCTGACGGACCGCGGCCGGAATTACCTGCGCGGCAGTGAGAGCGGCGCAAGCGTCCCCAGTGCGCGACCCTTCGTGTCGTTCTCAGCCGCCTTGCGGCAAGCGTAGTCCTGCGCTTCCTGGAGCTTTGCGAGCGCGCCGTCATAATCGATCAAGGTCGGGCGGCCATCACTGACGACGCAAGTGCCGTCCACGTGGACGCGCTCGATCGCCCGCTCGGCCGCGCAATGCAGGAGATTGCGCAAGGGGTCGTAGACCGGCTGCATGGCGTGGTGCCTGAGATCGACCACCAGGAAATCCGCCTTCGAGCCGACGGCGATCCTGCCGATGTCGTCCCGGCCAAGTGCCCGCGCGCCGGCGGTCGTCGCCGCCTCGAAGATGTCGCCGGTGGATACGTCGAAGACGGACTTGCCCGAGAGCCGCGCGCAGATCATCGCCTGGCGCATTTCTTCGAGCATGTTGAACGGATAGCTGTCGGTTCCGAGCGCGACGTTGACGCCGGCGCGGCGGTAGCGGCCGACCGATTCCAGTGCCATGCCGCTGCGCGAGAAGGTGACCGGGCAATGGGCGACGGTCGTCTGGCGATCGGCGAGCAGACGCAAGTCGATCTCCGTGCGCTGTCGCGTCCAGGAATGGCTGTCGACGAAGATGCAATGACCAAGGATCAGGTCCTTGCCGAGCAGACCCAGCTTTTCGAGATATTGTACGGCCGTCAGCCCGTGCCGGCGCAAGAGTTCTTCGTGCTCGGTCATGGTCTGGGCAGCATGAATGGTAATCGGCATGCCGCGCTGACGCGCTGCCGCCACCGCATCCTGCAGCAGTTCCGGCGAGCAGGTCTCGATCTGCGACGGTGCGACGACGCCGCCAAGGCGGCCCGATGGGTGTGCATTCGCAGTATCGACGACCTCAAGCGCTCGCGCAAAGGCATCGCGCCCCCGCGCCCTGTCCCAACGGAAGTCAAGACGATGGCTGTCTTCGACATGCCATTGCGCTTCGCGGAAACCCGGCGCGACGAAGGCGCGTGCACCACTCTTGGCAAGCGTCGGCAGCCAGCTCGCATGCGGGCCGGCAATATCGAGCAGCGTGGTGACGCCACTACGCATCAGGTCGCCGACCATGACCGTCAGCGACGCCTCGATCGCATCGTCATCGATTTCCAGAAGGTTGGAGTATTCGTAGAGCGCATTGCCCCAGAGCGCTGCCGTCCCCATGTCCTCGAAGATGCCCTTGGAGATCGGCTCCTCGCCGGAATGGCAATGCACGTTGACGAAGCCCGGCAGGATCATCCGGTCGCGGCCGGAGCTTTCGCTGACGAACGGACCGTCATAGTGGCCGCCGACATGCACGAAGCCCTTCTCGTCATAGGCGACGTCGGCGTCGTTGAGATAGACATGGCCATTAAGCTTGCGGTCGAAGGCGACGAGCGTATGCGCTTTGCGGATGACGTGGATCTCTTTAGTCATGCGTGGTCCTGAAATATTGCTCGAGGAAACGGCTGTAAGCCCCCATGAGAGCGCTGAAAACGAAGTATACAACAGCTGCGAAGACATAGCCCTCCAGCACCGCGATGCCCTGCCATTGCGGGTCGCGCATGGCGGTGCGGACGGTGTCGAGGAAGTCGAGCAGACCGACGATCGTCACCAGCGTTGTATCCTGGAAGAAGCCGATGAACAGGCTGACCAAGGGCGGAATGACCTTCTTCAGCGCCTGCGGCAGCACGATTTTACGCATGATCTGCCAGTAATGCAGACCCAGCGAATGGCCGGCCTCGACCTGCCCGTTGGGAACCGCCTGCAGGCCGCCGCGCACGATCTCGGCAATATAGGCGGCGGCAAAGAGGATGATCGCCACCTGCGCCCGGACGAGCTTGTCGATGGTGATGCCATTGGGCATGAACAGGGGCAGCATGACCGTCGCCATGAACAGGATGCTGATCAGCGGCACCCCGCGCACGATCTCGATGAAGCCGACGCCGAGGACGCGGATTGCCGGAAGGCTCGATGCGCGGGCGAGCGCCAGCGCAATGCCAAGCGGGAGCGCGCAGGCAAGCCCGATGAAGGAGAGCATGAAGGAAAGCGGCAGCCCGCCCCATTGCGTCGTGGGCACGACCGTGAGCCCGAAATAGCCGCCCGCCATCAGCACATAGAGCACCGGCAGGACGACGGCGACCCAGGCGATCAGCAGTCCCCGCCCCCAGACCTTCGGCATCATCGAGACGAGGCAGGCGCCGAGAAACAGAAGCATCGCCGTCAGCGGGCGCCATTGCTCTTCAAAGGGATAAAAGCCGAAAAAGATGTAGCGCATCTTCGCCGACAGGAACGGCCAGCAGGCGCCGCTCGTCGCCTTGCATTCCGCCGGCGTGCCGACAAAGGTGGCGTCGACGAAGAGCCAGCCGATTGCGAGCTTGGCGAGCGCAAAGACCGTGCCGAGGCAAAGGATGGTGATCAGCGCATTGCCGGGCGTGCCGAAATAGGCGCTGAACCAGCGGCTGCGCGATGCCGGTGGCGCTTCGCGGCTCGGCGCAAGCGTCGCATTGCTCACGAGGGTGTCGACCTGTGTCATGGCTCAACGCTCCCTCAGCGCGACCCGCGCATTGTACCAGTTCATCACCAGCGAGATCAGGATCGACAGGCCGAGATAGACGCACATGAAAATGGCAATGGCTTCAATCGCCTGGCCCGTCTGGTTCATAATCGTGTTTGAGACCATCACCAGATCCGGATAGCCGATGGCGATCGCGAGCGAGCTGTTCTTGAACACGGTCAGATAGGTGTTGGTGAGCGGCGGAATGATGATGCGCAGCGCCTGCGGCAGGATCACGAGCTTCAGCGTGCGTGCCCGCGACAGGCCAAGAGCCGTCGCCGCTTCCCACTGCCCCTTGCTGACTGCCTGGATGCCGGCGCGAACGATTTCCGCGACATTGGCCGACACGCTGAGCGTCAGCCCGAGCAGAAGCGCCACGAATTCGGGGCGCAAATGATAGCCGCCGCTCAGGCGGAAGCGGCCGAGTTCCGGCACATCCCAGGTGACCGAGATGTTTGCGAAGAGGATGGTTGCGGCAAGCGGCAGCAGAAACGCGATCGTCGCGAACAGGGCAATCGGCCGCTCCTTCCCGGTTGCGATGCGGCGGCGGCCGAGAATGCGCGCGGTAACGACGGCGGCAGCGACGCCGGCAACAAAGGCCGTGACCAGCGCAGCGAAACCGCTCTGCCAGTGCAGCGCCGGCGTGACCAGGCCGCTGTTCGAGAGAAAGACGCCGGGAAGCATCTCGATCGCCTGCTTGACTGGCGGAAACACGGAGATGATCAGCGAATACCAGAGCAGAAGATAAAGCAGCAGCGGCACGTTGCGCAGCGCTTCCACATAGGCAAGCATCAGCCGCGACAACACCGGATTGTGCGACAGCCGCCCGATGCCGACCAACAGCCCGAGAACAGTGCCGAACAGGGCAGCGAGCAGCGAAACCTTGACCGTGTTGGTGATGCCGACGAGGATCGCGCGGCCGATCGTATCCGTCGGCTCATAGGTGATGGCAGATTCGGTAATGACAAATCCGGCCTGGCGCGCCAGGAAGCCGAAACCGGTCGCAATATCCTGCTTGGCAAGATTGGCGCTTGCGGTGCTGAACATCACCCAGGCGATGAGCAGCACGACGCCGACGGCGATCACTTGATAGAGATAGGCGCGAATGCGCGCGTCATAAAACAGGGGCATCGGCACCCGTCCCTTGGAGCACAATGATCTCGGGCCGGCGCGACCCAAGATCATAACTTGATCGATTTCTATCGTTTATAGTACGGCGGCATACCGCGCGCACTCTCCACGGGCCGATTAGGCACAATGTGGAGACGTGGACCCGAGCGAAACGCGCGGGCCGGTCGATTCTCAACGGAACGGCGGTGCGTAGAGTAGGCCACCTTCGCTCCAGCGCGTGTTCGGGCCACGCGTCAGGCCAAGCGCGGTCTTGGTGCCGAGGTTGCGCTCGAACACTTCGCCGTAGTTCCCGACGCCCTTGATGATGTTGTAGCCCCACTTGTTGTCGAGGTTCAGCATCTTGCCGAGTTCTTCGCTGACGCCGAGCATGCGCTGGATCTCCGGATCCTCGCTCTTGGTCATCTCGTCGACATTGGCCTGGGTGATCCCACGCTCTTCGGCAGCCATCAGCATCCAGGCAGACCAGGAGACGATGTCACGCCAGTTGGAATCGTTCTGGCGAACGGCTGGCGCCAGCGGCTCCTTGGAGATCGTTTCCGGCAGCACGACGTAATCGTCCGGGTTGTTGGCAACGGCGCGGATCGAGGCAAGGTCCGAACGGTCGGACGAGATCGCCTCGCAGCGGCCGGAGAAGAAGGCGTTGCGGTTTTCGTCCGGGCTTTCGAAGACGACCAGCTCGAACTTGCCGCCGATCGTACGGAAGAAGTCGCTGAGGTTCTGGGCGGTCGTGGTGCCCGGCAGCGTGCAGATCGCTGCGTCGGTCAGTTCCTTGGCGCTGCTGACGCCGAGCGACTTCGGCACCATCAGACCCTGGCCGTCGTAGAACACAGTCGGGCCGAAATCGAGCCCGAGTGAGGTTTCGCGCGAAAAGGTCATGGTCGTCTGGCGCGACAGCATGTCGATCTCGCCGGACTGAAGCGCCTGGAAGCGCGTATTGATGTTGGTCAGGACGAAGTCGACCTTTTCCGGATCGCCGAATACGGCAGCCGCCACGGCGCGGCAGACATCGACATCGAAGCCTTCCATGTGACCCTTGGCATCGGCCGTCGCAAAGCCCGGCGTGCTCATCGAGACGCCGCAGATCAGCTTGCCGCGGGCCTTGACGGTTTCGAGCGTCGTCGCGGCGTTGGCAGCGGTCGCGGCCACCAGGCCGACGGCGATGCCGGCAACTGTCGCACAGAGCTGCAGAATCCTGCTGTTCATGAATTCCCTCCCATTGGCTGTTCCCTTTCAGGCCTTCTCAGGTCGCGCGGTCCTCTCCGCACGCCTCCTCCCGAACCGGCCGGCACCGGTCTTGTTTGTCGGCGCCTGCAATTGCATACGACAAGAGAATACAAACATCAACATTATTGTATACAATATTGACGACCATTTGGACGGGCGCTATCGAAGACAAGGGGCATGTTCGGCCGGTCCCCCATCGGCCCGTTGGGGAGGCAACCTTGTCTGAGAAATCTAGCCGCAGCGAAGTGGTCTACAAGCTTTTGCGCCAGGCGATCCTGGAACAGGCCCTGAGGCCCGGAACGAAACTTTCCGAAGACACGATCGCCGACCATTTCAAGGTCAGCCGTACCAGCGTTCGGGCGGCCCTGGTCCGGCTCAACGCAGAAGGCATTGTCGATTTACGCGCCAATAAGGGCGCCTGCGTGGCCGAGCCGACATTGGAGGAAGCCCGCGACATCTTCGCACTGAGACGCATGCTCGAAGCCGAGGTGATCCGACGGCTCGTCGCCGATCTCGACGCCGCCGGCGTCAAGCGGCTGCAGCAGCATGTCCGGCAGGAGGAGACGGCGCTTACAGATCACGGCCCGCTTTCGATCCGGCTCGCTGGCGAGTTTCACATCCTGCTTGCCGAGCTTACGGGCTCACAGGCGCTGACGCGGTTCGTCCGCGAGATCGTCTCACGCTGTTCGCTGATCCTCGCTCGCTTCGCGCGGCTGCATTCGCCGGAATGTGCCGTCGACGAGCATGTCCAGATCATCCGCGCCCTGCAATCGCGCGACACCGCCACGGCGGAACGGATCATGCTCGAACACCTCGACGCGGTCGAGCTTCGCGCCGAACTCGACACCGACAAGACCGAGCCGGATATCTCCGCGATCCTGCAACGCTACGCCCGCAAGGGGTGACGGCGCCTCAACTATTCGGTCGAGAATACGACTTTCTTTCGCCGATCTGCGCCACCATCTGTCGCGCGGCAACACACCAGGCGCGGCATCTGCCTCCAATATCTGCAACGATACCGGTTACACCGGGTGGGTCTTGCAAGAGAGGGAGTAAGACATGCCAATTGAACTGGAATTCATGAGCAAGCAGGTTGCCGCGGGCCGGCTGTCGCGACGGGAGTTTCTCGGACGGGCCGCGGCACTCGGGATAACCGCCGCCTCGGCGAACCTGCTGCTTGGCCAAGCGGCCCGCGCTGCAGGGCCGGTCAAGGGCGGAACACTCAAGGCGGGCCTCGTCGGCGGGGAATCGACGAACAGCCTGGACCCGGCAACCTGGGCAAGTCAGGTCCCCTACACGCTCGGGCGCTGCTGGGGCGAACAGCTCGTCGAAGTCTCGCCGACGGGCGAGATCGAGTACCGGCTTGCGGAAGCCTACGAGGCGACGCCGGACGCCAAGACCTGGCGCTTCAAGATCCGCAAGGACGTGACCTTCCACAACGGCAAGGAGCTGACCCCGGCCGACGTGGTGGCGACGTTCGAGCGTCATGGCGACGCGGACTCCAAGTCTGCGGCCCTGCCCTTCGTTCAGGACTTCGAGACGATCAAAGTCGATGGCGACAGCGTGGTCATCACGCTGCGCGCGCCCAATGCCGACCTGCCCTATATCGTCAGCGATTACCACCTGATGATCCAGCCGAACGGCGGCAAGGACGACCCGACGGCGGGCATCGGCACCGGCCCCTACAAGGTCGTGTCCAACGAGCCGGGCGTCAAACATATCGCAGAGCGGCACGAAGGTTATTGGGGCTCGGCCGAGCGCGGCCATGCCGATCAGATCGAAATCGCTGTCATCAATGACTCGACCGCTCGAACCGCGGCCCTCCAGAGCGGCCAGATCCACATGATCAACCGCATCGAGCCCAAGGTGGTCGCCCTGATCAGTCGCCTTCCCGGCGTCGTCATACGGAATGTGCCGGGCAAGGGTCACTATGTCTTCATCGCCCATTGCAACACGGCGCCCTTCGACAACAACGACCTGCGCCTGGCGCTGAAATATGCCGTCGACCGCGAGGAGATGGTGGCAAAGGTGCTCGCCGGCTATGGCACCGTCGGCAACGACACGCCGATGATCAAGGGCTATCCGCTGTTCGACAACGATATCGAGCAGCGCGTCTTCGATCCGGACAAGGCGAAGTTCCACTACAAGAAATCCGGGCACAGCGGCTCGGTTCTGCTTCGGACCTCCGATGTCGCCTTTCCCGGCGCTGTCGATGCGGCACAACTCTTCCAGATGAGCGCCGCCAAATGCGGGATCACCATCGACCTGAAGCGCGAACCGGGCGACGGCTACTGGTCGGACGTCTGGAACAAGCAGCCCTTCAGCATGTCCTATTGGACCGGCCGGCCGACGCAGGACCAGGTCTATTCGATCGCCTATCTCTCCAAGGCCGAGTGGAACGATACCCGCTTCCTCCGGGAGGACTTCGACAAGCTGATCTTTGCGGCGCGTGGTGAACTCGACAACGCCAAGCGCAAGGCACTCTATCATCAGGCGGCGATGATGCTGCGCGACGAAGGCGGCGTCATCGTACCGATGTTCAACAACTATATCGACGCGACCAACGACAAGGTCGGCGGTTGGATCGACGATCCGAACGGCGAACTGATGGGCGGGCACGCGCTGACGAAATGCTGGCTCAACGCCTAAACCAGCGACGCGAATGACGGGAGGTCCCCACGCGGCCTCCCGTTCTCATCGACGGGTTTTCAAGCGGTACGGCGCAGTGATACCGTGCCGTCTGTTGCGCGCTCCACCGCGATGTCGTGGTAGCGGGCAAGCGTCATGTGCGGCGTTCCCTCGGCGGCCGCATGCGCACCGGTGACGACGACGACATCGGCCCCGGCTGCGAGCCCGGCCAGAATTCCGGCCGGCGCGTCCTCGAACACCAGGCAATCCTCCGCACGCACGCCCAGCCGCTCGGCCGCCATCCGGTAGCCCTGTGGATCGGGCTTGCCGATGGAAACATCCTCACCGGTGATCATCAGTTGGGGCATCGGAATGCCGGCGGCCGCGAGACGGCGCACGGCGAGATCCAGCGGCGCGGACGTCACGATCGCCCACCTTTCCGGCGGCAGAGAATTCAGGAAATCAACCGCACCGGGGATCTCGACAATACCTTCAACGTCGGCGATCTCGGCCAGCGCCAGGTCGTAGGCTTCCTTCTCCGGATCGATGTCCGGCAGCTCGAGATTGCGGATCGTATCGACGGCGCGCACGCCATGTACGGTTTTGGTAAACTCGACTGGGTCGAGACCATTGCGCTCCGCCCATGCGCCCCAGACACGCTCGACCACGGCCATGGAGTTCAGCAACGTGCCATCCATATCGAACAGGAGGGCAGCAAAATTCTTCGTGAAAACGGATGAAGGCGCGGCGTCCAAGGCAATCCCCTGAGATGATGAGACGGGCGGCAAAGGCTTCGCCCAGCGGAGAAGCCACACCTACTACCGGAGAGCCGCCCGCACAATGCCATTTACGCCACCGATGCCAACGCTCACTCGACGCGCCAGGCAGCCTTGCTCGCCGTCAGGAAGTCGATCGGCCCGCCCGCCTGATCGTCGTCGAAGATGGCGCAGGAGAGGATGCCGCTGAACACCGCGCCGGAATCGACATTGGTGCGGTTTCCGACCGTGCGCGGATTGGCCGTGCTCGGCGTGTGGCCATGACAAAGGTGCCGGCCCCAGTACTCGCCGGAATAGTCGTCGGGCGGCCGGATCCAGAGGAAAACCCCGTCGTCCTGCTGTTCCAGCGGCCGCGTGTCGTCGACGCCCGCATGAACGAAAATGCGAAAGCGCTCGACCAGGATCGTCGGCAGCTCCTTGATCCATTTCAGGTGCCGCCCGGGAACCGTGCCGTCATAGGAGATCAGCGTCTCGCGGCCACCGTTGACCAGCCACCAGTCGACATCGCTTTCACCACTGCTGGCACCCCAAAGCATTTCCTCGTGGTTGCCCTTGAGGGTCAGCCAGGTCCAGCCGGGCTTCGTCGGACCAGCCATGATCAGTTCAATGACGGCGCGGCTGTCCGGCCCCCGGTCGATCAGGTCGCCGAGAAAGATCACCCGCCCCGTTGGCGCATAGTCTTCGATTTCATCCAGCAGCGCGCGCAGCTGGTCGAGGCAGCCGTGAATATCGCCGACGGCGAACGTCAGATGCCGGACGGCCATGCATTCACTCTCCAAATTCCGATAGCGGGCGCCGGCCGGTTCGAGGCCGAAAATATCGCCAGATCAAGGCGCTATAACATGCCTTTTGCGGAAAGGATGCAAGATGCGGCGGCCGCGACGCGGACCCGTGCGACAATTAAGAATGAGGGCCGCCGTGTAAGGAGCCACGGGCGAGATGCCCGCACTTGGGAGCCACTATTGTGCCGTCCTGATGTCAGCGTCGGGAATGACCCTTGGCGATGGTCGAGCTGGCGATCGACACCGGGTCGCTTGCCGGAAAAGTATCCTCGAGTCCTTCGTCGAGTTGCTCTTCCATCGCATCGCGATCATGCGCCCGGCGCGCGTTCGGCAGGGTGCCGCGACGCACCCCTGCCTGGTCGCCGGCGGCCGCGACCGTTTCGTCGGCCGCAATGGCCGCATGCAGAATTTCCTTTGCCTTCGCGATCGCGTTCAGCCGGTTAAGGGATCCGGCCTTGTCCTGGGGACACATCACTGTCATCACCTCATCGCCGTCGCCTATGAATTCGACGGTGAACCCTGAGCGACCGGCTCTTTCGGCAGTGACCTGCAGGCCGACGATGCGCATCGGACCTCTCCTTCCTTGGGCTGTCCCGAAGGGCCGAGGCCGCGTTGGCCGCCTCGGCCGTGGCGGGAACGAAATCGGGGTGTGTTTTCAAGGAAGCGTCGAGGCCGGGTTTTGTTCCGACCGTGGGCAAATTTACGGGCCGTTAAAGGGCGCCTGGAAACCCTGAGGAACGCACGGGGCTTGCCGGCAAGTCGTTGGTCGTATCCGCGGCCTGGAACGCCGCCCCGCCGCCCGGCTTCTTCGTGCAGCTCGCAAAGGCATCAAGGCCCGGCTTGTAGACCTTGGTCTCGACATTCATCATGCCGAGCACGGTATGAAACAGGTTGTCGTGGGATTTCGGCTGCGCCGTATCCTTGGCGAGGCACGCCGTATCGACACCCATTGCCGCCTGGTAGGGCTTCGAGAACCACGCGATAAACGGCACCTGCGTCTGTTCGCGCGGGGCGATGGCATAGGGCGCGCCGTGCAGATAGATGCCGTTCTCGCCGAGCGACTCGCCGTGATCGGACATATAGATCATCGCGCCCGCGATCTGGTCCTGATGCTTTTCCAGCAACCGGGCGACACTCGCCACCACGTAGTCGGTGTAGAGGATCGTGTTGTCATAGGCGTTCGTGATTTCTTCAACCGAACACTTCATCAGTTCGGGCGTGCGGCAATCGGGCGTGAAACGCCGGAACTTCTCGGGATAGCGCAGGTAATAGGACGGTCCGTGGCTGCCGAGTTGGTGGAGTACGATCACGCTGTTCTTCTTGGTCGCCGAGAGCTTCTTGTCGAGCTCGCCGAGGAAGATCTCGTCCAGGCATTCCCCGTTCTTGCAGAGCGGGCTGTTCTTCTGGTCGGTCATGCTGGCGAAGTTGATGAGGTCGGCAATGCCCTTGCTGCCGGTGTTGTTGTCCCACCAGGTGGTCGAAACGCCGGCGCGCGTCAGCACGTTCATGAGGTTTTCCGTCGAGCGAGCCTTCCAGTCGCTGTACTCATCACGCGGGTAGACGGAGAACATGCAGGGGAGCGACGTTGCCGTCGCCGTGCCGCAGCTCGTGGTGTCGGTGTAGTTGACGACGCCCAGAGCCTTGAGTTCCGGATTGGTCTCGCGCCCATAGCCGTTCAGCGAGAAGTTCATCGCGCGCGCGGTTTCGCCGGCAACGACGACGACAACCACGGGCTTGCCGGCAGCGGCAATCCGCGCACCCTGTCGGGCGTCGGTTGCGAGTGGCTGCACGACGATGTTGCGCTGCTTATAGGTCGAGGACGCATATCGCACGGCAGCCGAAACCGGCCCCGTCGGGTTGAACCGCTTCATCAGGTCCTTGTGTTCGCGGATCACGTAGGCGACGTTTGCAAAGTTCGCGTAGACCAGCCCCCCGCTGACGAGGAGGCAGGGAATGATCACCGCCAGGTTGACCGCAGCATTCGACAGGAAGGGCCGGTAGCGGAGCTTGAACCAGATCACCAGCAGCGACGGAAGTACCCCGTAAAGCAGCAGATGCGTCGCCAGACTGCCGGTCAGGAGGTGGCTGGCTTCGGCCTGCGTCGTCACCGCCGCGTTGCCGATCATGTCCTTGTCGATGATGACGCCGAAAGTATCGATGAAGTAGGAGGCGGCGGCCGATACCATGATCAGGAAGATCATCACCGGCTTCATCACATATTTGACGGAGGCCAGCGTCAGGCCTGCGAAGGTCAGCAGACACAGAGCCGCACTGAAAGACAGACGCGCCGAGAGGGAATCGTCGAAATAGGCGACCGTGTGTGTCCAGAAGGATTTGTTGGTGGCAAGGAGCAGATAGGCACTGACAAGAGCGCTGAGCGCAATACTGCCGATTTCGGGGCGGCGAATACCTGAAAATCTCAAAACTGTAGTCTCCTGCGGTGACTGCAAGAGCGCCTGGGAGGGGCGTTGCAGGCACGGGCATTCAATCGAGATGGAGGCCGCGTGGCGGCCACCTGCTAGGTTGCAGCCTCCCCCTCAGCCGTTGAGATACGACGGACAAGCTGTCCAAACCCCGTCAAGATTGCTCATTGTTGCGCCGATACGCGCGCTGGTAGGTGTCGCGCAGGCAGTTGGCAGTCCCGGCGAAAGCCCATATGGTCGGCGGTGGCCCTGTAATATCGAGACGAATCAATGCGCCTGCTCCTGGTCGAAGACAGTCCGCGACTGGTTGAACTGGTCGGTGAAACCATGCGGGATGCGGGCTGGCGCCTCGATGCGGTTTCAAGCGTGGCCGATGCCGAAACGGCGATCGCGGCGCGCGAGCATGACCTGGTGCTGCTTGACCTCGGGCTGCCCGATGGCGACGGCCTGTCGCTGCTTCGCCGCGTCCGCCTGGAGTATCCCGGGCTGCCGGTGCTGATCATCACGGCCAAGGGCTCTGTCGACGAGCGCATCGCCGGGCTCGACGCCGGGGCCGACGACTATCTCGTAAAACCGTTCCACCATCGCGAGCTGCTGTCGCGCTGTCGCGCGATGCTGCGGCGCAATCCCCAGGCCGTACAGCCGGTACTGGAAGCTGGGACATTGCGCTACGACCCGGCAACCGCCGACCTCACCTGCGACGGCACGGTGGTGCCTTTGCCGCCGCGCGAGCGGTCGTTGATCGAGATCCTGATGCGCGAGGTCGGTCGCGTCGTGCCGAAGCGGAAGCTCGAAACGGCCCTTTCGGAATATGGCCAGGAAGTCACGCCCAATGCCCTGGAACTGGCTGTTTCAAGGGTGCGCAAACGCCTGCAGCCGCTCGATAGCGGCGTTCAGATCGAGACGGTGCGCGGCATCGGCTACCTCCTCAGGCAAGCTCCATGAGGAGCCGAAACCCTTCCCTGATCGGTATCGTAGCCCGCCGCATCATCGCCTTCTCGCTGTTGGCCATGGCGATCCAGATCGGCGTCGTCTTCGCCGACTACTGGTTCGACGACGACAAGCTGAGCGTGCTCATGCTGCAGCAGGAAACCGAAAACCTGATCGAGTATGTCCAGGTGCGCGACGGCGTGGCGCGTTACGAGCCCAATCGCGACGTGCGCGAACGCTATCTCGACCGGTCCGACGACAACGGCGCGATTTTCCTGCGTATCCGCACTGCGTCCGGTGAGATGATCCATTCGAACTGCACGGCCGAATGTGCCCAACACTTCCTGCCGCTCAACGTCGACGCGCCGCAATTCTGGAAACGCCTGATCGCGCCGGGCAAACCTTTCAGCGTTGCCGGCGGCCAGACTTTCGATCGGGGCGGCCTGGTCGTCCTGGTCGAACTCGCGATCCTCAACGATCCGAACGGCTTCATGTACGGCGCCTTGCTGCACGAGATGTTCGATTCGATGATCGTGCCGATGACCCTAATGTTCTGTCTCGTGATCGGCGCGACGATCTGGTCGGTGCGCAGCGCCTTGCGGCCGGTCGCCATGGCCGCGCAGGCCGCCGACGCCCTCGACCCGCGCGACAGCAATGCGCGCCTGCCGTTGACGCGGATGCCGCAGGAAATCGCCCGTCTCGTCACCGCAGTCAATCGGATGCTGACCCGGGTTGCCGATCTCATCCAGTCGCAAAAGCTGTTCTCGTCGTCGATCGCCCATGAAATCCGCACGCCGGTGTCGATCGCCAAGATGGAACTCAGCCGCATCGACGACCCGCGGGCGCGCAATGCGGAGCGCGACCTGGACGCACTCACCCATATTCTGGAGCAGTTGACCTCGCTCGCGCGCGCCGATGCCGTCGATCCCTCCGCCTACCAGCGCACCAGCCTGTCTCAGATCGGCGCCGCCGTTGCGGAGGCGATTGCACCTTTCGTCTTCGACCACGACAAGTCCCTCGAATTCGTAGACGAAGGCACGCCACAGATAACCGCCATTCCGGCGCTCGTCGAAAACATGCTGCGCAACCTCATCGAGAACGCCGTCAAGCACAACCCGCCGGGAACCCGGATCGTCCTGACCTGTGGCCCCGGCCCGGTCGTCTCTGTCGAGGATGACGGCAAGGGGCTGATAGACCTTCCGGAGCACAACGAAGACCTCGGCTATGTAAAAAGCTCCGGGCAGCTCGGCCTCGGCCTGAAGATCGTGCGGCGTATCAGCGAATTGCACCAGGCAACCGTCGCGGTCGATACGACGCCTGGCCGTGGCACCCGGTTCTCGATCGATTTTTCCGCCGCCCTGTCGGGCTGACGAGCCCGACTATAGGGACAGCACGCGCCCGCGTGTGCATCGCACATTTTTTAGGCGCGATGCATATATTTCAATCCAACGCCGGTTTTTGGATGCGGATTTCATGCCCAATGCTGCGCCATGTGCTAATGGCGTGCCCAAGTCCGTACCTCCCCTCCCGAGAGGCTCCATGTCGAAGGCCCGCGCGTACATCAAGCGTTTCATCCCATCGCTCGTTCCGATCAGCCATCTGGAACGCCTGCGTGCGTCTTTGGGCGCGCTTCTTGGCATCCTGCTTACCGGCTTGATCAGCAGCTATGCCCTCGGGGCGGGCGCCAGCCTGCCGCTGCTGATCGCGCCAATGGGCGCCTCGGCCGTCCTTCTCTTTGCCGCCCCGGCGAGCCCGCTCGCCCAACCCTGGTCGATCGTCGGCGGCAACACCATCTCTTCGCTGATCGGCGTGACCGCGGCGTTGCTGATCCCGGATCCGGTCGTCGCAGCCGCAGTCGCCGTCGGGCTCGCCATCGCGATCATGCTGCTGCTCGGCTGCCTTCATCCGCCGAGCGGGGCGGTTGCGCTGACCGCCGTGCTCGGTGGCCCGGCGATCCACGAGGCGGGTTACTGGTTCGTCCTGTCGCCGGTCGCCATCAATTCGGTCGTCATCCTCTTGATCGCGCTGGCGTTCAACAACGTGACCGGTCGCCGCTACCCGCATCTTGCGCAGGCGCCGACGCTGCATGGAACGAGCGACCCCGCGCCGACGCACAGGCTCGGCATCGTCCCCGAAGACCTGCAGACCGTTCTCGCCCAATATGGTGAAGTGGTCGACGTCAGTCCCGAAGAGCTCGACGCGTTGATCCACCAGGCGCAGATCCGCGCCTTCAACCGCCGCTCCGGCGAAATCACCTGCGCCGAGATCATGTCGCGCGACGTCGCCACGGCCACGCCCGAGACGACCTTGCGCCAGGCCTGGCAGACCCTGATCAAGCATCACATCAAGGCGCTACCGGTCGTGACTGAAAAGGACGGACTCGTCGGTATCGTCACGCAAACCGATTTCATGAAACACGCAATGCTCACACCGCAGGGCGGCATCCGCCAGCGGCTCGGAAACGTTATCGGCTTCGGGCCGAAAACACCACGGCTCGTATCCGACATCATGACCCGCAAGGTGCAATCCGCCCTACCGGAAACCATGATCGCCAAACTCGTGCCGCCGATGTCCGACATGGGGCTGCACCATATGCCCGTGGTCGATCCGGATAACCGGCTGCTCGGCGTCGTCACCCAATCGGATCTCATCGCCGCCCTCTTTCAGCGCCGCCTCGAACGGGGCGAAGAGCGCGACGTCGCTTAGGCCAAAAGTTTCACCGGGGGTTCCTCGCCCGCAAAATAGAGTGCCACAGCAAAACCGCTGTGCACCTTTGTGCGACCTGCTTTCTGCAACACGACCTCATCGATTCAAGGCATGTCGTCATCCGTCGCGTAAATTCATTCGATTGACTTAATCATTGGAATGATGTAATTTCAGTATGTCATGAAAAAAGAAACCTCGCCCCGCCCGACCAAGCAGGACCGCGGAGATGTCACCCGCGAGAAACTGCTGACCAGTTCCATCGACGTCTTTGGCCGCTACGGCTTTGACGGCGCAACCACTCGCATGCTCGCCGAAACGGCAGGCGTGAACCTCCAGGCAATCCCCTATTACTTCGGCGGCAAGGAAGGCCTCCATATCGCCGCTGCGGAGCACCTTGCCTCGATCATCATCGACCACGTCGCAGACCTTCGAAACGCGGTTCTTGCTCGCCTTGCCCACCTCGACAGCCAAGGCCAGCCGTTGGAACCCCAGGAAGCCCGCGACATGCTCACCCAGCTGGCGCAGCACATGGTCGCCCTCTTCGTGAGCCGCCAGTCCGAAAGCTGGGCGCGCTTCATCATCCGCGAACAGATGGAGCCGACGGAAGCCTTTGAGCGCGTCTATTCCAACGTCATGGGCCCGATGATCGGCATGGCCGGCAGGCTGGTTGCCACCATCCTTGGCGAGCCTCTTCAATCGGAACAGGTCCGGCTGAAAACCCTGTCCTTCGTCGGCAGCATCCTGGTCTTCCGCATGGCCCACGCAGCCGTGCTTCGGCAGATGAAATGGCAGGCGGTCGGTCCTGACGAGCTCGATCTCTTGCGCCGACATGCTGCCGAGCTGGTCGCGGCCATTGGAAACAAGCGGGAGGACCGGTCATGAACAAGCCGGCAGTAGCCCTTGTATTGCTTGCCGGCGCCGCGGCCAGTGCCTGGTGGTTCGACGTGCCGCAGCGGCTCGGCTGGACCGGCACGGAGCAGACCTCGGTGCTCTACGGCAATGTCGACATTCGGCAGGTTTCACTCGGCTTCCGCGTCAGCGGCCGCATCGCAAGCCTTGGCGTCGACGAAGGAGACGTGGTCAAGCCCGGGGACGTTCTGGCGACGCTGGACGCCGCCCCGTTCGAGCAGGCGGTCGCCGCGGCGCAGGCCGATCTCGGTGCGCTCAGGGCCAACCTTGCAAAGCTGAGGGCGGGGGCACGCCCGACCGAGATCGCCCAGGCGCGCGCGACCCATGAGGAACGTCTGGCCGATCTCGAAAACGCCAATCTCGCTTATGAACGCGCCCGGCAATTGCGCCCGAACGGCACCATCTCCCAGGCCAATCTCGACGAGGCGAACGCCAACAGGGCGGCAGCCGCAGCGCGCGCCACCTCCGCCCGCGAGGCCCTGGCGCTCATCGAAGAGGGAAGCCGGATCGAGGATATTGAAGCCGCCCAGGCGCAGGTGCTCGCCGCCGAAGCCAAGCTCGAAAGCGCCCGCACCTCGCTTGCCGATACCCAACTGTTCGCGCCGAGCGCCGGCACGGTCCTGTCACGGGTGCGCGAGGCTGGTGCCATCGTCGCGCCTTCCGACACCGTCTACGTCGTCTCGCTGAACGAACCCGTCTGGGTGCGCGCCTATGTGGCGGAACCGGACCTTGGCCGGGTGCATCCCGGCATGGCCGTCGAGGTCACGTCCGACAGCGCCCCGGACCACCGCTACAAGGCGACGGTCGGGTTCATTTCACCGGTCGCCGAATTCACGCCCAAGTCGGTGGAAACGCCGGAACTGCGTACCGATCTCGTTTATCGCCTGCGCATCGTTGTCGACAAGCCGGGCCCCGATCTCCGGCAGGGCATGCCCGTGACCGTGCATCTGCCGGAAAAGGCTGGAGCCGCGCAATGAGCGACGAGGTGCCGTTCGTTCGCATCGCGGATGTGGTCAAGCGCTTCGGCGATGCCCCGCCGGCGCTCGACCATATCGCTGGCGAAATCTTGGGCGGGCGGATCACCGGGCTCGTCGGCCCCGATGGCGCCGGAAAGACCACGCTGATCCGCCTGATGACCGGGCTGATGGTACCGGACGAAGGCAAGGTCGAGGTCCTCGGTTTCGATACGGTGGCGAATGCTGCCGATATCCAGGCGGCCATCGGCTACATGCCGCAACGCTTCGGCCTCTATGAGGACCTTTCCGTTCAGGAAAACCTCAATCTCTACGCCGATCTGCGCGGCCTGCCGCTTGGCGAGCGCACAGCGACCTTCGACGAACTGCTCGAATTTACTGACCTCAAGCGTTTCACTAGCCGCCTTGCCGGCAAGCTCTCCGGCGGCATGAAGCAGAAGCTTGGCCTTGCCTGCGCCCTGCTGCGCAAGCCGAGGCTGCTTCTCCTCGACGAACCGGGCGTCGGCGTCGACCCGATCTCGCGCCGAGATCTCTGGAAGATGGTCGAAAACCTGACGAAGGAAGGCATCGGCGTCGTCTGGTCCACAGCCTATCTGGACGAGGCGGAGGCCTGCGACAGCGTTCTGCTCTTGAACGAAGGCAGGCTCCTGTTCACGGGCAGTCCCGCCGAATTGACCGCCAGGGTCGCCGATCGCGTCTTCAAGGTTTCCGGCATTACCCATGGGCGGCGCCAGAAGCTCGCAAGCTATCTCGACGACGACGATGTCGTCGACGGGGTCATCCAGGGCGAAGCGATCCGCCTGGTCATGAAGCCAGGGACCAAACCGCCAACCCCGGACGGACATTCGTCCGCATCGAGCGTGGCGACGACCACGCCGCGTTTCGAGGATGCGTTCATCGACATGCTCGGCGGCGGTCCCGGTGGCCGCTCCAAGCTCGCGGAAACCCAGACCCCCTTCCCGACCGACGGCGAACGCCCGGTCATCGAAGCGCGCGGACTGACGAAACGCTTCGGCGATTTCACCGCCGCGGATGCGATCACCTTCGACATACCGCGCGGTCAGATCTTCGGGCTCTTAGGCCCGAACGGCGCCGGCAAATCCACGACCTTCAAGATGTTGTGCGGGCTGTTGAAGCCCACGGCCGGCGAAGGCCGCGTCGCCGGTTTCGATCTACGGCGAGACGCAGCGGAAGCACGCAACCGGCTGGGCTACATGGCGCAAAAATTCTCGCTCTACGGCGATTTGAGCGTCGGCCAGAACCTCAGCTTCTTTGCCGGCGTCTACGGTCTTGCCGGCGCGCGCAAACGCGAACGCATCCAGTTGATGACGGAAATCTTCGGCTTCGCCCGCCTGCTCGACATGTCGGCGAAAGATCTGCCGCTCGGCCTCAAGCAGCGTCTGGCACTCGCCTGCGCCGTATTGCACGAACCGGAAGCGCTGTTTCTCGACGAACCGACCTCCGGCGTCGATCCCATCACCCGGCGCGAATTCTGGACCCACATCAACGGCCTTGTCGAAAAGGGCGTCACCGTACTCGTCACCACCCACTTCATGGACGAGGCCGAATATTGCGACCGCATTTCGCTGATTTATCGCGGCCGGTCGATCGCGCTCGGCTCACCAGACGAATTGAAGGCGCAGGTCGCCAGCCCCGACCTTCCGGACCCGACCATGGAGGATGCCTTCATCGCCCTGGTTCAAGGCTCAGAGGAGAAGGAGGCCGCATGAGCGCGCGCGCCGCAACGACCGAGGGCCGGGCCACGAGAGCCAGACGCTTTGCCGCGTTGGTGCGCAAGGAAAGCTATCAGATCGTTCGCGACCCGAGCAGCATCCTGATCGCCTTCGTGCTGCCGATGATCCTGTTGTTTCTCTTCGGCTATGGTGTTTCGCTCGACACGACGCAGACCCGAATCGGCCTCGTCGTCGAAGAAGAGGCCCCGCTGACGCGCGATCTCGCTGCGGGATTTCAGGCCTCGCGTTATTTCACGGTGGCGGTCGGTCGGGACCGCCGCGAGTTCGAGGAAGACCTAGTGCTTGGCCGGGTCCGCGGCATCGTTGTAATCCCCAAGAGCTTCGTGGCCGACTACTCGGCCGGTCGGCACCCCGCCTTGCAGGTGCTCGTCGACGGCTCCGATCCCAACACCGCGAACTTCGTCCAGAACTATGCGCAGGCGACCGTAGCCAATTGGGAGCGCCAGCGGTTGAGCGACAGCGCCGGCCGGCCGCCGGCGATCTCGGCCGAGCAGCGCTTCTGGTTCAACCCGGAGCTGACCAGCCGGAACTTCCTGGTGCCGGGCTCGATCGCCATCGTCATGACGCTGGTCGGGACGCTGCTCACCTCGCTCGTCGTTGCACGTGAATGGGAGCGCGGCACGATGGAGGCGATGATGGCGACGCCGGTTTCGGCAGCCGAACTCCTTGCCGGCAAGCTGCTGCCCTATTTTATTCTCGGGCTCACCTCGATGACGCTCTGCGTCCTCCTTGCCGTCTTCCTCTTCGGCGTTCCTTTTCGCGGCTCGGTCGCAGCGCTCTACGCGCTGTCAGCGACTTTCCTGATGCCGGCGCTCGGTCAGGGCCTGTTGATTTCGGCGGCGACCAAGAACCAATTCCTCGCCTCGCAGCTCGCGCTGATTTCGGCGTTTCTTCCGGCCTTTCTGCTTTCGGGATTTCTCTTCGAGATCAATTCGATGCCGACGGTCATCCAGTGTATCACCTTTATCGTGCCGGCGCGCTATCTGATCCCGAGCCTGCAGACGGTGTTTCTGGCTGGCGACATCTGGCCGATGTTCGGCAAGTCCATTGCCGCCATGCTCCTGATCGGCAGCGTGTTCTTCGCGCTCGCCGCCCGCAGTACCCGCAAGAGGATCGGCTGACATGTGGTGGACGAGACTGAAGGCCCTGATCGTCAAGGAGTTGCTGGCGGTGCTGCGCGACCCCAAGGGGCGCACCGTGCTGATCGTACCGCCGATCCTGCAGCTTCTGGTGTTCTCCTACGCTGCGACGCTGGAGGTCACGAATGTCGACGTGCTGGTGCTGAACCGCGACAACGGCCACTGGAGCCAGGATCTGATCGAGGGGATCGACGGCTCGCCAACCTTCCGAAGCATCCGCTTCACCGACAGTCAGCAGGAGGTGCGCCTGGCGATCGACACCCAGCAGGTCATTGCGGCGATCGAAATCGGCCCCACCTTCTCGCGCGATATCGAGGCCGGCCGGCCGGCGGAGGTGCAGGTCATCCTCGACGGCCGCCGCTCCAATGCGTCGCAGATCGTCTCCGGTTATCTCGGCCGTATCGTCGGCGCGCTTGCCGCCGAGACGCCCGCAGGCAAGCGCATGGCATCGGGGGCGGTCACCGTCGTTGCCCGCAACTGGTTCAATCCAAACCTTACCTACCAGTGGTTCATGGTTCCGAACCTCGTCGCCAGCATCGCATTGTTGATAGGTCTTATTGTCACTGCGCTATCGATCGCGCGCGAACGGGAGCTCGGCACTTTCGATCAACTGATGGTCTCGCCGCTTCGAACCCACGAGATCCTGATCGGCAAGCTGATACCGCCGATGATGATCGGCCTCTTCCACATCACCATTTACATCCTGGCGGCCGTATTCATCTTCGGCGTGCCGCTGCGCGGCTCGCTGCTTCTGCTCTACGGCAGCGCGGTGTTCTACCTCGCCTCCGTCGTCGGCCTCGGCCTGTTCATTTCTGCCCTGTCGATGACGCAGCAGCAGGCGATCCTCGGCGCGTTCCTGTTCATGGTGCCGGCGATGCTGCTTTCGGGTTTCGCCACGCCGATCGAGAACATGCCCTCCTGGCTGCAGCCGATCACCTATGTCAATCCGCTGCGCTACTTCCTCGTGATCGTGAAGGGCGTGTTCCTCAAGGACATTCCGGCGGTCGAGGTGGCGCGACAGACGGTCCCATTGTTTCTGATCGCCATCGTCACCCTCTCGGCCGCCTCCTGGCTCTTCCGTCGCCGGCTGGAGTGATCAATCCTTCAGGAAGCGCGCGATCGCCGCGATTTCATTCTGGCGGATGTCGTGCCCGCCCGAATGCCACTCGGTTTCGGTTGCCGCACCCTGCCCCTGGAAATAGTCCGCGAGCGCCTGGGTCAGCGGTGCCGGGCAGATGGGGTCACGCTCGCCGGCGGTGATCAGGACGCTACGCTCCTTCAGCCCCGCATTGTCCTTCGGGCGGAACGGGATCAAGGGATGCATCAGCACCGCCTTGTCGAAAACACCACCTTCGATCAGCACATTGGCAAGGATGTTCGCGCCGTTGGAATAACCAAGGCCGATCACCTGAGAAGCCTGATGCTCCGCAGCCAGCGCCTTGACGAAGCCCGTCATCTTTTCGGTGGCGCGAGCAAGGTCGGCCATATCGTAGACACCCTCGCCGGTGCGCTTGAAGAAGCGTGCGGCGCCATATTCCGAAACGTCGCCTCGCGGCGAAACGATCGTCGCGTCGGGCAGCAACTCGGATGCGAAAGTGAAGAACTGGTTCTCGTCACCGCCGGTCCCGTGGAACACGAAGAAAACCGGCTGGCCGGGCTTTCCGGCCTTCAGCTTGTGAACATAGCCATGATCTACCATTTTTGTCTCCTGGGGCAGGCCTCCGACGGGTCGAAGCCTCGTGCGAACCTGCCTGATTTCAAAGCGTTGGCTTCACGGTTTCGACGAAACTGTGAACCGACCTGTGCAAGATCGGGTAGCGAAGGCTCGCCGCGGCGGCGAGCCTTCCCTGTCTTGGCGTCTTAGTCGATCTTCTGCAGGTGACTTTCGAGGATCGGGCGCAGGTGCTTGTGCTGCTGCGGCAGCTTCAGCGCCTCGCCGAGATGGGCGAGGTCCTCGTCCCGGTCGAAGCCAGGCTCGTTTGTCGCGATCTCGAACAGGACGCCGCCCGGCGTGCGGAAATAGATCGCCCAGAAGTAATCGCGGTCGATGACCGGCGTCACCTGATAGCCCGTGTCCATCAGTGCCTTGCGCACCTCGAGTTGCTTTTCGCGGTTATCGACCGCGAAGGCGATGTGGTGCACCGAGCCTGCCCCTTGCGAGGCGCGGCCGATATTCGGCATCGTTTCGAGGTCGATGACGCGGGCATCGTTGCCGCCGGGCACGATTAGACGAGTTACACCATCCTTGCGGTCAAGTTCTTCGTAGCCCATGAACTTCAGAAGTTCCGCCGTCGCACCTTCGTCACGCAGGCGCAGTGCTGCCGAATGGAACCCGCGGATCGCATGATCAGCGGAAATGCCGCCTTCCGTCCAGGGCGTGCGCCCATCGTCCCTGACCTCGACAAGCGCAAAGCCGTCACCATCAGGACCGGCGAAGTTCAGGCGGTTTTCACCGAAGGTTTCTTCATCCTTGAAACCGGTGGCGCCGAGCGTTGCCAGCCGCTCTTTCCAGAAACCGAGCGAACCTTCGGGCACGGAGAAGACGGTGGTTCCGACTTCGCCAGTACCGGCGCGGCCACGCGGCATCTGCGGGAACGGGAAATAGGTCATGACGGTACCAGGCGTGCCGGCTTCGTCGCCGTAATAGAGGTGGTAGACATCCGGCGAGTCGAAGTTGACCGTCTTCTTGACACGGCGCAGGCCGAGCGACTTGGTGAAGAACAGGTTGTTCTCGCGCGCATCGTCCGCCATCGAGGTGACGTGATGCAGACCCTTGATCTGATTGAGCATTGCCGTGATCCTTTCTCTCCGGCGCCACCGGGCGCTCCGTTGGGTCTTAGATGCGCCTATCCGCTTCTCGGCGAAAGACGGCCGCAACCAAACGCATTGTCAACAGATCATTGACGACGCCTAAAACTCGTCAACAGAAGCGAGTTGCAGCGGCGACTTGTGAGCCCTCGCCCCGATGCTTAAGATCGGCGGGCGGCATTTGCTGCAACGACGCGAGGAGGCGCGCGCATATCTGTGAAACATCGCTTGGTCATTGCGTTCCTGCTGTTGCCGCTGCTTGCAGCCATGCTGGCATGGAAAGGCTATGCGGTCACGACCGACAGCTATTTGCGCGAGGCAGGTGCTCAGGCGACCACGGCGCTGCGCCTCGCCGTCACCGCGCTCGACGGCCACCTCAACCGCTACCAGGCGTTGCCGGCACTGATCGCGGATCATGACGATGTCCGCGAGCTCGTCACCCGCCCACGGGACCGGCGACTGCGGGAGGCCGTCGACAGCTACCTCAAGGACATCAACGGCCTGTTGCAGTCCTCGGACATCTACGTGATCACGCCGGATGGCAACACCATCGCCGCCAGCAACTATGACGGGCCGACGAGCTTCGTTGGGCAGAATTTCAGCTACCGGCCCTATTTCCAGGAAGCGCTTCGCGGCGAGCAATCGCGGTTCTATGCACTCGGAACCACGTCGTTGAAACGCGGCTACTTTTTCGGCTCCCCGATCCGGGTCGGCAACGAGATCCGCGGCGTCATGGTGTTCAAGGTCGATGTCGAGCGCATCGAAGCGTCCTGGCAGGGCGGCGAGTACAAGATCTTCGTCTCCGACCCGGAAGGCATCGTCTTCATGTCCGGCGATCCGGAATGGCGCTACGCGTCGATCCTGCCGCTGACGTCGGACCGGCTTGCACGAACCGAGGCCTCCAGGCGCTACGCCGATGCGACCGTACATGCCCTTCCCGTGTCGGAGCGCGTTTCGTCCGACCGTCATTTCCTCACCGTCTCGGCCGAAAACTCAAGCCGCGAATACCTGATGCTTTCGCAGCGGATGCCCGACGCCGACTGGACAGTGAATGTGCTGGTCGACACCGCGTCGGTGCGAACACAGGCGCTGACGACTGTTATCGCCGCTCTGCTTCTGCTCTGCCTTGCCGGTCTCGGCGTCGCCATCATTCTCCAGCGGCGCGCGCGGCTCAACGAGCGCCTGTCGATGCAGGCGGAAGCACAGGCCGAGCTGGAACGCCGCGTAGACGAACGCACCGCCGATCTTGCCCGCGTCAACGGCCAGATCGAGGAAGAGATCGCCGAACGGCGGCTGACGGAGAAGCAACTGCGACGGACGCAGGCCGATCTGATCCAGGCCGGAAAACTGGCAGGGCTCGGGCAGATGTCCGCCGCCCTCTCGCACGAATTCAACCAGCCGCTCGCCGCCGCCAAGACCTATGCTGACAGCGCCGCACTGCTGATCGAGCGGGGTCGGTCCGACGAGGCGACGGACAATATCCGCCGCATCTCCGGGCTTGTCGACCGCATGGCGGCGATCAGCAAGCACCTGCGCAATTTCGCCCGCAAACCGAACGAGAAACTCGGGCCGGTCCCGGTCGAGGAAGTGGTGCGCGACACGATGGAGATCGTGTCGGTTCGGCTGAAGGCGGCGGCGGCGACCATCGACATCGATCTCGGCAACGAACCGCTCGTCGTCCGGGCCGGCTCGGTCCGCCTGCAGCAGGTGCTCGTCAACATCATTTCCAATGCCGCCGATGCCGTCGAGGGCCTTGACGACCGCACCATCCGCCTGCGTGCGAAGCAGGAAGACGGCAAAGTCGTGCTGACCGTCAGCGACCGCGGCCCCGGCATTGCGCCGGCGATTGCCGAACGTATCTTCGACCCGTTCTTTTCCACAAAGGGCGTCGGCAAGGGGCTGGGCCTTGGCCTTTCGATTTCCTATAACATTATCAAGGATTTCGGCGGAAGCCTTGTCGCCACTAACCTTGCGGAAGGCGGCGCCGAGTTCCGCATCGAACTCGCTGCCGAAAACAGCAATGCCCGGGAGGCCGCCGAATGATCGAGAGCCGGATCCTACTCGTCGATGACGAAGAGGATGTGCGCCATTCGAGCGCCCAGGCGCTGGAGCTGGCCGGATTCCGCGTCGATGCCTTCTCGGCCGCCGAACACGCGCTCGAATTCATCAGCTACAGTTTTCCTGGCGTGGTGATCAGCGATATCCGCATGCCGGGCATGGACGGCATGACCCTCCTGCAGCGCATCCGCGAAATCGATGCGGAGGTACCGGTCATCCTCGTCACCGGCCATGGCGATGTGCAACTCGCGGTCCGGGCCATGCGCGAAGGCGCCTATGACTTCGTCGAGAAGCCCTTTGCAGCGCAGATGCTCGCCGGCACGATCCGCCGGGCACTGGACTGGCGCGCGCTCGTTCTTGAAAACCGCCGGCTGAAGGCGGTTGCCGGCAAGCGCGACGACATCGAACAGCGGCTGCCCGGTCGAAGCCAGGTCATGGTCGACCTGCGCTACCGCATCCGCGCGCTCGGCGCGGCCGATGCCGATACCTTGATCATCGGCGATACCGGCGTCGGCAAGGAGGTGTTGGCCCGCACGCTCCATGATCTGAGCACCCGCGCCAACAGCCCGTTCATCGCTATCAACTGCGCCGCGCTGCCCGAAAACCTGATCGAAAGCGAGCTCTTCGGCCATGAGCCCGGCGCCTTTCCCGGCGCCATCCGTCCACGCTACGGCAAGTTCGAACATGGTCGCGGCGGTACGATCCTGCTCGACGAGATTGGCTCGATGCCCTTCGACCTCCAGGCAAAGTTTCTGCGGGTGCTGCAGGAGCGCGTCATCACCCGTCTGGGATCGAACGAGCAGGTCCCGCTCGACGTCCGTTTCATCGCCACCAGCAAGGTCGATCTCGAAAAGGAAGTCGCCGCCGGGCGCTTCCGGGCGGACCTCCTCTATCGCCTCAACGTCGCGACGCTCCGCGTCCCCTCGCTTGCGCAGCGGCGCGCCGACATTCCGCTGCTCTTTCTGCAACTGGTCAGGGAGTCGGCCGCTCGCTACGGCCGGGATGAGGTGGAGATCTCCCAATCGATGCTGGCCGAAATCGCCGAGCGCGACTGGCCGGGCAATGTGCGCGAGTTGCGCAATGCCGCCGAGCGGCTGGTGCTCGGGCTCGATGCGGCTCCCGACGACAGCGCGCGATCGGAAAACGGCAACCGCCTCGCCGACAAGGTGGCGGCCTATGAAAAAGGCCTCATCGCCAGCGCAATCGCCGCCCATGGCGGCGCGCTGAAGCCGGTCTACGAGACCCTCGGCATCTCGCGGAAGACGCTCTACGAGAAGATGCAGAAGTTCGGGCTCGACAAGAAACTCGTCGCTTCCGATTTCTCCGCAGAGAACGAGACCTGACGTTTCCGAGCCCGAGAACGGAAACGGGGACGCGATCGCTCGCGTCCC